>NZ_MUKN01000060.1 GCF_001995175.1 Rathayibacter rhapontici
GTCGCGGGCGCACAGCGCGTCGCGCGGGTCCTCGCGCTCGGGGACGGCCCCCAGGAGGAGCCCGTCGACCGGCGCGGTGGGAAGATCCTTGAGCGAGTGCACGATCGCGTCGCAGCGCCCCGCGAGCAGGGCGTCGCGCAGGGCGCTCACGAAGACCCCGGTGCCGCCGAGCGACGCCAGAGAGCCCTTCATGCGGTCGCCGTCGGACTCGATCCGCACCAGTTCGACGGGCACTCCCGCCGCGGCCGACATGAGGTCGGCCGTCATGCTCGTCTGCGCGACGGCTAGCGCGCTCGCGCGCGTGCCGATCCGGATGCTCATCGAGACCCTTCCGTCACGGGGCGACTCCCGCGAGCGCGGGCTTGAAGCCGGCGCGGACGTTCTCGCAGCAGCCGGGTCGGCAGACGTCGTACCAGGGCCCCAGAGCGGTCATCGACGGCCGCTCCTCGGTCGGCGTGCCGTTCACGCGCTCGAGCACGAGGTCGACGAGCCCGGAGACGTAGACCGGGTCGGTGCCGGGGGTCGCCACGCGGATCGCGATGAGCCCGTTCTCCTCGGACGTCTCGAGCGCCTCGTTGTCGAGGTCCCACATGACCTCCATGTGGTCCGAGACGAAGCCCAGCGGCACGATGAGGACGGCCTTTCGGCCCCGCCCGGGCAGCTCGGCGATCGCGTCGTTGATGTCGGGCTCGAGCCACGGCTGCGTCGGCGGACCGGAGCGCGACTGGTAGACGAGCTGCCACGGCACGTCCTCGGTGGTGGCGGCCGCCATGACGACCTCCGCCACGGCGAGGTGCTGCGCCTCGTAGGCGCCGCCCGCGCCGAAGCCGTGCACGTCGACGACCGTGCCGTCGTCGTGGCGCTCGTGCGGTCCGCTGCGCTCGGCGTCGGCCATCGGGATCGAGTGCGTCGAGAACAGCACCTCCACCTCGGTGGTGAGGTCGATGCCCGCAAGGCGCCCCTGCAGCTCCTCGAGACCGTCGTGCACGGCCTTGACGAACGGCATGACGAAGCCCGGGTGGTCGAAGAACTGCCGCACCTTGTCGATCCGCAGCTCGCCCTCGAGCCCTGTGGCGTCGAGCGCCGCCGCGTAGTCCTCGCGGTACTGACGGCACGACGAGAAGGAGGAGTAGGCGCTGGTCGCGATGGCGATCAGGTTCGAGAAGCCGCGCTCCTTCGCCTCCGACACCGCCTCGCTCATGTAGGGCGCCCAGTTGCGGTTGCCCCAGATCACGGGGAGATCGATGCCGCGCTTCTCGAGCTCGGCCTCGAGGGCCGCCTTCAGCGCGCGGTTCTGCGCGTTGATGGGGCTGACGCCGCCGAAGTGGCGGTAGTGGTGGGCGACCTCCTCGAGGCGCTCCTCCGGGATGCCGCGACCGCGGGTGACGTTGCGCAGGAACGGGATGACGTCGTCCTGCCCCTCGGGTCCGCCGAAGCCGGCGAGGAGGATCGCGTCGTACGCGACGGCCTCCTCGACGTGCTCGGCGCCGGATGCGGCCGCCGGGGTGGCCCCGCGGACCAGGACGCCGGAGTCGCTCGTCGGGGAGTCGGGGGTCGTGTCGCTCATCGGAGCACCTCTGCGATCTGGCCGGCCTCGATGCGCCGACCGGTGAAGAACGGGACCTCTTCGCGCACGTGACGGCGCGCCTCCGTGGCGCGCAGGTCGCGCATCAGGTCGACCAGGTTGACGAGCTCCTCGTCCTCGAGCGCGAGGATCCACTCGTAGTCGCCGAGCGAGAAGGACGCCACCGTGTTCGTGAGGACGGAGCGGAAGCGGGAGCCCTGACGGCCGTGCTGGGCGAGCATCGAACGGCGCTCCTCCTCGGGGAGAATGTACCACTCGTAGGAGCGGACGAACGGGTAGACCGTGAGCCAGCGCGCCGGCTCCTTGCCGCGCATGTAGGCGGGCAGGTGGTTCGAGCTGAACTCGGCGTCGCGGTGCACGCCCATCGCGTTCCAGGTGGGCAGGAGGCTCGACAGGAGGTCCGTGCGCCGCAGCACCCGGTACCCGCGCTGGAGCTCCTCGGGCTCGGATCCGACGAGCCAGAGCATGATGTCCGCGTCGGCGCGGAGGGCCGAGACGTCGTAGGTGCCGCGGACGGTCACGCCCTCGCTCGCGAGCTGCGCGACGACGCCCTCGTAGTGCTCGACGGCCGGGGCGGCGGAGTCCTCGGAGAGGGTGAGCGGACGTGCGGGATCCCTGCGGAGGACCGCCCAGAGCGTGTATCCCAGAGGCTGATCGGCGGGTGCCTGGTCAGCGGGGGGCTGCGGCGAGGAAGCGGCAGCGGTCTCTTCGCGGGCGGACTGAACGGGACCCGCCGTTCCGGCGGTCTGATCGGTCATTGATCCATCATCCCTCCGCTCGCGCGGATGCACAAAAGCATCGACGGCTCTGGCGCCGGGGCCCCGGGCGCGCTAGCGGACGACGAACGGCCGCCCCCGTGGGGACGGCCGTTCGCGGAGGGGGGTCAGTCCTCGGTGATCTGCTTGACGACGCCCCAGGCGATCAGCCCGACGGCCGCGGCCACTCCCGCGGCACCGGCGATGAGCGCCGACGGGTTCTGCCGGCCGACGACACGGAACTTGCGCTGCAGGGTGCGCTGCGCGTTCTTCACCTTGCGCGGCACGTTGATCTTGAACTCGATGGCGTCGAGCGTCGCGGCCAGCTCCTGGCGGGCGCGCTCGATGTCGGCCTTCAGCTGGTCGGGCTTCAGCTGGGCCGGGTCGACGAAGCGGGGGGTGGTGGTGCTCACGTCAGTGGTCATAAGTGCCGACTCCCTTGAACGCCTGGACGTCCTTCTTGATGCTCTCGATCGAGTCCTGCGGAACGGGCGGGACGGCCTTCTTGATCGACTTGACGCCGACCAGCGCGAGCACGACGGCCACGATGAGGAAGAACACGGTGACGATCAGCGCCGACAGCCAGGCGGGCAGCCACGACGAGATGCCGATGATCGCGAAGGTCACGAGGGTGGCCCACGCGGTCAGGAGGAGGAAGGCCGCCACGGCGAACAGCGCCACCGCGAGGCCCGCGTTCTTCGCCTTGCCGGACAGCTCGTTCTTGAGGGAGGCGAGCTCGGCCTTCACGAGCTCGACGACGAGCCCCGGGAGGTCGCCGACGAGCTCGCCCAGTGATCGGGCGTTCTTCGGATTGCGTTCGTTCACCACGGGGGCTCCTCGAGGTCGGGACGTGCCGGCCCGGCACCGGTCGATGGGGCCGAGCGGATGGGAACTAGGCCTTGCTCGTGGAGGTCGACGACGCCGATCCTCCCGAGCCGCCCGAGGCCGCTGCCTCGTCGACCTTGGCGGCCGCGCGGCGTGCGGCGGCGGTCGCCTCGGCGTCGCTCGCGCCCTGCGACTTCTTCCCGCCAGCGACGGCCTTCGACACGACCGTGCGCACGATCTCGTACGCCTTGTCCGAGACGGTGCCGAGCTGCGTCTTCGCCGCTCCGCCGACCGCTCCCGCGACGTCCTGCACCGGCTGGGTCTGCCAGAAGCGGTTGGCCGCCGCGGCGATCTGCTCGTACCGCTTGCGGCCCGCACGTGCTCCGAGCACGTATCCGGCTGCGGCTCCTGCCACGAAGATGATCTTGCCCTTCACGCCTACTCCTCGTCCTGGGCCGCTCTCGCGGCTCGTTCACGCGGTCGATGACCACTCGTGTCGGGGCGCACCGCACTCACGCGGGCGCCTGCGACCCAGAGTAGCCGCCGCCGTCGTGTTCTTCGCGCGGGAGCCCGACGCCTTGACGCACGAGGCGGCGGCGGACTAGGGCGGCGGCCTCCGCCGCGTGGGGCAGCACCGAGGCGAGCCCGGTGCCGGCGATCCACGTGCCCGTCACGGCGAGACCGGGCACGGGCGCGAGGGCCTCGCGGAACGCCTCGAGGTGGTCGCGCCGGCCGAGCGCCGCGGCCGGGCGCACGTTCGCCCAGCGCACGCGAGCGGCGGCGACGAGTGCGGCGGGGTCGAGGTCGACTCCCAGCAGGACCGACGCGTCGCGGAGGGCGGTCGCGGCGGCCTGCGCGTCGTCGGCTCCCGCGAGCGGCGGGGCCTCTCCGGGCCGGCCGTAGGAGAGGCGGAGCACGTGGCGGCCGCGCGGCAGCGTGTCGGCCAGCCAGGACCACTTCGCCGTCGCATGGGTGAGCGCCTTCGCCACGACGTCGTCGGCGGTCGGGGCGACCAGCACTCCGGATCCGCGCGGTGCCGCGTCGAGGCGGGCGTCGTCGATCACGAGGGTGACGAGCTCGACGGTGTCCTCGCCCGGCTCGTCCGCGTCACGGGCCGCCGGCACCAGGTCGGCGAGCAGGGCGCGCGCGTCGTGCTCGGGAGTGGCGACGACCACGGCGTGCGCGGTGAGGACGGAGTCGTCGGCGAGACGGAGGGAGAAGGGGGCGTCCTCGCCCGAGCGCTCGAGGCGCGCGACACCGGTGCCGGTGCGGATCTCGCCCGAGAGGTAGCCGATCCGCTCGACGAGCGCCGCGACCAGACGGTGCATGCCGCCGTCCAGCCCCCGCACGGCGACGCCCGCCGGGACGTTGGCGCGCAGGGCCGCCACCGCTCCCGCGAGGGAGCCGCGGCGGGTGATCGCGCCGTTCAGGCCGGGGGCCGCGAGGTCGACGTCGATGTCCTCCGGGCGGGACGAGTAGACGCCCGAGACGACCGGCGCGACGAGGTCCTGGAGCACCCGCTCGCCCATCCGGGTGCGGACGAGCTCGGCGAGCGAGTGGGCCCGGCCGATGCGCAGCACCGGCATGAGGGTGTCGAGCCAGGCCCTCGTCGCGGCCCGCCGTCCGATGGCGCGGACCACGTCGGGAGCCAGGGGCGTGCTCGGGATCCCGAGGATCCCGGCGCGCGGCGACGGGACGGAGCGGCCGCCGGACAGGTGCAGCCAGGACCCGCCGGTGCTCGGCTCGACGACCGACTCGGCGAGCGGACGCCCGCCGAGGGTCAGGCCGGCGAGCACCTTCTCGACGTGGCCGCCGCGGGTCGCGAAGCTCTCGGCCCCCGCGTCCAGCACGGTGCCGGCGAGGTGCAGCGGGGCGACGGAGCCGCCCACCCGCTCCCCCGCCTCGAGCACGACGACCCGCAGGCCGATCCGGAGGCACTCCGCGGCGGCGGCGAGCCCCGCGACTCCTCCGCCGATCACCGCGACGTCGTGGTCGACGGGGCGCTCGGGACTCACGGCCGCCAGTCGTGCGCGAAGGCGACGAGTCGCGTCAGCACGTCCGGGTCGGTCTCGGGCGGCACGCCGTGGCCGAGGTTGAGCACGTGCGCGGGAGCGCTGAGGCCGCGGCGGAGGACGTCGTCGACGTGCGCGGCCAGCACCTCCCAGGGCGCCGAGAGCAGGGCGGGGTCGACGTTGCCCTGCACCGGCACGAAGCCGCCGAGGCGGTGGTTCGCCTCGTCGAGCGGGATGCGGTAGTCGACGCCCACCACGTCGGCCCCGATGGCGTGCATGGCGCCGAGCAGCTCGCCCGTGCCGACGCCGAAGTGCACGATCGGCACGTTCCGGCGGACGCCGCCGCTCTCGAAGGCCAGGTCGCGCACGTGGGTGAGTGCGCGGGTCGAGGCGGGGGCACGTGCGCCGTGTAGTCGGCGAGCGAGAGCGCCCCGGCCCACGAGTCGAACAGCTGGGCGGCGCTCGCGCCGGCCGTCACCTGGGCGCGCAGGAAGCGTCCGGTGACCTCGGCGGTCCACTCCATCAGGCGGGCCCACGCCTCGGGGTCGGCGTGCATGAGGGTGCGGGCGCGGATGTGGTCCTTCGACGGCCCGCCCTCGACGAGGTACGCGGCGAGGGTGAACGGGGCGCCGGCGAAGCCGATCAGCGGGGTGTCGCCGAGGCCCGCGACCGTGCGGCGCACGCCCTCGCGGATCGGCTCGAGGGTCTCGTCGAGCACCGAGGGGTCGATCGCCGTCAGCTCGTCGACGTCGGCGGAGGTGCGCACCGGCTTCTCGAGCACCGGGCCGCGGCCGGGGACGATGTCGACCGCGACGCCCGCGAGCCGCAGCGGGATCACGATGTCGCTGAAGAAGATGCCCGCGTCGGTGCCGTGGCGACGCACCGGCTGCAGGGTGATCTCGCTCGCGAGGTCGGGATCGAGGCAGGCGTCGAGCATCTTCGTGTCGGTGCGCAGCGCCCGGTACTCGGGGAGGCTCCGGCCCGCCTGGCGCATGAACCAGACCGGCGTGCGCTCCGGGCGCTCGGAGCGGTACGCGCGCACGAGCGCCGAGTCGGCGGTGCGCCCGGCGGAGAGGGGGTGCAGCGGATCGAGCAGGCCGTCGAGTGGGGAGGTCACCGCGGCATTATTCCAGGCTTCCCCGAGCGTTCCTCCCGGATCCCGGGCCCGCTCCACCGGGACGGCGCGTAGACTGCTGAGGTGCTTCTGTGTCTGACGGCGTCGCACAAGAACGCCAGCTTCGATCTCCTCGAGAAGCTCTCCGTCGACTCCTCCGCCGTCGCCTCGGCGCTCGCGGACGGCATCGACTTCGTCTCGGGGGCCGTCGTCGTGGCCACCTGCAACCGCTTCGAGGCCTACCTCGACATCGACGAGCCGCTCACCGCCGCCCGCGCGGTCGCCGTCGAGGCCGCCACGGCCGCCGTCAGCGCTGCGACCGGTGTCGAGCAGGAGCAGCTCCGCGGCAGCGTCGACGTGGTCTCGGGCGACCGCGTGGCCGAGCACCTCTTCGCCGTCTCCAGCGGCCTCGAGTCGGTCGTCGTCGGCGAGGGCGAGATCGCCGGCCAGGTGCGCCGCTCCCTCGAGGAGGCGCGTCGCCTGGGCACCACCTCGTCCGAGCTCGAGCGCCTCTTCCAGCGCGCCTCGCAGACCTCGCGCGGCATCAAGAACCGCACGGGCCTCGGCAGCGCCGGCCGCTCGATCGTCCGGCTCGCCCTCGATCTCGCCTCCAGCCGGATCACCGACTGGCGCGCGGCCCGCGTGCTCCTGATCGGCACCGGCAGCTACGCCCGCGCCACTGTCGCGGCCCTGCGCGACCGCGGCGTCGTCGACATCGCGGTGCACTCCCCCTCCGGTCGCGCCGAGGGCTTCGCCGCACGGCGGGCCCTGCGCCCGATCGCCGGAGCCGACCTCGCGGCCGAGGCGGTCGCGCCGACGTCGTCATCACCTGCACGACCACCGAGGCGCCCGTGCTCGACGCGGCCCTGCTGATCGACGGCCGGCTGCACTCCGCGGCCCGCGAGCGCCAGCTCGTCATCGACCTGGGCCTGCCGCGCAACGTCGCCGCCGACGTGACGAGCGTCACCGGGGTGGAGCTGCTGGATCTCGAGACGATCAGCCTGCACGCTCCCCTCGAGGTGCTCGACGCGTCCGAGAAGGCGCGCGCGCTGGTCGACAAGGCGGCCCGCAAGTTCTCGGACGTGGCCGACGAGAAGAGCCTCACCCCGGCGGTCGTCGCCCTCCGCGCTCACGTCTTCGACGCGCTCGACGCCGAGATCGAGCGGGCCCGCTCCCGCGGCGACGACGACGGCCGGACCGAGCAGGCGCTGCGCCACCTCGCCGGCGTGCTGCTGCACACCCCGAGCGTGCGTGCGCGCGACTACGCCCGCGCCGGCGCGCAGGAGGCGTACCTCACCGGTCTCGAGGCGCTCTTCGGCATCGAGGTGCCCGCCGAGCCCGCCGTGGCGCGCCCGCGGAGCGACGACTCCGCCGCCTCCGCCTGACCCGTGGCGCTGCGGGTCCCCTTCGAGGCCGAGCCGATCCTGACCGACCGGCTCCTGCTGCGGCCGCTGCGCGTCGAGGACGCCGCCGATCACGCCCGCTACCAGGGGCACCCCGATGCGGTGCGCTACCTCCGGTGGCCGGTCCGCACTCCGGAGGAGTCCCGCGCGCACCTGCTCACCCGCCTGCCGTCCGCGCGGCTCGCCGCCGACGGCGACGTGGTCGTGCTGGCGGTGGTGCCGCGCGAGGGCCCGCTCTCGGGCCACGTGGTCGGCGATCTCACGCTCATCGCCGCCTCGGTCGAGCAGGGGGCGGTCGAGATCGGCTGGGTGCTGCATCCGGACGCGCAGGGTGAGGGTCTCGCGACGGAGGGGGCCCGCGCGCTGCTCGACCTCGCGTTCGACCGGCTCGGCGCCCACCGCGCGATCGCTCAGCTCGACGACCGCAACACCGCCTCCGCCCGGCTCTGCGAGCGCCTGGGGATGCGGCGCGAGGCGCACCACCTCGAGGACGAGTACTGCAAGGGCGAGTGGACGTCGACCCTCGTCCACGCGCTGCTGGCGCGGGAGCACCGCGCCTCTGAGCGCTCCTCGCTGATCGAGTAGCCCGCGCAGCGGGCGTATCGGGATCCACCAGCGCCGGAGGCCGGGGTCTCGATACGCCGCTCCGCGGCTACTCGACCAGCGAGAGAGGGGTCACGCTCCGCGCAGCCCCGAGAAGAGGTGCGCCTCGAGCCGGTCGAGCGGGATCCGCTCCTGCTTCATCGTGTCGCGGTCGCGCACCGTCACGGCGTCGTCCTCGAGCGAGTCGAAGTCGACCGTGACGCAGAACGGGGTGCCGATCTCGTCCTGGCGGCGGTAGCGGCGCCCGATCGCCCCGGAGTCGTCGAAGTCGACGTTCCAGAGCTGGCGGAGCCGGTCGGCGACCTGGCGGGCGAGCGGTGAGAGCGCCTCGTTGCGCGAGAGCGGCAGCACGGCCACCTTCACCGGCGCCAGCCGCGGGTCGAGGTGCAGCACCGTGCGCGTCTCGACCTTGCCCTTGGCGTTCGGGGGCAGCTCCTGCTCCTCGTAGGCGTCGACGAGGAACGCCATCAGCGCGCGGGTCAGTCCGAAGGACGGCTCGATCACGAACGGCACGAAGCGCTCGTTGCGCGTCTGGTCGAAGAACGAGAGGTCCTTGCCCGAGTGCTCCATGTGGGTCTTGAGGTCGAAGTCCGTGCGGTTCGCGACTCCCATCAGCTCGCCCCACTCGCCCGAGGCGAAGCTGAAGCGGTACTCGATGTCGACCGTGCGCTTGGAGTAGTGGGAGAGCTTGTCCTTCGGGTGCTCGTACTGGCGGATGTTCTCGGGGTCGATGCCGAGGTCGACGAACCAGTCCCAGGCGAGCTTCATCCAGGTCTCCTGCCACTCCTCGTCCGTGCCGGGCTCGACGAAGAACTCGAGCTCCATCTGCTCGAACTCGCGCGTGCGGAAGATGAAGTTGCCGGGGGTGATCTCGTTGCGGAACGCCTTGCCGATCTGGCCGATGCCGAACGGCGGCTTCTTGCGCGCGCTCTGGAGCACGTTGGCGAAGTTGGTGAAGATGCCCTGCGCGGTCTCGGGGCGGAGGTAGTGCAGTCCGGACTCGTCGTCGACGACGCCGAGGTAGGTCTTCATCAGGCCCGAGAACTGCTTGATCTCGGTCCACTGGCCGACCTTGTCGGGGTGCTCCGGATCCGGGATGTCGGCGAGTCCGTTGACGGGCGGGTGGCCGTTGACCTCCTCGTACTTCTCGAAGAGGTGGTCCGCGCGGTAGCGCTTGTGGGTGATGAGCGACTCGGTGAGCGGGTCGGAGAAGACGCCGACGTGACCGGAGGCGTTCCAGATCGCGGTGGGCAGGATGACGGCGGAGTCGAGTCCGACGACGTCGCCGCGGCCCTGCACGAACGCCTTCCACCACTGGCGCTTGATGTTCTCCTTCAGCTCCACGCCGAGCGGCCCGTAGTCCCACGCCGAGCGCGTTCCTCCGTAGATCTCTCCGGAGGGGAAGACGAACCCCCGGTGCTGCGCGAGGTGACGACTTTGTCGAGGGTGGTGGGTTCTGCCACGGGTTGCTCCTCAGCTGTTCGGGCGCACGGGGCCCCGACGCGCGCCGGCTGCGCGCGTCCTGTGATGTGTGCACCCATGGTAGCCGCGGGGCGGCCCGGCGCCCGGGCGTCCCTCGGGCTCCGGAGGCGGCAGGATGGCCGGATGAGCAGCCTCCCTCCGATCGTCGTCTCCGCCGTCGCCGTGCTCCGCGAGCGCCGGGTGCTGATGGTGACGGCCCGCGGTCGCGACGTGCTCTACCTGCCCGGCGGCAAGGTCGACGCGGGCGAGACCGGCGAGCAGGCCGCCGCTCGCGAGGCCCGGGAGGAGCTCGGCACCGCGACCACCCGGCTCGAGGAGCTGTTCGTCGTGCGCACGCAGGCCCACGGCGAGCCCGCGGGCCGCGAGGTGCACATGCGGGTCTACCTCGCCGAGCTCGCGGGCGAGCCCGCGGCGAGCGCCGAGATCGACTCGCTGCACTGGATCGGGACCGCCGACGCGCACCGGTGCCCGCCCGCCGGCGTCGCGACGCTCGAGCGCCTCCGCCTGCTGGATCTCGTCGACTGAGACGGCGACGCGCCCGGCCCGTCGGGCACGCCGCGCTCGGGGACGGCCGCCGCCGCCGCCGGCCCGCGGCGACGGCTACCCTCGTGCCGTGGAGACGAGACGACGCGCGCGGGATGAGTCGACGCCGGGCGGGCCCTCGCGGCTCGAAGCGGTGCGGATGGAGGCGGCGGTCCCGATCCTGCGCATCTTCTCGGTCGCGAAGGCGGGCGAGTTCTACGTCGACTACCTCGGCTTCACCGTCGACTGGGAGCACCGCGCCGGCCGCGACGCTCCCCTCTACCTCCAGGTGTCGCGCTCGGGCCTGCGCCTGCACCTCAGCGAGCACCACCGCGACGGCAGCCCGGGAGCGGCCCTGCACGTGTCGCTCCGCGGGGTGCGCGAGCTGCACGCCGAGCTCGACGCCAAGGCGTACCCGTACCTCAATCCGCGCATCACGCGGACCCCGTTCGGCTTCTCGCTCGAGGTGATCGACCCGTTCGGCAACCAGCTCCGTTTCGCCGAGGCCGTGCCGGAGCCGACTAGCGCCTGAGAGCGGCGGAGGTCAACCGTTCACGCCACGTCCATCCGTTTCGAAGAGCGGTCGCCTAGCGTGGCTGCGATGGCTGCACAGGTGACGACGGGACGACCGGGCACGGTCGAGGCGTCGGAGCGGACCTCCCGCGTCCCGCTCCGGGCCCGTCGACTCGCGCAGCACGCCTCGCGCGTCGCCCCGCTGGCGATGGGCACCGTCGCGTCCAGCGCGATCCTGGTCGGCTCGCTCGGCGTGGGGTACCTGCCCGGCGACTCGCCGATCCGGCAGTGGCCGCTCATCGCGACCCTGCGCTCGACCGCGTCGCTCACCGAGATCTGCGCCATGGCCGTGCTCGGCGGCGGACTGCTCCTCCTGCTCGCGTGGCTCCGGCTCCGCTCGACGGCGCGGAGCGGGGATCCCCGCGCTCTGCGCACGATCCTCGTCGCCGCCCTCTCGTGGTGCGCTCCCCTGCTGATCGCCGTGCCGCTGTTCAGCCGCGACATGTTCTCGTACGTGGCGCAGGGCCGCCTGATGAGCGCGGGCATCGATCCGTACACCAGCGGAGTGGCGATGCTGCCGGGATGGTTCATCCTGGGCGTCGATCCGGTCTGGGCCGACTCGCCGACGCCCTACGGACCCCTCTTCCTCCTGATCGAGCGGACCGTCGTGCAGCTCGCCGGCTGGTCCTCCCCCGAGCTCTCGGTCGCCGTGCTGCGGGCCGTCTCGGTCGCCGGAGTCGCCGTCATGGCCGTCTACGCGCTGCGGCTGGCCCGGCTGCGCGGCCTCTCGGTGCCCCTGACGGCGTGGATCGTCGTCGCCAATCCGCTGACGCTCGTCCTCTTCGTCGTCGCCGGGCACAACGACTCGGTGATGCTGGCGCTGATCCTCGCGTCGCTGTTCTACGCGAGCACCGACCGGCGCGTGCTCGCCGTCGTGCTGATGGGCGCCGCGATCGCGGTGAAGCCGGTCGCCGTGATCGCCCTGCCCGTGGTCGCGCTGCTCTGGCTGCGCCGCGACGCGACCCTGCGGGAGCGGGTGCGCGCCTGGCTCTGGACGGGACTGGGGGCCCTCGGACTCGTCGTGGCGCTGGGCTTCGCCATCGGCGTCGGCGTGGGCTGGGTCGCCGCGATGATCGTGCCGGGCACGATCATGCACTGGTACGCGCCGATGTCGCTCGTCTCGATCCTCGTCTCGACCTCCGTCGAGCTGACGGGGCACGATCCCGCCGCCGCCGTGACCCTCGTGAAGCTCCTCGCCCTGACGCTCGCCGGCGCCGTCGCGGCGTGGCTGATGCTCACCCGCAGCTCGATCGACCCGCTCGCGCGGCTCGCGACCGCACTGCTGGCGTTCGTCACGGCGTCCTCGGCGATCCACCCCTGGTACGCCCTCTGGATCCTGCCGATCGCCGCGCTCGCGCGCCCGTGGAGGACCGTGCACGTGCACCTCGCGGTCTACGCCACGATCTTCCTGATGTGCGTGACCCTCGCCGAGCCCGTGGAGGGCAACGGCGGGATCCTCGACCAGCTGCCCGGCCGGGTGGCCACGATCGCGGCCATGGCCGTCGTCGGCCTCTACGTGCTGCTCGGCTACACCGACGCCGAGCACGTCGAGGTGCGCGGGCTCGTGCGCGGGCTGCCGCTCGGCGGAGAGATGCTCGCGCGCGGCTCCGATCTGCTGCAGCGGGCGACCGGGGGGCGCATCGGATCGCGGCTCGACCGGCGGTACGCGAGCGCCCGCGTGCGCGACTGGCGCTAGGGCGCGGCGTTACGGCGCGGCGCTAGGCTCCGGGCTCGTCGCTCCGGCGCCGACGGCGCTCGATCGCGGCCTGCGCCGCGACGGTGGCGGCCTCCGGATCGCCGGAGCCGAGGACGCTCGAGAGCGACGACAGCCAGCGGGCGTCGTCCCGGCTGCCCTGCAGCGCGTTCGAGAAGAGCGGGAGCTCGGTGCGGGTGGCGTGGATCGCGTAGGACTCCCGGCTGTAGCCGTTGTCGGGGACCACGGGTGCGCGCCGATCGGAGGAGCGCGCGTCGTCCTGGGGCTCGGCCTCGCGCCCGGAACGCCTCTCGGCGGCGTCGTCTCGCTGGTTGTCCTCGACCACGGGTCCTCCTCGTCTCACCGCGACCGCGGCGAGCGGGCGGGCGACCCGGCGACAGTGCCGGGCGCGACGGTCAGAGTACCCCGATCACGGCCCGTCCGGCTCGTCGTCGTCCGGCGCCGCCTCGTCGCGCGGGCGAGGGGCGGGGCGCCACACGACGAGCTCGGTGCGGCGCTGCGCGCGCGTGCCGTGCCGCAGCGTCACCACGTCGCCCTCGAGGCCCGCGGCGAAGACGCGGCGGCCGGGCCGGTTGAGGAGCTCGTCGGCCAGCGCGGACTCGAGCTCGCGCACGCGCTGGGACAGCGACTGCACCTGGTTCTCGAGCTGGAGGATCCTCGCGATGCCCTCGAGGGAGACCCCCTCGGAGGACAACCGCGCGACCTCGCGCAGCTGGACGACGTCGCGCATGGAGTAGCGGCGCGACTTGCCCGCGGTGCGGGTGGGGCGCACCAGGCCGAGCCGGTCGTACTGCCGGAGGGTCTGCGGGTGCATGCCGGCGAGGTCGGCGGCGACCGCGATGGCGAACACGGGGGTGTTCTCGTCCATCGCCGCCTCCTCTCCGGCCCCTCGGCCCGTCGCACTCGTGCGGTCTAGTAGCGGGCCTTCTCCAGGAGGTCCTCGCGGGGGTTCTCGGCCGGCTCGGCGGCCGCGTAGGCCTCGAGCGCCGCCTTCGCCGCGGCCGACAGGTGATCGGGGACCGCGACCTGGACGATGGCCAGCAGGTCGCCGGTGCCCTTGCCCGTCTCGACGCCCCGCCCCTTGACACGCAGCACGCGCCCGCTGGGCGTCCCTGGAGCGACGCGCAGCTTGACGGGCTCCCCCCCGAGGGTCGGCACCTCGATCGTCGCGCCGAAGACGGCCTCGACGAAGGTGACCGGGACGTTGACGCGGAGGTTCAGGCCGTCGCGCTCGAAGACGGGGTGCTTGCGGACGGCGACGGTGAGCACCAGATCGCCGGGCTCGCCTCCGTCGGGACTCGGCCGCCCCTTGCCGCGGACGCGGATCTTCTGCTGGTCGGCCACTCCGGCCGGGATGCGGACCGACAGCGGCCGCCCCTCGCCGGTCTGCAGCTGCACGGTGTCGCCGCGGGTCGCGGTGCGGAAGTCGATGGTGGTGCTGGCCGTGAGGTCGGCGCCCTTCTGCGGGCCGCCGAAGCCGCGGTACCCGCCGCTGGGCTGCCCGAAGCGGCTGCCGCCGGCCGCGCCGCCGAACATGCCGCCGAGGAGGTCCTCGAAACCGGGCGGGGGGCCCTGCTGGGTGCTGTAGCCGGAGCGCCCGCCCTGGCCGAAGACGTTGCCGAACACGTCGTCGAAGCCGCCGGGCTGTCCGCCCGCGGTGAAGCGCGCTCCGCCGCCCATCGCGCGGATCTGGTCGTACTCCTTGCGCTGATCCGCGTCCGAGAGGACGGTGTACGCCTCGCTGATCTCCTTGAAGCGCGCCTCGGCGCGGGCGTCGCCCGGGTTCGAGTCCGGGTGGAACTGCCGCGCGAGCTTGCGGTAGGTCTTCTTCAGATCCGCCGCGGAGACGTCCTTGGACACGCCGAGGACCTTGTAGAAGTCCTTGTCGAACCAATCCTGGCTGGCCATGTGCCTCTTCCTGTGTCGAGTGCGGCGAGGGACCCCGCTCCCGTGCCGCCTGCGGAGGCGGGAGGAGCGGGGTCCCTCGCGGTGGTGCGGAGGGTGTCAGTCGGCGGGGACCGCGACGACCACCTTGGCGGCGCGCAGCAGCGTGCCTCCGAGGTAGTAGCCCGCCTCGACGACGTCCGCGACCGTGGAGGTCTCGGCGCCCGGCGTGGGCTGCTGGAAGATCGCCTCGTGGATGTTCGGGTCGAACAGGTCGCCGACGGCGCCGGTCTTCACCAGGCCGAGCTTCTCGGTCCCGCCGCGCAGCTTCTGCGCGATGGCGGTGAAGGGACCGCCCTCGGGCAGGTCGCCGTGCTTCTCGGCGCGGTCGAGGTCGTCGAGCACGGGGAGGATGACCTTCACCGCGTCGCCGATGGCCCGCTCCTTCTCGGCCTGCCGGTTCGACTCGGTGCGCTTGCGGTAGTTCGCGTACTCCGCGGTGACCCGCTGGAGGTCGGCGAGGTGCTCCGCTGCGAGCGTCTCGGCGTCGGACTGGCCCGAGAGGAAGGAGAGGTCGGCGTCCGAGAGCGTCGTCTCGACGTCCGGGCCCTCGGCCTCGATCAGACCCTCGGTGTCCTGAGCGGCCTGCGCCGCCTCGGCACCGGTGGTCGGCTCCTCCTCGGGCACGCCCTCGGTCGGCTCCTGGCCCTGCTCGCCGGCCGTCACTTCGCGTCCTTCGGCTCGTCGTCGTCGATGACCTCGGCGTCGACGATGTCCTCGTCGTCCTTCTTGTCACCGTCGGCGGGAGCGTCCTGCGGGGCGCTCTGCGCGGCCTGGTCCTGCGAGTAGATCGCCTGGCCGAGCTTGGTCTGCGAGGCGTTGAGGGCGTCGAACGCGGTCTTCACCGCGGCGTCGTCGTCTCCGGCGAGCGCGGTCTTCAGCGCATCGACGTCACCCTGGACCTCGGACTTGACGTCCTCGGGCAGCTTGTCCTCGTTCTCCTTGATCAGCTTGTCGATCGAGTAGGCGAGGGTCTCGGCGTTGTTGCGGATCTCGGCGGCCTCGCGGCGGGCCTTGTCCTCGGCGGCGTGCTCCTCGGCCTCGCGGACCATGCGCTCGATGTCGTCCTTCGGCAGCGACGAGCCGCCGGTGATCGTCATCGACTGCTCCTTGCCGGTGCCCTTGTCCTTCGCGGACACGTGCACGATGCCGTTGGCGTCGATGTCGAAGGTGACCTCGACCTGCGGGATGCCGCGGGGGGCCGGGGCGATGCCGGTGAGCTCGAAGGTGCCGAGGTTCTTGTTGTCGCGGGTGAACTCGCGCTCGCCCTGGAAGACCTGGATCGCGACGGACGGCTGGTTGTCGTCGGCCGTGGTGAAGGTCTCGGACCGCTTGGTCGGGATCGCGGTGTTGCGCTCGATGAGCTTGGTCATGATCCCTCCCTTGGTCTCGATGCCCAGCGACAGCGGGGTGACGTCGATGAGGAGGACGTCCTTGCGCTCGCCCTTGAGGACACCGGCCTGCAGCGCGGCGCCGACGGCGACGACCTCGTCCGGGTTGACGCCCTTGTTGGGCTCCTTGCCGCCCGTGAGCTTCTTCACGAGCTCGGCCACGGCCGGCATGCGGGTCGAGCCGCCGACGAGGACGACGTGCGCGATGTCCTCGACCTTGACGCCCGCCTCGGCGATGACGTCGGTGAACGGCTTGCGGGTGCGCTCGATGAGGTCGCTGGTGAGCTCCTCGAACTTGGCGCGGGTCAGCGTCTCGTCGAGGTTCGCCGGGCCGTTCTCGGTGAGCGAGAGGTAGGGCAGCTGGATGCTGGTCGAGGTGCTCGAGGAGAGCTCCTTCTTCGCCTGCTCCGCGGCCTCCTTGAGGCGCTGACGGGCGATCTTGTCCTTCGACACGTCGACGCCGGTCGAGTCCTTGAAGCGCTTGACGAGGTGGTCGACGACGCGCTGGTCCCAGTCGTCGCCGCCGAGGCGGTTGTCGCCCGAGGTCGAGCGCACCTGGATGGTCGAGAAGTCGTCGTCCTTGCCCACCTCGAGGAGGGAGACGTCGAAGGTTCCGCCACCGAGGTCGAAGACCAGGATGAGCTCGTCCTCCTTGCCCTTGTCGAGGCCGTACGCGAGGGCGGCCGCCGTGGGCTCGTTGATGATGCGGAGGACGTTGAGTCCGGCGATCTCGCCGGCGTCCTTCGTCGCCTGGCGCTCGGCGTCGTTGAAGTAGGCGGGGACGGTGATGACCGCGTCGGTCACCTTGTCGCCCAGGTACTGCTCGGCGTCGCGCTTGAGCTTGCCCAGGATGCGGGCCGAGATCTCCTGCGGCGTGTACTTCTTCTCCTCGACCCCGAAGGTCCAGTCGGTGCCCATGTGGCGCTTGACCGACGCGATGGTGCGGTCGACGTTGGTGACGGCCTGGCGCTTCGCGGTCTCGCCGACGAGCACCTCGCCGTCCTTGGTGAACGCGACGACGGACGGGGTGGTGCGGAAGCCCTCGGCGTTCGCGATGACGGTGGGCTCGCCACCCTCGAGGACGGCCACGACCGAGTTGGTGGTTCCCAGATCGATGCCTACGGCACGGGACATAGCGTGTTTCTCCTTCGCGACCGGCCGGCCGTGAGGCGGTCGATCAGTTGTCGTGAGTGGTGCTGACGTGAGTGGTGCAAACCTCTGCGGGAGTTGAGTCCCGCAGGCTCAAGTTTACGCGGACCGTTCCTGGAGTCAAGCCGGGAGCGGAGAAGTTGAGTCGAGTGCGCTCAACTCCCAGGCGCCGCTTCCCGTCGTTCACCTCGACGCCCTACGGTGAGCGCATGACCGAACGCGCCGGCCGTCGACCCGTCCTCGCCTGGGGGCTGTGGGACTGGGGCGGATCCGCCTTCAACGCCGTCGTCACGACCTTCGTCTTCACGGTCTACCTCACGACTGACGGCCTCTTCGGCACGCCCAGCGGAGTCTCGGCCGCGCTCGGCTGGTCGCTCGCGGGAGCAGGGCTGGTCGTCGCCCTGATCGCTCCCATCACGGGCCGCCGGGCCGACCTCGGCGGGCGCCGGCGCCTGTGGCTCGGGATCCACTCCGCCGTCGTCGTCGCGTGCATCCTGCTGATGTTCTTCGTCCGCCCCGATCCCGCCTACCTCTGGCTCGGACTCGGGCTGCTCGCCGTCGGCACGGTCTTCTTCGAGTTCGCGAGCGTCAACTACAACGCGATGCTCAACCAGGTCTCGACGCGCGCCACCATCGGCCGGGTCTCGGGCTTCGGCTGGGGCATGGGCTACGTCGGCGGCATCGTGCTGCTGCTGATCGTCTACTTCGGCTTCATCTCGCCCGAGGTCGGGCTCTTCGGCGTGACCGGTGAGGACGGCCTCGACGTCCGCGTCTCGATCCTGCTCGCGGGCGTCTGGTTCGCGGTGTTCGCGATCCCCGTGCTCGTCGCGGTGCCCGAGCTGCCGGCTCGGGAGGGCTCCCGCGAGCGCGTCGGCGTGATCGCCTCCTACCGGGCCCTGTTCCGCCAGATCGCCGCTCTGTGGCGCGAGAGCCGGACCACGGTGCTGTTCCTGATCGCGAGCGCCGTGTTCCGCGACGGGCTCACCGGCGTCTTCACCTTCGGCGGCGTCCTCGCGCAGGGCACCTTCGGGTTCAGCGCCGGAGAGGTGATCCTCTTCGCGATCGCGGCCAACGTGGTCGCCGGAGTCGCGACCATCTCGGTGGGCGCCCTCGACGACCGCCTCGGCCCCAAGACCGTGATCGTCGCCTCGCTCGTCGGGCTGCTCGTCTGCGGCACCGCGGTCTTCGTGCTGCACGACGGCGGCGCCACCGTCTTCTGGATCTTCGGCCTGCTGCTGTGCCTCTTCGTCGGCCCCGCGCAGTCGGCGAGCCGCAGCTACCTCGCGCGGCTGATCCCGGAGGGGCGCGAGGGCGAGATCTTCGGGCTCTACGCCACGACGGGTCGCGCCGCGTCCTTCCTCGCCCCGGCCGCCTTCGCGGCCTTCGTGTCGATCGCCGCGGCGACCTCGGGCGGCGACGAGGCGAACGTGCAGTACTGGGGCATCCTCGGCCTGGTCCTCGTCCTGGGCGTCGGGCTCCTCCTGCTCCTCCCGGTGCGCCGGCCGCCCGCCACGGCGCCGATCGCGCCGACGGAGCCGCACGGAGCGGCGCTGCCCTAGAGTATCGGAGCCGTCGTCCGGACGGCCACCCGCCGAGGACGGCGGGCGACCCTGGAGGAGCGGCATGTCACGGCGGACCACGGACGAGGACCCCGCGCGACGCGGACCCGAGCGGCACACCAGGAGCGCCGAGCAGGCCGTCGACGCTCCGCGGACGAGCCCCGCCGACGACTGGCCGACCGCTCCGGCGGCCGCCGCCGCCCCCGTCCCGTCGGCCGACCGTCCGGCGTCGATCCGCGTCAAGAAGAAGCGCCGCGTCCCTCGTCGCACCCGGATCGCGAAGACCGCGAAGCGGATCGGCTACGGCCTGCTCGTCGCCGCGCTCCTCGCCGGCCTCGCGGTCGTCGTCGTGCTGATCGTCGCTCCGCACCAGCTCTTCTGAGCGGCCGGACCCGCGCTCAGGTCGCGAGCCAGAAGACGATCAGCAGCAGCGTGACCAGGAACCCGGTCAGGAAGTTGAGCGCGAGGAACCGCTTCCAGCCCGCGTTCGCCCGCTCCGCCTCCGCATCGCTCAGCGAGCGGTACGGCCAGATGCTGACCGCGTAGGGCACCGCCAGGACCACGGCGAGCGTCCCGGGCCACGGCAGCAGCAGGAGCAGGAGGCCGCTCGCGACGTAGGCGGCGATCGCGAAGCGCGTGGTCGCCCTCGCCCCGATGACCGTGGCGATCGAGCCGATGCCTGCGGCCCGGTCGGCGAGGATGTCCTGCACCGCTCCGAAGGCGTGGCTGGCGATCCCCCACAGGAAGAACGCGACGAGGAGCGCCACCAGCGGACCGGTCACGGTGGTGCCCGCCAGCGCGATGCCGTAGACGGCGGGGCTGACGAAGTGGGTCGCCGAGGTGAGCGAGTCGACGAACGGGCGCTCCTTGAAGCGCAGTCCCGGCGCGCTGTACGCGATCACGGCGAAGACGCTGATCGCCAGCACGAGCCACGAGAGCGGCGAGCCGAGGAGCACCAGCGCGACGAGGAACGGCAGGTTCGTCGCCACCGCCGCGATCAGGGTCGCGCGGTGCTCGCTCCGATCGAGGACGGCGCCCTCGACGCCGCCCTTCCGCGGGTTCCGCAGATCCGACTCGTAGTCGAAGACGTCGTTGATCCCGTACATCGCGAGGTTGTAGGGGATGAGGAAGTAGAGCGTGCCGAGCACGAAGGCGAGATCGATCTCGCGCGTGGTCAGCAGGTAGGCGGCCGCGAAGGGGTACGCCGTGTTGACCCAGCTGAGCGGACGGCTCGAGACGAAGAGGGCGCGGAGTCGGTTCACGAGGTGCTCCCGGTGGTGCGTCGGCGGGCCGGCAGGATCGACCAGAGCGCCGGCAGCGCGACGGCCGCCGCGATCGCGTAGGCGAAGTCCTCGATCGGCGCGACGCCGATCCTGATCCCCGAGATGAGCGAGTCGTCGTAGGCCACCAGGAGTCCGACCCCGATCATCACGTTGTCGAAGACGGCCGTCATCACGAGCAGCACGACGAGCGTGCCGACGAGGGGGCCGAGGCGGAGCCGACCGCGGCGCAGGGCGATCACGAGGACGACCAGCACCACGGCCAGGAAGACCGTGTTCAGGAGGAGGTAGGTCACGCCCGCGCCTCCGCCCGCTTCGCGAGCGCCCCGTGGACGTCCATCGACAGGTAGCAGAGCAGGGTGAGGAAGAGGACCTCCTCGACCGGGAGCTCGGGGGCGAGCTGCAGTCCGGTCATGTACGGGGTCTCGCCGCGGAAGAAGACGCCGAGCCCGATCCCGAACAGGTCCCAGATCAGGAAGAAGACGACTCCCGCGGGCAGCACGATCGCCGCCCGCCGGGCGTCGTCCCAGAAGAACAGCCCGAAGCGCTTGTCGAGCACGACCATCCCGAAGACCGAGACCGCGAGCGCGAGCAGGTAGACGACGCCCACCGGCTACTCCGCCGGGCCGGCGAGCACGGCGTCGCGCACCTCGCTCCGACCGTCGGAGCCACCGGGGCATCGGGCGCTCCGCGCACCGGGATCGGCTCGGTCGAGACGTCGCCGCGCACGCGCTTGAGCATGACCTCGGCGCTGATGACGCACATCGGCAGGCCGATGCCGGGGATCGTCGAGCTGCCGGCGAAGAGGAGCCCGTCGACGTGAGCGCTCGCGTTGCCGGCGCGGAAGAAGGCGCTCTGCTTGAGCACGTGCGCCGGGCCCAGCATCGAGCCGCGCCAGGCGCCCAGGTCGGTCTCGAAATCGGCCGGCCCGATGGTGCGCCGCACCACGATGCGGTCGGCGAGGTCCGCCGCTCCGGTCCAGGTCGCGATCTGCTGGATGGCCGCGTCGGCGATCGCCTCGACCCGCGCGTCGCCCGCGCCGTCGACTCCACCGTGGCCGATCGAGGTGTCGGCCGGGATCGGCACGAGCACGAAGAGGTTCTCGTGCCCGTCCGGAGCGACGCCCGGGTCGGTCGCGCTCGGTCGGCAGACGTAGAGGGAGGCGGGATCCGGCACCGACGGGTTCTCACCGAAGATGCGGCCGAAGTTGTCGCGCCAGTCCTTCGTGAAGAGCAGGGTGTGGTGCTCGAGCTGCGGCAGCTCGCCGCGCACGCCCAGGAGGATCAGCACGGCGCTGGGACCGGGGTTGCGGTCCTCCCAGTACTGCGGCGGGAAGGTGCGCTGCTCGTCGGGCAGGAGGGACTGTTCGGTCGTGAAGAGATCCGACGCGTTGACGACGAGCTCGGCGGGCAGGCGCTCGACAGCGTCCGGGCCCTCGAACTCCACCCCGACGACCTCGGCGCCGCGACGGCTGCCGCGGGGGGCGCGCGCGGTGAGGATGCGCGTGGCGGGCGACGAGGTGCGGATCGTGACGCCCGCCTCCTCGCCGACCTCGGCGACGGCCTCGATCAGCCGCGTGAATCCGCCCATCGGGTAGAGCACGCCGTCGGCCAGGTCGAGGTGGCTCATGAGGTGGTACATGCTCGGCGCGTCGTACGGCGAGGAGCCGAGGAAGACCGCCGGGTAGCCCAGGATCTGCCGCAGGCGGGTGTCGGTCACCGCGGTGCCCGCCAGGGAGTCGAGCGAGGTGAGCAGCAGCTTCCCGAGGGTCGCCGTGCGCGAGAGGACGTCCTTGCGCAGCAGCGGGAGGAACGACGCGAAGCTGGTGTAGAGGAAGCGGCGCTTGGCCATCTCGTACGTGTCGCGCGCCGACTCGAGGTAGGCGCGCATCCGCTCGCCCGAGCCCGGCTCGACGCTCTCGAACAGGGAGATGTTCGACTCGAGGTCGGCGAGCACGTCGAGCGGCTCGGCGACACCCTCGCTGTAGACCCGGTACCCGGGGTCGAGCTTCACCAGGTCGAGGCGCTCGTCGGCGCTCGTGCCCATCAGGCGGAAGAAGTGGTCGAAGACCTCGGGCATGAGGTACCAGGACGGACCGGTGTCGAAGCGGAACCCGTCGCGCTCCCACGAGCCCGCGCGGCCGCCGACGACCTCGCGCTTCTCGAGCACGGTCACGTCCCAGCCGTCGCGGGCGAGGAGCGCGGCGGAGGCGAGTCCGCCGATGCCGCCGCCGATCACGACCGCGCGGTGCGGCCCGGAGGCGGAGCGGCTGGCGCGGGCGGG
>NZ_MUKN01000061.1 GCF_001995175.1 Rathayibacter rhapontici
CTACCTCAGTGGTGACCCCAACGCCGGCTATGGACGCGGAGTGCCCGCCCCGTCCTCGGCCGCCCGCTGGCGCGAGGTCGGCCT
This sequence comes from Rathayibacter rhapontici, assembly GCF_001995175.1. Classification (GTDB taxonomy): domain Bacteria; phylum Actinomycetota; class Actinomycetes; order Actinomycetales; family Microbacteriaceae; genus Rathayibacter. The sequence continues at coordinate 85 of NZ_MUKN01000061.1, forward strand.
GGACCGCCTCACGTCCCGGCTCGAGAGCCTCGACACCTCGGACGGCGTCCGCCGCCGCACCCGCTGGTCCGCCGCGGACCTCGACGCGGCGCTCCTGGTCGACGAGCACTGGACGGCCGACGGCGACGCGGTCGTCCTCCGCGCCGACCTCGCGCCCACGGGCCGCTGGGACCTCGTCTGGCCGCGCCTCGGGCTCACGTTCGAGCTGCCGGCGCGATCGGCGGAGCCGAGTGGTTCGGCACCGGTCCGCTCGAGTCGTACCCCGACAGCCTCCGCGCCGCCCGCGTGGGTCGGTTCTCGGCGGAGATCGACGCGCTGACGACGCCGTACGCGCGGCCGCAGGAGAGCGGGCACCGCTCGTCGGTGCGCGAGCTCGTGCTGCACGAGGACGGCGCACCGCGCCTGCGGATCGAGGCCGCCCCCGATCTGCACGGCCGCCTGCCCGGCTTCACCCTCGCCCGGCACACGCCGCAGGAGATCGGCGTCGCGCAGCACCCGCACGAGCTCCCGGAGTCGACGCGCTCGGTCCTCACGATCGACGCGGCCCAGCACGGCCTGGGCTCCCGCGCCTGCGGCCCGGACGTCTGGCCCGACTTCCAGCTGCGCCCCGAGGCGCGCACGATCCTGCTGCGGTTCAGCCGGATCGACTGAGCACCCAGGGCGTGCCGATCACGATCTCTCGTGGTCAGCACGCCTTGGTCGCCCCCGAACCACGGAACGCCCGCGGGACATCATCGTCCCGCGGGCGTTCCGCGTCCTGACCGGCGCTCGCGCCGGCGTCGGATCACTCCTGCGTCGGGTGCGGGAGCGGTCCGCCGATGAAGAGGTCGTCGTACTCGCGGCGACGGCGGATCACGATGTTCGCGATGACGACCGCGAGGATCACGGCCACCAGCGCACCGGCGCCGATCGTCAGCGCCACTCCGGCCGTCTGCCCGGACGCCTCGGTGGAGGGGAGCACCGGCTCAGCGCCGGCGGTCGCGATCGCGATGCCGCAGACCTGAGCCGCGTCGGGCAGATCGGCCGAGACGCCGTCCACGGGGTAGCCGACCGTCACGGCGGCGGTGCGCCCGGAGGCGGTGCCCGTGGCGACGAGGCAGTAGACCGGAGCGGTCGGCGTCGCCACGATCGCGTCGCCCAGCACGAGGTCGGACCAGCCGAGGTCGTCGACCCGGACCGATAGGGGGCCGACCGCGAGGTCCGCCTTCACGCCGGTGGGCGTGACCGCGGCGATCGTCACGGCCTCGCCGGAGTCGAAGCCCCAGACCGCGCCGCGGGGAGCGCCCGTCTCGGTGCCGGAGCCGTCGCGCGGCTCGACGAGCACGCCCGGCCCGGTGGAGGCGACGAGCGAGAAGGTGGTCGAGGCGGTGGAGCCGCGGTCGCCGGTGACGGTGATCGTGTACTCGCCCGTCGCCGACAGCGCCGCGGCCGGCACCGTGGCCGAGCCCGTGCTGGTCGTCGCGCCGTCCTGGCGGGCGTCGCCGGTCAGCGGAGTCTCGGTGCCGTCGGGTGCGCGCAGCACGCCCGAGACGCTCTCGCCGCGCTGGAATCCGGCGTAGGCGGCTCCCACTCCGTAGAAGCGGGCGAGATCGAGCGTCAGCGCACCCGGGTCCACTCCCGCGTCGCGGGTGAGGTAGACCGAGACGGCGGGAGCCGCGGCCTCGGCGACCGGCTGCCCCTCGGCGACCGGAGCAGGTGCCGCGGCCGGGTCGGCGGCGGAGGTCGAGAGCAGGGTGCGACCGGGGGCGGAGGGCCGCGGAGCCGTCGTGCCGGCCTCGGTGGTGGCGGTACCGCCGGCGGAGCCTCCGGCCGGAGCCTGCGGCTGCGCGGGCTGGTTCGGCTGAGCCGGCTGGGCGGGCTGATTCGGCTGAGCGGGCTGCGGAGCCGGCTGGTTCGGCTGCGCAGGCTGGGGCTGCGAGGGCTGCTCCGGCTGCGTCGGCGTGCTCGGCTGGGGCTCCGGCTCGGACGGCGTGGTCGGCTGCTCCGGCTGCGACGGCACACCCGGCACCTGGGGCGCCGGCTCCTCGGAGGGCACGCTCGGCACGGTCGGGGTCTCCGGCTCCGGCTCGGGCTCCGGCTCGACGACCGGCGGCACCTCCTCGACGGGCGGGACCACCGGCGCGACCGGCTCCGTGACCGCGGGCGCGAGACTCCGGGCACCAGCTCGGTCGCCTGAGCGGCGGCGGGCAGCGCGAGGCCGGCGACGAGCGCGGCCAGGACGAGCGCGGAGGCCGCGGTGCGGCGTCGCTGACGTGACATGGATGTTCCTCCCCGGCGGAGTGCTGAGTGCACCCCGGATGCGGGGAGCGGCGGTCCCCGCAAAGAGACTATGCGGATCACAGCCTCACTCGGAGGCCACTCCGTCCCCCGTGTGTGGGGTCCACCGCAACGATCCGGTCACGGACGCGTGTCGGAACGGCGATCGGCCGCCGTCGGTCGGGAGCGGTCAGACCTCGAAGTCGACGCAGGCCCGCTCGCGCACGAGGGGCCGGATGAAGCCCGCGACGCGGCGGTGCTCCGGGTGCTCGACGTAGACGTTCAGCGCGTCGGCGTCGGCGTAGTCCGCGATCAGCACCATGTCGAAGTTGTCCTTCGGGAACAGCGTGTTCTTCCCGATCGTCATCGACTCGATCTCGGGGATGATCGGCAGCAGTCCCCGCAGCGCCTCCGAGATCTGCTCGGTGTGCTCGGCCCGCTGCGCCGGGTCGACGGCGTTCAGCTTCCAGGCGACGACGTGGCGGACGGTCATGAGTGCTCCAGGAGGGCTCGGCGGAGGCGGACGGGGTCGATGCGCCAGTAGTTGTGGACGCGACCGTCGATCAGGAGGACGGGGATCTCCTCGACGAAGCGCTCGTGCAGCTCGGCGTCGTCCAGGATCGAGACCTCCGTCAGCGAGACGGCCGGAGCGGCGGGCCCGAGCTCGGCGAGGACCCCCTGCACCACCGCTCGGGCGTCGTCGCAGAGGTGGCAGCCGGGCTTCCCCACGAGAGTCAGCGCGATGTCCACCATGCTCCCAGTTTAGAGGGGAGGCGCGGGCGGCCCGACCGCGCTGGCGCAGGGCGCGCAGCCGCACCGCCGCGCGCGACCGGAGCGTCCCCGGACGCAGACGAGCGCCCGATCCCGGAGGGGAGCGGACGCTCGAAGGGGAAGAGGCCGGGGCCTACTTCTTGTTGCGACGCTGGTGGCGAGTCTTGCGAAGCAGCTTGCGGTGCTTCTTCTTCGCCATACGCTTGCGACGCTTCTTGATAACAGAACCCACGAAGACCTCACAACGTTCAGGGGGGTCGACCGCCCGACGGACGGCCGCTTACGAGAAAATGCCTCACGCGAGCTTACACGACCGAGCGGGCGCCCGGAGTCACGGCCTAGCAGACCCCCGTCGCGGCGAGCGCCCCGACACGCGTCACTTCCGGATGCGCAGCGCCTCGGCGACCTTCGTCGCCCCCTCGCTCACGCCGCGCTGGATGTCCTGCACCACTGTGCTGACCTGGTGCGTGCGCTCCGCGATCGCCCGGCCCAGCGACTCCGCCCGGGCCGCGGCCGCCGCGTCGAGCAGAGCGGGCTCGTCGTCCTCCTCGAGGAACGGCAGCAGCCAGTCCTCGACCTCCTCGAGCGGCGAGTACTGCAGGGCGTAGAAGCGGTGCTGCCCGCTCTCGCGCACCGTGACGAGTCCCGCGTCGCGCAGCACCTTGAGGTGCTTCGACACGGTCGGCTGGCTGAGCTCGAGGCGGGCGACGAGCTGCGAGACGCTGATGCCCCCGGCGCCCGACGGGCCCGCCTCCCTCTGCTCGCGCAGGAGGGAGAGGATGTCGCGGCGGGTGCCGTCGGCGATCACCGCGAAGATGTCCGGCATGCGCCCAGAGTAGTCAGCACCCCGCGTCGGCGCCCGGGAGCGGCGCCGACGCCCGTCGTCGGGCCCGGGCGCGGCACGGCGAGCGGGTAGCATGGCCGCGATCGAGTGGAGGATCCGCCGTGGTGGTTCGCCAGCAGTTCCGCAGCCCCGTCGGGGTCTCGCCCGTCTCCCCGTGGTCGGGCTTCGAGCGGGCCCGCGACCTCATCGACGACTTCGCCGGCCGCTCCCCCTCGCGCTTCGCGATCCTGATCTTCTCGGCGCTGATCCTGGTCTTCACGCTCCTCTTCTCCCTGCCGGTCTCGACGACCGCCGGCGAGGTCACTCCGCTGCACGACGCGTTCTTCACCGCCATGTCCGTCATCTGCGTCACGGGCCTGGCCACGGTCGACATGGCGACGCACTGGTCGGCGTTCGGCCACTCCGTGATCTTCATCGGCGTCAACATCGGCGCACTGGGCGTGCTCACCCTGGCGTCGATCATGGGCATGGCCGTCTCGCGCCGCCTCGGCCTCCGCGCCAAGCTCATGGTCGCGAGCGACTCGAACCCGCTGCGGATCCACTCGGGGCCCGTCGCCGAGGGCCAGGCCGTGCGGCTCGGCGAGATCGGCGGGCTGCTCACCACGGTGGCCGTGAGCGCCGCCGTGATCGAGATCGTCGTCGCACTCCTGCTGTTCCCGCGGATGCTGATCGACGGGATCCCGGTCGGCGAGGCGGTGTGGCACTCCTTCTACTACTCGGCGATGGCGTTCACCAACACCGGGTTCTCGCCCAACGCCGCCGGGCTCACCCCGTTCCAGGACGACTACTGGTTCCTCGGGATCCTGATGATCGGCGTCTTCCTCGGCTCGATCGGCTTCCCCGTCATCTACGCCTTCTCGCGCGGCTGGCGCCGCCCGCGCAAGTGGTCGGTGCACGTGAAGCTCACGCTCGTCACCTCCCTGATCCTGCTGGTCGCCGGGGCGGCGCTCTACATCGTGCTCGAGTTCGACAATCCGAAGACGTTCGGCGTGCTCGACGCGGGCGACACCGTCTTCCAGTCGTTCTTCCTCTCGACGATGACCCGGTCGGGCGGCTTCTCGACCATCGTCATCCCCGATCTGAACGGCTCCAGCCTGCTCGTCACCGACATGCTGATGTTCATCGGCGGCGGCTCGGCCTCGACCGCGGGCGGGATCAAGGTCACGACGCTGGCGATCCTGTTCCTCGCCGCGTTCGCGGAGGCCCGCGGCACCAACGACATGGAGGCGTTCGGCCGCCGGATCCCCAACGACGTCCTGCGCCTGGGGGTCTCGGTCGTGCTGTGGGGAGCGACGACGGTCGCCGTCTCGTCGGTGATCATCCTGCACATCACGAAGGCCTCCCTCGACTACGTGCTGTTCGACGTGATCTCGGCGTTCGCGACGTCGGGGCTGTCGACGGGGATCACGGCGGAGCTCCCGCCCTCCGGCGTCTACGTGCTGGCGCTGACGATGTTCATGGGCCGCGTTGGTACCGTGACTCTCGCCGCCGCGCTCGCCGCGAGTCAGCGGAGGCAGTTGTTCAGACGACCGGAAGAGAGGCCCATCGTTGGTTGACCGCATCAGGTACGACGCCCCGGTGCTGGTGATCGGCCTCGGGCGCTTCGGTGCCGCCACGGCCGGCCAGCTCGACCGACTCGACCGCGAGGTGCTCGCCGTCGACGCCGACGCCGGGCTCGTGCAGAAGTGGTCCGAGCGGGTCACCCACGCGGTGCAGGCGGATGCGCGCTCGCTCGACGCCCTCGCGCAGATCGGCGCGCAGGACTTCCAGGTCGCCGTCGTCGCCGTCGGGTCCTCGATCGAAGCGTCCGTGCTCATCACCGCGAACCTCGTCGACCTCAAGATCCCGCAGATCTGGGCCAAGGCCATCTCGCGCTCGCACGGCAAGATCCTCGAGCGCATCGGCGCGAACCACGTCATCTACCCCGAGGCCGAGGCGGGCGAGCGCGTGGCGCACCTGGTCTCGGGCCGGATGCTCGACTTCATCGAGTTCGACGACGACTTCGTGCTCGCCAAGATGTACCCGCCCAAGCCCATCCGCGGTCTCACGCTCACGGAGTCGGGGGTCCGCCGCAAGCACCGCGTCACGGTGGTGGGCGTCAAGAGCCCCGGCAAGCCGTTCACCTACGCGACCGAGCAGACCGTGGTCTCGAACCACGACCTCATCGTCGTCAGCGGCACGCCCAGCGACATCGAGCGCTTCGCAGCCCTGGGCTCGTAGGCGCGGGGCGTCTCAGGACGCGGCGAGCTCCCGCGCGCGCGCGAGCGCCGCGTCCGTCGCCCGGGCGAAGAGCGACGCCATGTCCGCCTCCTGCAGCACGGCGATCGCCCGCTCGGTCGTCCCGTTCGGGCTCGTGACCCGGCGGCGCAGCTCGGCGGGCTCCTCGCCCGAGTGCACGAGCAGCTCGGCCGCGCCGAGGAACGTGCCCGTCACCATCGTCGACGCCTGCCCGCGGGTGAATCCCTTGGCGATCGCCGCCGCGATCAGCTCCTCGATCAGGAGGAACACGTAGGCGGGTCCCGAGCCCGAGATCGTCGAGAGCGCGTCCAGCTGCGACTCCGGGACCTCGACGACCTCGCCCACCGTCTCGAACAGGCGGCGGACGAGCGCGAGGTCCTCGTCGCTCGAACGCGTTCCGGCGCTCAGCCCTGTGACGGCGCGGCCGACGACGGCCGGCGTGTTCGGCATCGAGCGCAGCACCGGCACCGAGTCCGGCAGTCGGCTCTCGAACGTCGCGACCGTGACTCCGGCCGCGACGCTCACCACGACGGTCCCCGGAGCGAGCGCGTCGGCGATCTCCTCCAGCAGCGCGGGCACCATGTGCGGCTTCACCGCGACGAGCACGACGGAGGCGCCCTCGACGGCGCGGCGGTTCGCGTCGGCGTCGTCCCCCGTGGCGAACGCGGTGACGACCGGGTGGTCCTTCCACGCGGCGGCCTTGGCGGCGTCGCGGTTCGTCACCCGGACCCCGCCCTCGATGCGCACGCCGGGCGCGAGCAGCCCGCTGAGGATCGCACCGCCCATCGAGCCCAGGCCGAGCACGGCGATGGAGGGGAGCAGCACGGTGTCGTCGGTCACCCGCTCATCCTACGAAGCCGGACGCGGCGGCCCCTCGCCCGCCCCGCGACGGGGTCCTCGCACGGTCCGGCAGGACCCTAGGATGATCCGACCACCGACCGGCACCACCAGGATCCTCGAGGAGACCACGTGAGCGCATCCGACGTCGGTGGAGCGGGCACCGCTCCCGTCCCCCACCCGGCTCCCCCGCACGAGAGCGCCGGCTGAGGTGCGACGCGCGCTGGCGATCGTCAACGAGCGGGGAGCGGGACTCGGAGTCCTCGAGCCGATGCTCCAGGATCAGGGCTGGAGCGTGGAGGCGCTCGCGGCGACCGATCTGGGCTCCGTCGATCTCGACGAGCCGGATCTGGTGGTCACCCTCGGCTCCAGTGCGGGCGTCTACGAGACCGCCCGCCACCCGTTCATCGCACCCGAGATCGCCCTGCTGCAGGATCGGCTGCACCACCGCCGTCCGACCCTCGGGATCTGCTTCGGCGCTCAGCTGATCGCCGCCGCGCTCGGCACGGACGTGCACCCGGGGCCCACCCGCGAGGTCGGGTTCCGCTCGATCGCGCCGACCGCCGAGGGGATGCGCTCGCCGCTGCGCCACGTCGCGGGCGTGCCCGTCATGCAGTGGCACGGCGACACCTTCGCCCTGCCTGCGGGGACGACGCTCCTCGCCTCCTCCGAGGCCTACGAGGTCGAGGCCTTCGGCATCGACGAGTGGCTGCTCGGGGTGCAGTTCCATCCCGAGCTCACGGGCGCGATGGCCGCCCGCTGGCTCGAGGGCGACGCCGAGTACGCGGCCGCGGCGGGCTACACGGCGGCCGAGCTCGACCTTGACGTGCGCGAGGGCCGCTTCGACCGGATGCGCGGGGCGACGGAGCTCGTGCTCGCGGAGTGGCTCGCGGGGCACTCCCGCGACTGAGGGTCCGCCCGCTCAGCGCCGGGCGTGGAAGAAGTCGAGCAGCAGCCGCGTGCTCTCCTCGGCGCGCAGGCCCGGGTACACCTCGGTCGTCCAGGTGTGCCGGCGATCGCGGAGGAGGTCGTGCAGCGAGCCCACCGCTCCCGCCTTCTCGTCCCATGCGCCGAACACGACGCGGTCGAGGCGCGCGGCCAGGATCGCCCCGGCGCACATGACGCACGGCTCGAGCGTCACGACGAGCGTGCAGCCCGTGAGCTGCCAGTCGCCCCGGGCGGCCGCCGCGTCCCGCAGCGCCACCACCTCGGCGTGCGCGGTCGGGTCGGTGCGCAGCTCGCGCTCGTTCCGCCCCCGCCCGACGACGCGACCCGAGGAGTCGACCACCACGGCCCCGACGGGCACGTCGCCCCAGCCCGCGGCGCGGCGGGCCTCGTCGAGCGCGAGCCCCATCCAGTCGTCGGCGGCGGAGGGGAGGCGGAGGTCGCTGTCGCGCATCGCGCCCCCTCGTGCCCGCGTCCGGTCCGGCCGCGCTCGGACCGGGAAGTAGATTGAGCTTATGCGCGTCCACGTAGCCGACCACCCGCTGATCACGCACAAGCTCACCGTGCTGCGCGACAAGCGCACCCCCTCCCCCACCTTCCGGCAGCTCGCCGAGGAGCTGATGACCCTGCTCGCCTACGAGGCGCGCGCGGCGTCCGCACCAGGACCGTGACGATCGAGACCCCCGTCACGCAGACCACGGGTCTCGCGCTCAGCGACCCGCAGCCGCTGGTGGTCCCGATCCTCCGCGCGGGCCTGGGCATGCTCGAGGGCATGGTCAAGCTGATCCCGACCGCCGAGGTCGGCTTCCTCGGCATGGCGCGCAACGAGGAGACGCTCGAGCCCACGACCTACGCCGAGCGCCTGCCCGACGACCTCTCGAACCGCCAGTGCTTCGTCCTGGACCCGATGCTGGCGACCGGAGGCTCGCTCATCGCGGCGATCCGGTTCCTCTTCGACCGCGGAGCCGTCGACGTCACCGCCGTCTGCCTCCTCGCTGCTCCGGAGGGTCTCGCCGCCGTCGAGAAGGCGTTCGAGGGCCGCGAGGTGACCATCGTCCTGGGCGCGCTCGACGACCACCTGAACGAGCTCGGCTACATCGTCCCGGGCCTCGGCGACGCGGGCGACCGGCTCTACGGCCTCGCGGGCTGATCGCTCCCTCCTCCGGGTGCCGTCGAGCGCCCGGAGGAGCCGATCCTGCGCCGGATCCTGGACGCGGACCTGAAATCTGTTGACTCGGTCCGTCACAGTCCGCTTTACTGTCCCCCATGACTGACAACGCGCACGCCCTGACCTCCCTTGAGGCCATCGGGGATGCCGGCATGATGATGGCCGGCGGCCTCGTCATGTGTTGTCGAATGTGTGCGTGAGGCACTGACCTCGCCGGGTTCCCGCACAGCCTCCGCCCTCCGATCCTCCTGACCGGGCTCCACGCCCCGTCCGATCGGCACGGCGTTGCAGGCGCGGCGAACCCCTCGGATGAACTCCATCCGCCCCCGCCGGACCGCGCCACGCGGACACCGGCACCGCAGCGCACACCCGGATCCGCTCTCCCGGACACTCGTCCCGGATCGACCAGCCCCAAGGATCTGCCATGTCCCTCCTCCACGCCCGCACCGTCCCTTCTCCCGCCGCCCTCGAGACGCCCCGCCTCCAGGCCGCTCCCGAGAGCCTCCCGGCCGCCCCCCGCCTCCGCGCCGTGCCCCAGGGCACCGAGGCCCGCGGCTTCGCCCTCTACGTCGGCATCGACGAGGCCAAGGCCCGCGCCGCCGGAGTCGACCTCGGCCGCCTCGTCGAGGAGCTCAAGCGCGTCACCGCGCTCCTCGCCCCCGACGCCGAGACCTACGCCTCCGTCGCCCTCGCCCCGCAGCGCCGGCGGCCGCGACGTGGACGTCGTCCGCCTCGCCCTCCAGGACCCGGCCGCCGTCGCCAAGCGCCGCGCCGACGCCGAGCCCGACCCCGACCGCGCACCCGGTGGAGTCGTCATCGACATCTCCCGCAAGCGCGTGATCCTCGACGACGAGACCACCGCCCTCACCTACAAGGAGTTCGAGCTGCTGCAGTACCTCGTCCTCCGCGAGGGACGCACCATCGAGCGCGCCGAGCTCATCGCCTCCCTCTGGGGAGCCGCCGACGACGACGCCCCCAACGAGCGCACCATCGACGTCCACGTCCGCCGCCTCCGCGCCAAGCTCGGCCGCTACGAGGACATCGTCCGCACCGTCCGCGGCGTCGGCTACCGCTTCGACCGCCACGCCGACGTCGCCATCCGCTACGCCTCCACGCCGTCGCCCGACCTTTTCTGAGGGAGGGGCGCAAGCGCTCCTCCCTCAGGGGCCGGGCGGTGCTTGCTCGCTGAGGGAGCGCGAGCGCTCCCTCAACCGCGGTCGGCTTCGCGACGGGTCGCGTTCCGCAGAGCGAGGTGCGTTCGGCTCGCTCGAAACGCTCGCACGCGTTTCTCGCCCATCGCCTTCGAGACGGGCGGTTGGCCGAGGCGCGTGGCCTAGGCTTCGCCGGCACGGTCCGGACGAGGTGCGGCTTCGCCGGCATGGTGTGACGGACGTCAGGTCGCTCCGGCGGCCTCCTCGACGGGAGGCTTGAGGACGGCCTGCTCCAAGAGGTCCGAAGCGCTCTCTCGCGGGGACTCGATCGCCTCGGTGCCGGTAGCAGGCGCGCCGTCAGACGCCGTCGCGAGGAGCGGGGCGGGGGTGGTCGGCGGCTCCGGATGGAGGAGCTCGGCGCGCGTTCCGGGAGGGGTCGGCGAGTGGATGCGGGGCTCAGGGAAGTGTCAGGAAATGGGAGCTTGCGGCGTTATCGATCCGTTATATAGTTCAAGAGCGTTAGTCGTTTGCTGTGGCGGCGAAGCGCGAATGTGATTGCAGGACACTCTTGGTGCAAGGGAATGAAGGCCGGCCGCTCGCCTCAGCGGCCGGCCTTCTGTCGTTCCGGCGCGGGGCCTCGGAGCCGTAGGCGCGGCAGCCGTACGGATCGCGCAGTTGCGCTCCCCGCCGAGTGGCGACCCCGTATCCTGGGCACGACGGAGGAGGTCCGGTGGGTTCGAGACGCGCTGTCGCCGCCTGGGAGGCGCTGTTCCGCGCGCAGGTGCACGTGATGCGGGCGCTCAGCAGCGAGTTCCCCTCCAAGGAGATCTCCCTCAACGAGTACGACGTCCTCTTCAACCTCACCCGGCAGCCCGAGCGCCGCGCACGGCTGCGCGACCTCAACAAGCACGTGCTGCTCACCCAGCCCAGCGTCAGCCGGCTGATCGACCGGCTCGTGAGCCGCGGCTACGTCAGCAAGAGCGAGGATCCGAACGACGCCCGCGGCACGGTCATCGCGATCACCGACGAGGGCTACGACCTGTTCCGCCACGTGGCACTCCGTCACATGGCGACGATCTCGCAGCACGTCGGCGACGCGCTCGACGACGACGAGCTGGCCCAGCTGACGGCGCTCTGCGACAAGCTCCGCGCGAACGTCGCTTCGGCCTGACCCGCGACGAGGACGGAGCGCAGTCGCTCCTCCCCAGGCGGGCTCCCCGCTAGCACTCCCCGGACGGCGCGGCCAGCACTTCGCGGCGAGGTCGGCCTCGCGGATCATGGAGGGACCATGAGCACCTCCTCCCCGACCCTCGTCTGGCTCCGCGACGACCTCCGCCTGGCCGACAACCCCGCGCTGCGGGCGGCGATCGAGCGCGGCGCCCCGCTCGCGGTCTGCTACGTGCTCGACGACGAGTCGCCGGGCATCCGGCCGCTCGGCGGCGCGGCCCGCTGGTGGCTGCACGGCAGCCTCAGCGCGCTGGGCGACGACCTCTCCTCGATCGGCGGGTCGCTGATCCTGCGCCGCGGACCTGCGGAGGCCGTGATCCTGCAGCTCGCCGAGGAGCTCGGCGCCGGCGCCGTGCACTGGAACCGGCGCTACGGAGGCGCTGAGCGCGCCGTCGACACCGCCGTGAAGGAGGGACTCCGCTCGCGCGGCACCGAGGCCGAGAGCCACCAGGGCTCGCTCCTGTTCGAGCCGTGGACCGTGCAGACCGGCGGCAACGGCCCCTACTCCGTCTACACGCCGTTCGCCCGCGCCTGCAAGAAGAAGGAGGCGCCGCGTGCGCCGCTCCCCCGGCCGCGCTCGATCGACGGAGTCTCCTCCGCCGTCGAGTCCGACCGGCTCGACGGCTGGGGTCTGCTGCCGACCCGTCCCGACTGGGCGGGCGGGCTCCGAGAGCGCTGGGTGCCGGGCGAGGAGGCCGCGGCAGATCGGCTGCGGGCCTTCATCGCCGAGCAGCTCGACGACTACTCCGACGGCCGCGACCGGCCCGCCGACGACGCCACCTCGAACCTCTCGGCCCACCTGCGCTGGGGCGAGATCAGCCCCTTCCAGGTGTGGCAGGCCGTGGTGGAGTCGCGCGGCGAGGGACCGCACCACGAGCAGGGACGGGAGCGCTTCGCCTCGGAGGTGCTGTGGCGCGAGTTCTGCTACCACCTGCTGTTCCACTGGCCCGATCTGGCGACCGCCAACTTCGACACCCGCTTCGACCGCTTTCCCTGGGCGCACGCGACGCAGCACGACATCGACGCGTGGCACCGGGGCCGCACCGGCTATCCGCTCGTGGACGCCGGCATGCGCGAGCTCTGGCGGACGGGCTACATGCACAACCGCGTCCGGATGGTCACCGCCTCGTTCCTGATCAAGAACATGCTCGTCGACTGGCGCGTGGGCGAGGAGTGGTTCTGGGACACGCTCGTCGATGCGGATCCAGCGAGCAACGCCGCCAACTGGCAGTGGGTCGCCGGATCCGGCGCCGACGCGTCGCCGTTCTTCCGGGTCTTCAACCCGGTCACCCAGTCGCACAAGTTCGATCCGGCCGGCGACTACCTGCGGAAGAACGTTTCCGAGCTCGCCGCCGTCGAGGGCTCCGCGATCCACGAGCCGTGGACGCTCGCCGAGACCCTCACACCGGAGGGCGAGGACTACCCGGCGCCGATCCTCGACCTCAAGGAGACGCGGGCGCACGCGCTCGACGCCTTCGCCCGGATCAAGAGCTCGCCGCGGAGCATCGCGCACCCCGCCGACGACTGAGCGGGCGCCGTCCCACCGCCCCGGTGGCGGCGGGACCGCTCAGATGTACATCGCCGGGTCGATGAAGAAGCCCGGATCCGTCAGCGAGGCGTCGGCGCGACCGGCGGCGCGGAGGTCGCGGGCCGGGATCCCGACCAGCACCGCTCCGTCGACCGCGTCCTTCACGACGACGGCGTTGGCCCCGACGCTCACGTCGGAGCCGAGGACGATCGGTCCGAGCACGACCGACCCCGCGCCCAGCACGACCCGGTCGCCGATCGCCGGGTGCCGGCGCTCGCGCCGGGTCGAGTGCCCGCCGAGCGTGACCCCGTGGTAGAGCAGGCAGTCGTCGCCGATCCGCGCCGTCTCGCCGATCACGACTCCCATGCCGTGGTCGATGAAGAGGCGGCGGCCGATCACCGCGCCGGGATGGATCTCGACCCCCGTCACCGCCCGCGCCAGCTGCGACAGCAGGCGCGCCGGCAGGCGGAATCCGCGCCGCCACCAGCGGTGCGCGACGCGGTGCGCCCAGACGGCGTGCAGACCGGGGTACGAGAGCACCACCTCGAGCGAGCTGCGCGCGGCGGGATCGCGCACCCGGGCGCTGCGCACGTCCTCCCGGAGCCGGGTCAGCGCTCCCGGGTGCGAGGCCGAGGAGCTCAGCTGCGGAGATCCTCGTACAGAACGGTCGAGATGTACCGCTCGCCGAAGTCGCACACGATGGCGACGATCGTCTTCCCGGCGTTCTCGGGCCGCTTGGCGACCTCGAGCGCCGCCCACATGATCGAGCCGGAGGAGATGCCGCCGAGGATCCCCTCCTGCGCCGCCATCTCGCGGGCGACGCGGACCGAGTCGTCGAGGGTGACGTCGATGATCTCGTCGTAGACGTCGCGGTCGAGGTTCGCCGGGACGAAGTTCGCCCCGATGCCCTGGATCTTGTGCGGACCGGCGGTGCCCTGCGTCAGCAGCGGCGAGTCGATCGGCTCGACGCCGATGATCCGCACACCGGGCTTGCGCTCCTTGAGCACCTGGCCGACGCCGGTGATCGTGCCGCCCGTGCCGATGCCGGCCACGAACACGTCGACCTCGCCGTCGGTGTCGTTCCAGATCTCCTCGGCGGTGGTGCGTCGGTGCACCTCGGGGTTCGCGGCGTTCTCGAACTGGCGCGCGAGGATCGCCCCGGGGGTCTCCGCCACGATCGCCTGAGCGCGCTCGACCGCTCCGCGCATGCCCTCGCCGCCCGGGGTGAGCACGATCTCGGCTCCGTAGGCGCGCAGCAGGACCCGGCGCTCGACGGACATGGTCTCGGGCATCGTCAGGATCACCTTGTAGCCGCGCGCCGCGCCGACGAGCGCCAGGGCGATGCCCGTGTTGCCGCTCGTGCCCTCGACGATGGTGCCGCCCGGCGGCAGCTCGCCGGACGCCTCGGCCGCATCGACGATCGCGACTCCGATGCGGTCCTTCACGCTGTTCGCCGGGTTGTAGAACTCGAGCTTCGCGAGCACCACGGCGCTCTCGGCGCCGGAGAGGCGGTTGATGCGGACGAGCGGGGTGTTGCCGACGAGCTGCGTCACGTCGTCGTGGATGCGTGCCATGGTGTGTGCTTCCTGCCTGCAGGGGGCCGTCCCGGGGCCCCGGGGCCGGCTGGTGCCGAGTGGTGCTGGAACGAGGTGCTGCCGTGCGGAGCTCGCGAGGGCCCGCACCCCCCACGATACGGATGCATCGGCTCGGAGGAAGCCCTGTGACGGTCGACCCGCTGCGGTCGGGTCCGCGCCGCGGCTACCAGGTCGGAGCATCGGCTGTACATCCCCCGCCAGAGCGGATGTCCTCCTGCCGGAGGACCCCTGCGCGAGGGGTCGGTCACGTACCATTCTCACGGGGGACATCGCGCGACGGTCGCGAGGCTTTCCGCCGCCCCTCCCCCACGAAGACCGCGGTCCGCCGCGCCGAAAGGACCTCCGCTCCATGGCTCTCCCCACTGCGTCCCGCCGCTCCGACAGGCCGCTCGGGATGTCGTTGAGGGCGATCGTGGGGTTCATCGGCATGAGCATGGTCGCTGGCGTCCTGATCACGGTCGGGGTGACCCCCGCGCTCGCGCTCACCGGTCTCGCGACGACGAACACGATCGGCCTGTTCCAGAACCTGCCGGGCTACCTCGACGTCGGCCAGACCATGCAGCGGACCAACATCTTCGCGGGCGACGGCACCACGCTCCTCGCCTCCGTCTACGACCAGAACCGGGTCGAGGTCGGCTGGGACGAGGTGGCGCAGACGGCCAAGGACGCCGCCGTGGCCGGCGAGGACCCGCGCTTCTACGAGCACGGCGGGATCGACGTCCAGGGCACCCTGCGCGCCCTCGCGGTGACCCTGTCGGGCGACGACCTCCAGGGCGGCTCCTCGATCACTCAGCAGTACGTGAAGAACGTGCTGGTGCAGAAGGCGGAGTCGATCGCGGACGAGGCGGAGCGCGCCGCGGCGTACAAGGTCGCCACCGCGCCGACGCCGGAGCGCAAGCTCAAGGAGATGCGCCTTGCGATCGGCCTCGAGAAGGAGTACTCGAAGGACGACATCCTCCTCGGCTACCTCAACATCGCGCTCTTCGGCGGCACCGTCTACGGCATCGAGGCCGCAGCGAACTACTACTACGGCATCCCGGCGAGCCAGCTCTCGACCGCGCAGGCGGCGGCGCTGCTCGCCATCGTCAACAACCCCGAGAAGTTCCGCTTCGACAACCCCTCGAGCGAGGTGAACGGCGCCGCCAACGGCTACGCCGTGACCAAGGACCGCCGCGACTACATCCTCCGCGAGGAGCTGAAGTACGGGAAGATCGACCAGGCGACCCACGACGCCGCCGTCGCGGAGCCGATCACGCCCGCCATCACGCAGCCCTCGACCGGCTGCGCGACCGCCGGCAACGCCGCGTACTTCTGCGACTACGTGCTCAACGTGCTCCGCAACGACGAGGTCTTCGGAGCCACGGACGACGAGCGCTACGCCAAGATCCGGCAGGGCGGCTTCGACGTCGTCACGACGCTCGACCTCGACATCCAGCAGGTGTCGCAGGCGGCGCTGAACGCCTACGTGCCGCAGACGGACCCGCGGTTCGAGATCGGCGCGACCGCCTCGAGCGTCGAGGCCCGCACGGGCCGCGTGCTCTCGATGGTGCAGAACACGGTCTACAGCCAGGATCCCGAGGTCCTCGCCGCGACGCCCGGCACCAGTGCGGTGAACCTCAACGTCGACGAGGCGATGAGCGGCAGCCGCGGGGTCCAGACGGGCTCCACGTACAAGGTCTTCACGCTGGCGAACTGGCTGACCGCCGGTCACACGCTCAACGAGAGCTTCCCCTCCCCCACGTCCGGCTTCCGCAGCTACCCGCAGAAGTGCAACGTCGACGCGGGCGGCACGACGAGCGTGGGCAGCTGGCGTCCGAAGAACGACTCCCCCTCCGACAACCGCGAGTCCATGAGCGCTGTCATGGCGACCCAGGGCTCGATCAACACCGGCTTCATGGGCATGGCGCGTCAGCTCGACCTCTGCGACATCCGCTCCACGGCCGAGGCCTTCGGGATGCACACCGCCACGAACACCGAGATGTGGTCGACCCCCGCCACGGTGCTGGGCACGAACACCATCGCCCCGCTCACGGTCGCCGGCGCCTACGCGGGCATCGCCAACGACGGAGTCGCCTGCGAGCCGATCGTGATCGACCGCATCACGGGTGCCGACGGCGCCCCGGTGGCCGTTCCCGGCGCGGACTGCGCCCCGGCGGTCTCCCCCGAGGTGGCGCACGGCATGCAGTACGCGATGCAGCGCGTCATGACCTCGGGCACCGGGGTGTCCTCGAACCCGAACGACGGGATCGAGCACATCGGCAAGACGGGGACGACCGACGACGCGGCCGACGTGTGGACCGCCGGCGCCAGCCGCTCCGCCTCCCTCGCCGTCTGGGTCGGCAGCATCAACGGCTTCGACAACGGCAAGAAGGCCAATCTCCGACAGGTCCGGATCACGGGCGAGGACGGCACGATCCAGGCCGCCTCCTCGCGGCACGCGATCTTCCGCCCGATCATGACCGCACTCGACTCCAAGTACGGCGGAGACGACTTCATCGACCCGCCGTCCTCGATGCTCGGCTACTCCACCCGCGCCTCGTCGGTCACCGAGGTCCCCGACGTGACGGGCGCCACCGTCGCGGAGGCGTCCGCGACGCTGCAGGCGGCCGGCTTCACCGCGGGGCACCAGGAGATCGTCGACTCGGCGGAGGTCCCCGCCGGTGCCGTCGTCTGGACGACCCCCAGCGCCGGATCCGACGCGGTCGACGGCGCCGTCATCCCGCTCCAGATCAGCTCGGGCAAGGCGCCGGTGAACCCGAGCGACGCCGCCGACGTCGACGGCGACCTGCTCACCGAGTGATCGGAGCTGCGCTCGACCGAGCGCAGCGCGCCTGCACGGGTCTCACCGCCGCCTCGCCTACAGTGCTGGTGCAGCGAGAGGATCCATCCTGAAGCGACCGAACGTCCCCGTCTTCCAGCCCCGTCGAACCGTCCACGGAGCTCTCGGCGCGCTGGTCGGATTCGTCGTCGTCAGCGTGATCGCAGGACTGCTCGCGACCCTCGCGGTCGCCCCCGCCGTCGCCCTGACCGGGGCGGCCACCTCGGGGACGATCTCGGCGTTCCAATCGCTGCCGAGCTACCTCGAGGTCGGCGCGCTCATGCAGAAGACGGACGTCTACGCGGGCGACCCGGAGGACCCGATGCTCCTCGCCTCCTTCTACGACCAGAACCGCATCGAGGTCTCGGCGGACCGCATCGCCGATTCCGTGAAGGACGCGCTCGTCGCCAGCGAGGATCCACGGTTCTTCGACCACGGCGGCATCGATCTCCAGGGCACCCTGCGCGCGATCGCGAGCACCTACGTCCTCAACAGCGAGACGCAGGGCGGGTCGTCGATCACTCAGCAGTACGTCAAGAACGTGCTGGTGCAGAAGGCCGAGTCGATCAGCGACGAGGCGGATCGCGAGAAGGCCTACGCCGACGCCACGGCGACGACACCGGAGCGCAAGCTCAGGGAGATGCGCCTCGCGATCGGGCTCGAGAAGGAGTACTCGAAGGACGACATCCTGCTCGGCTACCTCAACATCGCCCTGTTCGGAGGGACGGTCTACGGCATCGAGGCTGCGGCCGAGTACTACTACGGAGTCCCGGCCGCCGACCTGACGGTGGGTCAGTCCGCCGCGCTCCTGGCCATCGTGAACAATCCCGAGAAGTTCCGCTTCGATCGTCCGGACGATGCGGAGAACGGCGAGGCGAACGGCTACGCACTGACCACCGCCCGCCGCGACTACATCCTCGACCGCATGCTCGAGTACGGGAGGATCGGCGAGGCCGCGCATGACGCCGCAGTCGAGGAGGCCCTGCAGCCTCGCATCACCCCGCCGTCGACCGGCTGCCAGACCGCCGGGGACGCGGCGTACTTCTGCGACTACGTCTCGCATGTGCTGCGGAACGACCGCGCACTCGGCGACACCGACGACGAGCGGTATGCGGCGGTGAAGCGCGGCGGACTCAAGGTCTACACGACGATCGACCTCACGATGCAGCAGCGCTCGGCCGACGTCATGTCCGAGCAGGTCCCCGCGACGGATCCCCGCTTCGACGTCGGCGCCGCCGCTGTCGGGGTCGAGACCGGCACCGGGCGGATCCTCTCGATGGTGCAGAACAAGCGCTACAGCCAGGACCCCGAGCAGATCGCGTCGGAGGACGGTGGCGAGTACTCCGCGATCAACCTCAATGTCGACGCGGCGTACGGGGGCGGCAACGGCTTCCAGACGGGTTCGACGTACAAGGTCTTCACCCTCATCGAGTGGCTGGAGAACGATCACACCCTGCTCGAGCAGTTCGACGCGCGGAACCAGAACTGGACCGGCTTCCGCGACAGCTGCGACGGGACGCAGAACTACGCCTCTTTCAATCCGCAGAACAACGGCGGGCAGATCTTCCCCGACTCGCTCAATGCGCTCGAGTCGACGATCCAGTCCATCAACACCGGATTCATCGGCATGGCGCACCTGCTCGACCTCTGCGCGATCCGCGACACAGCCGAGGCGTTCGGCGTGCACCGCGCCGACGCCACGGCGCTCCTGAAGTCACCGGCGACCGTGCTCGGCACGAACGAGATCGCCCCGCTCACGATGGCCGTCGCCTACGCCGGCATCGCGAACGACGGGGTCACCTGCTCGGCCGTCGCGATCGACTCGATCGTGGGCCCGGACGGGGAGGACATCACCGCCCCCGAATCCACCTGCACTCGCTCGATGGGCTCGGACGTCGCCCACGCCACTCAGTACGCCCTCCTCCAGGTCACGTCGCAGGGGACCGGCGCTGCCGCGAGCCCGGGGGACGGCACCGAGCACATCACCAAGACCGGGACGACCGATGCGGCGGCGGACGGTTGGACGCTCGGCGCCTCCACCGAGGTCGCGCTCGCCGTGTGGGTCGGCAGCATCTCGCCGTTGAACCCGGCAGGCGACCGCATGGCGCTGGACTCGATCGACTTCGACAGCGGGTCCGCGATCCTCGCGCGCCATCGGATCTGGAATCCGGTCATGGCGGCGTACGACGACGCCTACGGCGGGCGCGCCTTCGCCCGCGCGGACGAGTCCTTCCTGACGGCACCGCAGGTGACCGTCCCCGACGTGTCCGGTCGCAGCGTCGACGCAGCGACGAGCGCGCTCCGAGCGGCCGGCCTGATGGTCGGCGACACCGCCCAGATCGATTCGGATGTGCCGACGGGACAGGTCGCGCTGACGGAGCCCCCAGCCGGGACGTCGGTCGTCAAGGGCTCCGAGGTCGGCCTGCGCCTGAGCACGGGCGCAACCGCCACAGCTCCGCCCCAGCCGTCCGTGTGACCGGCTCGGCGGACTCGGGCGGCGACGAGACTCGAGCGGGCCCGGTCAGCGTCCGAGCGGCGCGGCACGACGGCGGCCGGGCACGGCCAGCAGGAGCACCGCGGCGACGAGCACCGCCACCCCGAGGACCGCGTCGGGCGTGAGGACCTCGCCGAGCAGCGCGACGCCCAGGAGGGTCGCCGTCGCGGGCTCGACCAGGGTGAGGGTCGACACGGTCGCGGCCGGCAGGACCCGGAGGCCCCGCGCGAAGAACGTGTAGGCCACCGCCACCGTCACGACACCGAGCCAGAGGACGGCGGGGAGTGCCGGAGCCAGCACGGTCGGATCCCCCGCGAGCAGCACCGGCAGAGAGAGCAGAGCGGCGACTCCGAACTGGGAGCCCATCGCTGCCGCGGGCGTGAATCCGCGCTCGAGCAGCAGCTTGCCGCAGACGGCGTAGAGGGCGTAGGAGGCGCCCGCACCCGCCGAGCCGAGCAGCCCCGGCACCGAGACGCCCGCGGATCCGCCGCCCGACAGGAGTCCCGCGAGGAGGACCACCCCGACCGCCGCCAGCGCCGTCGACGCGAACCAGCGCGCACTGGGCACGGTGCGCAGGACGAGCCACTCGAGCAGACCCGTGAACGCCGGCGCCGAGCCCAGCGCGACGATCGTGCCGACGGCCACTCCGTTCTCGGCGGTGCCGGTGAAGAAGGCGGGCTGGTACGCCGCGACTCCCCCGGCTCCGAGCAGCACCAGGACGAGCACCGCCGCGGAGGGGCGCGCGACCCGGCGCGACCGGACGGTCTCGACGCCGAGGAGCAGGGCCAGCAGCGCACCGCCGAGGACGATGCGCGCGGCGCCGAGCAGGAGCGGATCGACGCCGCCGGCTCCCAGCGCCTGAGCTGTCCCGGTGGTGCCGAAGCAGACGGCGGCGAGGACGACGGCGCCGATCGCGGGCAGGCGCGCATTCATCCGGACCCCCGTTCCCGCGCCGCTCGGCACCTCGCACCAGTCTTCCAGGGCGCGCACCCGCGACCCGCCCCGCGCCCGGCGCCGTCCGTTCCGCCGTTTCCCAGGATCCCGTCGAGCGGGCGGCGGAGGATGAGGGGTAGCGTCGACGCCGTCGGCAGGAGAGGCGGGGTCATGGGCATCGCGGAGCCGTTCGACGTCGAGAGCTACAGCAGGAGCGCCCACGGCAGTCTCCGGGACGACTTCTCGATCCGGGAGTTCGAGGAGGTGCCGCTCGACCGCGAGGCCATCGTGGCGACCGCCTACCTCCGCGCCCTCGAGCACGCCGTGATCGCCCGCGTCCTGCCCGTCGCCCGCGCGCACCCCGCGCCCGGGTCCGCGGCTTCGCGAGCGCCTGGGCCGCC
>NZ_MUKN01000062.1 GCF_001995175.1 Rathayibacter rhapontici
GCCCGCGAGGGATCCGCCTCGCACTGACCGGCCCCGGACGGCGCCGAGCGACCCTCCCGGCCCCCGCCCTCCTGGAACGATGGATCCGACCCGTCCCCGACCCTCCGGAGCCCCCATGACCGCCGCCCTCGGCTCACTCGTCCCCGTCCCCGCCTCGGAGCACCCCGAGCTGCTCCCCGAGGCCGTCCTCGCCGCGGCCGAGCGCGACGGCGTGCTCGGCGACCTGGGCGTCGTCGACATCGATCCCGCCCTCTCCGACACCGCGGCCACGAAGGAGCACTACGGCCTCGACGACGCCGACCTCGCCAACTGCGTCGTCGTCGCCGGCTCGCGCGGAGGGGAGGAGCGGATCGCCGCGTGCGTCGTGCTCGCCGACTCCCGCGCCGACGTCAACGGCGCCGTCCGCCGCCTCCTCGACGTGCGGAAGGCCTCGTTCCTGCCGATGGACCGCGCGGTCGCCGAATCGGGGATGGAGCACGGCGGCATCACCCCGGTCGGACTGCCCTCCGGCTGGCGCCTGCTCGTCGACGCCCGCGTGCTCCTGCGCCCGCTCGTCGTGATCGGCAGCGGAGTGCGCCGCTCCAAGATCGTGCTGCCGGGTTCGACGCTCGAGCGCCTCTCGGGCGCGAGATCGTCGAGGGTCTCGGGCTGCCGACGTCGATCTGAGGCCGGCCGGCCGCGCCCCTGCACTCCCGATCCGCCCGGGCAACCCGTACCTCCCCGAAACATGAGCGCCGTACGGTGGGCGCATGCGCGCAGAACTCACACTCGGCGCGGAGGAAGAGCTCCACCTGATCGACCTCGAGACGAAGCAGCTCTCCGCGCACGCACCCCAGGTGCTGGCGCGGTTGCCGAAGGCCAACTTCTCGGCCGAGCTGCAGCGGACCACGGTCGAGACGAACACGCCGGTCGTCGACTCGCTCGACGGTCTGCGGGAGCAGCTCATCACCCTCCGCAAGGCCGTCATCGACGCCGCGGCGCCCGACGGCATCGGCATCGCGGCGGTCGGCACGGCCCCGAGGTCCGAGCACAAGGACTTCGAGCTCACCAGCACCGGCCGCTACGGCCGGATGCAGGAGCAGTACCGGATGCTCGTGGACGAGCAGCTGATCTGCGGCACGCAGATCCACGTCGGGGTCTCGGACCGCGAGCTCGCGGTGCAGATCGCCCAGCGGATCGCGCGCGACCTGCCCGTGCTGCTCTCGGCGAGCGCGAGCAGCCCCTACTGGAACGGCCAGGACACCGGCTACGCGAGCATCCGCACGATCATCTGGCAGCGCTGGCCGAGCGCCGGGGCCACCGGTCCGCTCGCCTCCGCGGCCGAGTACGACCGCCTCCTCGACGATCTGATCGCCACCGGGGTGATCGCCGACTCCAAGATGGCCTACTTCGACGTCCGACCCTCCTCGCACGCGCCCACGCTCGAGCTGCGCGTCTGCGACGCGATGCCGATCGTCGACGACGCCGTGCTGGTGGCGGGCCTGTTCCGCGGTCTCGTCCGCTCGGCCGAGCTCGACATCGAGGCGGGCCGGCCGTTCCGCTCGACCCCGCCGCCGATCCAGCGCGCGGCCACCTGGCAGGCCGCCCGCGGCGGGCTCGCCGGCTCGCTCCTGGACCACACCGAGCACCCGCGGCCCGTCCCGGCGGCCGAGGCGCTGCGCAGCATGATCGCGCGCCTCCAGCCGGCGCTCGAGGAGCTCGGCGACCTCGAGCAGGTGCGGGAGCTGGCCGAGGCGCTGATCGCCCGGGGCAACTCGGCCGACCGGCAGCGCGCGGTGTTCGCCGAGCACGGCGCGCTCGAGGCCGTCGTCGACGCGGTCGTCGCCGAGACCCACGGGCCGGCGAGCGGACCGATCCTGCCGGCGCCGAGCCTGCGCACCTACCGCGTGCGAGCGGGCGACGAGGCGGTGGCGACCGGCGGACGTCCGCGCACCGCCTACCAGCCGATCCTCGAGCACTTCCGCGGACTCGGTCCCGAGCGGCTCGTCGAGCTGCACGCGGCGCGCGATGCGAAGGTGCTCGACGCGGGCATCTCCTTCCGGCTCGACGGCGAGGACCGCGCGTTCCCGGTCGACCTCGTGCCGCGGGTGCTCCAGGCGCACGAGTGGAGCGAGCTCGCCGCAGGGCTCGAGCAGCGCGCCCGCGCCCTCGAGTGCTTCCTGCAGGACGTCTACGGCGAGGGCCGCGCCGTCCGCGACGGCGTGGTCCGCCGTCCGGCCGGCACCGCGGGCTGGCGCGAGGAGGCGACCCGCTTGCCGCGCGGAGTGGTCCGCGGGCCGGTCATGGGCTTCGACCTCGTGCGCAACGAGTTCGGCGGCTGGCGCGTGCTGGAGGACAACCTCCGGAATCCCAGCGGCATGGCCTACGCCCTGGGCATCCGCTCGCTGCTCGACGACGTCCTGCCCGACCTGCCCCGGCCCACCGGGCTGCTCGACCCCGCCGACACCCTCGACGCGCTCCGCCGCACCCTCGCGGCGGGCGCCCGGCGCACCGACGGCCGCGAGCCCGTCCTGGCGCTGCTCTCGAGCGGTGCCGACAGCTCGGCCTGGTTCGAGCACCGCCGCCTGGCCGAGGGCGCGGGACTGCTGCTCCTCGAGCTCGGCGACCTCGAGGTCGAGGACGGACGCGTGCTCGCCTCCGGCACGCAGGTCGACGTGCTCTACCTGCGCCTGGACGACGAGCTGGCCGAGCTCGGCGTCGGCGACCGGCCGCTGGGCCGCGAGATCGTCGAGGTCGCGGCCTCCGGAGGGGTCTTCCTCGCCAACGCGCCGGGCAACGGCATCGCCGACGACAAGGCGCTCTACTGCGCCGTCCCCGAGCTGATCGGCTACTACCTCGACGAGCGCCCGCTGCTGGAGTCCGTGCCCACCTACCGGCCCGAGGACGAGGCCGAGCGCCGCATCGTCCTCGAGCGGGTCGGCGAGCTGGTGACCAAGCCGGTCGACGGCTACGGCGGCCGCGGTGTCATGATCGGCCCGTCCGCTCCCGCCGCCCGCGTCGCCGAGCGCCGCGCGGCGATCGCGGCCGACCCGGAGGGCTGGGTGGCGCAAGAGGTCGTGCGGCTGTCGTCGCTGCCGTCGTTCTCGGGCACCGAGCTGCAGCCGAGGCACGTCGACCTGCGCGCCTTCGTCTTCGTCACGGGCACCGGAGCCGCCGACGTGCGACTCGCTCCTCTCGCGCTGACCCGCGTCGCGGCCGAGGGCAGCATGATCGTCAACTCCTCGCGCGGCGGCGGCGCGAAGGACACCTGGATCGTGAGGGCCTGACATGTGCGGAGTGGCGGGGGAGATCCGGCTCGACGGCCGCCGGGCCGACGTGGAGGCCGTCGACCGGATGAGCGGCTGCCAGACCCACCGCGGCCCGGACGGCGACGGCCTGTGGGCGCGCGGCCCGGTCGCGCTGGCCCACCGCCGGCTCTCGATCATCGACCTGTCCGTCGCGGGCTCGCAGCCCATGATCGACTCCGCGCTCGGCCTCTCGATCGTCTTCAACGGCTGCATCTACAACTACGAGCAGCTCCGGACGGAGCTCGAGGCGAAGGGGCACCGCTTCTTCTCCCACTCCGACACCGAGGTGATCGGCAAGGCCTACGCCCAGTGGGGCGAGGACTGCGTCGACCGCTTCCTCGGCATGTTCGCCTTCGTGATCGTCGAGCACGAGTCGGGGCGCGTCGTGATGGCCCGCGACCGGCTCGGCATCAAGCCGCTGTACCTCGACGAGACGCGGGAGCGGATCCGCTTCGCCTCGACCGTGCAGGCGCTGCTGGCCGGCGGAGTCGCCGACACGTCGATCGACCGCACCGCACTGATGCTCTACCTGAGCTTCCACTCCGTCGTCCCCGCACCGCGGACGATCCTCGCCGGCGTCACCAAGCTGCCCCCGGCGACCGTCCGCGTCCTCGAGCCCGACGGCACGAGCCGCGAGCGCGTCTACTGGGAGCCCGTCTTCACCCGCGACTCCTCGCGCGCCGACTGGTCCGAGCAGGACTGGCAGGAGGCGCTCATCGCGTCGTTCCGCACGGCGGTCGAGCGGCGGATGGTCGCCGACGTGCCGGTCGGCGTGCTGCTGTCCGGCGGCATCGACTCCAGCCTCGTCGTCGCGCTGCTGGCCGAGGCAGGCCAGACCGGATTGCAGACCTTCTCGATCGGCTTCGACTCGGCCGGCGGAGAGTCCGGCGACGAGTTCGAGTACTCGACCCTGGTCGCCGAGCGCTTCGGCACCGACCACCACCGCATCCGGATCGACTCGTCGCGGCTGCTGCCCGGCATCGACGGCGCGATCGGGGCGATGAGCGAGCCGATGGTCTCGCACGACGCGGTCGCCTTCTACCTGCTGAGCCAGGACGTCTCGCAGCACGTGAAGGTGGTGCAGTCCGGTCAGGGCGCTGACGAGGTGCTCGGCGGCTACGACTGGTATCCGCCGCTGGCCGGAGTGCCGCGCGAGCGGGCCGCCCAGGCGTACGCGTCGGTGTTCTTCGACCGCGGCTTCCCGGAGCTGCAGGCGCTGCTGCGACCGGAGTGGCGCGGCGAGGACGCGGCGACCGCCTTCATCGCCGAGCGGTTCGCGCGGCCCGGTGCCGACACCTCCGTGGATGCGGCGCTGCGCAACGACACCACCGTGATGCTCGTGGACGACCCGGTGAAGCGCGTCGACAACATGACGATGGCGTGGGGGCTCGAGGCCCGCGTGCCGTTCCTCGACCACGAGTTCGTCGAGCTGGTCGGGCGGATCCCGCCGGAGCTCAAGCTGGCCGACGGCGGCAAGGGGGTGCTCAAGCGCGCTGTCCGGGGCATCGTGCCGGACGAGGTCGTCGACCGCACGAAGGGCTACTTCCCGGTGCCCGCGATCCGCCAGCTCGAGGGCCCGTACCTCGAGCGCGTGCGCGCGGCCCTGACCGACCCGTCCGCCCGGCGGCGCGGGATCTTCGACCCCGCCCTGGTCGACTCCCTGCTCGCCTCGCCCAACGAGACCCGCACGCGACTGGGCTCGAACGAGCTCTGGCAGCTGGCCCTGCTCGAGATGTGGCTGCAGGAGCACGGCGTCGGCTGACGCGGGCTGTTCGTCCCGCGTTCGCGTCCCGCGGAACACCGGCCCCGACGGGTGCCGGAGGATGGAGACCATGACCTCCACCGTGACGACCGGGCTCCTCGCCGCCGAGCAGCTCGGTCTCGACCTCGTGCACGCCTGGGGCAGCTGGGGCCCGTCGATGACTCCCGACGCCGCCCGAGCCGCCTTCATCAGCGATCGCGGAGGCGCACCCGAGGTCTGGGTGCAGGACGTCGTCGTCGACGGCGGGCTGCCCGAGGCGCACTGCATCCGCTTCACCGAGGACCCGGTGCTCTCGGTCTCGTGGTCGGCCGACTCCGCGTGGCTCGCCTGCCTGGTCGCGACCGACGGCGGTGTGCGCACGCAGGTCTGGGTGGTCCGGCCCGACGGCTCCGACGCCAAGCGCATCGCCGGCTCGCGCGACGCGCACGCCGAGCTCGGGCCGTGGACCCGCAGCGGCCACCACGTCGTCGTCACCGTGCCGTCGGCCGAGCCGGAGCAGCCCACCCGGTCGTTCCTCGTCGATCCGGTCACCGCCGAGCGGCGCCCGCTCGTCGACGGCGACCTCATCTCGGTGCTCGACCTGTCGACGGAGGAGCGCCTCGTCGTGGTCCGCGACGGCCAGCGCGGTCACCAGTACTGCTCGGTCGTCGATCGCCTGACCGACGAGAACCACCCCCTCCTGCCCGATTCGGGCACGGGATCGACGGACGTCGCGTTCCTGCGCCCCGCCCCGCTGAACGACAACGAGAGCCCGATCGTCGCCTACCTCGCGACCGACGTCGATCTGCCCCGGCGCCAGCTGGTCGCGATGCCGCTGGGCCCCGACGGCTGGCGCGGGCGGATCCGACGCCTCGCCGCCCGCGACGACGCCGAGCTCGAGGGCCTGGACGCGGACGACGCGGGGCACCTGCTGATGCTGGTCTGGAACGTCGCCGGCTCGAGCGAGATCGAGCTCTTCGACACGCTGACGGGTGAGCGCGTGCCCGTGACCGGGCTGCCCGGGCTCGTCGCCACGACTCCCGTGCTCTCCCGCGACGCAGCTCGGTGGTGCTCGGCGTCGAGGGGCCGGAGCGGCCGCGCGAGCTGTGGCGGATGGACACGGCGACCCACGAGTGGTCGCGCATCACGCAGGTGCCCGTCCTTCCGGCCGCCCCGCTCGTCGTGCCCACGCTCGAGCGCTTCACCGGCCGCGACGGCCTCGCGCTCTCGGGCTGGCTGTACCGGGCGCCGGGCGTGGAGGGCCCCGGGCCGGCGATGCTCAGCCTGCACGGCGGACCGGAGTCGCAGGAGCGGCCCACCTTCTCGGCGCAGCACCAGGCGGCGGCCGCCTCAGGGGTCTCGGTCTTCGCGCCGAACGTCCGCGGATCCTCCGGCTTCGGCCGCGACTTCGTGCACGCCGACGACGTCGAGCGCCGGTACGGGGCGTTCGACGACGTGCTCGCCGCCGCCGACTTCCTGGTCGACTCCGGAGTCGCGGACCGTTCGCGCATCGCCGTCACCGGCCGCTCCTACGGCGGCTACCTGACGCTGGCGTCGCTCGCGTTCTCCCCGGGGGTCTTCGCGGCCGGAGTCGACATCTGCGGCATGTCGCACCTGCTCACCTTCTACCGCGACACCGAGCCGTGGATCGCCTCGGCCGCGGTGACGAAGTACGGGCACCCGGAGCACGACGCCGAGCTGCTCGAGGAGCTGTCGCCGCTGGGCCGCGCCTTCGCGATCGACGTGCCGCTGCTCGTCGTGCACGGCGAGCTCGACACGAACGTGCCGCTGGGCGAGGCGACGCAGATCGTCGCCGCCCTGGAGGCGCTGGACCGGCCGGTGTCGTTCCTCCAGCTCGACGGCGAGGGGCACGAGTACCGCCGCGCCGACTCGAAGGAGCTGCTGCTGCTGTCGCTCGTGCGCTTCCTGCACACCGCGCTCGTACCGGCGGGCGAGCCGCTCGCGACCGTCGCGGGCTGAGTCCGGGCGGTCGGGTCCGCGAGCCCCGGGGGACGGTCAGCTCCGCTCGAACTCCTCGGCGAACGAGCCGTGGATCGGGCGGGCGGGGTCGTCGCCGACGGCCCGCGACGGGTCGTCGATCTCGACCGCGCGCGCGAGGTCCGGGGCGGCCGTGACCGGTCCGGCTCCAGCGCCCGCGAGGTCCTCGGGCAGGCCGTCGAGCAGCTCCTCGGCGATCCGGCTCGAGAGCCCGCTGCGCTCACCCGGTCCCGGGTCGCCCAGAGGATCCTCCGGCGCGTCGAGAGCCTCGTCGAGCCCCGACCGCGCGCCCTCCGGCGCATCGAGCCCGGAGGCGCCGAACCCCGACGTCGTGTCCTGCACCGCACGCTCCTGCACCGCTCGCTCCTGCCTCGGGCGCTCCGATCTCCCGGCGCGTTCCGTCCTGCGATGAGGATAGGACGCGGCGCGCCGATCAGTCGAGGAGCGCCCAGGAGTGGGGGTCGACCCGCACGCCGCCCACGGTGGCCGGGTCGTCGCCGATGTTGAGGGCGAGCCGGGCCGACTCGCCGCCCGGGCCCTCGGCGACCAGCAGCACCGACGCGTTCGCCAGGTCGACCGCGCTCGTCCGCGACTGCACGAGCCACGGGTGCCGGCGCCGGAACGCGATCACCTCCTGGTGCGCGCGGTACGCCTCGCCGCCCGGGAGGCCCGCGGGGTCGGCGGGGAAGGCGGGACGGATCGCGTCGTCGCCGCCGACGCGCTCCTCCTTCACTCCGCGCAGGCCCCGCTCGTCGCCGGACCAGATGCTCGGCACGCCGCCGACGAAGCCGAGCACCGCGATCGCGTGGCCGTGGTGCCGCTCGTCCGAGACGGCGCTGGCGAGGCGGGTCACGTCGTGGTTGCCGATGAAGGTGAGGGGGAGGAAGGAGTCGAGGAACTCGCCGTGCCGGGTCAGCGACCACGCGAGCTCGAACAGGTTGCGCTCCTCGAGGGAGTTGCGCACCGCCTTCCACAGCTCGTACTGGGTGACCGAGTCGAGGCCCGACTCGCGCACGTAGCCGGCGTAGTCGCCGTGGATGACCTCGCCGACGAACCACGCCTCGGGGAACCGCTCGCGCACCGGATCGATCGCCGCGCGCCAGGAGGCGGGCGCGACCGCGTAGGCGGCGTCGAGGCGCCAGCCGTCGATCCCGCGCTCGAGCCAGTGGGCGAGGACGGAGGAGACGTAGGCGGACACCTCGGGATTCGCGAGGTCGAGCTCGACGAGCGCCTCGTGCCCCTCGAAGACGTCGACGAGCAGGCCGTCGACCTCACGGGCGGAGTCGCTGCGCGAGAACCGCGCGGCCGCCGCCGAGCCGGGGCCCGCTGCCACCGCCTCGCGCCACCACGGGTGGTCGCGACCGACGTGGTTGAACACCCCGTCGAAGAGCACGCGGATCCCGCGCTCGCGGCAGGCCGCGATCAGGGCGTCCAGGTCGCCCTCGTCGCCGAGTCGCGGATCGACCCGGAAGTGGTCGACCGTGTCGTAGCCGTGCGTGCTCGAGGCGAACACCGGACCCAGCAGGAGGCCGTTGCAGCCCAGCGCGAGCAGGTCGTCGAGCCAGGGGAGGAGCGCCGGCAGCCGGTGCTGCACCGCCTCGGGGGCGTCGGCCGCCGCGGTCTCGGCGCCCGTGAACCCGAGCGGGTACACCTGCCACCAGATCGCCGTCGTGATCCAGCCGTCCGTCGTCTGCGCCATCCCGGCCGCCTTCCCTCCGCGCTCGGGCGCGCGTCCGGCCGAGTGTAGTGAGACGGGCTGGTCGGGCCCCGAGGGCTTGCGGACGACCGCCGCTCCGCTCACGGGCGCAGCCCCGCGATCCAGCCGAGCAGATCGCCCGCGCCGCGGAGGGTCGCCGGCACTGTGACCGTCGCCACCGCGAGGGCGAGCACGGCCGCCGCCGCGCCCGCCGCCCCGAGGCGGCGCTCACCGGGTCGGAGGAGGGCGGCGACCGCGACGACGAGCGCCGCCGCCGCCACTCTCACCGACGGGAGCGCCCAGACCGGGTGCACGGCCGACGTCAGGGCGAGCAGGCCGAGGGCCACCGCGGTCAGGCCGGCTCGCGCGGCGACCGGAGGCGCCGGAAGAGCACTGCGGAGCGGACGGGGGACGGCTCCGCAGGCCGGGAGGAGGTCGCGGGAGAGGGAGCGAGGGGGAGGAGGGTGAGCGGCATGCGCCGATCCTGACGAGCCCGACGGCCGGCCGGGCGGGCCGTCGGCGCATCGGTGGAGGAGCGCCCCGATCCGCGCCTGGGGAGGGCCCGAGGGGCTCCAGGAGCCTCCCGACGGCCCGGATCGGCGTGATTCCGGGCTTCTGCGCCCCGGAATCACGTGCATTGGCGGGTCGGGCTGGTAGGTTACCGACGGTCCGACCGGTTAGAGGGAGTCCGTCCCCGGCCGAGGACGATCCACAACCACCAGCTGTTCTCAACAGCACGAACGTCCTGGGAGGACACTCCAATGGCTGACAAGTCGCTCAACCGCACCGAGCTCGTCGCGAAGATCGCCGCGGACTCCGGCCAGAGCCAGGCCGCCGTCAACGGCGTCCTCGACTCGCTCTTCTCGACCCTCGCCGACTCCGTCTCCAACGACGTGAAGGTCACCATCCCCGGCTGGATCGCCGTCGAGCGCACCTCCCGCGCCGCGCGCACCGGCCGCAACCCCCAGACCGGTGAGACCATCCAGATCGCGGCCGGCCACTCGGTCAAGGTCTCGGCCGGCACCAAGCTCAAGGCCGCAGCGAAGTAGCTCCGGTCCACCGACGAAGGCCCCGGCGTCCGCGCCGGGGCCTTCGTCGTCCCCGCGGCTGCCGATCAGCCGGGGAACGTAGGCTTGACGGGTGAATCGAACCGTCCGGATCGCGGGGCCCGCGCTGCTGCTCGTCGCAGCCGCGCTCATCGCCCTCCTCGCGGCGCTCGCCTTCGGCCGCGGAGCCGCCGCGCCGCTCCTGAACGATCCGGGTCCCGTCGTCCGCTACGGCCTCCCCGTCGCGAAGCTCGCGGTCAACCTCGGTGCGGCCGGCATGATCGGCGCGCTCGTGCTGGCACTGTTCGCGCTGAGCCCCCGCTCCCCGGCGAAGCCGGCGAAGGTCTCGAAGCCCGCGCAGGACGAGCCGGCCGAGTCGCGCACGGAGTACTCCGTCGCCCTCGACGTCGCCGCCGCGAGCGCCGCCTTCTTCGCCGCCGCCGCGGCCGTCACCGGCTTCTTCACCTTCCTCAACGTCACGCAGACCCCGCTGAGCCTCGATCGTGACTTCGGCACCAAGCTCAGCTACTTCATCGGCAGCATCCCTGTCGGCCAGGCCTGGCTGATCACCACCCTGCTCGCCGCCGTCGTCACGGTGCTCTGCTTCGCCGTGCGCAATCAGACCGCGCTCGTCTTCGTCACCGCGATCGCGCTGCTGACCCTCCTCCCGATGGCGCAGCAGGGTCACGCCGCCGGTTCCGCCGGGCACGACGCCGCGGTCACCGCGCTGGGTCTGCACCTCGTCTTCGCCGCGATCTGGCTGGGCGGTCTCGTCACGGTCGTCGTGCTGCGGCCCCTCCTCGACGGTCCGCGCCTGCTGCCCGTGATCCAGCGCTACTCCAGCCTCGCGCTCGTCAGCTTCGTGGTCGTCGCGGCGTCGGGCTACCTCAGCGCCGAGCTGCGGCTGGCGAGCTTCGGCAACCTGCTCACCGGCTACGGGATCCTCGTGATCGTGAAGGTCGCGGCGCTGATCGCCCTCGGCCTCTTCGGCCTGGTCCAGCGCCGGTTCCTGATCGAGCGGATGCGCTCGGCCGGCGGCGCGGGCGGGCGCAGCTTCTGGTGGCTGGTCGCCGCCGAGGTCGCCTTCATGGGCATCGCCTCCGGGGTCGCCGCGGCACTCGCGCGCACCGCGACCCCCGTCGACCAGGTCGCCGCGAGCCAGCTGACCGACCCGACTCCCGCCCAGCTGCTCACCGGCGAGCCCCTGCCGCCCGTGGCGAGCGCGATGAACTTCGTGACCCTCTGGAACGTCGACCTGATCTGGCTGCTCGTCACCGGCTTCGGCATCGCGTTCTACGTGGCCGGCGTGCTCCGCCTGCGCCGACGGGGCGACTCCTGGCCCCTGCACCGCACGGTGCTGTGGATCGCGGGCATGCTCCTGCTGGCCTACATCACCAACGGCGGCGTGAACGTCTACGAGAAGTACCTGTTCAGCGCCCACATGCTCTCGCACATGGTGCTGACGATGGCGGTGCCGCTGCTGCTCGTGCCGGCCGCCCCGG
Organism: Rathayibacter rhapontici; assembly: GCF_001995175.1. Classification (GTDB taxonomy): domain Bacteria; phylum Actinomycetota; class Actinomycetes; order Actinomycetales; family Microbacteriaceae; genus Rathayibacter. The sequence continues at coordinate 11,271 of NZ_MUKN01000062.1, forward strand.
TCACGCTGATCGCACGGGCGGTCGTCCGGCGGACGGACGGCTCCCGCGGGCCGCGCGAGTGGGTGCTGCTGGCCGTGCACTCGCGCTTCGGCACGATCGTGTCGCACCCGATCGTCGCGGCCGTGCTGTTCGTCGGCTCCCTCTGGGCCTTCTACTACTCGCCGCTGTTCCGCTGGGCGACGACCGACCACATCGGCCACGAGTGGATGATCGTGCACTTCCTGATCACCGGCTACCTCTTCGTCAGTGTGCTCATCGGAGTCGACCCCAGCTCGCACCAGGTGCCGTACCCGATGCGCCTGCTGCTGCTGCTGGGGACCATGGCCTTCCACGCCTTCTTCGGCCTCGCGCTCATGACGGGTGAGGGCCTCCTGCTCGCGGACTGGTACGGAGCGATGGGCTGGGGCAGCGACGCGCTCGCCGACCAGCGCGCCGCCGGCGGCATCGCCTGGAGCATCGGCGAGATCCCGACCCTCGCCCTCGCGATCGTCGTCGCGATGATGTGGAGCAGATCGGACGCCCGCGAGACGAAGCGGCGCGACCGGCAGGCCGACCGCACGGGCGAGGCGGAGCTCCACGAGTACAACGAGCGCCTCGCCGCCCTCGGCAAGCGCCGCTGACGCTCCTCCCCAGGGCGCCGTCGATCCCGGTCCCGCCCGTTCCGGATCGACGCCGCACGGCCGCGGGTACAGTGGACCGGTGACCCAGCCGACCCTCTCCGACGAGCAGCAGCGGGTGTTCGACCTCATCGAGAACACCCGGGAGCACCTGTTCGTCACCGGTCGCGCCGGCACCGGCAAGTCGACCCTGCTGAACCACCTGAGCTGGAACACCGACAAGCAGATCGTCATCTGCGCCCCCACGGGAGTCGCGGCGCTGAACGTGGGCGGTCAGACGATCCACTCGCTCTTCCGCCTGCCGATCGGCGTGATCGCCGACTCCGATCTCGATCAGACGCCCGAGCTGCGCAAGCTCCTCAACACCATCGACACCCTCGTCATCGACGAGATCTCGATGGTCAACGCCGATCTGCTCGACGGCATCGACCGCAGCCTCCGTCAGGCGCGGCAGCGGCGCTCCGAGCCGTTCGGAGGCGTGCAGGTCGTCCTCTTCGGCGATCCGTTCCAGCTCGCCCCGGTCCCGGGCGACCCCGAGGAGCGCGCCTACTTCGCCGACCGCTACCGCTCGCTGTGGTTCTTCGACGCGCTGGTCTGGCAGGAGGCTCCGCTGCGCATCGTCGAGCTCGGCCGGATCCACCGCCAGAGCGACGAGCGCTTCAAGTGGATGCTCAACGCCGTCCGCTTCGGCATGGTCACGAAGGAGATCGCCGACGTCCTGAACGAGGCCGGCGCGCGCACCCCGCCGACCGACGGGGCGATCACCCTCGCGACCCGCAACGACACCGTGAACCGGATCAACCAGACGGCGCTGGCCCGTCTCAAGGGCCCGCTCAAGACGGCGACCGCCGAGATCAGCGGCGACTTCGGCGGGCGCACCTACCCGGCCGACCAGAACCTCGAGCTCAAGATCGGCGCGCACGTGATGTTCCTCCGCAACGACGCGGAGCAGCGCTGGGTCAACGGCACGATCGGGATCGTGAAGAAGGTCGCCGGCACCGTCTGGGTCGAGGTCGACGGCGAGGTGCACGAGGTCGAGCCGGCCACCTGGGAGCGCTACCGCTACTCCTACTCGGCGGCGACCAAGAAGCTCACCCGCGAGATCGTGGCCGAGTTCGCCCAGTTCCCGCTCCGGCTCGCCTGGGCGGTCACGATCCACAAGTCGCAGGGCAAGACCTACGACTCGGCCGTGGTCGACCTCGGCCAGCGCGCCTTCGCCCCGGGGCAGACCTACGTCGCGCTCAGCCGCATCACGAGTCTCGAGGGCCTCTACCTCACGCGGCCCCTGCGGCCGAGCGACATCATCGTCGACAAGGACGTGCTGCGGTTCATGTCCGAGCGCCGGGCCGAGCCCGCCGCCGTCGCGACGGTCGAGGGCGACGCGGCGTCGGCCTGACGTCGTGATGCGCGATCAGGCCGCGACGCGGGAGCGTGCGAGGTCGCGGAACAGCTCGGTCGTCAGCCGGTACGCCTCCGCCACCTCGGCGATGACCCGGTCGCGCTCGGCGTCGTCCCAGTCGACCGCGTCGAGCTGCTCGCGGTACACGGCGCGGAACGCCGACGGCGTCGCGATCTCGCCGTACAGGTAGAAGCCGACGCCGTTCGTCTCGAAGCCGAAGCGGCGCTGGAGGAGCGCGCGCACGATGCTGCAGCCCGACAGGTCGCCGAGGTAGCGCGTGTAGTGGTGGGCGACGAACCCGCCGCTCCATCCGCTGGCCACGGTCGTGATGCGCTGCACGTACGCGGCCGTCGAGGGCAGGGGGCGGATGCGCTCGCGCCAGTCCTCGCCGATCAGGAACCGCAGGTCCTCGGCGATCGCGGGCAGGCGGGTGAGCTTGGCCGAGATGAAGGGGGCCGCGACCGGATCGTCGCCCATGCGGTCGGCGACCGCTTCGAGCGCCTCGTAGACGAAGTAGTGCTGCGAGACGAGCGCGATGTAGTCGTCGCGGCTGCCGGCGCCGGTCATCAGCGCGGTCATGAAGGCGGCGCCCTCGTCGTCCACCGCGCCGGACTGGCCGATGCGCTCGCGGAGTGCCTGCGAGAACGGGATCACGTTCGACACGAGGGCCTCCGATCGGCTTCTTAGGTTGGCCTTACCTTAGCCGACCGCGCGGAGGGAGGCCAGAGGCCGGAGCGTGTCGTGGACCGCTCAGTGCCCGTGCCCGTCCTGCACCACGCCCTGCATCTCTCCGGTGCCGCCCGGCCCGGCCGAGGTCGCGGCCATCGCCGGAGTCGCGAGCGCCGAGACGACGAGAGCCCCGGCCAGCAGGCCCAGCACCGTCCGACCGGCCGGCACCACGCGATCGGCGGAGGGGGCGCGCCGGAGCGATGCCGCCACGAGAGCCGCCGCGGCGAGCTGCAACACCCCGCCGGCGAGCGCGGGCAGCGGATCGCGCAGGAGCCCCGCGGCGAGGGCGGCGGCCGAGCAGACCGCCGTGGCGACGGGGACCGCGAGCACCACCCGCGGCAGGAGGATCCGGCCGCGGGCCAGGACGGCGACGGCCCACACGAGCTCGCCGGCGCCCGAGGAGCGCGAGCGCGATCAGCCAGGAGTCGTCCCGGACGGACGCGAGGCAGAGGTGGACCAGACCGGCGCCGAGGGCGGCCGAGGCGGCCCAGCCGCGGACGAGGGGATTCACGAGCGCCTCCGGCAGAAGAGGAAGGCCCCGGATCGACACACCGCATCGTGTCGTCCGGGGCCGTGGAGTCCGTCCGCCGCGGAAAACGGCGGGCCCGCGGCGGACGGAGTAGGAGGGGGCGGCTGTCGCCGCCCGGATTCAGGCGGTGGCCGCTCGCGACCGGGTCGACTTCTCGGTGCCCAGACCCACGCCCAGCAGCACGATCGCGCTGCCGAGGTGCAGGAAGTGGTCGGCCGTGTTGAGCGCGAGCACGTTCAGCGACGTGTTCACCACGAAGAAGCCGACGATGCCCAGGAGCAGGTACGCGGCTCCGACGACCGTGTTCACGGTCTTCGCGGCGGCGACCGTCGAGAGCCCGGCGATCAGCAGCGCTCCACCGATCAGCAGGTGGGCGATGTTGTGCATCGGGTTCACCTCGAAGATCCCGAGGAGCAGCCCACCGTCGGTGGCGAGGAACTGCACGCCGCCCGTCACGACGAAGCCGAGCAGCCCCACGAGGAGGTAGACCGCTCCGAAGGCGGTGGCGAGCAGGCGGTTGGGTGATCTGCGCATGGTGACTGGACCTCCTTCACGCGACGGCCCTGTGCCGACACCCCTTCTTCGTAACCCGCGCCGAGTCGGTTTGGAAACGGGGTGGACGTCTCGGGTCACGGTCCGGATACGAACGAGCCGGACGCCGTCGCGCGCCGTCCTCGAGCCCGGGCGCGCCCGTACAGTGGGGTCCGTTCCAGAGGATGTTCCGGGGGGAGCCGAGGGTCATGGTCGTGCGTCGCAAGCGGAGACGGGTCGCGGCTCTCGTCGTCCCCGCACTGGTCCTGGCCCTCGTCGGCTGCTCGCGCGGCACGGCCTCCGTCGTCCCCGATGCGCCGCCCGGCCCGGTGGCCGACGAGCTCGCGATCGCGCTCTCGGCCTTCGTCGACGAGGCGCGGGGCGCGGCCGGAGCGACGGGGGCCGTCGCCGGGGTCTGGTCGCCCTGGGCGGGCGGCTGGGAGACGGCGCTCGGCGTCGCCGGGGACGCCGACCCCACTCCGCTGACCACCGACGCGCACGTGCGCCTGGGAACGGGCGGGACGGAGGCGATGACCTGCGACGTGGTCGTCGCCCTCGCCGAGGAGGGGCGGCTGGACCTCGACGCGGACATCGCGCAGTCGCTCAGCTCCCTGCCAGGCATCGAGGGCACGACGCTCCGCCAGCTCTGCGCGCACACCTCCGGCCTCGCCGACTTCCGCTCGGCGCTCTGGCCGACCGTCCTGCAGAACCCCGTCCGGGAGTGGCCGACGATGGAGCTGATCTCGGCCGCGCAGGTCCGCGCGCCGTCGGCGCCTCCGGGAGCCGCCTGGTCCGACTCCGCCACCGGCCCCCTGCTGGCGGGGCTCGCCGCGTCGGAGGCGACCGGCCGCAGCGTCGCCGACCTCTACCGCGAGTACGTCGTCCCCCGGTACGGCCTGCGCAGCACCGCACTGCCCTCGGCGCGGACCCTCGAGCTGCCCGCCCCGGCGCCGCGCGGCTACGCGGCCGCGCTCGACCCGCGCACCGGGGCCGTGCAGTGCGAGGTGCGGCGCGACGTCGGCTCGGCCTCGCCCTCGGCACTCGGCGCCGCGGGCGCGTCGTCACCGACCTCGAGGACCTCCGACGGCTCGCGACCGGCCTCGCCGCCTCTCCCTCCGGTGAGGCGGTGTGGGCGGATCCGGTCCCTCAGGGTCAGGGCCGCGCCGAGTGGCTCCTCGCCGGTCTGGGCGGGCACGTGGCGGGCCCGCTGCGGGGCTTCTCGGGGGTGGCGCCCGGCTTCGTGACGGCCGCCTACTCCGACCCGGTGTCCGGGCTGACGGTCGCCGTGTCGTTCAACAGCTCGACCGCGGGGGCCGACTTCGCCGGGAACGTCGCGAGGGCGCTGGCGGCGCTCGCCGTCGAGCAGGGCGCGGCGTCGGGAGCGGCCGACCTGCCCGTCCTGCCGTGGACGTCCGAGGGCGAGCGCGTCGCCGCGCTCACCGTGCACCAGCGCTGCTGAGGCGGGTGGCAGGGGATCGCCGTCCCCTGACCGTGCACCGTCCCTCGCACCCCGAGTCGTGGTCCTACTGTGGGGTCATGCCGATCACTCCCGACACCAAGGACTGGACCTGGGCCGCCGAGCGCCCCTGCCTCGAGTGCGGATTCGACGCCTCGCTCGTCGACGCGTCCGACGTCTCCCACCTCATCCGCGAGAACGCCGCCGCGTGGCCGTACGTCCTGGAGCGCGACGACGCCGCGGGCCGGCCCGACGACGAGACGTGGTCGCCCCTGGAGTACGCGGCGCACGTGCGCGACGTGCACCGGATCTACCGCACGCGCCTGGGCCTGATGCTCGCGGGCGACGACCCGCTGTTCCCCAACTGGGACCAGGACGTCACCGCCGTCGAGGACCGCTACTCGGAGCAGGACCCGGCCGTCGTCGGCCGCGAGCTCGTTCAGGAGGGGGGCCTGATCGCCGACGTCTTCGACGGCGTGACGGGCCCGCAGTGGCAGTACCCCGGCCGCCGCAGCGACGGGGCCGTTTTCACCGTCGAGACGATGGCGCGCTACTACCTGCACGACGTCCAGCACCACCTGCACGACGTCCGCGGCTGAGCGCGGAGCCTGCTCAGTAGTCGATGAGCTGCGGGTTGAGGAACGACACCGTCCGGGCGTAGGCGAGCGCCGCGGAGGAGGGGTCGACGGCCTCGTGCAGGGTCCCGTTCGCGAAGTGCCGGACGGTGCCCGGGTAGGTGTGCGCCGTGACGGGCGTGCCCGCCTCCTTCAGCCGACCCACGAACGCCTCCGGGTCGTCGCCGTCGGGCCACTCGTCGCTCTGCGCGTAGTGGAGCAGCGTCGGGCACGGCACGAGCGCGTGCTCGTCCTGCCCGAGCGTCGCGTAGTACGCGACGACCGCGTCGACGAGCCCGGTGGCGGCGGCGAGCAGGCCGAGCCGTCCGCCGAAGCCGAAGCCGATGATGGCGCTGCGCTGCGCTCCCTCGGCCGCTCCGGAGCGGACCGCGTCGGCGATCGCGGCCATCGCGCGATCCTGCGCGGTCATCGCGGCGAGGTCGCGGGCGTCCTCCGGGGCGAGCGTCGCCCAGCCGTCGTAGAGGTCGGGGACGAGCACGTGGTAGCCGTGCTTCGAGACGGCCTCGGCGAAGGGCTCCATCCACGAGAGCCGGCCGAACACGTCGTGGAGCACGACGACGACCGGGCGGCCGGGGCGCCCGTACTCCAGGGCGATGCCCGGCGACGGGATCTGGACGAGCTCTGTCACTCCTCCACCCTGCACCGCGATGTCTCGCATCCCGCGCGTTCGCGGTGATCCTCTCGGCGTGTCGCCCGATGGGGGCGCCTGAGGGGGAGCGGAAGGGAGGAGGTCTGTGGAGCGAGTGACGGGAATCGAACCCGCGCCATCTGCTTGGGAAGCAGAAGTTCTACCATTGAACTACACTCGCGCGGCGCCTCGGAGGCGCACTCGATCATCGTAGCAAGGCCTGCACGCGCCCCACGCCGGGGGCGCCGCCCCACGCCCTAGGATCGCCTCGTGCTGCTCTCCGATCGCGACATCCAGACCGAACTGTCCTCCGGCCGCGTCGGTCTCGACCCGCACGACCCGGCGATGATCCAGCCCTCGTCCGTCGATGTGCGCCTCGACCGCTTCTTCCGGCTGTTCGACAACCACCGGTACCCCTACATCGATCCGGCCGAGGACCAGCCGGACCTCACGCGGCTGGTCGAGACCCCGCAGGGCGAGCCGTTCATCCTGCACCCGGGCGAGTTCGTGCTCGGATCGACGTACGAGGCGGTCACGCTCCCCGACGACATCGCGGCCAGGCTCGAGGGCAAGAGCTCGCTCGGACGCCTGGGGCTGCTGACGCACTCGACCGCCGGGTTCATCGATCCCGGCTTCACCGGCCACGTGACGCTCGAGCTCAGCAACGTCGCGACGCTGCCGATCACGCTCTGGCCGGGCATGAAGATCGGCCAGATGTGCTTCTTCCGCCTCAGCTCGCCGGCCGAGAAGCCCTACGGATCCGCGGAGTACTTCTCGCGCTACCAGGGCCAGCGCGGTCCGACCGCGTCCCGCTCGTCGCTCAACTTCCACCGCACGGACGTCTACGGCGACTGAGGGCGCCGGGCGTCTCTCAGCCCAGGAGGCGGGGGAGCTGCAGCACGAGCCAGGGCGAGAAGGCCCACGGAGCCGCGCGCACCGAGGCCAGCGTGGCCTCCGGGTCGACCCACTCGAAGTCCATGACCTCGTCCGCCCGCGGCGACAGCGCGTCGCGGCTCGAGAGGGTCGCGGTGTACACCGGGCAGATCTCGTTCTCGACGATCCCGGAGGCGTCGACCGCGCGGTAGCGGAAGTCCGGCAGCGCCACTTCCAGCGTCTCGAGGCGGGCGCCGAGCTCGCGCTCGGCACGTCGGACCACGGCGTCCTCGATCCGCTCGCCGGGGGCGGGGTGGCCGCAGAACGAGTTGGTCCAGACGCCCGGCCACGTGCGCTTGCCGAGCGCGCGGCGCGTGACGAGCAGGGCGCCGTCCGGTGCGAACACGTGGCAGGAGAACGCCAAGTGAAGCGCCGTCTCCGTGTCGTGCACCGTCGCCTTGTCGGCGACGCCGATGGCGCCGCCCGTCTCGTCCAGCAGGACGACCTGCTCGATCTCGTCCTCGCGCACGGCGATTCCTCCCGAAGTCATGGCTGTAAGTCAAGCACGAGGAGGGAACTCAGCCGGCTTAGTGCTAGATGACCGAACTTGTTAGCCTCTCCCTCGTGGATACACGCGACCCCGTGGTTCTTTCCCGGAAGCGGCAGGAACACGTCGATGCCGTGCTCGACCGGTTCTTCTCCCTGGCGCGCGCCCGGGCGGAGCGGCTGGGGACGCGGTACACGACCCTGTGGCAGACGCTCGAGGCCAACACCCGCGGGGGCAAGCGCTTCCGCCCCCTCATGGTGATCTCGGCCTACGAGGCTCTCGGCGGGCGCGACTCGGAGGCGCCGCGCATCTCGGAGCCGCCTTCGAGCTCCTGCACACCGCGCTGATCGTCCACGACGACGTGATCGACCGCGACTTCGTCCGCCGCGGCGGGCCCAACGTCTCCGGCAGCTACCGCGACGAGGCGACCACCGCCGGTCTCTCCATCCCTATCGCCGAGCACCGCGGCACCTCCGTCGCCGTCATCGCCGGCGACCTCGCGCTGACCGGCGCCCACCGCCTGATCGAGGGCGTCGGAGCGGACGACGCCGTCCGCGCGCGGCTGCTCACCCTCCTCGACGAGGCCGTCTTCGCCTCGGCGGCGGGGGAGCTCGCCGACGTCGACTTCTCGCTCATGCCCGGCATGCCCTCGGTCGAGGAGGTGCTCGAGATGGAGCGCCTCAAGACCGCCGTCTACTCGTTCGAGGCGCCGCTGCAGGCGGGCGCGATCCTGGCCGGGGCCTCCGACGAGGCCGTCGAGGCTCTGGGCGAGTTCGGCCGCTGCATCGGCATCGCCTATCAGATCGTCGACGACCTGCTGGGTGTCTTCGGCTCGGAGGGGCAGACCGGCAAGACCACGCTGGGCGACCTGCGCGAGGGCAAGCGCACGGTCCTGATCGCGCACGCCGCGGGGACCGACTGCTGGCCCGAGATCGAGGGCCTCATCGGCGACGAGCACCTCAGCGGCGAGACCGCCGAGCGGGTGCGCCGGATCCTCGAGGAGTGCGGCGCCCGCGGGTTCGCCGAGTCCCTCGCCGGCGATTTCGCGAACCGCGCCTGGGAGGCCCTCGGCACCCCGGCCGTCTCCGAGGCGTTCCGCGTCGAGGTGCGCCCGCTCGTCGCGAGCGTCGTCGGACGCACCCGATGACCCCCGTCGTGCCAGGCCGCCACGCGCGGCCCTCCGCACCGATGACCCCCTGCACATCCACGACCCGTACGGTGGCACGATGACCCGGCAGAGCGAACTGTACGACCGAGTCGCGCACGAGGCGTCCGCGCAGGTGATCCGCAGCTACTCCACGTCGTTCGGACTCGCCACGCGGCTGCTCGGGCGCGGCGTCCGCGAGCGGGTGGAGGACGTCTACGCCCTGGTGCGCGTCGCCGACGAGATCGTCGACGGGGTCGCCGAGGCGGCCGACCTCGACCGCTCCGCCGTCGAGGAGGCCCTCGACGCGTTCGAGGCCGAGACCGACCGCGCCCTCGACTCCGGCTACAGCTCGAACCTCGTCGTGCACGCCTTCGCCAGGACCGCGAGGGCGACCGGGTTCGGCACCGAGCTGACCCGTCCCTTCTTCGCCTCGATGCGGGCAGACCTCCGCGAGACCGTGCACACGCCCGAGTCGTTCGAGCGCTACGTCTACGGCTCGGCCGAGGTCGTGGGGCTGATGTGCCTGCACGTGTTCCTCGCCGCCCCGGATGCGGGCCACGTCGCGCCCGCCGCCCGCGAGCGCCTGGTCGCCGGTGCCCGCCGCCTGGGCTCCGCGTTCCAGAAGGTCAACTTCCTCCGCGACCTGGCGGCCGACGTCGACGGCCTCGGACGCAGCTACTTCCCGGGCGTCGACCCGCGCGCGTTCTCCGAGACGGACAAGGCGGTGCTGCTCGCCGACCTCGACGACGACCTCGCCGAGGCCGCCGCGATCATCCCGGAGCTGCCCCGCTCCAGCCGCCGCGCCGTCGTGCTCGCGCACTCGCTCTTCCAGGCGCTCGCCGACCGCATCCGCGAGACGCCGGCCGAGGAGCTGCTCCGCGCCCGCGTCAGCGTGCCGACGGCCACGAAGACGGCGCTGGCCGCCC
>NZ_MUKN01000063.1 GCF_001995175.1 Rathayibacter rhapontici
ACGCCGCGGCGGCGGCGGCCGCTTCTGAGACTTCCCCCACCTCTGACCGACACGACATCCCACGACGCAAGGAGAGACAGCATGGCCCAGAGACAGTCCATCTTCGGACGCATCGCGCAGCTCGCGAAGGCGAACATCAACGCGCTCCTCGACCAGGCCGAGGACCCGCAGAAGATGCTCGACCAGATGGTGCGCGACTACACCGACAGCATCCGCGACGCCGAGGCCGCCATCGCGCAGACCATCGGCAACCTGCGCCTGCTCGAGGACGACTACCGCGAGGACGTCGACAACGCGCAGGAATGGGGCGCCAAGGCGCTCGCCGCGAGCCGCAAGGCCGACGACCTGCGCACCTCCGGCAGCACCGGCGACGCCGACAAGTTCGATGCCCTGGCCAAGGTCGCGCTGCAGCGCCAGATCCAGTCCGAGAAGGAGGCGAAGGACGCCGAGCCGACCATCGCCTCGCAGACCGAGGTCGTCGACAAGCTCAAGTCGGGCCTGAACCAGATGCGGGAGAAGCTGAACCAGCTCTCGTCCAAGCGCGACGAGCTGATCGCCCGCTCGAAGACCGTCGAGGCGCAGACGCAGGTCCAGGACGCCATCAAGAGCATCGACATCATGGACCCGACCAGCGAGGTCAGCCGCTTCGAGCAGAAGATCCGCCGCGAGGAGGCCCGCGTGCGCGGTGCGGAGGAGCTCGCCTCCTCGAGCCTGGACGCGCAGTTCGAGTCGCTGGAGGACCTCGGCGAGATGACCGAGGTCGAGGCGCGCCTCGCGGCCCTGAAGTCGGGGCGCCCGCAGGACTCGATCGGTTCCTGAGCGCCCGGATCGGCGCGGCGGCGGCGTTCGCGGCCGCCGCGCCGTCATACCGTTCGCGAAGGCTGGCAATCCTCATGGTGCGGCGGGCACCCCCTGCCCGTAGTCTTCGAAGAGGTAGCCCCTGAAACCGGTCGCCGCACGCCACGACCGGCCCCTACCGGCGTGGTGAACCAGGAGCGGACCGGGCCGTGCCTCACGAGGCAGCGTCGGGGATCGCTCTCCACGAGGCCGTCGACGCCGATGGCCGCCCCGAAAGAACGAGGCACCCCGTGAGCGTTCCCACCACCCTGTCCGACGGCGGCTCGACCGCCGAGAGCGGCAGCGAGGCGAAGCCCGTCTCGCGCGTCGTCCGGACGCGTCCGCGCGCCGACGGCCGCATCAACCCCACCACCGAGTACTCCGGTCTGCTCAGCACCGTCCGCGACGCGGGCCTGCTGCGCCGCCGCACCGGCTTCTACTACACGATGTTCGCCGTGCTGGTCCTGGCCCTCGGCGGCATCGTCACCGGCTTCGTCCTGCTGGGCGACTCCTGGTTCCAGCTCCTGCTGGCCGCCGCCCTCGGCATCGTCCTCACGCAGTTCGCGTTCCTCGCGCACGAGGCCTCGCACCGCCAGGTGTTCGAGTCGGGCAAGGCCAACGACGTCGCGGGGCGCACCCTCGCGAACCTCTTCGTCGGCATCAGCTACTCGTGGTGGATGCACAAGCACAGCCGCCACCACGCGAACCCGAACGTGCTCGGCAAGGACCCCGACATCGAGCGCGACGTCATCTCGTTCACCAGCGAGGATGCGGCCCGCTCGCGCGGCCTGTACGCGTGGCTGACCCGCCGCCAGGGCTACGCTTTCTTCCCCCTCCTCCTGCTCGAGGGCCTCAACCTGCACATCCACGGCTTCCGCACGGTCTTCGGCCGCGGCAAGGTCGACAAGCGCTGGGTCGAGATCTCGATGCTCGTCGCCCGCGTGGGCCTCTACCTCGCCGTGATCTTCTGGGCCCTGCCGCTGGGCATGGCGTTCGCCTTCCTCGGCGTCCAGATGGGCGTCTTCGGCCTCTACATGGGCGCCTCGTTCGCTCCGAACCACAAGGGCATGCCGATGCTGGCGAAGGAGGCGCGCGTCGACTTCCTGCGCCGCCAGGTCCTCACCTCGCGCAGCATCAAGAGCACCTGGCTCACCGACCTCTACATGGGCGGTCTGAACTACCAGGTCGAGCACCACCTCTTCCCGAACATGCCCCGCCCGGCCCTGCGACGCGCCCAGGTCATCGCCAAGGAGTACTGCGCCACCCACCAGATCCCCTACACCGAGACCTCGCTGCTCGAGTCGTACGGCATCGTCGTGCGCTACCTCAACCGCGTGGGCCTCTCGGCCGGCGGCGACCCGTTCGACTGCCCGGCCGCCTCGGCCTACGGCCGCTGAGCCGCACCGCCTGAACGACGAAGGCCCCTGCTCCGATCGGAGCGGGGGCCTTCGTCGTTCGCGCCCCATCGCCGATCGCGGCGCGTGTGTCGGCGGATGCACAGAGGCCCGCCCCACCAGGAAAGGCAGGACGGGCCTCGCTTCGTGTGCGTCAGCCTTCCGCGCAGCTGATGAGGAGGGAGTCGGTCAGTGTTCCGGCGGCCTTCGCACCTGCTCCTGCGACGTATCCAGCCGGCAGCGTGACGCTGGCGGTGATCACGGTCGTGGCGACGGTGAGCTGCAGCAGCGTGCGGAAACTGATCGACGCGCCCGCCGCGAGCGGAGCCGTGAGGGTGTAGCCCTTCGTCGATGTCGTGTTCAACGACAGCGTCACCGCACCGCCCGTGACGTCGAACACGCCGACATTCAGGCCACCGCCTCGGGTGATGGTGATCGTCGTGCCCTGCGGCAGCGGTGCGGTGGCGCTCGCCTGCAGGACGAAGCCGGGATTCAAGACGCCGACAAGGCCGCAGGTGCCGTTCATCTGGAAGGCGCCCGCGGTATCGGGGGACGCGGCGGCGGAGGGGGTCGCGACCGCGACCGCGACGACCGGGACGGTCCAGGCGGCGGCGGCGGTGACCGAACGGCGCGAGACGATGCGCTCGGCGTCCAGGGGGGCGGGAGTGGGATCGTGGGACACGGTGGTGCCTTTCTGTCGAGGGGCCGAGGCCTCCGGCGTGCACGCGGTCCCGCTGTCGAGCGGACGGTCGCGGAGGTACGGGAGTGATGCTCCCCAGCGGCCACCCCTCGATCAAGGCGCACGAGCTTGCCCCCCGGAGGCGGGTCAACTGCGAAATCAAGGGGGTGCGCGGCATCCGGCGGGCGGCTTAGCGTGACGTCATGAGCAGCTCCGACAACGACATCGAACCGACCCTCGTCGACCCCGAGCAGACCCCCTCGCCGACCGAGCCCGAGACCGGCGACGGCACCACCGCGGGCCTGGACGAGGTCGGCCGCCCGTCCCCCGACGGACTCACCCAGGACGGCGACGCGGAGAACCCGCCGCTGCCCGACTGGGGCCCCACCGACGGCGTCCACGGCACCGACGCCGACCCCGACGGGACGGCCGGCGCGACCCGCTGACCACTCCTCGCGAGGGACCTCGCCGGGCTCCTGCCGCTGTCGCGATCAGGACCCGACGAGGTCCCTCCGTGTTCGCCCGGACGTCGCCGCGGCCTCCGACGAGCCGCTCTACACTGGCGGAATGCAGCCGAAAGAACGCGCCCTCCGGGTGATCTCCTACAACCTCCGGGAGCACCGAGCGCACGTCGAGATCGCTCCGCTCGCCGCTCGCCACGACGTCGACGTCCTCTGCCTGCAGGAGTGCGACACCACCAAGCTCCCGCAGGAGCTGGGCGACCTGCGCCTCGCGACGGTCACCGCCCGCAACCGCCTCGGGCTCGCGATCTACTACTCGCACGCCCGCTTCGAGCTCGCCGGCAGCGCCGCCTTCGAGCTCAGCAAGTCGATGCACGACCGCGTCATGTCCCCCGCTCACGAGCGCCTCCTGGCCGTCCGGCTGACCGACGAGCAGGGCGGATCGATCGCCGTCTCGTCCTTCCACGCGGCCCCCCTCTCGGCCGGCAACGCCCTGCGCCGCAAGCAGATCGACGAGGCGCTGAACCGCCTGCGCGAGTACGCCCCGGACACCCCGTCGCTCATGGTCGGCGACTACAACTACCCCTGGTTCTTCCGCGGACTCGACCGCAAGATGACGCGGAACGGCTATCTGGTGTCGCGGAGCGACTCCCCCACCTACGCGCGCTACCGGTACTTCAGCGGGCACTTCGACTTCGCGATCAGCGACTCCGTCCGCATCGAGCGGGTGTCGACCCTGCCCCAGGGGCTGTCGGACCACCTCCCCGTGCTGGTCGACGCGCACTACTCCTCGGCCGACGCCTAGGCCCCGGCGAGCAGGAACCCGCGCGTCCGGCCGTGCCCACCTCCCGCTCGGGTGACGCTCGGTAGGCTCAGGGGGTGACGACCCTGATCCTCGCCCGGCACGGAGAGACCGTCTGGCACTCCGAGAACCGCTACGCGGGCTCCTCCGACATCGCCCTCACCCCTCGCGGACAGGACCAGGCGGCGACACTCGCCTCCTGGGCCGTGGACGCCGACCTCGAGGCGGTGTACTCGTCCACTCTCGTGCGGGCGGTGCGCACGGCGGTCCCGGCCGCTCGGGCGGCTCATCTCGAGGTGCATCCGGATCCGGCGCTCGTCGAGGTCGACTTCGGCCAGGGCGAGGGCCTGACGACGGCCGAGATGGAGAAGCGCTTCCCCGACGCCTACCGCGCCTGGGTCGCCGCTCCGGCGATCCAGCCGATGCCCGGCGGGGAGTCGGGACTCGACGCGGTCGCCCGCGCGAACGCGTCGCTCGCCCGGATCCACCGCGACCACCCCGAGGGCCGCGTGCTCGTCGTCGCGCACGGCACCCTCATCCGCCTGCTGCTGTGCGCCTACCTCGGCATCAACCCCGAGACCTACCGCCACACGTTCCCGGTCGTCGACAACGTCTCGCTGACGACGCTGCGCTGGGACGAGACGGGCATCGGCCTCCTCGGCTACAACGTCCCTCCCGTGCAGAAGCAGCGGCGCTCGAGCTGAACGACGTGCGCGAGGCGCCGCGCCGCTCGGGCGGCGCCGGCTCGATCGGCCTCGTGCTGGGCGCGGTCACGAGCGTGCAGCTCGGCGCGTCCTTCGCCGTCCTCCTCTTCCCCGCCGCGGGCCCGATCGGCACGGTCACCCTCCGCCTCGTCTTCTCGGCGCTCGTGCTGCTCGTCGTCTGCCGCCCGAGGCTCCGCGGCTACACGCGCGCCGACTGGGGAACCGTCGTGGTCTACGGGCTCGCCCTCGGCGGGATGAACGCCTGCTACTACGAGGCCATCGCCCGCATCCCCCAGGGCGCCGCGGTGACCCTCGAGGTGCTCGGCCCGCTGACCCTCTCGGTGATCGCCGGCCGGAGCCTGCTCAGTCTGCTCTGGGCGGGCCTCGCCCTGGCCGGCGTCGTCACGCTCTCGCAGGGCGGCTTCGGCTCGCTCGACCCGGTCGGCGTCGCGTTCGCCCTCGGAGCCGGGGCGCTCTGGGCGACCTACATCGTCTTCGCCGAGCGGACGGGCGGGCGCTTCCCCCGCCTCGACGGGCTGGCGCTGGCACTGGCCGCCGGCGCGGTCGTCTCGCTGCCGTTCGGGATCGCGACGGCGGGGCCCGCGCTGATCCTGCCGCCCGTGCTTCTGCTCGGCTTCGCGGTCGCGGTCCTCTCCTCCGCCGTCCCGTACGCCCTGGAGCTGCTCGCGCTGCGGCGCCTGCGCTCGTCGACCTTCTCGATCCTGATGTCGCTCGCTCCGGGCGCGGCCGCCCTGTCGGGCTTCCTCGTGCTCGGTCAGCGGCTCACGGCGATCGAGGCGGTCGGCATCGGACTGGTCGTCGCGGCGAGCGTCGGCGCCGTCCGCTCCGCCTCGCGCTGACGCGGATCCGAGCGACCCCCGCCGTTCGCCCTGATGTTTCGTTAGGCTAACTATGTGCCTCACGATCCCACCACCACCGCCCTCGCCGGAGAGCTCCGCATCGCGGTCGCGCGCCTGGGCCGTCGACTCCGCCAGGAGAAGGGTCGGCACGAGCTCAGCGACGCGCAGCTGAGCGTCCTCGCCCTGCTCGAGCGCGAGGGCCCGCGCACCCTCGGCGAGCTCGCCGAGGTGGAGCGCGTGCGCCCTCCCTCGATGTCGCGCACCGTCGCCTGCCTCGTGGACGACGGGCTCGCCGAGCGCCTGGGCGACCCGGCCGACGGGCGGATCGTGCGCCTCCGCCCCACCGAGGCGGGATCCGCGCTGGTGCACGAGGTGCGCCGCAGTCGCGACGCGTGGCTCGTCGCGGGGCTCCGCGAGCTCTCCCCTGCCCAGCAGTCCCTGCTGCGCGACGCCGCGGCCCTCCTCCGCGAGGTGGCGGAGCGATGAGCGCCATGTTCCGCTCGATGGCGGTGCCGAACTACCGCATCTGGTTCGCCGGCGCGACGGTCTCGAACATCGGCACCTGGATGCAGCGCACCGCCCAGGACTGGATCGTCATCAACGACCTCACCGACCACGACGCGACCGCGCTGGGCATCACCATGGCGCTGCAGTTCGGACCGCAGCTGCTGATGGTCCCGTTCTCGGGCTTCATCGCCGACCGCTTCGACCGGCGGCGGCTGCTCATGGCGACCCAGGCCGCGATGGGCGTCCTCGGGCTCGCCCTGGGCCTGCTCGTCGTCACCGGCGTCGTGGAGCTCTGGATGGTCTACGTCTTCGCGCTGCTGCTGGGCTTCGCCGCGGCGATCGACGCGCCCGTGCGGCAGACCTTCGTCTCGGCGCTCGTCGAGGAGAAGGACCTCTCGAACGCGGTCTCGCTCAACTCCGCCTCGTTCAACTCGGCCCGGATGATCGGGCCGGCCCTCGCGGGAGTCCTCATCTCGGCGGTCGGGTCGGGCTGGGTGTTCCTGCTCAACGCCGCGAGCTTCCTGGCCGTGCTGCTCTCGCTGCGCTTCCTGCACCGCGACCAGCTCCGCTCCGCTCCCCGCGCCACCCGGGGCCCGGGCGCGCTGCTGGAGGGGTTCCGCTACGTGTCACGGCGGCCGGACATCATCGTGGTGCTGATCATCGTGTTCCTGATCGGCACGTTCGGCCTGAACTTCCCGATCTTCGCGTCGACGATGGCGACCGTGGAGTTCGACATGGGCGCGAGCGAGTTCGGCCTGCTGTCCTCCGCGATCGCGGTCGGCTCGGTGGTCGGCGCCCTGCTCTCGGCCCGTCGCGACCGCCCGCGCCTGAGGCTGATCGTCGCCGCGGCGGCGGCGTTCGGCGTCGCGCTCGCCCTCTCCGGGATCATGCCGACCGCGTGGTCCTTCGCGATCGTCCTGCCCCTGGTGGGCGTCGCCGCGCAGACGCTGATGACCTCCGCCAACGGCTTCGTGCAGCTCTCGACCGCCCCCGAGATGCGGGGCCGCGTGATGGCGCTGTACATGGCGATCTTCGTCGGGGGCACCCCGATCGGCGCCCCGCTGATCGGCGCCGTCGCGAACGGCCTCGGCCCGCGCTGGGCGATCGCCGTGGGCGCGGCGTCCGGCCTCGCCGCGGCGGCGGTCGGCCTGGGCTTCCACCTGCGGATGCGCCGCGCCGCAGCATCTCCGGCTCGCGAGAACGCCTCCGGCTCGCAGGAACCGGATGATCCTGCGAGCCGAACGGGATCCGACGAGCCCGAGGTGCCGGGTTCTCCGCGCCGCACCGCTTCCGACGAGCCCGAGGTCGGCTCCGCGCTCAGGCCTCGCGCGTGATCTCGACCCGCACGAACAGCTTCGACGAGTGCGGGCCCGCGTACACGCCCCGCAGCGGAGCGATGTCGTTGTAGTCGCGGCCGCGGCCGACGATCACGTGGCGGTCGCCGATGTCGATCAGGTTCGTCGGGTCGTAGCCCCGCCACGCTCCTCCGCAGAACCACTCGACCCAGGCGTGCGACTCCCCCGTCACCGTCTCGCCGATCTCGGCGTGCGGCTTGGGGTGCAGGTAGCCCGAGACGTACCGGGCGGGGATGCCGACCGAGCGCAGCGCCCCGAGGACGATGTGCGTGATGTCCTGGCAGACGCCCTTGCGCGCCGTCCACGACTCCGTCGCCGTCGAGTGCACGCCGGTGACGCCCTGCTTGTAGGTCATCTCGCGGCCGATGCGCTCGGCGATCGCGAGCGCCGCCTCGCACGGTCCGGCGGCCTCGTCGGCCAGCGAGCGCGCCAGGTCGACGAGGTCCTCCGGAGGTGCGGTGCGGGTGGTCTGCTTCGACTGCTCCACGTACTCCGTCAGCGTCTCGACCTGCTCGGCGAGCTGCTCCCAGCCGTACGGGTGCTCGGGATGCGCCTTCGGACGCACCTCGACCAGCGACGTCGCCGTGAGCGAGAGCTCCTGGTGCGCGTCGAGCACGTCGAACGAGGACACACGGGTGCCCCAGTAGTCGGTGTACGTGTGCGCCGAGGTGACCGGCCGGATGTCGAGGTTCGAGAACAGCACGAGCTGCCCGTCGGAGGACGCCGGCAGCATCCTCGCCTCGTTGTAGGACGCCACGACGTCACCCCGGTAGGTGAAACCCGTGGTGTGCGTGATGCGCAGCCTGCTCACAGCGCCTCCCCGATCCAGCTCGGCATGACGTTCGTGGGGAAGTAGCGCTGGCGGATCGCCTCGGACGCGGCCGAGGTCGCCTCCTGCACGCCGTCCATGTGCCGCGGGAGGTCCTCGAGGATCTCGGCGATCGGCCGGTACTCCAGCTCGCTCCGGATCTGGCCCAGCACGCGCTGCGCGTCGCCGGTGTGCCCGACGCGGCCGGTGCGCGGCTCGATGTCGCGCATGCACATCTCGGCGCGCGAGATCGAGAAGAGGATCGACCGCGGGAAGAGCCGGTCGAGGAGGAGGAACTCGGCCGCGTTGCGCGCGCTCGGCACGCCGCGGTAGGTGCGCAGGTAGGCCTCGTACGCCCCGCAGGAGCGGAGGATCGTGGTCCACGACGGTCCGCTCGCCTCGGTCAGCGACCGGGTCGCGAGCAGCCGCGCCGTCATGTCGGCGCGCTCGATCGAGCGGCCCAGCGTGAAGAACTGCCAGGCCTCGTCGCGCGACGTCGCCGACTCGATGATGCCCACTGCCAGCGCAGAACGCTCGCGCACCCAGCTGAAGAACTCCGAGACGCGCTCGCCCGAGACGCGGCGGGGCATCCGGGTGCGGGTCGTGTTGAGGCACTCCCACAGCTCGGTCGACACGATCTCGCGGGCGCGGCGGGCGTTCTCGCGGGCGGCGCCGAGCGAGTAGGCGATGGAGGCGGGGTTCGTGCGGTCGATCGCGAGGATCGTCAGCACGTCGGCGCGGGTGATCTCGCCCATGTCGTCGGGAGGGGTCGAGCCCATCACCGACAGCAGCGAGCGGCACGCGGTGTCCTCGTCGATCCACGGATCCTCCAGCAGGAGCTGGAGGTGGACGTCGAGGATGCGCGCGGTGCCGTCCGACCGCTCGATGTAGCGGCCGATCCAGAACAGGGACTCGGCGATCCGGGAGAGCATCAGTCCTCCTCCCCCGCGTCGAGACCCTGCTGCTGCTGCTGCTCCTGGTCGGAGTTCGGGGCGTCGTGCGGCGAGTGGTCGGGGGTGTGGTTGAGCGGGTAGACGATCGGGATCGAGCTGGTGACCGCGGCCTGCTCGGCGACGAGGCCCTGGATGTCGTGCGCGTCCGGCTCGCGGTCGCGCTGCGACTCCAGACCCACCACCCAGGTGTCCTTCGAGCCGCCGCCCTGCGACGAGTTCACGACGAGCTGGCCCTCGGGCAGCGCCACCCGGGTGAGGCCGCCCGGCAGCACCCAGACGTCGGTGCCGTCGTTGACCGCGAAGGGGCGGAGGTCGGCGTGCCGCGGGCGCATCCCGTCGTCGACGAGGGTCGGGATGGTCGACAGCTGCACCACCGGCTGCGCGATCCAGCCGCGCGGATCGGCCTGCAGGCGCGAGCGCAGCTCGGCGAGCTCCTTCGCGGAGGCGTCGGGGCCCACCACGAGCCCCTTGCCGCCGGAGCCGTCGACCGGCTTCACCACGAGCTCGTCGAGCCGGTCGAGGACCTCCTCGAGCGCGCCCGGATCCTCCAGGCGCCAGGTGTCGACGTTCTTGATCACCGCGTCCTCGCCCAGGTAGTAGCGGATGAGGTCGGGCATGTAGGTGTAGACCAGCTTGTCGTCCGCGACTCCGTTGCCCACCGCGTTGGCGATGGTGACGGTGCCCAGGCGGGCGGCGAGCATGAGCCCGGGCGAGCCGAGCATCGAGTCGGCGCGGAACTGCAGCGGATCGAGGAACTCGTCGTCGACGCGGCGGTAGATCACGTCGACGCGGGTCGGGCCCGAGGTGGTGCGCATGAACACCTTGCCGCCGGTGCAGAAGAGGTCGCGCCCCTCGACGAGCTCGACGCCCATCAGGCGCGCGAGCAGCGTGTGCTCGAAGTAGGCGGAGTTGTAGACGCCCGGGGTCAGGACGACCACGGTCGGGTCTCGACGCCCTCGGGCGCCGACGCTCGCAGGGCCTGCAGCAGCTTGTTGGGGTAGTCGCCGACCGGGCGGACCCGCATCGAGACGAACAGCTCGGGCAGGGTCTGCGCCATGACGCGGCGGTTCGAGATCACGTACGAGACGCCGGAGGGGACGCGGACGTTGTCCTCGAGCACGCGCCAGGCGCCGACCTCGTCGCGGATGAGGTCGATGCCCGAGACCTGGATCCGCACGCCGTTGGCCGAGACGATGCCGGCCGCCTGCCGGTGGAAGTGGCTGGAGCTCGAGATGAGCCCGGCGGGGATCACCCCGTCCTTGACCGCGTTCTGCGGCCCGTACACGTCGGCGAGGAACGCCTCCAGCGCGCGCACGCGCTGCTTGATGCCGCTCTGCACCTCGTTCCACTCGGCGCGCTCGATGACGCGCGGCACGGCGTCGAGCGGGAACGGCCGCTCCTCGCCGGCGAAGTCGAACGTGACGCCCTGCGCGAGGTAGGAGGAGGCGAGCGCGTCGGTGCGGCCGCGCAGCTCCTCCTGCGTCATCCGCGCGAGCGAGGAGTAGATGTCGCGGTACGCCGAGCGGACCCCGTCGGGGCCCTTCGTCGCGGCGACATCAGCGAACATCTCGTCCCAGGGCGGGGCGCCGGCACGGCGGCGCTCGACCTTCTGGGACCCGTAGCCGTCGAAGAGGTCACCCATGGCACGACTCTAGTCCGGGGCGTATTGCGGGGATGTTTCGCGGGGAGCGGGCCCGGCTCGGACGGCGCTCGGGGTCGTCGCCGCACCCGGTCGACGGCAGTCCTCCGAGCGGTCGCGCACCGCGGAGCCGCCCGGTGGGCGCGCGGTGGAGGAGCACGTGGACGACCACCTCCGGACGCAGCGGATGCCAGGACCGGCCGCCTCCCTGCGATCCCGCTCGGCCCGACGGGGCCTGGGGCCATCGTGAGCCTGCGGGTCCCGAACTCCGGTGCCCGACGCCCCGAACGAGGAGACATCCATGACAGAGCAGTTCCCCACCAGCGCACTCCAGCGCCGCACCGTGGTCGCCGGCGCGGCGTGGACCATCCCCGTCGTCGCGACCGCGATCGGTGCGCCGCTCGCGGCGGCATCGGACCCGGTGACGCCGCCCGCGCCGCAGTACACCGTGGCCCTCACCGGGGCGTCCTCCCTCACGCCCGGGATCGTGACCCGCAACAGCGCCTTCGACGCGACCGCCGGCATCACCGTGACCGGACCGGACAACGCCGAATGGGTGGAGGTCCAGGTGCAGATCCAGAGCGTCGCCCACAACCCTGCGGGGCCGGCCCTCCGAGGCGGTCCGGTCGCCCCTCACGGGTTCGCCCTCGTCAACTCCTTCCAGCTCAACTCGGCGGCCGGGTACTCCGACTACTTCGTCTACCGCGCCTACAACGTGCCGCCGTCCACCTTCGACTTCACGTTCCGCTCGTTCGTCAACGCCGCGTCGCCCAACGGGTACCTCGCCGTGGGATTCGTCCTGCGAGCTCCCGAGAGCCACGGCGGCGGGTCGCTCTACACGGGCCTGGTGCCGATCATCTAGAGCGCGACGGCCGTGCGGCGGGTCCGCACGGCCGCTTCGACTCGAGGGAGGGCCGACCGACCCGACGGAAGGTCACGAGATCGGATCTCGGAGGACTGCCGCGCGCTTCAGCGCTCGAGCAGTCCGGAAACCCGCCATCCGCGCGACGTCTCCCTCTGTCGGAGACGCGGGGGCGACGAGGAGAGCCCGTGCTCGAGCGAGGCGGGCGTCGCGGAGGACCGCAGCGGGCGTGGTCCCGCGGCCGTGGAAGATCCGGCGCAGATGCCGATCCGACACCGCGAGCGTGCGCGCCAGCGCTGCCGCCGAGAACTCGGGGTCGGCCGCATGCACCGCCACGGCGTCGAGCGCGCGGGCGAGAGGACGGACTCCCTCCTCGACCGTCCCTCCAGGCGAGGAGCGAACGCCTCCTCGAGGAGTCCGGTGAGCAGGCTCGTCGTGGCGAGCCGGAAGGAGGCGAAGCCTGCGGCGTCGGAGTCGAGCCCCGCGTTGAAGGCGGCGTTGACCGCGGCGAGCAGCACCGGGCGGAACGACGGCGCCGCGTCGGCGACGACCGCTCCCGCGTCGAGCACCTCGGTCACCGCCGGGGAGACCCCCGTCCCCGCGGTGCGCACCTCGAACTCGAAGCGCGCGATCCGATCGTCGATGCGCAGGGTGAGCGGGCCGCTGTCGGCGGCGACGAGGAGATCCCCTGAGCCGAGACGTCGCGTCGCTCCGCCCTGCGTCGCGTCGGCGTCCCCGTCGGCGACGACGACGGCGAAGCGGACGCCGGGGGTGGCGGCCCGCACGAGCGTCGACGCCGTGTGCCAGACCCTCGCCACCCGGAAGCCCGGAACGGCGACCTCGTCCGCGATCAGGTGGGAGGGACCGTCGCCCGTCGTGCCCCGCTCGGCCAGCCAGGCGGAGGCGGCGCGCGCGGTGAGGACGTCCTCGCGGGGAGAGCGGTCGGGTGAGGGGTGCATGACAGGGCTCCTCGTGCTGCAGGGCTGCGGGCGCAGCCGAGGAGAGTGTGCTCGAGACATCAGACGCGTATGGTGCGGCGGAACCGGACCGGACCTCCGAGCAGCCGGAAGCGGACATCTCGGGGCGCGCGCGACGTCGATCGGCGCAGAACACCGCCCTCCGGCTCACCTCGATCCGCCGAGGGGCGGCGGTCCACCGGTCCGTCGCCGACAACCGTCCGACTCGAGCACGGGCCGCCGTTCGCGACGGACCGGCTCCGCACCAGTCGTCCCCTCCGCGCAGGCGGAGACGGCGTCCGCCGAAGACCCGGGTCAGATCGCCCGGCGCATCGACGAGGCGCTGCCGAATCCGGCGAGCCGCGCCACGTCGTCCGAGCTGAGGGTGCGGTCGCCGCTCTCCCGCAGCGCGCGGGCGTCTCAGCGCGCTCGGCCCGGATCTCGGCCGCAGGACTCGATCCGTGGGCGGCGAACGCCTCCTAAAGGGAGCGAGCCGAGATCCGCAGCTCGCGGCTCAGGACCGAGGCCGAGAAGGCCCTGTCCGCGGCCCTCCGCGCGATGATGCGGCGAGCGCGGTCCACGAGGACCTCCCCGCGGGTGGCGAGGCGCCCCTGTGCGGCGGCGTCCACCGTCAGCAGCCCCGAGACGAGACTGCGGACGGCGAGACGGAACGCGGGGAAGCCCGGATCCTCCGGCACCAGCTCGGAGTTGAACGCCGCGTTGAGGGTCGAGATCAGGACCGTGGAGAACGGCCGCACCTCGGCGTCGAGCAGCGCGCCGCCCTCGTAGTCGCGCCGGAGCGCCTCCGGCAGCTGATCGGCGTCGAACTCGACCTCGAGGTGCGCTCCGGGCGAGAGCGCGGTGATCGTCGCACTCGCGGAGGCCGGGAGCACGGCCACCGACCCCGGTTCCGCGCAGCCGGTCCAGCCCGGCGCCTCGAGAGCGACGGAGCCGTCGACCTGGAGGAGCACGGCGGCCCGCGGCCGGTCGGGCGCCTCGCGGAGCAGCGTCGTCTCAGAGTGCCAGTAGCGCGCGATCCGGAGGTCCGGACCGCGCACCTCGTCGACATAAGCGCGCGGCGGACGCGGGTCGAGCACCCGGTATCCGGAGTCGGCGAACCAGGAGACCGCCTCGTCCCCGGCGAGCGAGGCGGAGCGGCGCACCGGGCTGCGGGACGGTGTCACGAGGTCCTCCTCTCTCTCCGGCCGGTGGGGCGAGCGCACGAGCATCGCGGCTCCATGGTGCAAGACGACCGCGCGCGCACGCGCCGCCTGCGCAGGATGCGCGGAGTCGGCGCGCAGTCCGCGCGGAGAACGACGGGATCCGGCCGCCGCACGACGGGTGCTCGACACCATGGCCGACGTCCCGTTCACCGACAAGTCAGGAACCGCATGACCGAGAACACCCCCGGATCGCTCCACCGCCGCACCGTCGTCGCCGGCGCCGCCTGGACCATCCCCGTCGTCGCCACCGCGATCGGCGCTCCGCTCGCCGCCGCGTCGACCACCGCCCCGCAGACGTCCGACATCGCCATCACCTACCTGGCGGCGTCCTCGAACAACGGAGCCGTCGCCTACTTCGGCCCCGACGGCGCTCCCGGATGGGGCCAGAACACGGGGATGATCCTCGACCTGCGCCTCGGCAACTTCGGGCCCGGCACCGCGACGTCGGCGTCGGTCGACGTCTTCTTCTACTCGCCCACGTACGCCAACGGCAGCGCCTCGATCGTCGCGGGCGACGGCTGGACGATCTCCGCTCCCGAGAACGGGGTCGGCGGCTTCGCCGTCGTGCACCTCACCTACGTCGGCTCGCTCGCACCGGGTGGCGAGGCGCGGGTGATCCTCGGCTACGGCACACCCGCCTTCATCCCGAGCGAGACGAAGATCACCAACCTCACGGCGTACCTCGTCGCCGCCGATCCCGCCGATCCGAACGCGAACAACAACTCGAACACGGCGTCGCCGCACTACTGGGTCCGTCAGTTCTGACACCCCCGGGGCGCCTCGTCGATCGGGGCGCCCCGCTCGGTCTCCTCGCCTAGAGCGGCCCGCCCAGGTAGTGCAGGGAGAGGCGCTGGGCGAGGTTCAGGACGGCGACGACCAGCACGAGCGCGTAGACGAGCAGGCACAGCGAGTTCAGGACGATCCCGGTCGTGGCGAGTCGTCGCGCGACGGGCTCCCGGCGGAGGGCGAGGACGCCGACGATCAGCCCGGCGATCGGCGCCACGAGGGTCCAGCCGAGGAGGATCGAGCCGACGCCGATCCAGAAGCTCGTGCCGGCGAGAACCGCCAGTCGCACGTGCTCGGGGCCGGGGCCGGTCGGGGTCTGAGTGTTCTCGGTGGTCATGGTGTTCTGCCCCTGCTCTGCGTCGGATCGTCGGATCGTCGGAGAAGCCTGACGGAAGGCGTGCGAGGACGGTCGGCGAGGCGCGGAACGTCGTCGTGCGCGACCAGCTCCCGCCGCAACCGCGGGAGAAGGCGCCACTGAAGCGGCGTGCGAGCTGAAGCGAGCTATCCTCATTCCTTCGCGTGCGCACGCGGCCGGACCGCTCGATCGGAGACGGCCCCGCACCTCCGCGCCGCTGAGACCGGAAGGACCCCGCCCCGTGAAGAGGACCGAGAATCCGATGCATCTCGTGGAGGTCGCCGTCGGAGACCCCGTGCTCGTCGCCGACGACGTCAGGAAGTCCTTCGGCGACGGGCGACGGACGGCTCGCGTCGAGGCCGTCCGAGGGGTCTCGCTCACGGTCCGCCCCGGGGAGTTCGTGGCGGTCGTCGGAGCGAGCGGCTCGGGGAAGTCGACCCTCCTCCATCTCCTCTCCGCCCTCGAGCGGCCGACCAGCGGCGAGGTCCTCCTCGCCGGTCAGCCGACGCGACGCCTGTCCGCAGCCCGCCTCTCCCGCCTCCGCATCGACCGCATCGGGTTCGTGTTCCAGCAGTTCAACCTGATCCCCTCGCTGTCCGCCCGTGAGAACGTCGCGCTCCCGCTCCGTCTGGCCCGCGACCGCGACGCGCCGGCGAAGGCCGACGCCGCGCTCGCGAGCGTCGGTCTCTCGGAGCGCGGGTCGCATCGACCGGGCGTGCTCTCCGGCGGGGAGCAGCAGCGGGTGGCGATCGCGCGGGTGCTCGCCTCGGAGCCGGCGATCGTGTTCGCGGACGAGCCGACCGGCTCGCTCGACGGGCAGGCGAGCGGTACCGTGCTCGAGCTCCTGCGCACGGCGGCCGGAGGGACGCGCTCCGTGGTCATGGTGACCCACGATCTCGACGCCGCAGCCCGAGCCGACCGAGTCCTCGTGATCCGCGACGGCCGTCTGCACGTCGAGCTCCTCGCTCCGGATCGCGAACGGATCTGGGACGCGATGGCAGCGGCCGGGACGGACGAGGAGGTCGCTCGATGAGACGGCTCGTTCTGAGCGATCTGCTGACCCGGGTCGCAGCCGGCTCGGGCCCCTGATCGTGGTCGTCGCGGCGACGGTCGCGCTCGGCTTCGGAGTCGCTCCCCTGGAGACGGGGATCACCGCGCCTCCCCAGCGCCAGCAGGCCCTGTACTCGACGGCGATGATCGTCCTCGTGTGCACGACGGCGGCGGCGCTCGTCGTCCTCGCGACGGTGCTCCGCCTCTCGATCGACCTGCGCCGGCGCGACTACGCGCTCTGGCAGATCGCGGGCGTCGAGCCGGACGCCGTGCGCCGGATCGTCACGCGGCAGAGCGCCGTGCTCGGCGTCACCGGCTCCGTTCTCGGATCCGGGCTCGCCGTCCTCCTGGTCCCGATGCTCACCCGCATCCTCGACGAGATGTCGTACGAGCCGAGCGGCGAGGCGGTGCGACTCGGCATCGGCGGTGTCGTGCCGCTCATCGCCCTCGTCACTGCGGTGACGTGGCTCTCGAGCCTCCCGGCCGCACGCAGCGCCTCGCGCACGCCGCCGATCACCGTGCTGCGCGAGTCGACCCCTCCCGCTCCGCCGATGACCTGGGTTCGGTGGACGCTCCTCGCCGCGTCGGTGGCGGGAGTCGTCCTCGTCGCGAACGGCATCGTGGCGGGCGGCGACCGGTCGAGGACGGTCGGCCTCGGGATCTTCCTGGCTCCGATGGTCGCCGTGAGCTTCGCCGTCGGCGGGTCCCTCCTCTTCCCCCGGGTCGTGATGGCCTGGACCTCGCTCCTCCCCGACCACCTCTCGCACGCGTGGTACCTCGCCCGGCACGGAGCGCGGCACAAGACAGTCGGCTCGAGCGCGGGCATCACCACGCTTCTGCTCGCGACCGCGTTCCTCGGGTCGATCTTCGCCGTGACCGGGACCGCCACGAACTGGCTCGCGGTCGGCGAGGCCGACCCCGAGCTCCTCGCCGCGGGCGTGGACGCGCGCAACTACTACGCCACCGACAACCCGGGCGTGATCGCCACCATCATCACCCTCATCGGCGGGCCGGTGCTGCTCGCGGTGATCGCGGCCGCGATGGTCGTCCTCATCAGCGGCAGGACCCGCCACCGCGAGACCGCGCTCCTGCGAGCGGCCGGCGTCCGCACCGCGACCATCGTCGCCGCGGCGGGGCTGGAGGGGCTGATCCTCGCCCTCACCGCCCTCCTCCTGGCGCTCGTCGCGTGGTCGGCAGCGCGTCGTTCCTGGCCCTCGTCTTCTCGGTGAGCGCGGGGGCGCCGGTGCTGCCGCACATCCCGGTGCTCGAGATCGGCCTGATCGCCGCGGCCGGGACGCTGGTCGTGAGCCTGGCCACGCTCGTCCCGACCGTCGTGTCCCTGCGCACGAGCGTCCCGAAGGCGCTCTCGGCGATCTGAACCGCCCGTCCTGCGAGTCGTCCGGGGAGCGGCGCTCGGCGACGATCACCGGGGCTCCGGCACGAGCACGGTCGGGAATACTCCGCGCGACCCGTCGTTGTATCCTCCTGTACATGCAAACGCATGGATCTGGCGCCGCACCGGCGCCGGCGACGGAAGGGGCGCACCTCATGCAGTTCGGAATCTTCTCGGTCAGCGACATCACGACCGATCCCACCACCGGAGCGACCCCGACCGAGGCCGAGAAGATCAAGGCCGCGGTCACGATCGCCAAGAAGGCGGAGGAGGTCGGCCTCGACGTCTACGCGCTCGGCGAGCACCACAACCCGCCGTTCTGGTCCTCCTCCCCCACCACGACGCTGGCGTACATCGCCGCGCAGACCGAGCACCTGCTGCTCTCGACCGCGACCACGCTGATCACCACGAACGATCCGGTGAAGATCGCCGAGGACTTCGCGATGCTGCAGCACCTCGCCGACGGACGCGTGGACCTGATGCTCGGCCGCGGCAACACCGGCCCGGTCTACCCCTGGTTCGGCAAGGACATCCGCCAGGGCATCGAGCTGACGATCGAGAACTACGACCTGCTGCACCGCCTCTGGCGCGAGGACTTCGTCGACTGGCAGGGGCAGTTCCGCACCCCGCTCCAGGGCTTCCAGTCGACGCCGCGCCCGCTCGACGGAGTCGCTCCGTTCGTCTGGCACGGCTCGATCCGCTCGCCGCAGATCGCCGAGCAGGCCGCCTACTACGGCGACGGGTTCTTCTCGAACCACATCTTCTGGCCCGCCTCGCACACGCAGAAGATGGTGCAGCTCTACCGCCAGCGCTTCGAGCACTACGGCCACGGCTCCGCCGATCAGGCGATCGTCGGCCTCGGCGGGCAGATCTTCATGGCCCGCAACTCCCAGGACGCGGTGAAGCAGTTCCGCCCCTACTTCGACAACGCGCCGGTGTACGGCCACGGACCCTCTCTCGAGGACTTCACGGAGCAGACCCCGCTCACCGTCGGCTCGCCGCAGGAGGTCATCGACCGCACGCTCGGCTTCCGCGACTACGTCGGCGACTACCAGCGCCAGCTGTTCCTGATGGACCACGCGGGTCTGCCGCTCGCCACCGTCCTCGAGCAGCTCGACCTGCTCGGCGAGATCCTGCCCGTGCTGCGTCACGAGTTCGACTCCCGCCGCCCCACCCACGTCCCCGAGGCTCCCACCCACGCCTCACTCGTCGCCGCCCGCGACGCGCAGCCCGTCGCCGTCGGCGCCTGAGCACCGGAACAGGAGAACCACCATGGACACCCGCAGGATCACCGTCCTCTCGGCCGGCCTCAGCACGCCGTCCTCCACCCGGCTGCTCGCCGACCGCCTCGCCGACGCGACCGAGCACGAACTCGCGGAGCAGGGC
This sequence comes from Rathayibacter rhapontici, assembly GCF_001995175.1. Taxonomy (GTDB): domain Bacteria; phylum Actinomycetota; class Actinomycetes; order Actinomycetales; family Microbacteriaceae; genus Rathayibacter. The sequence continues at coordinate 19,011 of NZ_MUKN01000063.1, forward strand.
TTCGCGACCGAGCGGAGCGTCGTCGAGCTGCGCGATCTCGCACACGACGTGACCAACATGCTGCTCACCGGCTTCCCGAGCCCCGCGCTGCAGACCGCGCTCGACGCCGTCTCGGGCGCCGACGGGCTGATCGCCGTCACTCCGATCTTCACGACGAGCTACAGCGGCCTCTTCAAGTCGTTCGTCGACGTGCTCGACACGGAGGCGCTGCGCGGCCTGCCCGTGCTGCTCGCCGCGACCGGAGGCTCGCCCCGCCACTCCCTCGCGGTCGACTACGCGATGCGCCCGCTCTTCAGCTACCTGCACGCCGCTCCGCTCTCGACGACCGTCTTCGCGGCGACCGCCGACTGGGGCGGAGAGGGCGAGGACGCTCGGGCCCTGCCCGGCCGGATCGAGCGCGCGGGCCGCGAGCTGGCGACGGAGGCGGCCCGGGCGTCGCGGTCCGTGCGCGACCCGTGGGCGCTCGACGGCTCGTTCGAGGGGATGCTCGGCCGCCGCGGCTGACCCGGGGCGGCACCTGCTCAGCGGCGACGCGCTGTCAATCCCCGATCCGGGCCTCCCCCCGGGATGGGTGACCGCGATACCGTCTACCCAGGCGCCGTTCCGGAGCGCTCCGAACGTGCCGTTCCCTCGGAAGGCGGGCTCCTCATGAGCACCATCGCCGCCAATGCCGCCCAGCAGCGGGTGGCAGGGCGCTACTACCTGATCGAGCGCATCGGCTCGGGTGGGATGGGATCCGTCTACCGCGCGCGCGACGAGACCGTGCAGCGCGACGTCGCCGTGAAGGTGTTCCGCGCCGAGGCGTCGAACCCGGAGGACGTCGCCCGCCAGGAGCGCGAGGTGCGGATGCTCAGCTCGTTCGCCCACCCCGGCATCGTGAACCTCTTCGACGCGGGGCTGCACAACTTCGGCGGCGAGGTGCGCCGCTACGTGGTCATGGAGCTCGTCGCCGACCCCACGATGGAGGCCCGGCTCGAGTCGGGCCCGATGCCCGTCGAGGAGGTCGCGGCGATCGGCGCCCAGCTGGCCGAAGCGCTCTCCTACCTGCACGAGCGCGGTGTCGTGCACCGCGACGTGAAGCCCGCGAACATCCTCGTCAGCGACGTCGGCTCCAGCGGCTACGAGCACACCGCCAAGCTCACCGACTTCGGAGTCGCTCACTTCATGGACGGCTCGCGCCTCACCAGCGACGGCATCGTCATCGGCACCGCCAGCTTCGTCAGCCCGGAGCAGGTCGCGGGCGAGCCGATCAGCGGTGCGAGCGACGTCTTCTCGCTCGGCCTGGTCCTCCTCGAGGCGCTCACCGGCCACCGGGAGTACTCGGGCACGGTCCTGGAGGCGGCGATCGCCCGCCTGCACCGCAGTCCGTCGAACCCCGAGACCCTCCCCGCCGAGTGGCGGACCCTGCTGGCGTCGATGACCCAGCGCGACCCGGCCGGCCGGCCCACCGCGGAGGACGTCGCGCACCGCCTGCGCGGTGGCCTCACCGCCGGCCCGGCAGCCGTTCAGACCGTGGACGAGCGCCGGTCGGCGAAGCTGCGTCGCGGGATCATCATCGGCTCGAGCGTGGTCGGCGTCGGCGCGGTCGCCGCGCTGTCGTGGATGCTCGGCGTCCTCGCCGGACGCTGACACCCCCCCTCGCCGGTCGAGCAGCCGCGTCTCGGGACCCCCGCCCTCAGGAGCAGGCCCGGTCAGGCCTCGCCCGGCAGCGCCTTCCTCAGCACGATGCGGGTCCAGGCGCCGACGTAGAGGCGGTCGCCCTCGTCGATCTCGCGGCGCCCGCCGGGGGCGATCGGCGTCTGCGGCAGCGCGGCTCCGGCGGGCGCCAGGAACGTGCCGTTCGCGGACTGCAGATCCTCGACCCACCAGCGGTAGCCGTCGGTGCTCAGCTGGCAGTGCCGGCGCGAGACTCCGGAGTCGGTGCCGCAGTCGATCTGCGGCGAGATGCCGCGCGAGACGGAGGGGCGGCCGACGAGCAGCGAGCGCTCGCGCAGCACCACGACGGTGGGCGGGCCGGCGGAGGGCATGGGGTCGTCGGCGCGCTGCTCCGCGTACCACTCGGGGTCGATCCAGAGCTCGGCGATCCACGGCTCGACCTCGGACTCCTCCTGGACCGGCGCAGGGGCAGGAGCGGGAGCCGGGGCGGGCACGGGCTCCGGGATCACCTCGGTCGGCGGCGCCGACGCCACCGGGACGTCGAACCCCGCCTCCTGCTCCGGCACGAACGCGGTCGGCGCCCCCGGGTCGGCCGCCGGAGCCGGCGCCTCCC
>NZ_MUKN01000064.1 GCF_001995175.1 Rathayibacter rhapontici
CGGCCGCGTCGACGCTCGCGTCGCTCCGCTCGGCCTACGCCGAGGCCGGACGCCGGCACGGCGACCTCGCCGCCGAGCACTCGGCGCTCGTCTCGCGCCGGTTCGCCGGCTTCGCCGGGGAGCTCGCCACGGCCCTGGTCCCCGGGGAGCCCTGCCCCGTCTGCGGTGCTCGTGACCACCCGCGTCCGGCCGAGCACGGCGACCTCGCCCCGGTGTCGACCGAGGATCTGGACCGGGCCCGTGCGGCGGTGGAGGCGGCGGCTCGCGGCATGGACCGGGCGCGCGACCGGGAGAGCACCGCGGCGCTCGCGCTCGCCGCGCTCGAGGAGCGGGCGGGAGCCGACACACCGGACTCGCTCGATCTCGCGCTGATCGAGGCGCACGAGCGCGTGAGTGCCGCCCGCGCCGCCGCGTCGCGCTGCGAGGGTCTGCGGAGCGAGCGCGCCGTGCTGCGCCGCCGGCTCGACGAGCTGACCGCGCTCCGCGAGAGCGCCCGCACCGAGAACGACCGGCTGACCCGGGAGGCGACGATCGCCGCCGAAGCGCTGCGCACCCTCCTCGAGAGGGTCGAGGCGCAGCGCGACGGCGCCGACAGCATCGCCGTCCGAGTGGCCGAGCTGACCGAGCGGCGCGGCGTCGCGGACGCCCTCGTGGCAGCCGAGGACCTCCTGGTCGCGCGCACCCGGGCTGCCGACGAGGCGCAGGAGCACCTCGAGTCGGTGCTCGCCGAGCGCGGGTTCGCGAGCGCGGCCTCCGCCGAGGCGGCGGCGCTCACCGCCGGCGAGCGCGCGCGGGCCGAGGCCGTCGTCGCCGAGCACGAGCGGCGCAGGAGCGCCGTCGACGCGGTGCTCGCGGAACCGGAGCTGCAGGGACTGCCCGCCACCCCCGCCGACCTCGTGGGCGCCGAGGAGACGGCACGGGTCGCCTCCTCGCGTCGGGACGAGGCGCGCTCGCGGCTCTCGGTACTCGAGCACCGGGCGTCGCGACTGGCCGAGCTCGCCGCCCTCGCCGAGAGCCGACTGCGCTCGCTCGAGGGCCGCCTCCGTCGGCACGAGGAGCTGCGCGCCCTCGCGGAGACGATCGACGGCCGGGGCCAGAACACCCGCCGCATGGACCTCGAGGCCTTCGCGCTCGCCGGCCGCCTGGAGGAGATCGTCGGCGCGGCGAACCTCCGCCTCGGCGCGATGACGAGCGGCCGCTACTCCCTGCTCCACGACGACTCCCTCGCCTACCGCAACGCCTCCTCCGGCCTCGGGATCGAGGTCCTCGACGCGTTCACCGGCGTCCGGCGCCAGCCCGCCTCGCTCTCGGGGGGTGAGACGTTCCTCGCGTCCCTCGCGCTCGCCCTCGGACTCGCCGACGTCGTGACGATGCAGTCCGGCGGCATCACGCTCGAGACGATGTTCATCGACGAGGGCTTCGGATCGCTCGACGCCGAGACCCTCGAGACGGCGCTGGGCACCCTCGACTCCCTCCGCTCCGGCGGCCGCACGATCGGACTGATCAGCCATGTCGACGCCATGCGCGAGCGCATCCCGATCGGGCTCCGCGTCGTGGTCGGCGATCGCGGCGACAGCGGGCTCCGCACGGACTGAGCGCTACCGCACCGAGCGGCGGTGCCGCGCCACGGCGTCGGTGTTCCCGCAGCGGGCGGAGCAGTAGCGCTGCCGACCGGCCCGGGACTCGTCCACGAACACCCGATCGCAGCCCTCGCGGGCGCAGACGCCCATCCGGAGCCCGGCGGCCGAGGACACGAAGAACGCGAGCCCGCCCGCGGTCACCGAGCGGACACGGGTGACGACGTCACTGTCGTCCGGCACGAGGTGCAGGTGCGGCGGCATCCCGTCGTGGGTCGCGACCAACAGCGACCCGGCGACCTCGGCGAGCAGGGCGTTCACCTCGTCGCAGCGGGCCTGGACGGAGCCCGCGGCGAAGACGCGCCGCATCCGCCCCGCCCAGGACCGCAGCGCCAGAGTCTCGGAGGGGGCGAGCGCCGGCTCGCGGACGCCCTGCTCGCGCAGCAGCGGCTCGATCGCGTCGCCCGGTGCGGCGTTCACGAGCGCGGCCGCGAGTCGCGGGCCGACCTGGTGGCGGTGGTCGAAGCTCATCCGCCGACTGTAACGGTTGAACGTGCTCGAGGCGTTACGCGAGGATCGGCGCATGCACGAGCACCGATGGACGAGCCTCTCCCGCCACCCGACCAGCGAGGGGATCCTCAGCTACCTGCTGTGCCCGTGCGGAGCGAGGGGGATCGAGCTCGCACCGCTCGCTTTCCCGGTGCTGCTCACTGCTCGGGAGACCCGCTGCTAGTGCCGGGTGACCACGGGATCGCCGTCGCGAGCACGGCCTGATCGTGCGATCAGGCCGAGCGGAGCACGCGCGATCGTGGTCACCAGGCACTAGGGTCGTGCGCAGTGACACGGGGTGCCCGCCTGGGCTGAGAGAAGACCCGTTGAACCTGATCTAGTTCGTACTAGCGAAGGGATGTCGCGAATGAGCATTCGCACGCCTGCCCACCCGACCCTCCACGACCTCGACGGGGCCGCCGTCGGCCGCGACCTGGAGGAGCTGCGCCGGAGGGCGCCGCTCGTCCAGTGCATCACCAACTCGGTGGTGACCGGGTTCACGGCCAACAGCCTCCTCGCGCTGGGCGCCAGTCCGGCGATGGCGGACCTGCCCGGCGAGGCCGGCGTCTTCGCTGCGATCGCCTCCGCGACGCTCGTGAACCTCGGCACTCCCGGGTCCGAGCAGCGCGACGCGCCCGCGAGGCGATCGCCGCCGGCGGCCGATGGGTGCTCGATCCGGTCGCCGTCGGCCCGCTGCCGGTGCGCACCGCCTTCGCGGCCGAGATCGTCGCGCTGCGGCCCTCGATCATCCGCGGCAACGCCTCCGAGATCCTCGCGCTGGCAGGTCTCGGGGCGGGCGGGCGGGGAGTGGACGCGGTCGACGGCGCCGAGGACGCGCTGGACGCCGCGAAGGAGCTCGCGCAGCGCACCGGCGCCGCCGTCGCCGTCTCGGGCCCGGTCGACCTCGTGACCGACGGCGTCGCGGTCGTGCGCGTCACCGGCGGGCACGCCCTCCTCACCCGGGTGACCGGCGGAGGCTGCGCTCTCGGAGCGGTCATGGCCGCCTTCCTCGGCGCGTCGGTCGACACCCCCGGAGCAGCGCTGCGCGCCGCCGTCGCGGGCTCGGTGGTGTGGGGACTCGCGGCCGAGCATGCCGCGCGGACCGCGGCCGGCCCCGGATCCTTCGCCGTGGCGCTGCTCGACGCGGTGTCGTCTCTCGACGCGGCGGTCGTCGCGCAGGAGGCGCGGATCGCATGAGGACCGTCGACCTCTCCGTCTACCTCGTCACCGACACGCGGCAGTGCAGGGCCCGCGGGGTGCCCGCCGTGGTCGCGGCGGCCGTCGCCGGCGGTGTCCGCACCGTCCAGATCCGCGACCACGACGCCACCGCGGCCGAGCTGCTCGCTCTCGTCCTGGCCGTCACCGACGTGCTCGACGAGAGCACGACCCTCCTGGTCGACGACCGGGTCGACGTCGCCCTGGCCGCCCGGCTCGCCGGCGCCCGGGTGCACGGCGTCCACGTCGGGCAGTCCGATCTGCCCGTCGCCGCGGCGCGCGAGCTCCTCGGTCCCGACGCGGTCGTCGGACTCACGGCGAACACGAGCGCCCATCTCGACGCCGTCCACGCCCTGCCCGCGGGCACCGTCGACTATCTGGGCGTCGGGGTGATCCGCCCGACCACCACGAAGCCGGACCACCCGGCGCCGCTCGGGATCGACGGCTTCGCCGCTCTCGCCGCCGCGACGGTGCTCCCCTGCGTCGCCATCGGCGGTGTCGATGCCGGCGACGCCGGTCCGCTCCGGGCAGCGGGCGCGGCAGGACTCGCCGTCGTCTCGGCGATCTGCACGGCGGCCGACCCCGCCGACGCGGCTCGGATCCTGCGCGCGGAGTGGGACCGATGACCGCGGGCATCGCCCGCGTGCTCAGCATCGCGGGCACCGACCCGACGGGCGGCGCGGGGATCCAGGCCGACCTCAAGTCGATCGGCGCGCTCGGCGGCTACGGCATGGCGGTCGTCACCGCGCTCGTCGCGCAGAACACGCACGGCGTGCGCTCCGTGCACCTGCCTCCGACGTCCTTCCTCCGCGAGCAGCTCGACGCCGTCGCGACGACGTCGAGATCGACGCGGTGAAGATCGGGATGATCGCCACCGCCGCGGTCGGCGCCGAGATCCTCGACTGGCTCGAGACGGTGCAGCCGCCGCTGATCGTCGTCGACCCGGTGATGATCGCCACCAGCGGCCACCGCCTGCTCGACCCCGAGGCCGAGGAGTGCGTCCTAGAGCTCGTCCGACGGGCGCACCTCGTCACGCCCAACCTCCCCGAGCTGGCGGTGCTCGCGGGGGCGGCGCCCGCCGTGGACTGGAGCGAGGCGCTGCACCAGGCGCTCGGCTCGCCCGCAGCCTCGGCACCGCCGTGCTCGTGAAGGGCGGTCACCTCGACGGCCCCGCGACTCCGGACGCCGTCGTCACGCCCGAGGGCGACGTGCGCGAGATCCCCGGCGAGCGCGTCGCCACCTCGAACACGCACGGCACCGGCTGCTCGCTCTCCTCCGCCATGGCCGTGCTGCTCGCCGGGCGCTCCACCTCGGCCGACGACCTCGCCGAGGCGCTGACGCAGGCGAAGGAGTGGCTGACCGGCGCCCTGCGCGCGGCCGACGCCCTCGAGGTCGGCAGCGGCAACGGGCCGATCGATCACTTCCACCGGCTGAGGACCCCGCCGTTCTGCAGCGCCGTCTGGGACGAGACGGAGCAGCTGCGCCGCGCGATCGACGCCCTGCCCTTCGTGATGGCGCTCGGCGACGGCAGCCTGGAGCGGGACGCATTCGAGTGGTACCTCGCCCAGGACGCGCTCTACCTCTCGGAGTACGCGCGCGTGCTCGCTGTGGCGGCGCAGAAGGCCCCCACCGCCGCGGAACAGGTCTTCTGGGCCGAGAGCTCCGCCCAGGCGATCGCGACGGAGGCGCAGCTGCACCGCGACCGCCTCGGCGGCCGCACCGAGAGCCCGTCCGACACCACCCGCGGCTACGTCGACCACCTGACGGCCGTCGGAGCGAGGGGCGGCTACGGCGAGATCGTCGCGGCGCTGCTCCCGTGCTTCTGGCTCTACGCCGACATCGGCGAGCGCCTGGCGGCCGCGAACCGGCCGGGTCACCCCTACGAGGACTGGCTCTCGACCTACGCCGATCCCGGCTTCGCCGCCGCGACCGAGCGGGCGATCGCCCTCACCGAAGCCGCGTCGGCCCGCGTCGGACATGCGGAACGCGCCGCGATGCGCGACGCGTTCCTGCGCTCCAGCCTGTTCGAGCGCGACTTCTTCGAGGCTCCGCTCAGCCGATCGCCTCGCGGAGGACGTGCATGAGCGCGTCCAGCTGAACGGTGTCCGCCGAGGCGGTCTCGGCGTCCGCTCCGTCGAGGGCGCGGGCGGCGAGGCCCGCCTTGGCGTCGATCAGCTCGGCGATCTTGGCGTCGATCGTGTGCGCGGCGATGATGCGCCACGCCGTGACGGGCTCCTCCTGACCGATGCGGTGCACGCGGTCGATGGCCTGCGTCTGCTCCGCGGACGTCCAGGACAGCTCCGCGAGGACCACGTTCGAGGAGGCCTGCAGGTTGACGCCCACTCCGGCCGCCGTCAGCGAGCAGACCGCGACCGAGACGTCGGGATCCGTGTTGAACGCGTCGATCTGCGACTGGCGGAAGGTCGCCGTCTGGTCGCCGCGGATCGAGACCGAGGCGAGCTCGCGCTTCTCGAAGGTGTCCTCGGCCTGGTCCATCACGTCGACGTGCTTCGCGAAGAAGACGACCTTGCCGACCGAGCGCGCCAGCTGCGAGGCGTAGTCGGCGGCGAGCGCGGCCTTCGCCTGGCCGATGCGGCGCACCATCGTGAAGACGTTCTCGCCGGTCTTCGCCGACTTCGACTCCTCGAGCTCGCTCTGCGCGACGATCCGGATGAACCGCTCGCTCTCGTCGGTGTCGAGCTCGTGCGTGATCGAGGCCGTGACGGCCTTGTACCGCTGCAGCATCCGGGCGCCCAGCTCGCGCTCGGCCTTCTGGATGGAGCGGCCGAGATCGTCGTCCAGCTCGACGGGAAGGTCGACGATCCGCTTCGAGGGCAGGTCGGCGGCGACGTCGATCTTCTTGCGCCGGACGATGCCGAGGTCGATGACCGCCTCGCGCGCCTCCGGGTAGAAGGACGTGTCGGCAGGAGTGAGACCCGTGTCCTCGAGGCGGCTCATCAGCTCGGTCCCGGGCTTGGTCTCGTCGATCCAGCCGAGGAAGCGCCAGATCGCACGGAAGTCGTCGACGTCGTTGATGAGCGGCGTGCCCGTCAGGGCGATCATCAGCGGGTCGTGACCCGGAGTGGTCTCGCGGATCTTCGAGGCGAGCGCGAGCACGCTCTGCGAGCGCTGCGAGCGCAGGTTCTTGATGAAGTGCGCCTCGTCGACGACCATGCCGCGGAAGCCGAGGCTCCCGAGCCAGCCCAGGTGGCGGTCGAGGATGTCGTAGTTCACGATCACCACATCGGCGAACGCGTCGAGGGTCGTGCCGTCGCCGTGGATCACGGTCGCCCGGCGCTGCGGGGTCCAGTGCTCGACCTCGCGGGCCCAGTTCATCTTGACGACGTTCGGCACCACGGCGAGCAGCGGGTAGGACCCGGTGACGGAGGCGGCGAGCAGGCTCTGCGCGGTCTTGCCCAGGCCCGGCTCGTCGGCGAGGAGGAAGCTGCGGTGCCCCTCCCGAGCGCTCTCGATGAAGCGCGCCTGGTGCTCCATCAGCTCGCGGCCGCGCGGGGAGACCCGGTCGAGGGTCGGCGGCTCGGGCAGCTCCATGCTCGCGGCGCGTCCGCCGGCGCCGTACTCGAACGCCTTGAAGAGCGGCCCGAGCAGCTCCCAGTCGTCGAGCCGACGGCGGGTGGGCGCCGGAGCGGCGGCGATCGAGAAGTCCGGCGGGAGGAACGGGTTGGCGAGCTGCCGCGCGCGGACCGACGGCGGAACGACCTGGTTGACGGGCGCCTCGGGCTTGGGCTCCGGCTCGGTGACGATGAGCAGCTCGTCGGGGGTGAGCTCGGCGCCGGCCTCGAGCAGCCAGTCGCGGCGCAGCTTCTGCGCGGCGGCCGTGTAGCCCGCCTCCGACTCGAGGAGGCTGATGAGGCTCGTGTCGCGCGCGGCGGTCTTCGCGAGGATCGTCGCGATGCCGTCCAGGCGCTTCATCTCCTCGGCGCGCTGAGCGTCGCTGAGCTCGGTGTCGACCTTGACCCGCTTGCGCTCCTCGCGCATGAGCAGTGCGATGACCAGGAACTTCGTGCGGTTGGTCGGACCGACCTTCCCGCTCTGCGCCTTCGCCTCCACCTCGCGGACGCGTCGCGCGAGGATCGGGATGATCCCGGCGTTGTCGCCTCCGCGGGGCCGCGAGCGCGGCCTGCTCCCGGCCGCGTTCGTACGACGCGTCTGACCACCGGACTGACGCTGGCCGCTGCGAGCCATGCTCCTCCTCGACGTTCGACGGGGGCGCAGGAGGGGTTCCCGGGCTCTACCGTCGGCATTGCCGCCGCCGCGTCGCCTCCGTGGAGGCGGTCGTGCGTCGGTGCGCCCGGCGGCCGTCGAGAGCTCCGAGCAACGGATCTGAGACCCGGTCGCAGCATCCCCGGCGCGCGGGTGCGCCCTCATCATACCCCGAGGAGGTGCGGGCCACCCCGAGGCGGTGCCGCGGATCACTCCGCGACGGGCACCTTGATGATCAGGCCGGCTGCCACCACGACGCCGACGGCCGCCAGGTGGAGCGAGGACCAGACCGGGTCCGGGAAGGCGAAGGGCAGCACGGGGTTCCAGAGCACCAGGATCGGCACGAGCCCGATCAGCCAGAGCAGCGCTCGCGCCTGGATCGCGAACCAGCTCATCACGGCGGCGAGGATCGCGACCGGGTACCGCACGAAGTCGTAGGCGTCGCCGCCGACGAGGGCGAGCCCCGCGAGCAGGACGAGGGCCGCGAGCACCCCCGGAGCCAGCGCCATCTTCGACGTCGCGCGGGAGGGGTACCGGCCGGCGGGGCCGCGGGAGGACGGGGCAGCGTTCACTCCTCGATGGTACGGGTCGGCCGGTCGCATACCCCCGCCGGGTATCTCCGAGCGGGCGTAGGCTGTCGGAGTGATCGACGATCTGAAGAAGAGGTCCCTGCACCGCGCGCGCATCCTCGAGGGGCAGATGCGCGGACTCGCGAAGATGATCGAGAACGAGGACTACTGCGTCGACATCGTCACGCAGTCCCTCGCGATCCAGAAGTCGCTCGGCTCGCTGAACAAGCTGATCGTCGAGAACCACCTGCGCACCCACGTGACGACGATGTTCGACGAGGGCGGCGAGGCGCGCGAGGCGGCGATCGCCGAGCTCGTGAAGATCTTCGAGCTCTCGAACAACCGCTCGTGACCCGGCTCGTCGCGCTCCGCGGGGACATCACCCGCGAACGGGTCGACGTCGTGGTGAATGCGGCGAACTCCTCCCTCCTGGGCGGCGGCGGCGTCGACGGAGCGATCCACCGCGCCGGCGGACCCGAGATCCTCGAGGAGTGCCGGCGCCTGCGCGCGGGCTCGCTGCGCGAGGGGCTCCCCGCCGGGTCGGCGGTCGCCACGACGGCGGGCCGCCTGCCCGCGCGCTGGGTCGTGCACACCGTGGGTCCGGTGCACTCGCGCACCGAGGACCGCTCCGCGACCCTCTCCTCCGCGTACACGGAGTCGATCGCCGTCGCCCGCGCCTCGGCGCGCGCACCGTCGCGTTCCCCGCGATCTCGGCGGGCGTCTACGGCTGGCCGATGGACGACGCCGCACGGGTCGCGGTGGCGGCCGTCCGCGCGGCGACCACCGACGACGACCCGCTCGAGGAGGTGCGCTTCGTGCTCTTCTCGGACGACGCCCTCGAGGCGTTCACCGCGGCGCTGGCGTGATCACCGCGCCGGGCCGAGCCGCGACCCGGACCGCTACGCCGTCTTCGGTCGCGCGAACTCGTCGAACGGCAGCGTGATCGGGCGCGTGCGCGGAGGCATCCGCAGCAGCGAGTCCAGAGCCGGACCCAGCGCCTCGCGCCAGGCGCGGTAGCCGTCCTCGTTCAGGTGCAGCCGATCCGGGCTGTAGCGGTCGTCCATCGCGCCGTCCTCGGTGGCGAAGACCGGCCAGAGGTCGAGGTAGGCCGCGTGCGCCGTGGGCGCGAACTGCCACAGGTGGCGGTTCACGTCGCGGATCTGCGGCGCGAACTCGTGCCCGCGCGGCAGGACCGAGTTGACGAGCAGCCGCACGTCCGGGAGATCGCGCCGCAGCGTCGCGACGATCGTCTCGATGTTGCGGACGATGTGCTCGGTCGTGCGGTGCCAGGCGAGGTCGTTGGTGCCGACCAGCAGCACCACCGTGTCGGGAGCCTGCTCCACGAGCTCGGGGAGACGCGCCACGACGTCGGCGGTGGTCGCCCCTCCGTGTCCCTCGTCGACGACTGTCGACGCCGTCAGCCACTCGTCCCAGGCGCCCGCCTGGATGATGCTGTCCCCGACGAAGAGGACCTTGCCCAGCTGGAGATCGCGCCCCGCGTCCGTGTCCGACAGATCGCTCATCGTGCTCCTCTCATCGATGCCGGGAGCGGTGTCGCTGCTCTCCGGCTGTTCCATTGTCACCGCTGCGCTCCGCGCCCGCCAGAGGAGCGCTCGTCGCCCGAGTCCGGCAGGTCGAGCGCTGTCGCCGTGATCCGGTTCGCCATGCCGTTGAACACGATGCCGTGGAAGGGCAGGACCGCGAACCAGTAGAGGCGGCCGGCGAGCCCCTGCGGGAAGAAGACGGCGCGCTGCGTGTAGACCGATCCGCCGCCCTCGTCCGCCTCCGCGTGCATCTCGAGCCAGGCGCCCCCCGGCACCTTCATCTCGGCGCGCAGGCGCAGCAGGGTCGGCCGCTCGATCGCCTCGACGCGCCAGAAGTCGAGCGCGTCGCCGGCGTGCAGGCGCTCGGAGTCGCGGCGCCCGCGCTGCAGGCCCACTCCCCCGACCAGCTTGTCCATCCAGCCTCGGATCGCCCACGCGAGCGGGAACGAGTACCAGCCGTTCGTGCCGCCGATCCCCTCGATGACCCGCCACAGCTTCGCCGCGTCGGCCTCGGTGCGGCGGACCTTGAGGTCGACGTAGACGGTGTGCCCCGCCCACTCCGGGTCGCTCGGCAGCGGGTCGCTCGGAGCGCCCGAGACCTCGGCGTTCTGCCAGCTCGTCTCGATCTCGCCCGCCTGCATCTTGCCCAGCGCCAGCCGCACCGAGCGGCGGTAGGGGGTCAGGCCGCCCTCGGGGTCCGGGATGAGCGAGCGGATGTCCTGCTCGCGCACCACGCAGTCGTACTGCAGCGAGGCGATGATCGGCACCGCGAGCGAGCGCGGGATCGGCGTGACGAGGTTGACCCACTGCGAGGCGAGCCACGGTGTGAAGACCGGGAGGGAGGCGATGGGCCGCTGCGGGAGACCGGCCTCGACCGCGTAGCCGTTCATCATCTGCCCGTAGCGCAGCACGTCCGGGCCGCCGATGTCGAACGTGCGGTTGAGCGTGCGGTCCTCGAGCGAGGCGGAGCCGATGAGGTAGTGCAGCACGTCGCGCACCGCGATCGGCTGGATGAAGTTGCGCACCCACTGGGGAGCGGGCATGTAGGGCAGCACGTCGGTGAGGTGCCGCACCATCTCGAACGAGGTGGAGCCGGAGCCGATGATGACCCCGGCCTGCAGGGCGATCGTCGGAACGCCCGACTCCATCAGGATCCGGCCGACCTCGGCGCGGGAGCGCAGGTGCTTCGAGAGCTTCTCGCCCTCGGGGTGCAGCCCGCCGAGGTACACGATCCGGTCGATGCCGGCCGCGAGCGCCGCCTCGGCGACGTTCGTCGCGGCGCGGCTCTCGACCTCCTCGAACTTCGCGTGATCGGCCCCGGAGCCCATCGAGTGCACGAGGTAGTAGAGGACCGAGACGCCCTCGAACGCGGCGGTCAGCGACTCCGGATCGCCCAGGTCGCCCTGCGCCACCTCGACCTGCTCGGCCCAGGGCACCTCGGCGAGCTTGCGCGGGTCGCGGACCAGCACGCGGACGCGGAAGCCGGCCTCGAGCAGTCGCGGGGTGAGCCGGCCGCCGATGTAGCCGGTCGCGCCGGTGACGAGCGCCAGGGGGCGCGACGGATCGGAGGAGGATTCGCTCATGTCGGCCACGGTACGCCGATGCCCTGGCAGGCTCCCCCGCTGGTGCGGCCCGTCCTGCGCTGCTAGGACTCGCCGAGGACGATGCGGACCCGGCTCACGTCGTCGTTCATCTGGCGGATGAGCGGCTCGACGCCCTCGTAGGCGACCATTCCGCGGATCCTCGAGACGAAGGCCACGTCGACGACGCGGTCGTAGAGATCCAGCGTCTGATCGAGCACGAACGCCTCGACCTGCTTGGGCGGCACTCCGACGAAGGTGGGGTTGCTCCCCACCGAGATCGCCGCGGGGTAGGTGCGCCCCTCGACCGTGAGACGACCGGCGTACACGCCGTCGGCCGGGATCAGGCCCTGCGACTCCGGCGACAGGTTGGCGGTCGGGAAGCCCAGCTCGCGCCCCCGCTTCGCCCCGTGGACGACCACGCCGCGCACGACCGGCTCGTGCCCCAGCAGCCGCGTCGCGTGCTCCACATCGCCCTCGGCGAGGAGCTCGCGGATCCAGGTGGAGGAGACGCGTCGACCGTGCTCGGGGCGGACGTCGTCGATCAGCTCGACCTCGAAGCCGTGCTCGGCGCCCAGCGCGCGGAGCAGGTCGATGTCGCCCGCGCCGCGCGCGCCGAAGCGGAAGTCGGAGCCGACCAGGACGACGCGCGCCACCAGTGCGTCCACGAGGATCCGCTGCACGAACTCGCGCGGCGACCACGAGCGGAACTCCTCGTCGAAGGTCAGCAGGAGCGTCGCGTCGACCCCTGTGCCGGCGAGGAGCTCGAGCTTCTGCTCGTTGCCGACGAGGGCGGGCGGGCACTTCTCGGGAGCGATGACGCTCAGCGGATTGCGGTCGAAGGTCACGACGACGGCGGCGAGGCCGCGCTCGCGCGCCCGCTCGTGCAGGGTGCCGATGACGGCGCGGTGACCGGAGTGGACGCCGTCGAACTTCCCGATCGTCACCGCGGAGGGGCCGATGCCCGCGAGGTCCTCCGGGCGCGTCTCGATCCGCATCACCGCGCCGCCCGTCGGCCCTGCACGCGCAGCCACCAGAGCCCGAGCACCGGCAGCACGAGCGGGATGAGCAGGTACCCGGCGCCGAACGCCGACCACACCGTGGACTGGCGGCCGAACGGATCGACGCTCGTCAGCCCGAGCAGCTCGGGCGCCAGAATGCTGATCGCGCCGACGACGAGCACGCCCACGAGCTCGAACGTGATGGTGACGAAGGCGACCCGCTGCCAGAACGCACCGCGCGCGATGAGCGCGACGGTGGCGAGGATGTAGACGACGGCCGAGAGGGCCGAGAGCGAGAAGGCGAGCGGCGCTTCCTCGAAGCGGTCGATGATCTGGAACACCGAGCGGCCGGTCGCGGCGAGCGCGAGGATCCCGTAGACGACCACGAGCAGACTGCCGACCCCCCTCGAGCGTGCGGAGCGGACGGGTCGGGACGGCTGAGCGGGGGTGGAGGCGCCCCGATCCTCGGCCTCTCTGGAGTGTGTGGACATCGCAGGGTCAATGGTAGGCGCTCGGAGCCGGGAGCCGGCCCGGCGGGGTCAGGCGACCTGCACGAACCAGATCTGGTGCATCCGGTACACCATCACCGCGATCGAGAGGCAGACGACTCCGAGGATCACGGTGCTCCACCGGGTGCGCTCGATCAGCGCCCAGAACCCGGCCGCGAGCGGCAGCAGCAGCGCCGAGATCAGGTAGATGTAGTACTCCGGCAGGCTGCCGGAGGGGTCGTTGCCGACGAGCGGCGACACGATCGCCACGGCCAGCTGCACGATGAGCAGCAGTTCGACGATCGCGGTCGCACCGACGGACACGTCGGACGGCCTGCGGCCGAAGAGGCCGAGGATCAGGCACAGGAGCCCCGCCGCGACGGCGACGGCGACCTGCACGATCGTGAACCACTCGATCACGGCGCGACCGCCCTGACGTCCTCGGTCGGGAAGTTGACGACGCTCTTGAGCACCGCGCCGCGACGCTCGGCGAGGCCGATCAGCCGCTCCCCCGGGGCGACCGCGGCGAGGAGCCCCGAGGACTCGCGCAGCGACTCCGGAACGGGGATCCGCTTGCCGTTGGCGAGGTCCGCCGATGCCTGCGCGTCCAGGCGGAGCAGGGGGAACAGCTCACCCGCGACGGCGGTCGGCGACAGCAGAGCGGACGAGACGTCGAGGTCGTCGATGACGCCCGCCTCCGCGACCCGGAACGGACCGACGGCACTGCGGCGGAGCGCGGTGAGGTGCCCGCCGACGCCGAGTGCGGCTCCGAGATCACGGGCGAGGGCCCGGATGTAGGTGCCGGACGAGCACGAGACGCGCACGTCCAGGTCGAGGAACCCGTCGGCCTCGCGGCGGGCGAGCACGTCGAACGCGCTCACCGTCACCGGTCGCGCGGGGATCACGACCTCCTCGCCGTCCCGGGCGCGCGCGTACGCGCGGCGACCGTCGATCTTGATGGCGCTCACCGAGCTGGGCACCTGCTCGATCGCTCCGGTGAGGTCCGAGACCGCGGCGTCGACCTGCTCCGGGAGGATCGCGGCGACCGCGGCGGCGTCGGCCGTCTCGAGGACCTCGCCCTCGCGGTCGTCGGTGCTGGTCGAGGCGCCGAGGCGGATCGTCGCCTCGTACTGCTTGTCGAGTCCGACGAGGTAGGTGAGCAGGCGGGTCGACGGGCCGAGCCCGAGGATCATCAGCCCGGTCGCCATCGGATCGAGCGTCCCGGCGTGGCCGACCTTGCGCGTCCCGGCGCGGCGCCGGGTCCGCGACACGAGATCGTGGCTGGTGATGCCGCCGGGCTTGTCCAGCAGGAGGATCCCGTTCGGGGCCGTCACCGGAGGCGTGGGGGTCGCGAACACGGGTGCGAGGATACACGCGCCGATCGGGAGCTCCCCCCGCGGACCGCCCGCCCGCGGCTCCGTCCTAGGCTGGTCGGATGAGGATCGCAGTACTCGGGACGGGCGCCGTCGGCGGCACGATCGCCGCCCTCCTGGACCGGGCCGGGCACGACGTCGAGGCGACCGCGCGCGGCGCGAACCTCACCGCGATCCGCCGCTCGGGCATCCGCCTCGACGGCGCGTGGGGCGAGCACACCGCCTGGGTCAGGACCGGCGAGACCCTCGATCTCGTCCCCGACGTCGCCTTCCTGTGCACCAAGGCGCAGGACGCCGAGGACGCCCTGCGAGCGAACCGCCGCACGGTCGACGGCACCCTGCTCGTGGTCGTCCAGAACGGGCTCGACGGACTGCAGGCGGCGTCCCGCCAGGTCCGCGACGCCTCGCTCGTCGGAGCGCTCGCGCTCTTCGCGGCCAGCCACCTCGAGCCCGGCCGCGTCACGGTCACCGCCCCGGCGACCACCACGCTCGGCGTCCCCGGCCGCCCCGCCGACGACGAGGTGCGCCGCGCGGCCGCCGTGCTGGGCGAGGCGGTGCCCGTCGCGGTCACCGACGACTTCCTCGGCGCGCAGTGGACGAAGCTGCTGATCAACGAGGTCAACGCGCTGCCCGCGATCACCGGGCTGTCCGTCCAGGAGACCATCGCCGAGCCGCGGCTGCGCCGTCTGCTCGCCCGGGCGATGAAGGAGGCCGCGAGGACGGGGCTCGCCGCCGGGGTCCGCTTCGGCGCCCTCCAGGGTCTGAGCGATGCGGCTGTCCGTGCGCTCGCAGCCGCACCCCTGCCGGTGGTCGAGCTGCTGCCCCGGCGGATGGCGAAGGGCATGGGCGACGTGCCGAACCCCGGATCCACGCTGCAGAGCGTCCGCCGCGGCGTGCGGAGCGAGATCGACCACCTCGCGGGAGCGGTCGTGCGCACGGCGCACCGACTCGGCCGCGAGGCGCCGGTCAATCAGCTGCTCGTCGACCTCGTGCACGAGGTCGAGCGGTCGGGAGCGTTCCTGTCCGCGGACGAGGTCGTCCGTCGGGCCGCGTCACTCTGACGGCGGGGCCGCTCAGCAGGAGTCGGCGAAGACGCGTCGCGGATGCTCCGGGTCGCGGATGTCGACCAGCACCGGGGCGATCCGCCGCGGGTCGGTGCTCGCGCGGTAGGCCGCATCGACCGGCGGCTCCTGGGTGTCGAGCCGGATGCTCAGATTCCACGTGCCGCGCAGCTCCGGGCGGAGCGCGAACTCGCCGTCGACCAGCAGCACGGCGTCGCGGCCGGCGGTCCGCCAGCGCGGCTGCCGCTGCTCGTCGCGCACCGCGTCGAAGGCCGCCAGGACGAAGCCCGTGCTCCCGCCGAGCTTGAACGGGTCGAGCAGCACGCGCCGCAGCAGCTCGTAGTCGTAGCGCAGGCGGTACGCGCGCTCCTCGTCGGCGATCGAGGGGTCGTCGCGCTCGGCGCGGGGCCGCTGGAAGTCGCCCAGGTGCGCGACGAAGGCGCCGTGGCCGGCTCCGCGGATCGCCGCCGCCAGATCCTCCGCGAACGGCGAGGACACCGCGGGATCGTCCCCGTCGATCGCCACGACGACCCGCCCCCGCGAGTAGTTGTGCAGGACCTCCGTCGCGAGCGCGGCGAGCACATCGGCCTTCTGCGGAGCCCACTTCGTCATCCGTCCACGATACGCGGCAGCACGTACGCTGGAGGGATGCCCGCCGCCTTCGCCCCCGCGATCGTCGACTGGTTCCGCACCGACGCCCGCGACCTGCCGTGGCGCCGCGAGGGCTTCCCCGCCTGGGGCACCCTCGTGAGCGAGTTCATGCTGCAGCAGACCCCGGTCGTCCGCGTCGTCCCGCGACTCGAGGAGTGGCTGCGCCGCTGGCCGACGCCCGCCGATCTCGCGGCCGTGCCGTCCGGGGAGGCGGTCCGCGCCTGGCAGTCCCTGGGCTACCCCCGCCGCGCCCTGCGCCTGCACGCCTGCGCCGTCACGATCGCCGACGAGCACGGCAACGTCGTCCCCGACGACGTCGACACCCTCCTCGCCCTCCCCGGAGTGGGCGACTACACGGCGCGCGCCATCGCGGTCTTCGCCTACGGCCGCCGGGCGCCGGTCGTCGACACCAACGTGCGCCGGGTGATCGCCCGGGCGGTCGCCGGCGTCGCCGAGCCGGGGCCGCCGCGCACGAAGCCCGATCTCGCGGCGATGGACGCCCTGCTCCCCGACGACGTCGAGGAGTCCACCGTCTTCAACGCCGGGATGATGGAGCTCGGCGCGATCGTCTGCACCGCGCGCTCCCCGCGCTGCGACGTCTGCCCGATCCGCGACTCCTGCCGCTGGCGCGCCGAGGGGTACCCGGCCTACGACGGACCGGTCAAGGCGCGGCAGAAGAGGTTCGAGGGCTCCGACCGGCAGGTGCGCGGCCTGGTGCTCGCCGAGCTCCGCGCGGCCCACCGGCCGGTGACCGCGGCCGAGGTGGGCTCGCTGTGGTCCGACGCCGAGCAGCTGGAGCGAGCGCTGTCCGGCCTGCTGGCCGACGGCCTCGCCACGGGATCCCCGGACGAGGGCTACCTCCTCCCGCACTCCTGATCGACGCCGGCGCGTCGGAGGAGGCCGGTAGCGTGGCGCCGTGACCCGACGTCGTCTCCGCCTCCCCCGCCCCGACTCCGAGCTCGACGCCGCGCTGGCCGCGGTCCGCGCCGCGAACGATCTGCCGGGCGGCTTCCCCGCCGACGCACTGGCCGAGGCGGAGGCCGCCGACGCGACCGCGGACGACGAGGGCCGGATCGACCTGACGCACCTCCCGTTCGTCACGATCGATCCGCCCGGCTCCCTCGATCTCGACCAGGCGCTGCACCTCGAGGGCTCCCCGTCCGCCGCGGTGCTCCGGTACGCGATCGCCGACGTCCCCGCGGTGATCCGGCCCGGAGGTGCGCTCGACGCCGAGACCCGCCGCCGCACCCAGACCTACTACCTGCCCGACGGCCGCATCCCCCTGCACCCGGCGGTCCTCTCGGAGGGCACCGCGTCCCTCCTCCCCGACGAGCGGCGCCGCGCCCTCGTCTGGACCCTGGAGCTCGGCCCGGACGCGGAGCCCCGCTCCGTGCGCCTCGAGCGCGCTCTCGTCCGCAGCGTCGCCCGTCTCGACTACGAGGGCGTGCAGCGCGACGCCGACTCCGGCGTCCTGCACCCCTCGATCGCCCTGCTGCCCTGGTTCGGCCGCGAGCGCCGCGCCCGCGAGGCCGAGCGGGGCGGAGCGAGCCTCACGCTGTCCGAGGAGGAGATCCTTGCCGAGGACGGCGCCTACCGCGTCGAGCGCCGCGCTCCGCTCGAGTCCGAGGACTGGAACGCCCAGGTGTCGCTCCTGACGGGCATGGCAGCGGCCGCGATGATGCTCGATGCGGGCGTCGGGATCCTGCGCACCATGCCGCCCGCCGACGACGAGACGGTCGCCGCGTTCCGAGCGCGCACGGAGGCGCTCGGGGCGCCGTGGCCCGCCGGCGAGTCCTACGGTGCGTACCTCCGCCGCCTCGACACGTCCGACCCCGCCCAGCTCGCCGTGATGCACGCGGCCGCCTCGCTCTTCCGCGGCGCCGGCTACACGGCCTTCGACGGCACGCGGCCGGAGGATCCGGAGCAGGCCGCGCTCGCCGCTCCGTACGCGCACGTGACCGCCCCGCTGCGCCGCCTCGTCGACCGCTTCGGCCTGGCCGTCTGCCTCGCGATCAGCCGCCAGGAGGAGCCGCCTCGCGGACTCCGCGACGCGCTGCCCGCGATCCCCGCGCTGATGGCGGCCGGCGACCGCCGCTCCGGAGCCGCGTCCCGGGCCGCCACCGCCGTCGTCGAGGCCGCGATCCTCCGCGGGCGCGAGGGCTCGACGTTCTCGGGCGTCGTCGTCTCGACCGCCAGGACGCGCTCCTCGGTCCAGCTCCTCGACCCCGAGATCACGGTCGACGTGCGGTCCCCGCTCACGCCGGGAGCCCGTGTCGACGTCGTCCTGGAATCGGTCGACGTCGCCACGGGCTCCGCGGTCTTCAGTGCGGTGGATCAGTCCTCGTCGTCGTCCTCGCGCGGCTTGACGTAGGGGTCCTCGTCGCCGGCGTAGCTCGCGCCCGCCGCCAGCGTCTGCACCTGCGAGTCCTGATTGCGCGCCGCGGCGAGCAGGTCCTCGATGTGCTTCGCGTTCTCGGGGACCGCGTCGAGGATGAACTCGAGCGACGGGGTCAGGCGCGACGTGATGTTCTTCCCCACCTCGGTCCGCAGCATGCCCGTGGCCGCCTTCAGCGCCGCCGCCGAGTCCGTGCGCTCCTCGTCCGTGCCGTACACGGTGTAGAACACCGAGGCGTGCTGGAGGTCGCCGGTCACCTGGACGTCCGTGATGGTGACGAAGCCGAGCCGCGGGTCGCGGATGCCGCGCTCGAGCCGCTTGGCGACGATCACCTTGATCCTGTCGGCGAGCTTCCTCGCCCGTGCCGGATCTGCCATAGCCGGTCCTCTTCTCTCTCTCGACGGGCCGTCGGGCCCGTCCTCTGATTATTCTCCCGCGCCGCGAGACGGCTCCCCGCCTTGACGTCCGCCAGTCAGGAGGCTGGGAAGGGGACGTCGCAGACGGAACGCCTCGCGACGTCTCCTTCCCGCGCACCTGCGGTGCGCTCGCCAGACCCGAGCCAGGAGGCGTCGCGAGGCGTCCCGCCCACTCCTCCATTCGGAGGAGATGCGCTGCTGGTCCGAGGAGATCCCGCCCGGTGCACGTCGACTCACGAGGAGTGGAACGCCACCCACCGGAGTGGAGGGGCGGCGGCGTCCTCTTCGCGTGCCCGGCTCGGGTCTGGCGGGCGCCCGCAGGGCGCGGGAAGGGCGCGCGAAGAGGACGCCGCCGTCCCGACCGGCCCGTGGCCCGACCGGAACCGCCCCCTCCAACGACGGAGGAGGCCCGAGGCGAACCCCGGACCTCCTCGTGAGCGTCGGATCAGCCTCGCGGCTTCTCCTTCATCTCGATCGTCTCGATCTCATCGCCGATCTGGATGTCGTTGTACTTGCCGAGACCGATACCGGCCTCGAAGTCCGTACGGACCTCCGTGACGTCGTCCTTGAAACGACGCAGCGACTCGATGGCGAGGTTGTCGCCCACCACGACGCCGTCGCGGATGACGCGCGCCTTGGAGTTGCGGGTGATCGTGCCGGAGCGGACGATGACACCCGCGATGTTGCCGAACTTCGAGGAGCGGAACACCTCGCGGATCTCGGCGACACCCGACTGGACCTCTTCGAACTCGGGCTTGAGCATGCCCTTGAGCGAGTTCTCGACCTCTTCGATCGCGTTGTAGATGACCGAGTAGAAGCGGATGTCCACTCCTTCTCGAGCAGCGCGCTCGCGGGCCTTGGGGTCGGGGCGGACGTTGAAGCCCACGATGATCGCGTTGTCGATCGTCGCGAGGTTGACGTCCGACTCCGTGATCGCACCGACACCGCGGTGGATGATGCGCAGCTGCACCGAGTCGTCGACCTCGATCTTGACGAGCGACTCCTCCAGCGCCTCGACGGCACCGGACACGTCGCCCTTGATGATGAGGTTGAGCGACTCGACCTTGCCCTCTTCGAGAGCACGGGTGAAGTCCTCGAGCGAGATGCGCTTGCGGGCCTTGGCCAGCAGGGCGTTGCGCTGAGCGGCTTCGCGCTTCTCGGCGATCTGACGGGCGGTGCGGTCCTCCTCGGTGACGAGGAAGGTGTCGCCGGCGCGGGGCACGGACGAGAGTCCCTGCACCTGCACCGGACGCGACGGCACGGCTTCGAGGACGGCGTTGCCGTTCTCGTCCGCCATCGCACGGACGCGGCCGTAGGCCGTTCCGGCGACGATCGCGTCTCCGACGCGCAGCGTTCCCGACTGGATGAGGACGGTCGCGACCGCACCGCGTCCCTTGTCGAGCTTCGCCTCGATCGCGACTCCGCGTGCCTCCTTGTTGGGGTTGGCGCGCAGGTCGAGACCGGCGTCCGCGGTGAGCAGCACGGCGTCCAGGAGGTCCTGGATGCCGGTGCCGGCGCGGGCCGACACGTCGACGAACATGACGTCTCCGCCGTACTCCTCCGCGACCAGTCCGAACTCGGTGAGCTGCTGGCGCACCTTGGCCGGGTTGGCGTCGGGCTTGTCCACCTTGTTGACCGCGACCACGATCGGCACGTTGGCCGCCTGGGCGTGGTTCAGCGCCTCGATGGTCTGCGGCATGATGCCGTCGTCCGCCGCGACCACGAGGATCGCGATGTCCGTGACCTGAGCACCGCGGGCTCGCATGGCGGTGAACGCCTCGTGACCCGGGGTGTCGATGAAGGTGATCGGGCGCTCGATGCCCTCGTGCTCCGCGACGACCTGGTACGCACCGATGTGCTGCGTGATGCCGCCCGCCTCGTCGGCGACGACGTTGGCGTTGCGGATCGCGTCGAGCAGGCGCGTCTTTCCGTGGTCGACGTGACCCATGACGGTGACGACGGGGGGACGGATCTCGAGATCCTCGTCCGTCTCGTCGTCGAGCTCCTGCTCGAGGTCGAGACCGAAGCCCTCGAGGAGCTCCTTGTCCTCGTCCTCGGGCGAGACGACCTGGATCTTGAAGCCGAGCTCCCCGCCGAGCACCTCGAAGGTGGCCTCGTCGAGCGACTCGGTCGCCGTCGCCATCTCGCCGAGGGCGAAGAGGACGGTGACCAGGTTGCCGGGGGGCACCGGCACGCCGGTCATGGCCTCGATCTTGTCAGCGAAGTCCGAGATCGACGCGCCGCGGCGCAGACGGATGACCGTCTTGCCGTCGCCGCGGGGGACGCTGACGCCGCCGAGCGACGGGGCCTCCCTGAGCTCGAACTCCTGACGCTTCGTGCGCTTGGACTTCCGGGCCTTGCTCTTGCCGCCACCACGACCGAAGGCACCTGCGGTGCCGCCGCCGGGGCC
>NZ_MUKN01000065.1 GCF_001995175.1 Rathayibacter rhapontici
GGGACGCCCTGCTCGCCTGCCTCGCCGTGCCCCGCTGGGCCGACGAGGTCGCCCAGGGAGCGCCCTACACCTCGACGGAGGAGCTCGCCGAGGCCGCTGACCGCGTCGCGCGCACGCTGACGACGGACGAGATCGACGCCGCCCTCGCCGACCACCCCAGGATCGGGGAGCGGCACGCCGCCTCGGGACGCGCCTCCGCCTTCTCGGCCACCGAGCAGGCCGCGAGCGCCTCGAGTGACGAGGACCTCGCCGAGCGCCTGATCGCCGGCAACCGCGCCTACGAGGAGCGGTTCGACCGCGTCTTCCTGATCCGCGCGGCCGGGCGCTCGCGCACCGAGATCGTCGCCGAGCTCGAGCGGCGTCTCGCTCTCGACGACGCCGCCGAGCGGGCGATCGTCGCCGACCAGCTGCGCGAGATCACGGTCCTGCGCGTGCGGGCGCTCGGTCCCGAGTCCGGTGCCGTCCTCGAGGAGGCCGCCCGATGAGCGCGCACGCCAGCCACGTCACGACCCACGTGCTCGACGCCGTGCGCGGCCGGCCGGCCGAGGGGGTGCCGGTCGTGCTCGAGGCGCGCGCCACCTCCGGCTGGGAGCGTCTCGCTCAGGCGCGCACCGACGCCGACGGGCGGGTCGCCGAGTTCGGCCCGGAGTCGCTGCCCGCCGGCGTCTACCGCGTCGTCTTCGACACCGCCACCTACTTCGGCGAGGTGGAGTCGTTCTACCCCGAGGTCGTCATCGCGTTCCGGCTCGCGACGAGGGCGCGCACTACCACGTGCCGCTGCTGCTCAGCCCGTTCGCCTACTCGACCTACCGGGGGAGCTGAGCGTGCAGCTCCAGGACGTCCTCGATGCTCCGCAGCTGCGGATCCGGGCCGTGTACACGACTCCCGAGGCGCTCGAGCGGCCCGTGAACTGGACGTTCACGACCGACCTGCTCGATCCGCGCCGCTACCTCGCCCGTGACCAGCTCGTGCTGACCGGCATGATGTGGCGCCGCAGCGCCGAGGACAGCGACGCGTTCGTCTCGGCGGTCGCCGCCTCCGGGGCGGTGGCGCTGCTCGCGGGCGAGGGCCTGTACGGCTTCGTGCCGGACGACGTGATCGAGGCCTGCCGCACGCACGGCGTCGCGCTCTTCGCGGTGCCCGCCGACGTCTCGTTCGCGTCGATCACTGCGCACCTCTCGAACGCGCTCGCCGGCGACCGGGTGGCCCGGCTGACGGCGGGGCTCGCCCGTCAGCGCCAGCTCCTGACCGACGTGTACCGCGGCCAGCTCCTCGACGAGCTGATCGCGCGGACGTCGGGCGAGCTCGGCCGGCCGGTCCGCGTCCTGACCGGGACCGGACGCTCCGCGGCCGCCGCCGAGCCGCTCGGACTGACCGAGATCGAGCGCGTGGTGCACGCCGGGCTGACCGCCCGGCAGAACCCGGTCACCGTGCCGGACGCGCACGGCGGGACGCTGTCGGTCTTCGCCGTGACCGGCGTCGACGAGCACCGCGCGACGGCCTGGTTCGTCGTGGTCGCCGGCGACTGGAACGAGTGGCACCCGTCCCTGCTCGACGCCGTCACCGAGCTCACCGGAGTCGTCGGGCTCTACCGGCTGCAGCGCGACGCCGAGACGCTCGCCGACACGGCTCTCGCCGACCGGCTGCTCGAGCTCGTCGAGGAGGACAGCGAGCAGCCCGAGACGGCCGTCTACCTCCGTCAGCTGGGGTTGGGCGGAGTGGGTCGCTGCGCGGTGATCGCCGCAGGCTTCGACGACGACGACTCCGCCGACCTCGCGCGCCGGCTGCTGACCGACGCCGCCTCCCATCTGGGCCGGGCGGTCGTGGGTCGCGACGCGGAGGGACGCGTGGTGGCGGTGCTGCCGGTCGACGCGACCGACGCGATCCCGACCGGAGCAGATCCGCTGGCCGTCGTGACCGCCGCCCTGCGGCGCGTAGGGCCGGGGCTCGACGGCCAGGTCCTGCGGGTCGGCACGAGTGCGGCGACGTCGCTCGCGGCACTGGGCGGAGCGCTCCGCTCGGCGCGCTACGGGATGCTCCTGCCGGGCGTCCCCGGCGACGGCTCACGGGTGCGGATCAACGACGCGGGCGAGGTGACCTCGGCGGTGCAGCTGCTGACCGCGGTGCCGGACCACCTGCGCACGGTCTTCGTGGAGCTCGTGCTGGGCCGCCTGATCGAGCACGATGCGCGCTACAACTCCGCGCTCGTCGCGACGCTGGCGGCGTTCCTGGAGTCGGGCGGCTCGTGGGTGCGGACGGCCGAGCAGACGCATCTGCACCTGAACACGGTGCGCTACCGGATCGCACGGGTCGAGGAGCTGACGCAGCGGGACCTGTCGAACACGTCGGACCGGGCGGACCTGTTCCTGGCGCTGCAGCTGCGCTGAGGGCGCGGCTGCGGGTGCGCGCTGCGTGCGATTCGCAGGGGATCCGGGGGGCGCCCGATGCCGTGATGCGGAGGAAGGCCCCTTCCCGCGCGGAACACCTGCAGATCGTGCAGATGCCTGCAGAGCGTGCGGACCCCTGCAGATCGCACGGACACCCGCGGAGCGCGCCCGCGCTACTCCGGAGCGCGCACCTCGCGCCCCTGCACGTGCACCGCCGCGATCGCCGGCTCACGGATCCCCATCAGCAGCGCGAAGAGCAGCTGCGCCGTCGCCGTCTCCTCGTCGTCGGCGCGGACGCCGTGCTCCAGCACGTCCGCCAGCGGCTCCCAGCGCGACGGCTCGATCCGGAGGAAGTCGGCGTCCTTGCCGACGTCGAGGTTGCCGAAGCGGTCCTCCATGTCGAGGGCGCGCGCACCGGCGAGGGTCGCCGAGAACAGCAGCTCGGCCGGGTGCAGCGCCACCGACGCGTCGCCGGGCTCGGACAGGTGCACCTTGAACGCGTCGTTCGCGACGCGCGGCACGAGCCACTCGTCGCCGGCCCCGACGTCGCTGCCGAGCGCCACCGTCACTCCGCTCGCCACGGTGCGCAGCCACGGCATCGTGCCCGAGCCGAGGAACTGCTGCGACGTCGGGCAGTGCGCGATCGAGGTGCCCGTCTCGGCCATCCGGTGCAGCTCCGCGTCCTGGCAGTGCACCGCGTGGGCGAGGATCGTGCGCCGGCCCAGCAGCGACGAGCCGCCCCGCGCAGAACCCGGGAGGAAGAGCCCGTCGTAGGTGTCGAGGTAGCTGCGGGTGCCGAACGAGCCCAGCACCGCGGCGATCTCGCCGTCGCCAGGGCGGTCGTTCTCGTTGAGGTGCGTGTGCACGTACACCCCTCGGTCGCGCACGTCGTCGTACAGGTCGCCCAGGGCGCCGAGGGTGGTCGGAGTGACGGAGAGGGAGAACCGCGGCACGATCGCGACCTGCAGGAGCGCCGTCGTGGGATCGCCGGTGTCGACGGCGTGCCAGCGCTCGATCTCATCGGCGACCAGGTCGACCGCCTCGGCCTCGCCGGTGAGCAGCGGCGCCGCGGAGGCGGGCCCGACTGTCTGCACGCCGCGTCCCGAGACCAGGCGCAGGCCCGCCTCCCGGCTGCGCTCGAAGAGGGCGTCCTGCGCGTGCGGGAACGCGGATCCGAAGACCATCGCCGCGGTCGTGCCGGCGGCGATCCGGCGCCGGGTGAAGTCGCGGGCGATGCGGGCGGCGAACGCCTCGTCGGCGAGGCGCGCCTCCGCCGGGAAGATCGTGCCGTCGAGCCACTCGAGCAGCTGCCCGCCGCCGTAGCCGTCGAGCGAGTACGTCTGCGGGAAGTGCACGTGCGCGTCGACGAAGCCGGGTACGAGGATCGCGGAGGAGTCGCCGATCACCGGGAGGGCGCGGTACGCGTCGGGCAGGTCGGCGACGCGGCCCGTCCAGGCGATGACGCCCGAGTCGTCCACGACCAGCGCGCCGTCCGGGATCGACACGAGGCATGCGCGCGCCTGCTCCAGAGCCGGCCGGCCGGCCACGTGCAGGAGGTGCCCGCGGTGGACGGCGGCGGTCACACCAGTCCCGTGTAGGCGTACCAGGCCGGGCCGGCATCCGGCGCGTCGTCGCGCACGACACTGGCCTGGATGAGCCCGTACGGGCGGTCGGCGGCGTGGAAGACCTCGTTCTCGTTCGCCACTCCGAACGGCGAGAGGTCGTAGACGAAGTGGTGCTTGTTCGGGGCCGACAGGCGCATCTCGACGATCTGGGGGAACTGCTCCAGCACCGCCTTGCCCATCTCGAACAGCGTCTGCTGCAGCGCCAGCGAGTGGACGGTCGCGAAGCGGCTGATCATCAGGCCTTCACGCCCGAGTAGACCGACTCCCAGTCCATCGCGGCGAGCTCCTCCGGGGTGAGCGCGAAGCGCCACTTCGCCACCAGCGACGTGGCCATCACCCGATCGTTCGTCGGCTGCAGCACCGTGTACGGA
Organism: Rathayibacter rhapontici; assembly: GCF_001995175.1. Lineage (GTDB taxonomy): Bacteria > Actinomycetota > Actinomycetes > Actinomycetales > Microbacteriaceae > Rathayibacter. The sequence continues at coordinate 4,384 of NZ_MUKN01000065.1, forward strand.
TCGGACAGGAACCCGTGGAACTCCGACCCCGTCGACTTGAGGATCGTGAGGTCCTTGAAACCGCCGGTGACCCAGATCCGCTGGTCGGCGGCGACTCCCTCGACCGTCACGGATGCGGTGCGCACCTCCTGGCCCTTCCGGACCCAGGTGTGGTCGTGCTCCTGCCCGTCGACGAGCACGCGCTCCCAGGCGAACTCCTCGATCTCGATGCGGGCGCCGTGGACGGGCGCGTAACCGTCGACGAAGTGCTTGGCGAGCTCGAGACCGTAGGCCTCGATCGAGCGCAGCCCCTTCTCCTTCGCGAAGGAGTAGGCGGTCTGCTTCTGCGTGTCGGTCGGCAGCACCGCGGACTGGTCGCCCTCGAGGTGCGCGGCCTCGAAGTCGCCGCGCAGCGCAGTCGAGACGTTGACGTCGTGGATCTCGTGGCGCGGGGTGTCGCGGTAGATCCTGACGACGCGGTTCTCGGCCTTCCCGTACTGGTGGTCTCCGAGGATGATCGACATGTCCGCTCCTGTTCGCGTTCGAGGGTGGGCGGCGGCGGGTGCCCGTCTGCCAGGATGCCGCTCCGGGGCCGGGTGCCGCTTCGTCGGAGCGTTCAGCATCGGGCGCTCCTCGCGCTCCAGTCTTGTGCGATCCGTCCGGATCCGGCGCCGGACCCGCAGGCGTTCACACGCCCGAAACGCGACCGGAACACGGTCCTCAGGGGCGCTCGAGCAGACGTCCGGCCGGTGCCTCGGTGCCCGCGTCGATCCGTCGGCCGCCGACCCAGGTGCCGGTGACGGCTCCGCGGACCGTCCGGCCGTCGTACGCCGACACCTTGTTCTTGTGCGCGAGCGCGTCGACGTCGACGCGCGACTGCGCCTCCGGATCGAAGGCCACCAGATCGGCGTCGGCGCCCGCCCGCAGCAGGCCCTTCTGGCCCAGGCCCGCGAAGGCCGCGGTTCCCGTCGACATCCACGCCACGACCTGCTCGAGCGGGATCCCGCGCTCGCGGGCTCCGGTCCAGACTGCGCGGAAGCTGAGCTCGAGGCCCGAGATGCCGCCCCAGGCGAGGCCGAAATCGCCGTCGTGCGCGAACTTCAGCTCCTTCGTGGCGGGGGAGTGGTCGGAGGCGATGATGTCGATCGTGCCGTCGAGCAGGCCCTTCCAGAGGAGCTCGCGGTTGCGCTCGTCGCGGATGGGCGGGCAGCACTTGTACTGCGTGCCGCCGTCGGGGATCGTCCCGGCGTCGAAGGTCAGGTAGTGCGGGCAGGTCTCCGCCGTGATGCGCAGCCCCTCCGCCTTCGCCTCGCGCAGCAGCGGCAGGGCCTTCGCGGAGGAGAGGTGCAGGATGTGCGCGCGCCCGCCGGTCTCGCGGACCGCCTCGATCACGTGCAGGATCGCGCTGCTCTCGGAGGCGTCGGGGCGGGAGGCGACGAACGCGTCGTAGGAGGTGCCGCCGTCGTTCGTGTGCGCGTCGAGCTCGTCCGGGTCCTCGGCGTGCACGATCAGCAGTCCGTCGAACGCCGCGATCTCGTGCATCGCCTCGAAGAGCTGATCGGTCGAGAGGTGCGGGAACTCGTCGACTCCGCTGGGCGACAGGAAGCACTTGAAGCCGAAGACGCCGGCGTCGTGCAGCTCGCGGAGGGAGCCGAGGTTCCCGGGGACCGCCCCGCCCCAGAAGCCCACGTCGACCAGCGCCTGCGGACCGGCGGCGGCGCGCTTGGCCTCGAGACCGGCGACGGTGGTCGTCGGCGGGATCGAGTTGAGCGGCATGTCGAGGATCGTGGTGACGCCCCCGGCCGCGGCGGCGCGGGTGGCGGAGGCGAACCCCTCCCACTCCGTGCGGCCCGGCTCGTTCACGTGCACGTGCGTGTCGACGACGCCCGGGATCAGGACCTGCCCGTCGGGCAGCTCGACGACCTCCCGCGCCTCCCACGGGGCGTCGATCGCGCTCACCGCCACGATCAGCCCCTCGGCCACGGCCACGCTGGCGGGCTGGAACCCGTGCTCCGTCAGAACGGCGGAGGAGCGGATCACGAGGTCGAGGGAGGGGGAGTCCGAAGGCATGGATCGACCTTATACTCGGCATGTTTCGTGCGGACGAGCCCTCCCGGCCGACCCCGCGCCCCGGCAGCGCCGCCTCCCACCCGTTGCCCGAGGAGGCCGCCATGCTCGAGCTCGCCGTCCCGATCCTGCAGCGCGTCGACGCGGGCGAGCGGCTCGCGGTGGTGACCGTCACGCACGTGTTCGGGTCGGCTCCGCGCGCTCTCGGCTCGTCGATGGCGGTCGACGGGAGCGGAGCCGCGATCGGCTCGATCTCGGGCGGCTGCGTCGAAGCGCAGGCGTACGCCCTCGCGCAGGAGGTGCTCGGTACGGGGTCAGCCGCGGCCGAGCACTTCGGCTTCGACGACGAGGCCGCGTTCTCGGCCGGTCTCTCCTGCGGCGGCCAGCTGCGGGTGCTCGGCCACGCGATCGACCCCGGCTCCGGTGCGGTGCTCGCCGAGCTGCGCGCGGCGCGTGCCGGCCGCCCCGCTGCGCTGGCGATGATCGTCGGCGGCCCGGAGGAGCTCGTCGGCCTGGTGCTGACCGGCGCCACCCGCGCGCAGGACGTGGTGGGCCCCTCCCTCGACGACGCCACGGTGCGCCGGATCCTCGCCGAGCGCGAGGCGCGGCTCCACTCCGGCCGCTCGGCCACGATCGAGATCGACTGCCGGGGCCGCGAGCTCGAAGTGGCGTTCATCGTGAGCGCCGAGAAGCCGCGCCTGCTCGTCTTCGGAGCCGTCGACTTCTCGGCCGCGCTGTGCGCTGCGGGAGCGCTGCTCGGCTACCGGGTCACCGTGTGCGACGCCCGCCCGGTGTTCGCGACGGCCGAGCGCTTCCCCGCCGCCGACGAGGTCGTCGTGGAGTGGCCCTCCGACTACCTCGCGCGGACGGCGGTGGACGAGCGGACGGTCGTCGCGGTGCTCACCCACGACGAGAAGTTCGACATCCCTCTGCTCGAGCTCGCCCTGACGCTGCCTGTGGGCTACGTGGGCGCGATGGGGTCGCGCCGGACGCACGAGCGCCGGCTGGCGCTCCTCCGCGAGGCGGGGGTGGCGGAGGAGGCGCTCGCGCGGCTGCACTCGCCGATCGGCCTCGACATCGGCGCCTCGACACCCGAGGAGACGGCCGTGTCGATCCTGGCCGAGGTGCTGGCGACGCGGGCGGGCGCCTCAGGGGCGCCGCTGCGCGCCGGCGCCGGTCCGATCCACTCGGCGACCGCCTGACCAACCGGCGGGTCCTCCGACCGCGGGAAACGGCCGCGAAACACTCCGCTGGCATGCTCGGGGGATGCAGCGCCACATCATCACCGGAGCCCACGTCGCGACCGTCGACGCGGCGGGCGCCGAGCATCCGAGCGGCCACGTCGTGGTCGACGACTCGCGGATCGTCGCCGTCGGAGCCGGGGACGCCCCGACCTGGGCCGTCGAGGGCCGCGCACCGACCGGACTCCCCGCGCAGGAGCCGGTGGCGATCACGCGCGTCGACGGACGCGGCCACCTGCTGACCCCGGGCCTGATCAACACCCACCACCACCTGTACCAGTGGCTGACCCGGGGTTGGGCGCAGGACTCGATCCTCTTCGACTGGCTGGTGGCGCTGTACCCGGCCTGGTCCCGGATCGACGCCGACCTCACCCGGTCGGCCTCGCTGGGCGCGATGGGCGTGCTCGCCCGCTCCGGCTGCACGACGGTGGGCGATCACCACTACGTCTTCCCGCGCGGCTCGGGCGACATCGTCGGCGGCATCGTCGACGCGGCGTCGACCCTCGGAGTGCGGCTGCACGCGACCCGCGGGTCGATGGACCTCGGCGAGTCGCAGGGCGGGCTGCCGCCGGACTTCGCCGTCGACACGACCGCGGCGGCGCTCGAGGCGAGCGGGGCGGCGGTCGAGCGCTACCACGACGCCTCGTTCGACTCGATGGTGCGCGTCGCGATCGCGCCGTGCTCGCCGTTCTCGGTGACTCCGGATCTGCTGCGCGAATCGGCCGTGCTCGCCCGGCAGCTGGGCGTCCGGCTGCACACGCACGGGTCCGAGACGATCGAGGAGGACGCCTACACCCGCGAGGCGTTCGGGATGTCGCCCACCGACTACCTCGAGTCGCTCGGCTGGCTCGGGGACGACGTGTGGATGGCGCACTGCGTGCACCTGGACGACGACGCCATCGCCAAGTTCGCCGCGACCGGCACCGGAGTGGCTCACTGCCCGTCCTCCAACGGACGGCTCGCGGCGGGTATCGCCCCGGTGCCGCAGCTGCTGGCGGCCGGGGTGCCGGTCGGGCTCGGGGTCGACGGAGCCGCCTCCAACGAGTCGGGGCAGCTGGGCGTCGAGATCCGCGAGGCCGTGCTGATGAACCGGCTGCGCGCGGGGGCCGACCGGATGAGCGCCCGTCAGGCGCTCTCGATCGCGACGATCGGAGGCGCGCGGGTGCTCGGCCGGCAGGACGAGATCGGGTCGATCGAGGTCGGCAAGCTCGGCGACCTGGCGCTCTGGAAGGTCGACGGGATCGAGCACGCGGGCATCGCGGATCCGGTCGCCGCCCTCGCCCTCGGCTCTCAGCCCCCGCTCTCGCTCCTGCTGGTCAACGGCCGCCCGACGGTCTCGGAGGGACGCCTCGTGAACGCCGACGAGGACGCGATCGCCCGCGAGGTCGCCCGGGCGAGCGCGGACCTCGCCTCCCGCGTTTGACCGCGCCCGCTTGCTGATCGAGCCCCGCGGGGGCTGCCCGTGCCTGCTGATCGAGTAGCCCCCTCCGCGGGCGTATCGAGATCCGCATCGTCCGGGAGCGGGCGGGTCTCGAGACGCCGCCCGCGCAGGAGCAGCCTCAGCCCTGCGGAGCCTGCGCGTCCACCGTGCGGATCGGCGCCGCGTCCGGGTGCAGCATCCGCCAGACGCGGTCGCGCGACACCGGCAGCGCGAACGGCCGCACGCCGACCGCGTCGCGCACGGCGTTCGCGAGCGCCGGAGCCACCGGGTTGTACGGCGCCTCGCTCATCGACTTCGCCCCGAACGGCCCGAGGTCGTCCGCCGTCTCGGCGAAGAAGACCTCGGTGACCGGCACGTCCGCCATCTGCGGGATGTGGTAGTTCCGCAGGATCGCCGTCGTCACGGAGCCCTCGCCGTCGAGGATCACCTCCTCGTACAGCGCCGAGCCGATCGCCTGCGCCGACCCGCCCTCGACCTGGCCGCGGCACTGGTCGGGGTTCAGCACGTAGCCGGCGTCGGCGCCTGCACGGACTGCAGGATGCGCACCTCTCCGGTGGGCACGTGCACTGCGACGCGGAAGCCGTGCACGTTGAAGGCGAGCGAGCGCTTCGCTCCGTCCTCGGTGCCGGTCGCGGTGACCGGACCGCCGGCGGCGCGCACCAGCTCGTCGAACGTCACCCGCGTGCCGTCGGGCGCGAGGAGCCCGGAGTCGTCGGGTTCGAAGTCGTCGTGCCCCGTGATCCGCTTGGCGAGCGAGCGCAGGTCGGCGAGCAGCCGCACGGCGGCGGAGTACACGGCCTTGCCCGCCACCACTGTGCCCGCGCTCCCGAAGGCGCCGGTGTCGTAGCGCGCGGCGGCCGTGTCGGACTGCCGGATGCGCACCCGGTCGGCCGACGCGCCGAACGCGCTCGCGACGAGCTGCGTGTGCACCGTCGTCGTGCCGTTGCCGAACTCGGCGGTCCCGACGCCCACGGTCAGGATCCCGTCGGCGTCGACGGTGACCGTCGCCTCCGAGAAGTGGCCGCGCGGAGGGATCGTCGCGATCATCGCGACGGCCGTCCCCTCGCCGACGCGCCAGTCGTCGCCCGCGGGCGCCGCGACGCCGTTCCCGCGCGCGAGCGCCTGCTCGGTCAGATCCAGGCACTGGTCGAGGCCGTACGAGGCGAAGCCGATGTCGTCGCCCTCGACGTGCGTGACGACGAGCGGATCGCCCGGCCGGACCGCGTTGATCCGCCGCAGCTCGAACGGATCGATCCCGAGCTCCCGCGCGAGCTCGTCCATCGCGGACTCGATGCCGAAGATCACCTGGCCGAGGCCGTAGCCGCGGAAGGCGCCCGAGGGGATGTTGTTCGTGTAGACGGCCTGCGCGTCCACCCGCTTGCTCGGCGCGGTGTAGACGGCGACCGACTCCGAGGTGCCGTGGAACATCACTCCGGGGCCGTGGTTGCCGTAGGCGCCGGTGTCGGACAGGACGTCGACGCTCATCGCCGTCAGTCGGCCGTCCTGCCGGGCACCGAGGCGCACGCCCACGCGCATGGGGTGCCGGCAGGGCGCCATGGTGAACTCGTCGGAGCGGGTGAACTCGAACTGCACCGGGCGCCCGGTGGCGAGGACGGCGAGGGCCACGACGTCCTCCGTCAGGATCTCCTGCTTGCCGCCGAAGCCGCCGCCGACCCGCGCCGTGAAGACGCGGACGCTCGAGGGGTCGCGGTCGAACAGGCGCGCGATCTCGTCGCGGACGAGGAACGGCACCTGCGTCGAGGTGCGCAGCACCAGCTCGTCGCCCTCGAGCCACCCGATTGTGCCGTGCGTCTCGAGCGCGGTGTGCGCGACGCGGGACGTCGTCCAGGTGCCGCCGACGACGACGACCGCCTCGGCGAAGCCCGCCTCGACGTCGCCGTACTCGCCGTGCAGCTCCGCGACGACGTTCGACGCCGGCTTCGCGATGCGCGAGGCGATCGGGTCCTTCTCGCCGTGCAGGAGGGGCGCCCCGGGCGCACGGGCATCCTCCGGGTCGAAGACGGCGGGCAGCACCTCGTACTCGACCTCGATCGCGCGGCAGGCGATCTCGGCCTGCGCGACCGACTCGGCGACGACCACGGCGACCCGCTGCCCGCGGAACCGCACGACGGTGTCGAGCATCCGGGTGTCGTCGGGATCGTCGAGCCGCGACTCGTGCCGGGCGGTGGAGTACAGCACGTCGGGCACGTCGTCGGCGGTCAGCACGGCGACCACGCCGGGCAGCTCCCGCGCGGCGCGGGTGTCCATCGACACGATCCGCGCGTGGGCGTGCGGGCTCTGGAGCACCTTCAGGTGCAGGAGCCCCGGGACGGCGACGTCGAGCGTGTACGGCTCCCGCCCCGACACGATGCGCCGGCCCGCGGGGGCGCCGAGCGAGCGGCCGACCCGCGACTCGTCGGCGGTGGGCCGGCCGGTGCGGCGCACGGGGGTGAGCCCGGTCGGATGCTCGTGGCCGCAGCTGGCGATCGCCTCGCCGATGGCCCGGTACCCCGTGCAGCGGCAGAGGTTGCCCTTCATCAGCCGCGGCACATCGACGGGGTCGGCGCCCTGGATCGCGGTGGCGGTGACGACCATGCCGGCCGTGCAGAAGCCGCACTGGAACGCGCCGGAGTCGACGAACGCCTGCTGCACCGGGCCCGGCTCCTCCGGGGTGCCCAGCCCGGCGGCGGTGGTGACCGAGCGCCCCTCGACGCGGTGAGCGGGGTAGAGGCAGGAGTGGAACGCGGTTCCGTCGACGAGCACCGAGCACGCGCCGCAGTCGCCGGCGTCGCAGCCCTTCTTCACCTCGAAGTGCTCGTGGTCGCGCAGCAGGGTCCGCAGGACCTGACCGGGGCGCGGCGTCGCGTCGACCTCCTCGCCGTTCACGGTGAACCTCATGCGACGCCTCCGTCGTGCTCGGGGCGGGCGAGCTCCTCGCGGATCTCCTCCGCGAGGACGCCGACGACCGCGTGCCGCCAGTCGGCGGCCCCGTGCGGATCGGTGAACCAGGTGCCGACGGCGTCGATCGCCGCGGCCAGCTCCGGCGCGGACGGAGCCCGGGGGAAGCGCAGCACCTCGGGCCGGATCGTCGCGGCGGTCACCGCGAGCACGAACGCGCCGTCGCGGTCGAGCCGTCCGATGACGACCGCTCCGGAGCGGCCCAGGGGCGACAGCGCGATCTTGCGGTAGGCGGTGCGGGCGTCCAGGGCGTGCGCCGGGAACTCGATCGAGCGGATCACGTCGCCATGCTCGAGCAGCGTCGTCGTGTTGCCGGTGACGAGCTCGGCCACCGGCACGAGATCGTCGGAGCCGTCGGCCCGCCAGACGAGCGCACGGGCGTCGAGCGCGGCGCCGAGGCTGATCATCGGCCCGGCCGGCAGCGCGTTCGCGATGTTGCCGCCGACGGTCGCGACGTTCCAGATCTTGAACGAGCCCAGCAGCGCCGTGCAGCACTGGAAGAAGAGGCGGTGGGCGGTGCGGCCCGTGTCCGGCATCGCTGCGAGCTCGGCGAAGGTGCACGTCGCGGCGACCGAGAGGCCCTCCGCGCTCCAGCGCAGCGGCTCCCAGCCGAAGCCCTGGAGGTCGAGCAGCTCGTCCAGGTGGTCGTGGGGGAGGGAGAAGACCCAGGAGCCGCCTCCGATGACCGCCGTGCGCGGCCCCATCGCCGCCAGCTCCGCACGCTCGCGGACGACGCGCACGCGCTGGATCGTGCTGAGGTCCATGCTCCGCCTCTCGCCGGTGCCCGCGGGATGCGCGCTCCTCCAGTGAACAGCACGCGTGTGACACCCGTGTTACCCGCGCTCGGCGCTCCACCGGCGCCCGGTGCCGGTCGCTGGCGGATCCGCCAGGGGCTCAGCCCAGTGACGCCACCCACTCGGAGCTGCCGTCGACGAACGACTGCTCCTTCCAGATCGGCACCGTCGCCTTGATGTCGTCGACGAGCGCCGCGCAGGCCTCGAACGCGGCCGCGCGGTGCGGGGAGGCGACCGCGCAGGCGAGCGCGAGATCGCCGACGACCAGGTCGCCGACCCGGTGCACGGCCGCGATGCGCACCTCGGGGAAGCGCTCGGCGATGCGGCGGGCGGAGTCGGCCAGCGCGGCCGGTGCGTCCGGGTGCGCCTCGTAGGCCAGCCGGAGCACTCCGCGGCCCTCGTCGTGGTCGCGCACGACGCCCGCGAAGGTCACGACCGCACCGTGCGCGGAGGAGTCGACCGCCTGCTCGCACTCGTCGACCGTGATCGTCTCGGCGGCGATGCGCGCGAGGGCGACGCCGTCATCGGACATGGTCGCCGCCTCCCAGCTGATCGAGGAGGTGCCCGATCACCGGATCGAGCACGTCGATGCCGTCGCGGACGCCGCCGGGCGAGCCGGGCAGGTTCACCACGACGCTGCGTCCGGCGACCCCCGCCGTCCCGCGGCTCAGCACCGCGGTCGGCACCTTGGCCGCTCCGCGGGCGCGGATAGCCTCGGCGAGGCCCGGGAGGGTCCGCTCGAGCAGCGGTGCGGTCTGCTCCGGAGTGACGTCGCTGGGCGCCACGCCGGTGCCCCCCGTCGTGACGACCACGTCTGCTCCGGAGGAGAGGGCGTCGCCGATCGCCTCGCCCACCGCGTCCCCGTCGGCCACGACGACCACCTCGCCGCTCCAGCCGCGGATTGCGAACCAGGCCAGCAGCGCCGGTCCTGTGCGGTCCTCGTAGACACCGGACGCGGCGCGGGTGGACGCCACGACCGCGACGGCGCGGCGCGTCACTCCCTGCTCCACGATCCGCTCCTCCCGCCGTCCTTCGCCAGCACCCGGATGCCTGTGATGACGGCGCCCCGGTCGACGGCCTTGATCATGTCGTAGACGGTCAGCGCCGCGACGCTGACGGCGGTGAGCGCCTCCATCTCGACCCCGGTGCGGCCGCTCGTGCGCACCCGCGCCTCGATCCGCACGCGGTCCTCGAGCGTCTCGAGATCGATGTCGACCCCGTCGAGCGCGAGCGGGTGGCAGAGCGGGATGAGGGTCGCGGTGGCCTTGGCCCCCATGATCCCGGCGATGCGGGCGACCCCGAGGGCCTCGCCCTTGGGCAGCTCGCCCTGCTCGAGCAGCCGCACCACCTCGGGAGTCGTGACGACGACGCCCTCGGCGACGGCCGTCCGCGACGTGACGTCCTTCGCGCCGACGTCGACCATGTGCACGGCCCCGTCTCCTCGGACGTGCGTCAGGTTCTCAGTCATCGATCCTCCAGATCTCGACCGTGTCGCCGGTCGCGGCGTGCTCGGTCCCGACCGGGACGTGGATGAGGACGTTCGAGCGCGCGTAGGACGCGAGCAGGTGCGAGCTCGGCCCGCCGACCGGGTGCACGAGGCCCTCGTCGTCGAGGGCTCCCCGCCGGATCTGGTGCAGGTGGGCGGGCGAGTCGAGCGCGGTGCCGAGCCGGGCGCGGAGCCGGGGCCGCTCCGCCGGCGAGCGCCCGGCGAGCGAGCGGAGCACCGGGCGCAGGAACACCTCGAACGAGACGAGGGCGCTCACCGGGTTCCCGGGGAGCGAGACGATCGGCAGGTGCGCCTCCGGCGACACCGCGACCAGGCCCAGGCCCTGCGGGCCTCCCGGCTGCATGGCGACGTGCCCGAACTCGGATCCCGCGGGGCCGAGAGCGTCGCGCACGACCTCGTAGGCGCCGGCGCTCACTCCGCCGACCGTGACCGCGAGGTCGGCGTCGCCCGCCCGCGAGCGGAGGATCGCCAGCAGGTCCTCGGCGCGGTCGCTGTCGCAGGGGGCGACGACGGGCAGAGCCCCGGCCTCCCGGACCGCCTCGGCGAGCAGCGCGCCGTTGGCGTCGTAGATCTGGGCGGCCTCGAGCTCGGTCCCCGCGGGGCGGATCTCGTTGCCGGTCGGCACGATCAGCACCCGGATCCGGGGCAGCACCTCGACCTCGACGAGACCGAGCGAGGCGAGCAGTCCGTAGTGCGCGGCGCGGAGCACCGTGCCGGCCGCCAGCGCGACGGAGCCGGCCGCGGCATCGCTGCCCCGAGCGCGCACGAAGGTCGTCGGAGTGACGGGGGCCGCGAACGCGACCCGGGCGCCGGTCGCGGACGCGTCGGGGAAGCGCGGCGGGTCGACCCGCTCGATCGGAACGACGGCGTCGGCGCCCACCGGGAGGGGCGAGCCGGTCATGATCGGCACGGCGGTGCCGTGGGAGTGCCGCGGGGCGCTCTCGCCGGCGGGGACCGGCGCGGCGACCGGCAGCACGACCGGGGCGTCCGCGGACGCCTCGTCCAGATCCGCGGCCCGCACGGCGTAGCCGTCCATCTGCGAGTTGTCGAAGCGCGGGAGGTCCAGCGGCGAGTGCACGGTGCGGGCGAGGACGCGCCGGTCGTAGGCTCCCGGATCCGCCGCCACGCTCCGCGGATCGAGCGACAGGGCCTCGCGGGCACCGCGCGTCGCGAGCGGGGCCAGCAGAGCGCGCACCCGGGCGGCGTGGATGTCGATCGAGGTCATCGGGTCCTCTCGGCGGGTCCCCCACGTGGGGTGGGCGGGTTCCCTATCTTGCCGGGTCGCACACGGTTCCGCCGCGTAGTCTGACCGGATGAGCACCGTACTCGGGATGCCCGGCGTCCGACCCCGTCAGCGGGGGGCGGAGCTCCCGGCCGACCGGCCCGAGACCCCGCTGCTCGTCGACACCCACGGACGTGCGGCCGACGACCTGCGCATCTCGCTGACCGACAAGTGCAATCTGCGCTGCACCTACTGCATGCCGGCCGAGGGGCTCCCGTTCCTCCCACCCGCCGCTCTGCTGACCCGCGACGAGATCGTGCGTCTCGCGCGCATCGCGGTGGAGCAGTTCGGCGTGCGGCAGATCCGCTTCACCGGCGGCGAGCCTCTGCTGCGCAAGGACCTGGTCGAGATCATCCGCGGCGTCGCGGCTCTGGAGCCCCGCCCCGAGATCTCGCTGACCACCAACGCCATCGGCCTCTCAGGCCGGGCGGCGGCGCTCGCCGAGGCGGGCCTGGACCGAGTGAACGTCTCGCTCGACTCGATCTGCGCCGAGACCTTCGCGAAGGTGACCCGGCGCCCCTTCCTCGACCGCGTCCTCGCCGGCATCGACGCACTGGCCCCCGCCGGCCTGAAGCAGACCAAGATCAACGCGGTGCTCCTCCCGGGGATCAACGACCACGAGGCGCCCGAGCTGCTCGCCTGGGCGCTCGCCGGAGGCCACCAGCTGCGGTTCATCGAGCAGATGGCCCTCGACGCCGACCACGGGTGGGACCGAGCGACGATGATCACGGCGGAGCGCATCCGGGAGCTGCTGTCGGAGCGGTTCGTGCTGAGCCCGCACGCGGCTCCCCGCGACGGTGCCCCCGCCGAGCTGTTCGACGTGCGCGATCGCGAAGGCGGTCCGCTCCTGGGCCAGGTCGGCATCATCGCCTCCGTGACGGAGGCGTTCTGCGCCGACTGCCGCCGCACGCGACTGACCGCGGAGGGCGGCGTGCGCAGCTGCCTCTTCTCGAACGAGGAGACCGACCTGCTCGGCCCGATGCGCGCCGGCGTCGACGACCACCACGTGGCCCAGCTCTGGCGCGGGGCGATGTGGGCGAAGCCCGCCGGGCACGAGATGAACCGCATCGGGTTCGTGCAGCCCGAGCGCACGATGAGCGCGATCGGCGGATGAGCGTGCGGGTCCGCTACTTCGCCGCGGCGAAGGCCGCGCTCGGGCGAGCCTCGGACGAGTTCGAGGAGCTGCCAGACCTCGCGGCGCTCGAGGCGCGCCTCCTCGAGGGCTCCCCGGAGTCCGCCGCGGTGCTCGGCCGGTGCAGCTACCTGGTCGACGGGGTGTCGACGACCGACCGCGCGACTGGGCTGACGGCGGGTTCCTCGGTCGACGTGCTGCCGCCCTTCGCCGGCGGCTGAGCGACCGCCCGCGTCAGATCCGCAGCGCCGCCGCCCCGCCGATCAGCGAGTCCGCGCTGATCCCGGCGGCCGCCGCCCGGTCGGCCGCGATCCGCGACCGCACTCCCGACGCGCAGTGGAGCACGAGCGGACCCGCGGGCAGCAGCGCCGGGTCGAAGGCCGACATCGGCATCCGCACGGCACCGCGCACCGACACGGAGCGGTCCTCCGAGTCCTCGCGCAGGTCCACGACCGTCAGCGGCTCGTGCGCCGCCAGCCGGGCGCGGAGCTCGTCGGCGGTGATCGCCCCGGCGACTCCGCTGCGTCCGGGGAGCTCCGGCACCCGGCGCGCGAGCGGCAGCTCGGACCACGAGCCGTCGAGGGCGTCGTGCACCACGATCCGTCCGAACAGCGGAGTGCCGACACCCGTCACGAGCTTCACGACCTCGCTCGCCATGGCCGAGCCGATCGTCGCGCAGAGCGAGCCGAGCACCCCGACCGTCGCGCAGCTGTCGGCGGCGTCCTCGGCCTCCGGATGCAGGGCGCGCAGCGTCACTCCGCCGCCGGGGGCGCGCGACCAGAACGTCGACAGCTGCCCGTCGAAGCCAAGCGCCGAACCCCAGACGTGCGGCACTCCCGCGCGCGTCGTCGCGTCGGAGGCGAGGTAGCGGGAGCCGAAGGTGTCGAAGCCGTCGACGACCACGTCCCAGCCGGCGACGAGCGCATCGGCGTTGGCCGCGGTGAACGCCACCGGGAAGGCGCGGGCGTCGATGCCGGGCGAGAGCCGCCGCGCGGTCGCGACCGCCGACTCCGCCTTCGAGACGCCGACCGAGGAGTCGTCGTGCGCGGTCTGCCGGGACAGGTTCGAGGGCTCGACCACATCGGCGTCCACGACGCCGAGCCGCCCGACGCCCGCCGCGGCGAGCGCCGTGATCACCGGGGAGCCGATTCCTCCCGCACCGAGCACGAGCACGGCCGCGTTCCGCAGGCGCCGCTGCCCGAGCTCTCCGAGGGGGGACAGGCGGATCTGCCGGGCGAAGCGCTCCCGCTCCGCGGCGCCGAGCGGGGGCCCCGGTTCGACCGGGAGCGTCACGGGGGAGAGCGGAGGAGTCACCTCCCCAGTGTGCACGCCGCGCGGCGCCGCAGGCCCGCCTCCGCGGATCGGCGCTGGTCGTCCAGTACCGTGGGGAGCGTTTTTCGACAGGAGCGAGGCCGGCGGGTGCATCTGAAGAGCCTGACCCTCAAGGGGTTCAAGTCCTTCGCTCAGCCGACCACGTTCGCCTTCGAGCCGGGCGTCACGTGCGTCGTCGGGCCGAACGGCTCGGGCAAGAGCAACGTCGTCGACGCGCTCGCCTGGGTGATGGGGGAGCAGGGGGCGAAGACCCTCCGCGGCGGCAAGATGGAGGACGTCATCTTCGCCGGGACGTCCACGCGCGGACCGCTCGGCCGGGCCGAGGTCGCCCTCACCATCGACAACACCGACGGCGCTCTGCCGATCGAGTACACCGAGGTCACGATCACCCGGACGCTCTTCCGCAACGGCGGCAGCGAGTACGCGATCAACGGGCGCTCCTGCCGTCTGCTCGACGTGCAGGAGCTGCTGAGCGACTCCGGTCTGGGCCGGGAGATGCACGTCATCGTCGGCCAGGGGCAGCTCGACGCCGTGCTGCACGCGACCCCGGAGGAGCGGCGCGGCTTCATCGAGGAGGCCGCCGGGATCCTCAAGCACCGCCGCCGCAAGGAGAAGACGCTCCGCAAGCTCGAGGCGATGCAGACGAACCTCACCCGTCTCTCTGACCTCGCGGGCGAGATCCGGCGGCAGTTGAAGCCGCTCGGGCGTCAGGCCGAGGTGGCGCGCCAGGCGCAGACCATCGCCGCGGTCGTCCGCGACGCCCGCGCGCGCCTGCTCGCCGACGACGTCGTGACCCTGCGGACGGCCCTCGACGGCTTCGCACGGTCCGAGAGCGAGCGGCACGGCGAGCGCATCGTGCTGCAGGAGAAGCTCGAGCAGGCGACGCTGCGGATGGCGCGCATCGAGTCCGAGCGGGTGGGCGACGCCGTCGACGACGCGCGCCGCACGACGTTCGAGCTGGAGTCGGTGCAGGAGCGGCTGCGCAACCTGCAGGCGCTCGCCGGTCAGCGCCTCGCGCTGCTCGACGCGGAGTCGGAGCAGCCGCAGGTGCAGCCCCGCGTCACCCCGCGGGACCTCGACGAGGCACGGGAGGAGCTCGACCGCCTGAAGCAGGGCGTGCTCGATGCGGAGGCCGCGTGGGCCGCCTCGCAGAAGGACACGGTCCGCGCGCGGCAGGTGCTCGATGCGCTCGACGACGAGATCGCGGCGCAGTCCGCCCTCGTCTCGCGCCACGACCTCCAGATCTCGCAGCTCACCGGCAAGGCCGATGCCGCGGCGTCGCGTCTCGCGGCCGTCCGGGGCGAGGTGCTCCGCGCGCAGAACACCCTCGACTCCGCCATGCAGCGCCGGGACGCCGCCGAGCGCCAGCTCGACGGGCTCGAGGACGAGATCGGCGAGGCGGGCGGCGGCACTGACGGCACCCTCGACGAGAGCTACGAGCTCGCGCAGTCCGCCGTGTTCGAGGCGGAGGGCGAGATCGAGCGCTTGCGCGAGGAGCTGCACGCGCTCGAGCGCGAACGCGACGGGCTCGCCGCCCGCACGAGCGCGCTGTCCCTCGCGCTCGACGTCTCCGACGGCTCGTCCGAGCTCCTCGCCTCGCGCCTCGACGGCGTCGACGGACGCCTGGCCGAGCGGATCCAGGTCCGCCCCGGCTACGAGGCGGCCGTGGCGGCGGCCCTCGGCTCCCTCGCCGACGCGGTGCTCGCCGACGACGCGGCCCGTGCCGAGGCGGCGCTCGACGAGGCGGTCCGCCGCGACCTCGGCCGGGTCGAGCTGCTCGTCGGCGGCTCCTCCCGGGCGCCGCTCGCCCTCGATGTCCCCGACGCAGCGAGGCGCGCCCGCGACCTCGTCACCGGCCCTCCCGCCGTGCTCGCCCTGCTCGAGCAGGTCGTCGTCGTCGACGACCTCGCCACAGCCCGCCGGATCTGGCCGGATCTGGCCGGGCACCCGCATCCGATCACCGTCGTCACCCGTGACGGCGCCACCGTCTCGGACTTCGTCGTGAGCGGCGGAGCGGGCGGTCAGCGCAGCCGTCTCGAGCTCGTCTCGGAGCGCGATGCGGCCGATGCCGCCCTCGAGGAGATCGTCGGACGGATCGACCGGCTCCGCTTCGACCTCGCCGAGCAGAGCGGAGCCCTCAAGGGGGCCAAGGAGCAGTCGCGCCTCGCCCTCGCCGCTCTGCGCGAGCACGACTCCGCTCGCGCCGCGCACACCGAGCGGCTCGGCCGGGTCCGTGCGCAGCACGAGTCCGCCGTCGCCGAGCTCGGCCGCGGCGAGAAGGCGCTCGCGATCGCGTCCGAGCGGGTGGGCGACGCCGAGCGCGCCGCGCTGACGGCGAGGAGCGAGCTCGAGACCGCGCGGTCGCGCCCCCGGCCGATCCTCGACGTGAGCGGTCGCGACGCCCTGCAGCGCGCCGTCGACGCTGCCCGCGAGCACGAGATCGAGGCGCGGCTCGGAGTCGAGACGGCCAAGGAGCGCGTCCGCGCCGAGCAGTCCCGCGGCGAAGCGCTCGCGCGCCAG
>NZ_MUKN01000066.1 GCF_001995175.1 Rathayibacter rhapontici
CCCTCTTCGCCGGACTCGGCGCTCGCCGGAGGGCTCGCGGCCGCCGCCGTCGCGCTGACCCTCGCGCTCGGCCCCGGTTCCGCGCCGACCCGTCTCGATCAGCCGCCGGCCGGCAGCGGACTCAGCGCGATGTGCGCGGTGGTGACCGCCGAGGCGATCGCCGACTCCGACACCGCGTTCCGTGCCGAGGCGACCGGGATCGACGGGGACGTCGTGACGCTGTCGGTCCTCGACGTACTGCACGGCGAGGTCGGCGACACGGTCACCGCCCCGCAGGGCGGCGGCACGGCGATCGACGGCGAGCCGCTGCAGTTCGCCGAGGGGACGACCTATCTGCTCGCCACCCGCGACGGCGTGATCTCGACTTGCGGACTGAGCGGCGAGGACTCGCCCGAGCTCGAGGCGCTGTACACGGAGGCGTTTCCGGGCTGACCGGCTCGACGCGTTCGCAACGAAGGAAGGATGCGGGAGAGCCCCGAGGGATCCGCGTGATCTGGGCGGCGGACGGGCATCCTTCCTTCGTTGTGAACGCCGCCCCCACTCTCAGTCGTCCCGGTGCGGCGGGAATGCGCTTTCCGCCAACCGATGATTCCGGGTAGCATCGGGACTCCGCATCACCGTCGATCGCCGCAAGGACGCCATGACCGCCGCCCCCCTCCTCCGCGCCGCCCTCGTCGGGACGGGCGCGGTCGCCCACCTCCACGCGCAGGCCCTCGCCACCCGCGCCGACGTGCGGATCGTCGCCGCCGTCGACACCGACCCCGCCCGAGCCGCCGAGTTCGCCGAGCGCTACGGCATCCCCGCGCACGGCACGAGCATCGACGACCTGCCCGAGGTCGACGTCGTGCACCTCTGCACTCCGCCCGCGGTCCACGCCGCGCAGGCCGAGGCCGCGTTCGCGCGCGGCGCGCACGTCGTCGTCGAGAAGCCGCCGGCCCTCTCGCTCGCCGAGGTCGACCGGATGACCGCCGCGGCGGACACCGCCGGCCGCCTCCTCGCCGTGGTCTTCCAGCAGCGCACGGGCACCGCCGCCGCGCACGTGAAGCGGCTGCTCGACTCCGGAGCGCTCGGCCGCGTGCTCGTCGCCCGCTGCGACACTCTCTGGTACCGCGATCCCGCCTACTTCGCCGTGCCCTGGCGCGGCACCTGGGAGTCGGAGGGCGGCGGCACCACCCTCGGCCACGGCATCCACCAGATCGACCTGCTCGCGCACCTCGTCGGCGACGTCGTCGAGGTGACCGGTCAGGCCTGGCGCGAGGCGCGCGACATCGAGACCGAGGACGTGTCGACCGGCGTGCTCCGCTTCGCGTCGGGCGCCGTCGCGTCGGTGCTCACGTCGGCCGTCTCGCCGCGCGAGGTCAGCGCGATCCGCCTCGACACCGAGCGCGCCACGATCGAGGTCGAGCACCTCTACGGTCACGGGCGCACGCACTGGCGCATCACGCCGTCGCGCGAGGTCGCGCCGGAAGAGGCGGAGGCCTGGGCGTTCCCCGACGACGAGGACGTGCCCAGCGGCCACGCGCCCTACCTCGACGCCGTGTACGACGCGATCGCGACGGGCGGGCCGCTGCCCGACGTCGCCTCCGGACCGGCCCGCTCGCTCGAGATCGTCGCCGCGCTCTACCTCTCGAGCAGCCGAGGCGGACCGGTGCGGATCGACGA
The DNA here is from genome assembly GCF_001995175.1 of Rathayibacter rhapontici. Taxonomy (GTDB): domain Bacteria; phylum Actinomycetota; class Actinomycetes; order Actinomycetales; family Microbacteriaceae; genus Rathayibacter. The sequence continues at coordinate 1,663 of NZ_MUKN01000066.1, forward strand.
GCTGTCCGATCCCGCCCTCCGCGGTCCGATGCGCGCCGACGTCCGGGACCAGCGCGCGTGAACGCCGTCGAGCTCGCCGCCGGCCTCGGCACCCTCGTGCTCGCCGAGGAGGAGCCGCGCCACGTCGAGTCCCCGCGCCCCTTCGTGCATCCGCTGCGCACCCCCTCCGGAGTCGTCGTCTCGGATCTGCGCCCGGCCGACCACGACTGGCACCACGGCCTCTCGATCGCCGTGTCGAACATCCGCCTCGGCGACGAGCCCGGCGAGATCAACCTCTGGGGCGGCGTCACCTGGGTCGCCGGCGACGGCTACCGCCAGCTCGACAACAACGGCTCGCAGCTCGTCGAGTCGGTGGCGCAGGAGCACGACTCGGTGCGACTCCGCATGGGCTGGTACGACGCGCACGGCCGCCGGTTCCTCGAGGAGGAGCGCACGATGCGCGTGCACGAGGGGCCGACCGCGACGGTGCTCGAGGTCGTCAGCGAGTGGACGTCGCAGACCGACCGGCCGCTCGGCTTCGGCTCGCCGACCACGGCCGGACGGCCCGGCGCGGGCTACGGCGGGCTGTTCCTCCGCGCGGCGCCGCGCCTCGAGGGCGCGCGCGTGCTCGCTCCGCGCGGCGAGAGCGACGACGCGATGGGCGTTCCGGAGGAGTGGCTCGCGCTGGTCGGCGCGGGCGTCACCGTCGCGATGCGCGCGGATCCCGCGAACCCGGTGGCACCGACTCCGTGGTTCGTGCGGAGCGAGGGGACGCCGATGCTGTGCGCGGCGCCGTTCTTCCACGAGGTCTGGACCCTGCCGCCCGCCGAGTCGGCGCGCTGGCGCTGGCAGGTGCTCGTCGCCGACGGCGAGCTCGAGGCGGAGGCGATCGGAGCCGCCTGGTGACGGAGCTGCGCAGCGGGCGCGGAGGCGTGTCGCCGCAGCACGGACCGACGAGGGGTGCGGGGCTGCATCCGGTCTTCAGGAGCATCTCCGGCTCGCAGGAACGCGTCCGGCTCGCAGGATCCGCGTGATCCTGCGAGCCGAACGCGGTCCCGCGAGCCGGAGGTGAGCCCGGGGCTCAGCCGACGGGCGCCGCCTGGTAGCGGAAGCCCGCGCCCAGGTGCTCGGACGGCAGGCGGTCGCCGCGCCCGTGAAGCTTGTTGCGGAGGCTGCCCTCGACGTACTCGTCGGGGTACGCGCCGCGGCGGCGCAGCTCCGGCACGATGAACTCGACGACGTCCTCGAAGGTGCCCGGCGTGATCGCGTAGGCGAGGTTGAAGCCGTCGACGTCGGTGTCCTCGACCCACTCCTGGAGGTGGTCGGCGACCTCGGTCGGCGAGCCGACGACGAACGGGCCGAGCCCGCCGATGACGCTGAGCTTGGCGATGTCGCGGACCTTCCACTCGCTGCCGTCCTCGTTCGCCTCCTGGAAGTTGGCGACGGCCGACTGGATCGCGTTGCTCTTCACGTTGCCGATCGGCTCGTCGAGGTCGTACTGCGAGAGGTCGATGCCCATCCAGCCCGACATGAACACCAGTGCGCCCTCCTCGCTCGTGTACGAGAGGAAGTCGCGGTGCTTCTCGTGCGCGGCCTCGCTGGTCTCGGCGGTGATGATCGTCAGCAGCGTGTAGATCTTGGCGGAGTAGCGGTCGCGGCCGGCGGCCTCGAGCGCGTCGCGGATCCGCGAGACGGTGGCCTTCAGTCCCGCCTTCGTCGAGGACGCGACGAAGATCGCCTCCGCGTTGCCCGCTGCGAAGCGGACGCCGCGCGGCGACGCTCCGGCCTGGTAGATCACCGGGGTGCGCTGCAGCGACGGCTCCGAGAGGTGGATGCCGGGCACGGTGAAGTTCTTGCCGCGGTGCCCGATCTCGTGCACCTTCGACGGGTCGGTGAAGACTCCGGAGTCGCGGTCGCGGACGACCGCGTCGTCCTCCCACGAGCCCTCCCACAGCTTGTAGAGCACTTCGAGGTACTCGTCGGCCACGTCGTAGCGGTCGTCGTGCTCGAGCTGGTCCTCGTGGCCCATGTTGCGCGCGGCGCTGGGCAGGTAGCCGGTGACGACGTTCCAGCCGACGCGGCCCTTGGTGAGGTGGTCGAGCGTCGACATGCGGCGCGCGAACGGGTACGGGTGCTCGTAGGCGGTGCCCGCGGTGATGCCGAAGCCGAGGTGCTCGGTCGCGGCGGCCATCGCCGAGACGAGCAGGATCGGGTCGTTGACGGGGACCTGCGCGCCGTGGCGGATGGCGGCCTCGTTGGAGCCTCCGTACACGTCGTAGGTGCCGAGGACGTCGGCGATGAAGATGCCGTCGAAGGTGCCGCGCTCGAGGAGCTTCGCGAGCTCCGTCCAGTACGAGAGGTCCTTGTAGCGCCAGGACTGGTCCTGGGGGTGGCGCCACATGCCGGAGGACTGGTGGGCGACGCAGTTCATGTCGAAGGCGTTGAAGCGGATCTGGCGGGTCATGGGCACGATAGTGCCCGACGCTCCGGAGGACTCGGCGGGTGCCCGACGCGGGGCGTCATACAACGACGAGTGTCGGGCGTCGGTGTCGTGTCCACAAGCCGAATCATCGGCCAAGATAATTCGGGTTGTAGAGTCAACCCGAATCATCTCCCGCGATGGTTCGGGTTGCGAGAGGACGTGTCCATGGCGCAGACGACCGAGTGGCCCGCGCATCGATACGAGACCCGGCCGTGGCGACAGGCCGCTCGCGCCGGATCGCGCGCGGACAGGACGCTGTCCGAGGTCGTCGTCTCGCTTCCACCGCTCCTCGCCGGGCGGAACTGGGACGCCGGAGTCGAGCTGCAGCAGGAGCTCGACGCGGCGCGTCGGGCCATCATCGGTCTCGACGCCCGGCACGGGAACCGTCTCGGAGCTCTCGGCCGGCTCCTGCTGCGCACGGAGGCCGTCTCGTCCTCGCGGATCGAGCGGGTCGACGCGACCCTGGAGGACTACGCGCGGGCGACGGTCGGCAGTCGTGCGAACGCGGGAGCGCTGTCGATGGTGGCCGCGACGGAGGCACTGACGACGATGGTCGACCGTGCGGGCCGCTCCGGCACGATCGAGGAGGAGGCCCTGCTCGCGGCGCACAGGACGCTCCTCGCGGACGACCCGATGGACGGACGGTGCGCGGGCGCGTACCGGACGATGCAGAACTGGATCGGCGGGAGCGACTACTCGCCCCGCGACGCGATCCACGTCCCTCCGCCTCCAGGGGCCGTGCCCGGGTACATGACGGATCTGCTCGCCTTCGCCAACAGGGACGACGTCGACCCGATCGTCCAAGCGGCGATCGCCCACGCGCAGTTCGAGTCGGTGCATCCCTTCACCGACGGGAACGGCAGGATCGGCCGGGCGCTGATCACCGCGATCCTGCGCAGACGAGGCCTGACGACCGTGGTCGTCGTGCCGATCGCGTCCGCGCTCGCGGCTCGGCGATCGCGGTACTTCTCGCTGGTGAACGAGTACCGCCAGGGCTCCCTCGCCCCGTTCGTCCAGGAGCTCGCGACCGCGGGTCTCGTCGCAGCGGAGGAGGCGGGCCGCACCGCCGAGCAGATCGAGCGGCTCCCCGATCTCTGGGCTCGGGAGGTCGCTCCGCGCGCAGCGAGCTCGGCGGCGCTCCTGCTCGACGCGCTCCTTGACGACCCCGTCCTGACGACGGCGCGCGCACGGGCGATCACCGGTCGGGCGGCGTCCAGCGTCGGCTCCGCCGTGAAGCAGCTCGTTGACGCCGGAGTCCTCCTCCCGCTCACCGAGAGGACTCGCGATCAGGCGTGGGTCGCCACCGACGTCCTGCTCGAGCTCTCGGATCTGGAGGAGCGGATCGGCGCTGCGATGCGGCTCCGGTCCTCCCCCTGACCCCTCAGTCCAGCTGCCGCGCCAGGAACGCGAGGTGCTCGGCGATCTGGAACGCCTCGCCCTGCTCGTGCCCGTTGTACGGGTAGATCCGCATCTCGCGCGGGCCGGTGTAGCGGTTGTAGGAGGCGTAGACCGTCGAGGGCGGGCAGATGTCGTCGAGCAGGCCCACCGAGAACATCGCGGGGATCCGCGCGTGCGGGGCGAAGGAGGTGCCGTCGAAGTAGGCGAGCGTGGCGAAGACGCGCTCCTCGGAGCCGCGGTGGATCCGCAGGTACTTCACGATCTCGCCGTACGGCATCGTGTCGATGATCCGGGTGGCGTGGCGCATGTGGCTGAGGAACGGCACGTCGATGATCGCGGCCTGCGCGGACTCCGACTCGTCGAGCATCCCGAGGATGCCCGCGACCGCGAGGCAGATCCCTCCGCCCTGGCTGCCGCCCGAGATCGCGACGCGCGACGGATCGACGGCAGGATGCGCGCGCAGCACGTCGAGCGCGCGGACCGCATCGGTGAAGACGCGGCGGTAGTAGTACTCGTGGGGCGAGGCGATGCCCTGGGTCATGAAGCCGTTGGCGTGCGGGCCGCTGCCGACGGGGTCCGGAGTGTCGCCGGTGCGGTGGCCGGTGCCCTGGCCGCGGGTGTCCATCACGAGGTGGGCGTAGCCGGCGGCGCTCATGGTCGTCCACTCGGTCAGGTGTCCGCGTCCGCCGCCGTAGCCGATGTAGCTCACGAGCGCGGGGAGGGGGCCCTCGACGCCGCGGGGGAGGATCAGCCAGGCGCGGATCGGGTGGCCGCCCCAGCCCGAGAACGTGACGTCGAAGGTGTCCAGCAGCGTGAATCCGGCGTCGACCTGCTCGAGCACGGGCTCGACGGCCAACGCGCGGGCCTCGGCGACGGTGCTCCGCCAGAAGTCGGCGAAGCCCTCGGGCTCGACGAGCTCGGGAGCGTACTCCTCGAGCAGCTCGAGGGGGAGGTCGAACTGCGGCATCGGGGTCTCCTTCCGCGGTGCGGCGACGATGCCGCGGATCCGCTACTTGACGTCCATCGGATATCGAACCTATCGTAGGGCAAACGCTTTCCCGGAACGTTTCACATGCCGATGCGAACCCCCGACAGATGTCGAGTAGGTTCGGGTCGAATGCTCCGGGACTGGAACGAGGAAGTTCACGAGAGGACGATGATGTTCAGCACCAAGCGCACACGACTCGCCGCCGCGGCGATCGCCGCCGTCGCAGCGATCAGCCTGACGGCCTGCTCCGGAGGGGGCGCCTCCGGCTCCTCCACCGTCGACCCCGACGAGGAGATCACGCTCGACTACACCTTCTGGGGCAACGACGACCGGGCCGCCCGCTACGACCAGGCCATCGCGCTGTTCGAGGAGGAGCACCCCAACATCACGATCAACTCCACCTTCACGGACTACCCCGGCTACTGGGAGAAGCGCCAGACCGAGGCCGCCGGCGGCGGACTGCCCGACGTGATGCAGTTCGACTACACCTACCTGCGCCAGTACGGCGACAACGGCCTGCTGGGCGATCTCAGCGAGTACTTCGGCGGCGTGGTCGACGAGAGCACCATCTCGGAGGACCTCCTCGCGACCGGCGAGCTCGACGGCGCGACCTACGCGATCCCCACCGGCTACAGCGCCTGGGCGATCTTCCAGAACCAGGACCTCCTCACCGCGAACGGCCTCGAGCCCTACGCGGGCGGCGGCAGCTGGGAGGACTACGCGGCCTACGTCGCGGACGTCACCGAGAAGACCGGCGGCGCCGTCTACGGCGGCACCGACTACACCGGCCGCATCCAGAACTTCGAGCTGCAGCTGCGCGCCGACGGCAAGGAGCTGTTCACCGAGGACGGCGAGCTCGGCTTCACCGAGGACGACCTCGCGGCGTTCTGGGAGCAGGGCGACGAGATGCGCACCACGACCGGCGTGCCGGCCGCGCGCCTCCAGGAGCTGCTGCCCAAGTCCGGCTTCGGCGCCGGCATCGCCTCGAGCGAGATGAGCTGGAGCAACTTCCTCGGCGGCTACATCGGCGACTCGGGTGCCTCCGAGATCGTCATGACCGCGCCGCCCACCGCGGACGAGGGATCCAAGGACCTCTACCAGAAGGTCGGCCTGATGCAGGCGATCTCCTCGGCCACCGAGCACCCCGAAGCCGCGGCCACGTTCCTCGACTTCCTCATCAACAGCCCCGAGGTCGGCGAGATCTTCGGCGCCACGCTCGGCATCCCCGCCTCCTCGGCCCAGCTCGAGGGCGCGAACCTCGAGGGCCCGGACAAGCAGGTCTCGGACTACCTCGAGTCGGTCTCGGACCGCATCGGAGAGGCCCCCGCCGCTCCGGTCGCCGGCTACGGCGCCATCGAGGCGAACTTCCTCGACCTGGGCACGAGCCTCGGCCTCGGCGCGGTGAGCGTCGACGAGGCGGTCCAGCAGTTCTTCGACGAGACCGCCGTCACGCTCGGCAACTGATCTCCTAGACGGCCAGGAAAGGCAACTCTCATGACGACGACGTCGACCCCGAGCGGCACCGCCGCAACCGGTCGCGTCGCGCCCACCGCCGGCCGGACGAGCACTCCTCGTCCGGCCGGTGACGGGCCGCGGCGCCGCCCGAAGCGCGACACCCTGGCCGGATACGCCTTCCTGTCCCCCTGGCTCATCGGCTTCGTCGGGCTCACGCTCGGCCCGATGCTGATGTCCCTCTACTTCGCCTTCACGGACTACAACCTCTTCACCGCACCCGAGTGGGTTGGCCTGGCGAACTTCGAGCGCCTGATCGGCGACCCGAAGTTCCTCCAGTCGGTGCAGCTGACCCTCGCCTACGTGTTCATCGGGACGCCGGTCAAGCTCGCGGCGGCACTGCTCGTCGCGATGCTGCTCAACTACTCCGCCAGGGGCACCGGGTTCTTCCGCTCGGCCTTCTACGCTCCGTCGCTGATCGGCGCGAGCGTCAGCATCGCGATCGTCTGGCGCGCGATGTTCTCGACCGACGGCCCCGTCGACTCCGGTCTGCAGGTCTTCGGGATGGACTTCGGTGGCTGGGTCGGCGTGCCCGCCCTCATCCTGCCGATGATGATCATCCTCGCGGTGTGGCAGTTCGGCGCCCCGATGGTCATCTTCCTGGCCGGCCTCAAGCAGGTCCCGGCCGAGCTCTACGAGGCCGCGATGATGGACGGCGCCGGACCCTGGCGCAAGTTCAAGAGCGTCACCCTGCCGATGCTCTCGCCCGTCATCTTCTTCAACCTGCTGCTCGAGATGATCAACGCGTTCCAGGTCTTCGCCTCGGCGTACATCATCGGCAACGGCACCGGCGGCCCCGCCGGAGCCACCAACTTCTACACGGTGTACCTCTACACCCGTGCGTTCACGAACAACCAGATGGGCTACGCGTCCGCGATGGCCTGGGTCCTCCTGCTGTTCGTCGGGATCCTCGCCTTCGTCCTCTTCAAGACTCAGAAGAGCTGGGTGCACTACTCGGGAGACACGCGATGACCACCTTCGACACCACTCTGCCCTCGGCCGACACCCAGGTGCTGACCGAGTCCGCGCCGCGCAGGCGGCCCGCCCGCAAGCGCCCGAAGCCGGCGACGATCGTCTGGATCGTCGCGATGATCGCCCTGACCGCGATCGTGCTCTACCCGCTGGTCTGGATGGGCGCCGCGGCGTTCAAGCCCAACAGCGAGTTCGGCGGTCAGACCTCGCTCCTGCCGCAGAACCCCACGATCGACAACTTCGTGAAGGTCTTCGCGGGAGTGGGAGGAGTGCCGCTCTGGCAGTTCTTCCTCAACTCCACGATCCTCGCGGTCGGGTCGGTCATCGGAGTCGTGATCTCGTCGTCGATGGCGGCCTACGCCTTCGCGCGGCTCGACTTCCGCGGCCGTCCGCTCTACTTCGCGCTGATGATCGGCACGCTGCTGCTGCCGATGCACGTGCTGCTGATCCCGCAGTACACGATCTTCCGCACGCTCGGCATGATGGACACCTACTGGCCGCTGCTGATCGGGAAGTTCCTGGCGACGGAGGCGTTCTTCGTCTTCCTGATGGTGCAGTTCATCCGCAACCTGCCCCGCGAGCTCGACGAGGCCGCGCGGATCGACGGGGCCGGCCACGTCCGGATCTTCGGCTCGATCACGATCCCGCTGATCCGCCCCGCGCTGATCACGTCGTCGATCTTCGCGTTCATCTGGAGCTGGAACGACTTCCTCGGCCCGCTGCTCTACCTGAACACGCCCGACAAGCAGCCGCTGCCGCTGGCCCTGCGCGTCTACAACGACCAGACCTCGGCGTCGGACTACGGAGCGACGATCGCCGTCTCGGTGCTGGCGCTGCTCCCGGTGCTGATCTTCTTCATCATCTTCCAGCGCTTCCTCGTCGACGGGGTCGCGACGCAGGGTCTGAAGGGCTGACATGACGCTCCAGCGAGGGGAGTCGCGGCGCCGGTCGCGCGCGGTGGCCTCGGCCCGGCGCGCGGCCGCCGACGGCAGCGGGCTGCGCTGGCCCGGTGCCGCCGACCGCTTCGCCCTCCTCGCGGAGGTCCTATTCACGGGGCTGATCGTCGCGGTCGTGTCGCTCGGGATCGTGACGATCCCGCTCGCGCTGGCCGTGGGCATCCGCCACCTCCGCCGCTTCGTGCTGGCCGAGGCGACGGGGCTCGCGCTGGTGTGGGCCGACGTCCGGGCCGGGTTCGTGCGGGTGCTGCCGGTGGGCGCCGGAGTCGCGCTCGCGGGCCTGGTGCTCGGCGCCGACCTGGTGCTGATCTCGTCGGGCGTGCTGCCCGGCGGAGTCGCGGTCGCGGTGGTCTGCACGGCGCTGCTCGCGGCGATCGCGGTCGTCGTGCTCGTCGCGGCGACGGACTGGGAGCCGGGGGAGCGCTGGGGGGCGCTCGTGCGTTCCGCCGCCCGGCGGTCGGTGCGGGACGTGCGCGGCTCCGCTCTGCTGGCCGGAGGGCTGCTGCTGACCGTGGTGTCGGCGTGGCAGCTGGCGCCGCTCGTGGTGCCGGCGCTGGGCTGCCTGGTGTTCGCGGCGCTCGCGGTGCGGCTGTCGGGCGAGGCGCGGACGCGCTGATCCGGCCGGCTGCGCGGCGCGCGGCCTGACTTCCGGCTGAACGCGCAGTGGAAGATGCTCGAGAACGGGAACATCAGCGCCGCGTGCGCGTTGGAGCCCGTATGACGACTTACGGAATCATCGGAGCAGGCAACATCGGCAGCCAGATCGCCCGCGCGGTCATCGGCCAGGGCGACGACGTGGTGATCGCGAACTCCCGCGGACCCGAGACCCTCGCGGACCTGATCGCGGAGCTCGGCCCTCGCGCGCGCGCCGCGACGGCGCAGGAGGCGGCCGAGGCGCGGACGTCGCCGTGGTGACGGTGCCGCTGAAGAACCTCGACCAGGTGCCAGTCGCCCCGCTCGCGGGCAAGATCGTGCTCGACACGAACAACTACTACTTCGAGCGCGACGGGCGCATCGAGGCCCTCGACCGCGGCGAGACCACGACCGCCGAGATGGCGCAGGCGCACCTGCCCGAGTCGAAGATCGTGAAGGCCTTCAACCACATCATGGCCGCCGACATCACCACCGACGGCTTCCCCGCGGGCGACCCGCAGCGCCGCGCGCTCGTCGCGTCGAGCGACTACCCAGAGGCGCTCCACTTCGTGACCGACCTCTACGACCGGCTCGGCTTCGACACCGTCACCGTGACTCCGCTGTCGGAGTCGTGGCGCGTCGAGCGCGACCGCCCCGCCTACGGCGTGCGGCAGTCGAGCGCGGAGCTCGAGGCGAACCTCGCGAAGGCGCCCCGCACGGTCTGAGGCGCCGGGGCCAGCGGTCTTCCACGTGTGAGCGGCCGCGGTCCGCTATGCCCTCGCGCGATCCGTCACCGATGGTCGCGCGTGGGCCGTTCCTCCGGCCGTTCGTGACGGATGACAGGACCGTGGAACTCATCCGTCGCAGATGGCCGTCCCTCCGTCGGCTCGCCGGCCGTCCGTGACGGATCACGGGACGGTGAGTGTCAGCCGTCACAGGCGGCGTCTCCCCGTGCGTGACGGGTGACGGGACGGCGAGTGTCATCCGTCACAGGCGGCGCCTCCCCGTGTGCTGGTCGGCCGTTCGTGACGGATGAAGCCGCACAACCGGAACCCTCCCTGTCGTGGCGCGGAGTGCGCGCCGCTGGGCATGAGCGCTCGGCCGACGGCACTCATCCGTCGCGAACGGTCGCGTGTCCACCGGTCACCCGGCCGTTCGTGACGGATCGGCATCGCCGATGTCGGCGCGGACTCCTCCGGGGTGAGGGGCGCTCCGCGGAGTCGCCGCGACGGGCGTCCGGAGCTCCTCCGTCGCACGTGGTCGCGCATGCACCCGGGCGACGGCCGTTCGCGCCGGATGGGGCGCTGGCCGGTCTCTCGCAGGGAAGCGCTGCCCTCCGCCTGCGTGACGGATCCGCGGGGCTCATCCGTCGCAGGCGGCCGCGCGCTCGCCCGAGCTGCGGCCGTTCGTGACGGACGGGTGCGCCCGAGCGGCGGAGGTGGCTCCCGGAGCGAGTGCTGCGGCCCGGTGTCGCACACGCCTGCGAGAGTAGAGGCGAGTGCAGACGAGCCGGCCGGCTCGCACCGGAGGGAACCGCCATGTCGTCCGACGCCCGTCGCATCCGCACGCCAGGCGCGCTCTCGCGGCGCGGAGTGGTCCTGGGGCTCACCGCCCTGCCGGTCCTCCCGCTGCTCAGCGCCTGCACTCCCGGATCCGATGATCGCGACCGGCGGTCGGATCCGTCCGAGCGCCCGCGCACCACGACCGCGGCGCCCGCCGGTCCGGTCGTGCTCGCCGCCGACGCCGCCGCGACCAGCGCCGCTCTCTTCACGCGTGCGCCGCTGGTGGTCGTCGTCGAGGAGGCGCCCGCCTCCGTCCTGCTCGCCGCGCAGCTCGCGATCACCTGGGGCGTGCCGCTGCTGGTGGCGCCGGTCGCCGCGTCCACCTCGTCCGCGTCCCCGGCGCCGGGGCCGCTCGACGCCGAGCTCGCCCGACTGGGCACTGCTCGGGTGGTCGCCGTCGGCTCCGTCGCCGCACCCGCGGGAGTCGAGACCGTGCAGGCGGAGGCGACGCCCGAGGCGATCGCCGAGGCCACCGGAGTCGCGGTGTCGGCCCTCACCGCCGCCGACCTCGCAGCCTTCGCCCCCGGATCCCCGAGCGAGCCGCCCTTCGGAGCCGTGCCCGACCGGGCCGAGCCGCTCTCCGGTGTGCTCGCGCTCGCGCAGCCGGTCGACGCCGACGTGGCCGCGCTCGCGACGGCCCGCGCCGCCGGGGTCCCGGTGACGCTCGTCGACACCGCCGACCTGCTCGCGTCCGGCGCCGCCGTCACCGCGGTCGCCGACGCCGCCCCCTCCGCGACCCTGCTGCTGGGTGCGCAGCTGGCCGCGCAGACCGCTCCGGAGTGGTCCCTCCGCGCCGCCGGGACCGGCTGGCAGCTTCCGGGCGGCGGACAGCGCCTGTTCGGCGGGCACCTGTTCGTCGCGATCTACGGCACTCCCGGCGCCCCGGTGCTCGGCGTCCTCGGCGAGCAGGGTCTCGAGGCGACCATCGAGCGCGCCGCGGCCGTCGCCGAGCCCTACCGCGAGCTGACCCCGCTCGAGGTCGTGCCGAGCCTCGAGATCATCACGACCGTCGCGGCCGGCACCGCGGGAGGCGACGGCGACTACTCCAACGAGCTGCCCGCCGAGGGCATCCGCCCCTACATCGACGCGGCGGCGGCCGCCGGCATGTACGTCGTGCTCGACCTGCAGCCGGGACGCTCCGACTTCCTGACGCAGGCCCGCGCCTACGAAGAGCTGCTGCGACTCCCGAACGTGGGCCTCGCCCTGGACCCGGAGTGGCGGCTCGCCCCCGACGAGGTGCCGCTCGCGCAGATCGGCCGCGTCTCGGCCGCCGAGGTCGACAGCGTGTCGAGCTGGCTCGCGGACCTCGTGCGCGACGCCGGGCTGCCGCCGAAGATGTTCGTGCTGCACCAGTTCCGCTCGTCGATGCTGCAGGACCGATCGAGCATCCGCCGCGACCGCCCCGAGCTCGAGTTCCTGGTGCACGTCGACGGCCAGGGCGCCCAGCCCGACAAGCAGGCGACCTGGAACGCGCTGCACCGCGACGCTCCCGAGGACCTCGCCTGGGGCTGGAAGAACTTCTACGACGAGGACCTGCCGATGCTCACCCCCGCCGAGACGATGGCCGAGGTCTCACCGCTGCCGGACCTGGTCACGTACCAGTAGGCGAGGGGCGGCCCCGAGCTCGGCGGGGGCGGGTCTCGATACGCGCTGCGCGCTACTCGACCAGCGGGGTCTTTGTTGCTGATCGAGTAGCCCGCGCAGCGGGCGTATCGAGATCCCCCACCGCATGCACGTCAGCTCATCCGCCGCGAACCGGGGCCTGTGCCGCTCCGAGCGCCCGGTCCGCGCCCACTCGGCGTCCCTTCTCGCTGCGAGTCGGCGCGAATCGGGCTCCGGAGGCGTCCCACGGCCCGTTCCGCGACCACTCGCCGCGCTACTCCGGAGCGTCGACCAGCGTCAGCGCGGGCAGCGTCGCGGAGGCGTCGGCGCTCCACGCCGCGAGGACGCACGGCCCGAGATCGGCGGTCGCCGCGAATCCGGAGCCGATGCGCGTCGTCCAGAGCGCGAACGTCGTGCCGTCGACGTCGAGCGTCTCCCAGTCGCCTCCGGTCGCCGCGATCACGGCGGAGCGGGTCACGACCGCCTCCATCGCCGCCCGGTTCTCGGCCCGCGACCCCGCGAACACGGTCGTCTCGAACAGCAGCCCTTCGACGGCCAGGGCCGCTGTGCTCACCCGGTCGTGCGGGTCGACAGAACCGTGCCCCGCACCATCCGGGTCCCGGTGCGCACCAGCGTCCGCAGCCTGCCGCCGTCGAACGCCACCGACACGTCGGCGAGCAGCCCGTCGTCCTCACCCCTGCCGACGATCTCCCAGGGCCGGTCGACGGGGACGAGGATGCGTATCGTCGCATCCTGCCACCTCGGCGGCGGTCAGGCGTCGGCCGTGCGGCCGAGCCGGACGGTGATCTGCGCCGCCGCATCGGACGCCAGCTCGTACGAGTACCCGCGCACGAAGGGGAGCGACCTCGACACGAGCAGGAAGTCCGACTCGACCTCCTCGGCACGGTGCCGCCAGAGGATCCGGAGCGCGGGGATCGGATCGACCCCGTTCACGTGGACCGCTTCGGCGGACAGGACGTCCGCGAGCGGGAGCGCCACGAGCTCCCGCGGGGGATCCGCCCGCCACACCGCGATCCGCTCGTCGTCGATGCTCAGCACGTAGTGCATCGACACGCTCCACGCGGGCGACCTGTCGGCGAGCCGGTCGGTCAGGTCCTTCACGCCCAGGTCGTCGCCCGCGGCGTGGCCCCGCGCCGGGAAGAGCACGGCGTCGGGGAGGAGCCGCCGGAGTGCGCGCTCCGTCAGCAGCGCTGCGCGGCGGGAGAGGTACCAGAGCATCGCACCCAGCAGCAGCCCGCACAGGGCCGCCGCCCATCGGGACTGTCCGACGGACATCAGGACGGCGGCGCCCGCGATCACCGCGATGCAGCCGGCTAGCGTCGACCAGCGCTCGATCGACTCCCTCATCCGCCCATGATGGCAGGCGTGCTCACGAACCCGGCGACGAGCGTCAGCGCACCCCGCCGGTCGACGCGCGGACGATCAGCTCGGGCTCGAAGCCGGCGGAGCGGACGTCGGCGTCGCCGCGGATCGCCGCGATCAGCAGCTCGGCGGCGCGCTCGCCCATCCGGTGGGTCGGCTGCCGGATCGAGGTCAGCGGCACGACGGCCGCGTCGGCGAAGGGGATGTCGTCGTAGCCGACGAGGGCGATGTCGCCGGGGATCGAGACGCCGCCGCGGACCAGGCTCTGCATGACGCCCAGCGCCAGCTCGTCGTTCGCGGCGAAGATCCCGTCGGGCCGCTCGTCCGCCGGCATCGCGAGGATCCGCTCGCCCAGTTCGCGGCCGAGGCCCGGTCCCATGCCGACGGTCTCGATCGACGAGAAGCGCGCACCGGAGGCGCGGACGGCCGCCGAGCAGCCGTCGAAGCGGTCGCGCACCTGTGGGATTCCGAGCGTGCCGCCGAGGAACAGGAGGCGGCGGCAGCCGTTCGCGAGGAGGTGCTCGGCCGCGATCCGGCCGCCGAGGACGTCGTCGAGGGCGACCGACAGCAGCCGGCCGCGCGGATCGACCTGGTCGACCAGCACGACCGGCACGCCGCGCTGCTCGAACACGTCGAGGTGGTCGAGCGAGGACGAGATCGGCGCGAGCAGCACGCCGTCGACCCGCTGGCGGGCGAACAGGTCGAGGTAGCGCCGCTCGCGGGCCGCGGAGTCCTGGGTGGCGCCGAGGACGAGGGAGTAGCCCGCCTCCTCGGCGCCGTGCTCCGCTCCGAGCGCGAGCTCGGCGTAGAACGGGTTGCCCAGGTTCACGACGGCCATGCCGACCGCCATGCTCTTGCCCGCGCGCAGCTGCCGCGCGGCCACGTTCGGGATGTACCCCAGGGCGGCGACCGCGTCGGCGACCGCCGCCATCGCCGCGCTGGACACCCGCTCGGGGCGGTTCAGCGCGTACGAGGCGGTGGTCACCGAGACGCCGGCGCGGGCGGCGACGTCGCGGATGCCGACCTGGGGCACGGGATCAGTCCGTGCTCGAGGAGCGGCGGCGCTGGCCGATCAGCAGCGCGGCGCCGCCGAGCAGGAGCGCGAGCACTCCGACGGGGAGCAGGGACAGCTCGGCTCCGGTCGACGCCAGCCCTCCGTGCGAGCCGCCCGAGGCGACGGGCGCCGCGGTGCGGGTCGGCTCGGGGCCCGGCACGACGGGCGCCGGAGCGGTCGCGGTCGGCTCAGGAGTCGGCTCCGCGGTCGGCCCGGGGGTCGGCTCCGCGGTGGGCTCCGGAGTCGGCTCGACGGTCGGCTCCGGAGTCGGCCCCGGCGTCCCCTCCTGCGCGAGCACCGGCACACTCGACCAGTCGATGTCGCTCGCCAGCCCGTACGAGGTGTACGACGCTGGTTGTACGCCGTGTTCTGGCGCGCGACCTCGACCCGGTACTGCGGGTCGTGCATCAGCGTGGTCAGCTTGCGATCGGTCACCTCGGTGCTCGAGTAGACGCGGATCGCGCTCGAGTCGGCGGTCGGCAGCAGCAGCTCCTCGCGCCAGTCGCCGAGCACGTCGCGACCAGCGAGGGGTTGCCCTTGGTGCCGTTGTTGGTGACGGTGCCCTCGGCCGAGAGCAGCACCTCGCCGGCGCCGGTGACGATCGTCGGAGTGACGGGGGTCGCATCCTGCATCGTCGTGCTCGCGACGATCTGGGTGGTCATGTCGGCCGCCCAGCGGATGCTCTGGTTGGTGCCCGGCTGCGTGTCCGAGAGCGGTGCGCCGGTCGCGCTGAGCGTGCCGACGGCCCAGGCCTCCTGGCCGGGAACGGCGGGGTCGATGTCGCCGATCATGCCGCGACCGGTGTCCTTGCCGGTGTAGGCGCCGAAGAGCACCTCTCCGGTGGCCGCGTCGCGCAGCGCGTAGCCGTAAGGGGCGTACGCGCCGCCCTCGTGCACCGTGAAGACCTCGAGTCCGGGGCGGGCGGGATCGATGTCGGTGACGTGCATCGCGTCGCCGTGGCCCAGGCCCGCCTCGGTGCCGGGAGCCGCGCTGCCCTCGGGCAGGGTGTCGAACGACGTGTACAGCAGGCTCCCGTCGTCGTCGAGGGTCGCGGAGCCGTAGACGATCTCCTGGCGCCCGTCGCCGTCGACGTCCGCCGCGCTGAGCGAGTGGAAGCCCTGCGTGGTGAGGCGGCCCCACTCCTCGCTGGTCCCCTCGCGGCCGTGCGGGCCGTCGTTGAACGGGTTCGTCATCGGCACGTGGCCGCTGTCGGCGATCCAGCGCCGCGTCAGGTCGGAGCCGTTCCAGTCGTAGGCGACGACGACGGCGCGCGTGTAGTACCCGCGGGCGAAGACGGCCGAGTGGGTCTCTCCGTCGAACGACGCGACTCCGGCGAGGAAGCGGTCGACGCGGTTGCCCGGCTCGATGCGCGACATCGCGTAGTCGCCCCAGAGCAGCCCGTCGTCGCCGCGTCCCGGCTCGTAGGCGGCGGTCTCGAGCTCGGCTCCGGTCTCGCCGTCGAATACGGTGAGGTACTCGGGGCCGGTGAGGACGAAGCCCTCGAACGTGGTGAGGTCGTTGCGCTCGCTGCGGCTGGGCGCGTAGACGTCGATGAAGTAGTCGACGAGCTCCTCGGCGCCGGCGCGGTCGAGCGGGTACTCGTGCGTCGGAGTCGTGCCGAACGCCTCCTCGAGGGTGGCGGCCCACTGCCCGCTCGTCACCTCCTCGCGCTCGCTCCAGCCCTGGAAGACGCCGATGAGGTGCTCGCGGTAGTCGGCGGCGGACATCCGGTGGTCGTCCTCGGCGGTGGCGCCGGCCGCGACGTCCTCGGGGAGCAGGGTGACCGACTCCGCCCGGGAGGCGTCGCCGCCGGGCAGCACCCGGGTGCCGGGCGCGGTCTTGGTCATGATCTCGGAGCGGCCGTCGCCGTCGAAGTCGGAGACCATGAACTGGGTGTAGTGCGCGCCCGAGCGGATGTTGACGCCCAGGTCGATGCGGTGCAGCAGCGTGCCGTCGGCCTCGTAGGTGTCGAGGTAGGTGTTCCCGGTGTACCCCTTCTGAGAGACGTCCTTCGCGTTCGACGGGTACCACTTCACGACGTACTCGTAGTCGCCGTCGCCGTCCATGTCGCCGACGCTCAAGTCGTTGGCGCTGTAGGTGTACGCCTCGCCGGCCGGAGTGACGCCGTCGGCGGGCTTCTGCAGCGGCAGGGTCTCGAAGGCGTCGGCCGGGGCGACCGCGGGCGCGCTGGGCTCGCCCGGCTCGCCGTCGACGATCGGCACGACCCGGTACCGGTCGCCCGGGGCGCCGTCGGGGTCGTGCAGGTTGGTGCTGTCGGAGACGACTCCGACCCGCTCGGTTCCACGGAGGACGGCGAAGTCGGCGCCGACCATGCCGGTCGCGGACGAGCCGGTCACCTCGGTCGCGAGCAGGCGCCAGCTGACGAACACGCCTCCGTCCGGCGAGGCGAGGGCGACGACTCCGCGGTCGAGGTCCTCGAGTTGCTGCGTGAGCAGCGGATTCGCGGCGGGCGCAGTCAGCGGGGCGGCGGAGGAGGGAGCGGCGGCGGCGAATGAGACGCCGGCGACCAGGGCGAGGCAGAGGCCGGAGCGCAGGGCCCGGCGGGAGGAGGCGGGCCCGGTCGGAACCGGACGGCGTGGACGTAGGAACGAATTCGGCATTGAATCCCTCGGCATCGATGGAGTCCAGGAAGCAGGAATGCGTTTTCCCTGGCACGTCCGCCAGCCTAAGCGACCCCTTTCGCGGGGGTCAACCGCGCGAGCCGAGCGCGCGGACCGGGCGGGGGAGCGGCGCGCCGCGTCAGCACTCGCCGAGCAGCCGCTTCGGAGCGCGCGCCCGCCACGCCTCCTGCAGCACCTGCTCCAGGTCCTCCACGGACACCTGCTCCAGCCGCACGATCACACTCGCGTGCCCGTCGTAGTGCGGGGTCGTCGTGAACGCCTCCGGGTCGCGGCGCAGCAGCGCCTCGCGCTCGGCGAGGTCGGCGCACCAGCACAGCAGCTCGCCCGGGCGCTCGAGCAGCCGGGCGAAGACCGTCCGCCCGACGGACCAGGCGGGCGTTCCGTAGGCGTGCGCTCGTGCACCTCGGGCAGCGACAGGGCGATCCGGCGGGCGTCGTCCTGGGTGCTCACGCCGTCCCCTGCGGATCAGGCGCCCGTGCGGGCGCCCTCGCGCAGTCCTTCCTCCTTGGCCTCGCGCACGAGCCGCTCGATGCGGCGGCGCGAGCGGATCCGCCCGGCGAAGAGGGCGAAGAGGATCAGTGCGATCCCGAGCAGGGCCAGCAGCTGCGGCACCGGGATCGCGGTCACCGAGGACGACTCCGAGACGGGCGCGATCTCGATCTGCTCCTCGGACGGCGTGACGACGGTCGGCGAGACGGTGAAGTCCACCGGGACCGAGAACAGCGGCCAGACGTCGTCGAGGACCACCGACACCGCCCGGCGGTCGCCGGGCAGGAGCTCCTGCGCGGAGGCGTCCTCGGGGATGAGCGCGGCGGTGGCGCCCTGCGCGCTGACCGTGCCGTCGAGCAGCAGGCGCACGTTGCCGGTGTTGACCACCTCGGCGTCGACCGTCACGGAGCCGGGGCGCAGCGGGTTCCACGAGAGGCGGTACTCGCTCCGCACGTCCTCGACCGCGACGCCCGGCGAGACGTCGCCGGACACGCGGGTCATCACGCGGAAGCCGACGCGGCTCTCGACGCCGACGGCCGCACCGCCGGCCTCGGAGCCGACGGAGGTGATGGAGGCGGCGATGCCGGCAGCGTGGTCGCCCGGCTCCGCGTCCTCGGGCACGGTCACGGTGAACGGCACGATCGCGGTGGCGCCGGCCTCCACGGTGACCGTCTCGGGGGCGTCGATCCAGGTGCCCGCCTCGACCGACTCCTCCGACGAGGGCAGCATGCTGAAGCGGCCCGTGTCGGTGAAGTAGCCGTCGGCGGCGGTGATCGCGAAGGTGACCGTCTGCGTGCTGAGGTTGCTGACCGCGGCCTCCTCCTCGACCTGAGCGCCGGGATCGAGGTCGAGCTCGATCCAGGAGCGCTTGTCCGGGGCGCCGTCGGCGGCGGGCCGCATGGCCCACGAGACGTCGCCGGCCGTGTCGGCGAGGGCGGGCGGCGCCGCGGACAGCGCCACTGCGGCGGC
>NZ_MUKN01000067.1 GCF_001995175.1 Rathayibacter rhapontici
CGCCGCGGCGCCCGCGCAGGCCGCCACACCCGAGCCCACCGACTCGAACCCCGGCTACGTGACCCCGCTCGTGCGCAAGCTCGCGAGCGAGCACGGCATCGACCTGGCCTCGCTCACCGGAACCGGTGTCGGCGGCCGCATCCGCAAGCAGGACGTGCTCGACGCCGTCGAGGCCGCCAAGTCGGCACCCGCCCCGGTCTCGGCTCCCGCCGCCGCCGCGGCGAAGGCCGCGCGTACCCCGCTCGAGACCTCGCCGCTGCGCGGCACCACGCAGTCGTTGTCGCGACTGCGCAAGGTGCTGGCCCAGCGCGCCGTCGAGTCGATGCAGTCGACCGCGCAGCTGACCTCGGTCGTCGAGGTCGACGTGACGAACATCGCCCGCTTCCGCGACTCGGTGAAGAAGAGCTTCCAGGAGAAGACCGGCGCCAAGCTGTCCTTCCTCCCGTTCTTCGCCCTCGCCGCCGCCGAGGCGCTGAAGGCCTACCCGGTCATCAACTCCACCCTCGACGGCGACTCGATCGTCTACCCGGACCACGAGAACATCAGCATCGCGGTCGACACCGAGCGCGGCCTGCTGACCCCGGTCCTGAAGAACGCGTCGGACCTGAACCTCGCGCAGATCGCCTCCACCATCGGCGACCTCGCGGAGCGCACCCGCAACAACAAGCTCAAGCCCGACGAGCTGGCGGGCGGCACGTTCACGCTGACCAACACGGGCTCGCGCGGCGCGCTGTTCGACACCCCGGTGGTCTTCCTCCCGCAGACCGCGATCCTCGGGACCGGCATCGTGACCAAGAAGCCCGCCGTGCTGCAGGTCGACGGTCAGGACGTCATCGCGATCCGCTCGACGGTGTACCTCGCGCTCTCGTACGACCACCGCACCGTCGACGGTGCCGACGCGGCGCGCTTCCTGGTCGCGATCAAGGAGCGCCTCGAGGAGGGCTCGTTCGAGAACGACCTCGGTATCTGAGCGGACGCGTCCGCTGAGGAGACGGCCTAGCCGGCCTCCTCGGCGAACACCTCGCGGATGAGCCAGCCGGCCTCCGTCCTGATGATCAGGACGGAGGCCGCTGTCGTCTCCCCCGCCTCGGAGCGGACGTCGATCGCGAGGAGGGAGGACGCCCCCTGCTCGTCGGTCACCACGGCGCGGTCGACCGTTCCGAGTCCTGCGACGAACTCCGGCGCGCCCGGTGAGCGGAGCGGGGAGTCCTCGGCCGTCACGGCGGCGGCACACGTCGGCTCCTCCTCCGCGGAGCAGGACGCGAAGCTCCCCAGCAGCGCGATCGCCGCTTCGGCGGCCGGGAGCTCCGCCGAGGGCGGCTCGATCGGACCCGCGGAGGGAGCGATCTCCGCGGTCGCCCGCACGGAAGGCCCGGGTGCGGGGCGCACCTCCTCTCCGCTCCCCGAGACGAGCGCAGCGACCAGGGCGCCCGCGACCACGGCCGCCGCGGCGAGCAGAGGACCGCGTCGTGCGGACGCCCTCGCGACGGCCCGGCTCCTCCAGCCGTCGAGGGGGTGCACTCGCCGATGCCGGGCGGTGGCCTCCGCTCCCGCCGTCGTCGGGCGACGCCGGAGGCGGCGTCGCCACCTCTCCGCGATCGCGGCCGCGGGAGCGCGAGCGCCCGGGGGCCCGGTCTGCTGCGGAACCGGCTCCGCCGCGCGAGTGCCGGTGCGGTGAGCAGCGCCCCGAGGGGCGCGGGAGCCGCCGAGCGGTAGAGGTGCGCTTCGAGTGCCGCGAGGTCGGCGTCGTCGGGAGGGGCCGACCCGGGTGCCGCCGCGAGCAACACCGCGCGGAAGTCCGACTCCGGCGTCGGAGCGGGCCGCTCCTCTTCGAGGAGGAGGACGGGCCGCCCGTCCGCCGTCAGGCCGATGGCTGCGGCGTCGACCGGCAGCAGGACGCCGTGGTCGCGCGCATCCCTCAGAGCCCCCGCGATCGGAGCGAGGACCGTCACGGCCGCGCCCGGCGGCAGCCGGTGCCCGCGCTCGAGGATCCGCGCGAGCGTCTCGACCACAGCGGGTCGCGTCAGGAGGACCACGACGCCGTCGTCCTCGGCGAGATCGACCAGGCTCTCGCGATGCCCGTGGGGCGGAAGTGCGGCCAGCCCGCTCCGGAGCACCGAGGCCGACTGCTCGGCCGAGCACCGGCGCGCCTCGAGCACGTCCCCGTCCGGAGCACGCACGCGGTGTCCACGCGCCGACGGACCGACGACCTCGTAGCCGGCGACCGTCCGCCCCCGCTCCTCCTGCCCGTGCGTCCGCGTCGATCCCATCCGACGAGCATCTGCGGACAGAGCGATCCGTCCGGCGCACCGGTCCGGATCTGTGGAGGACTCGGCGGAGCCGTCACCCGGGGAGGAACGGCGCTCCGGATCGAGCGGGAACGGTCCTCCTGTCCGGGTCGGCTCGGTATCCTTGAGGACATGGCACGCAGCACGGAACCGTCGACGAAGGCGGTCAAGGAACCCGGACGTCTCAAGCAGATGTGGCAGGTGTTCCAGATGACCCGCCGCTACGACAGCAGCGCGGTCTGGATCATCCTGCTCGCGACGCTGCTGCCCGTGCTGCTCGGCGTCCTCCTCGGGATCCTGCTGGGCGACGGCAACGGCTTCGTCATCGCGCTCTGGATCCTCGTGGGCGTGCTCGCGGGCATGGTCGCCGGACTCGCCGTGCTCTCCCGTCGTGCCGAGCGCGCGGCCTACGGACAGATCGCCGGCCAGCCCGGCGCGGTCGGAGCGGTGCTCCGCAGCGGTCTGCGCGGCACGTGGACCGGCACCGAGATGCCCGTCGCCGTGAACGGCAAGACCCAGGACGCCGTCTATCGCGCCGTGGGCCGCGGCGGTGTGGTGCTGATCGCGGAGGGCCCCGCCGGCCGCACCAAGCGCATGCTCGACGAGGAGCGCCGCAAGGTGACCCGCATCCTCCCCAACGTCCCCGTCACGTTCGTCCACGTCGGCCCCGATGCCGACTCCGTGCCGCTGCACCGCATCCCGCGCACTCTCGCCAAGACGAAGAAGGCGCTCACCAAGGCCGAGGTCCTCGCGGTGAAGAACCGCCTCGCCTCGCTCAACACGTCGCTCCCGATCCCCAAGGGCGTCGACCCGTTCAAGGTCCGCCCGCAGCGCTCGCGCTGAGGCCCGCCCCGACGTCTCAGTAGCGGACGAGGACCGTTCCCGCGACCTTGTCGTGGAAGCCGCGTTGGTCCGAGTCCCAGACCAGTGCGGGGACCAGCACGGCCAGGAGCAGCGAGCGCACGAGCGGGCGCCACGCCCCCACCCAGCCGCCGCCGAGTCGGACGACGCGCATCCGGAGCAGGCGGTGGCCGATGCTTCCGCCGATGGTCGGGATGAAGACCGCCTGCAGGATCACGAAGAGGATCAGACTCGCCCAGCGGTCGTAGGAGAAGAATGCGAGCGAGATCAGGGCCGCGATCGCGAAGTCGACGGCCAGGGCCGCGAACCTGCGTCCCGGTCGCGCGATCGACATCCGCCCCTCGCGGGGCAGTCCGAGGCGCTCCCCCGGCCAGTGGCTCGGGGGGACATCGGCGAAGGTCCTGCGTTCCGGTCCGGGCATGGATCCATCGTATCGGCGCTCTCCTGGGCTCTCCCGCGCGCGTCGAGCGAGGATGAGTCAGACTCACGTAACATGCTCGAAACAAGGGGGACATTCCAGGGACACACCCCGTCACTAGCCTGGGACGGCTGCGCTCAGCAGTAACCCGTTATGCCATAGGAGACTTCTGCATGTTCAAAGATTCTTCCGAGGTGCTCAAGTTCATCAAGGACACGGACGTCAAGTTCCTCGACATCCGGTTCACCGATCTCCCCGGTGTCCAGCAGCACTTCAACATCCCCGCCTCGACCGTCGACGAGGAGTTCTTCTCCGTCGGCCAGCTCTTCGACGGGTCCTCGATCCGCGGATTCGCGAACATCCACGAGTCGGACATGCAGCTGATCCCCGATGTGACGACCGCCTACGTGGACCCGTTCCGCGTCGAGCGCACCCTGATCCTCGTCTTCGACATCTACAACCCGCGCAACGGCGAGATCTACTCGAAGGACCCGCGCCAGGTCGCCAAGAAGGCCGAGAAGTACCTCGCCTCCACCGGCATCGCCGACACCGCGTTCTTCGCCCCCGAGGCCGAGTTCTACATCTTCGACGACGTCCGCTACGAGATCACGCAGAACTCGGCGTTCCACTCCGTCGACTCCATCGAGGGCGCCTGGAACTCGGGCCGCGTCGAAGAGGGCGGCAACCTCGGCAACAAGACGCCCTACAAGGGCGGCTACTTCCCCGTGAGCCCCGTCGACAAGCAGGCCGACCTGCGCGACGACATCTGCCTCAAGCTGATCGACGCCGGCCTCATCCTCGAGCGCTCGCACCACGAGGTGGGCACCGGCGGACAGGCCGAGATCAACTACCGCTTCGACACCATGGTGCACGCGGCCGACGACATCCTGAAGTTCAAGTACATCGTGAAGAACACGGCCGAGCAGTGGGGCAAGACCGCCACGTTCATGCCGAAGCCCCTGTTCGGCGACAACGGCTCGGGCATGCACACCCACCAGTCGCTGTGGAACGACGGCACCCCGCTCTTCTACGACGAGAACGGCTACGGCGGACTCTCCGACCTCGCCCGCTGGTACATCGGAGGCCTGCTCAAGCACGCTCCCGCCGTGCTCGCGTTCACGAACCCGACAGTGAACTCCTACCACCGCCTGATCCCGGGCTTCGAGGCGCCGGTGAACCTGGTCTACTCGGCCGGCAACCGCTCCGCGTCGATCCGCATCCCGATCACGGGCACCAACCCCAAGGCCAAGCGCATCGAGTTCCGTGCGCCCGACGCCTCGGGCAACCCGTACCTCGCCTTCGCCGCGCAGCTGATGGCGGGCCTGGACGGCATCAAGAACCGCATCGAGCCGCACGAGCCGGTCGACAAGGACCTCTACGAGCTGCCCCCCGAGGAGGCGAAGCTCATCCCGCAGGTCCCCGCGACCCTGGGCGAGGCTCTCGACGCCCTCGAGGCCGACCACGACTTCCTGCTGCAGGGCGGCGTGTTCACCCAGGAGCTCATCGACACCTGGATCGAGTACAAGCGCGAGAAGGAGATCAAGCCGCTCGCGCAGCGCCCGCACCCCTTCGAGTTCGAGCTGTACTACGGCGTCTGAGCCGATCCGGTCCGGTCCAGGTCGGACCGCAGAGGGCCGCTCTCCTTCGGGAGGGCGGCCCTCCGTCGTTGCCGGAGCGTCTCAGCGCGTCGTCGGCTCGCCGTCGGCCGGACCGTAGAAGCGGCGCTCGAAGACGGCGCGGGCGCGCCGGGTGACCCCGAGGTAATCGTCCTCGAGCTGGGTCGCGGAGCCGGCGGGGTACTCGAGGAGGCGCGCGACGCCCTCGAGCTGCATGCGGTCGGTCGGGAGCACGTCGCTCGTGCGGTTCGACCAGAGCGTCATCGCCGAGCGCACGCGTGAGGAGAGCAGCCAGGCCGCCCGGAGCCGCTCGGCATCGGTGGCGGTCAGCAGCTCCGCCTCCTCGGCCACGCGCAGAGCCGTCAGGGTCGACGTCGTGCGCAGCTCCGGGATCGCGTGCGCGTGCTCGAGCTGGAGGAGCTGCACGAGCCATTCGACGTCGCTCAGCGAGCCGCGGCCCAGCTTGAGATGGCGCTTCGGGTCGGCGCCCTGCGGCAGCCGCTCGTTCTCGACCCGTGCCTTGATCCGCTTGACCTCGCGGATGTCGCGGTCCGAGATCGCGGACGGGTAGCGGACGCCGTCCGCGAGGGCGGCGAAGTCGCGGATCAGGGCGTCGTCGCCGGCGACCCCTCGTGCTCGCAGGAGCGCCTGCGCCTCCCAGGTCAGCGACCAGCGCGCGTAGTAGGCGCGGTAGGAGTCGAGCGAGCGCACCAGCGGGCCGTTCTTCCCCTCGGGCCGGAGATCGGCGTCGAGGTCGAGCGGCAGCCGCGAGTCCTCGGTGAGGCGGACGAGCTCCGAGACGAGGAACTGCGCGTAGAGCTGGGCGTCGCGCGGCTCGCCCGCGCCGGGACGCTGCACGTACACGACGTCGGCGTCGGAGCCGAAGCCGAGCTCCGCTCCCCCGTAGCGGCCCATCCCGATGACGGCGAACTCGAGATCGGCGCCCGGACGATCGGCGTTCGCACGACGCACCGACGCGAGCACTCCGGTCAGCAGCGCCGAGATGATGTCGGTCAGGCTCTGCGCGATCTGCTCGATGGTGCTGAGGCCGAGGACACCGCCGATCGCCGTCCGCAGGACCTCGCGTCGGCGCATGGCCCGCAGGACGCCGGCGACCGCCTCCGGAGTGTCGTGACGCGCCAGGACCGCGCGGACCTCCTCGGCCAGCTGCGCGGCGCTGCGCGGGCGCAGGTCGTCGTCGTCCTCGAGCCACGCGGCCGACTCCGGGATGCGATCGAGCAGCTCGCCGACGTAGCGGGAGCCGGAGAGCACCGTGGTGAGGCGCTTGGCGGCACCGGAGGAGTCGCGCAGCATGCGCAGGAACCAGGGCGTGCCGCCGAGGGTGTCGCTCAGCCGCCGGAAGGCGAGCAGCCCGTAGTCCGGATCGGCGCCGTCGGCGAACCACTGCAGCATGACCGGCACCAGGTGCCGCTGGATGCTCGCGCGCCGGGAGACGCCGGAGGTCATCGCGGCGATGTGCCCGAGGGCGCCCCGGGCGTCGATGAAGCCGATGGCGGCGAGTCGGGCCTCCGCCTGTCCGGTCGAGAGCTCGGCACCGCCGTCCGGCAGCGAGGCGACGGCCGAGAGCAGCGGGCGGTAGAAGAGGCGCTCGTGCAGGCCGCGGACGCGGTGCTTGATCCCGTTCCAGAGAGCGAGGAGCTCCTCAGCGGACCGCGCGAGACCGCTGGAGCGCGCCAGGGTCCGCAGCTCGTGCTCGTCGCGGGGCATCAGGTGCGTGCGGCGCAGTCGACGCAGCTGGAGGCGGTGCTCGAGCAGCCGGAGCGCGCGGTAGTCCTTCGAGAACTCGTCCGCGGCGGAGCGCCCGATGTAGCCGCGGTCGGCGAGAGCGCCGAGCGCGAGGAGCGTGCCGGGCATGTGGATCTCGTGGTCCGTCTGCCCGTGCACGAGCTGCAGGAGCTGGACGGTGAACTCGATGTCGCGCAGGCCGCCGGGGCCGAGCTTGAGCTGGTAGTGCACGTCGTTCTGCGGGATGTGCTCGGTGACGCGCTCGCGCATCCGCTGCACCGACTCGACGAAGTTCTCGCGCGAGGCGCTGGACCAGACCTTCGGAGCGACCGCGTCGACGTAGGCCTGACCGAGCTCGACGTCGCCCGCGAGCGGACGCGCCTTCAGGAGTGCCTGGAACTCCCAGCTCTTCGCCCAGCGGTCGTAGTAGGTGACGTGGGACTCGAGCGTGCGCACCAGGGCGCCCTGCTTGCCCTCGGGCCGCAGGTTCGGGTCGACCTCCCAGAGCTCGGGCTCCAGCGCCAGCGCGGAGGCGCCGCGCATGAGGAGGACGGCCAGGCGGGTCGCGATGTCGATCGCCCGCGCGTTCGACAGCTCGCGCTCGGGGTCGCCCTCGGCGACGAAGATGACGTCGACATCGCTGACGTAGTTGAGCTCGTGCGCTCCGGCCTTGCCCATCCCGATGACGGCGAGGCGCGTCGCGGCGACCTCGTCGCGGGTGAAGCGACCCGGGCCGACCCCCGCGACCAGATCCGTGCGGGCCACGGCCAGGGAGGCCTCCAGGGCGGCGCCCGCGAGATCGGCGAGAGCCCGGGTCACCCGGTCGATGGCCGCGACCGGGTCGGTCTGGGACAGATCGTGCACGGCGATGCGGGTGAGGAGGCGACGGTAGCGGACACGGAGCGCGACCCAGCCCGCCTCCTCCCCCACCGCCGCGAAGCCGTCGACGGCGCCCACGGACTCGAGGAGGTCATCGCGGAGCTCGGAGCGCCCGGGGAGGGTGAGCACCGGGTCGAGGAGGCTCCGCAGCTCGTCGGGGCGCCGCTGCAGGAAGTCGGCGATGCCCGACGACGCCCCCGTGACCTTCAGGAGCCGCACGAGGGCGTCGTCGTCCGCGAGGACGGCGTCCATCCTGTCGCGGTGGCTCCGCAGCAGATCGATCAGCGCCTGGAGCGCCGCGTCGGGGTCGGCCACCGACGCGAACGCCGGGACGACGGAGGCCAGGGACCGACCGGCGAGCTGCTCCGCCTCCGCGATCCGCGCCCCGGTCTCGCCGAGTTCGGCGAAACCGAGGCGCGCGATGTCACTGAGAGTGCGTTCGCGAGCCATGCGACGAGCGGATCAGAGCATCTCGAGGTTGCTGCGCAGCTCGTACGGAGTGACCTGGGCGCGGTACTCGGCCCAGTCCTTCCGCTTGTTGAGCAGCACGAAGTTGAACACCTGCTCGCCGAGCGTCTCGGCGACCAGCTCCGACTCCTCCATCAGCGAGATGGCGCGGTCGAGACTCGCCGGCAGCGGGCTGTAGCCCAGTGCGCGGCGCTCGGCGTCGGTGAGCGACCAGACGTTGTCCTCGGCCTCGGCGGGGAGCTCGTAGCCCTCCTCGATGCCCTTGAGTCCCGCGGCCAGCAGCAGCGAGTAGGCGAGGTAGGGGTTGGCGGCCGAGTCGAGAGCGCGGTACTCGATGCGCGAGGACTGGCCCTTGTTCGGCTTGTACAGCGGCACGCGCACGAGGGCGGAGCGGTTGTTGTGGCCCCACGAGACGTAGCTGGGGGCCTCGTCGCCGCCCCAGAGGCGCTTGTAGGAGTTCACGAACTGGTTGGTGACAGCCGTGATCTCGGGAGCGTGCTTGAGCAGCCCCGCGATGAACTGCCGGCCCAGCTTCGACAGCTGGTACTGCGCACCCTGCTCGTAGAACACGTTGACGTCGCCCTCGAAGAGCGAAAGGTGGGTGTGCATGCCCGAGCCGGGGTGGCCGGAGAGGGGCTTGGGCATGAAGGTCGCGTACACGCCCTGCTCGATCGCCACCTCCTTGATGACCGTCCGGAACGTCATGATGTTGTCGGCCGTCGTGAGCGCGTCCGCGTAGCGCAGATCGATCTCGTTCTGACCGGGTCCCGCCTCGTGGTGACTGAACTCGACCGAGATCCCGAGGTCCTCGAGCATGCGGACGGAGCGGCGGCGGAAGTCGTGCGCCGTGCCTCCCGGGACGTTGTCGAAGTACCCGGCGGAGTCGACGGGCTCGGGCCCCTCGGCGCCGAACGTCGACGACTTCAGCAGGTAGAACTCGATCTCGGGGTGCGTGTAGAACGTGAACCCGCGCTCGGCGGCCTTGGCGAGGGTCCGCTTGAGGACGTTGCGCGGGTCGGCGACGGCCGGCTGCCCGTCGGGCGTCGTGATGTCGCAGAACATGCGCGCGGTCGGATCGATCTCACCGCGCCACGGCAGGATCTGGAAGGTCGACGGGTCCGGGTGCGCGAGGACGTCGGCCTCGAACGAGCGGGTCAGCCCCTCGATGGCCGAGCCGTCGAAGCCGAGGCCCTCGGCGAACGCCCCCTCGACCTCCGCCGGCGCGATGGCGACCGACTTCAGAGTGCCGACGACGTCGGTGAACCAGAGGCGAACGAATTTGATCCCTCGCTCTTCAATGGTGCGAAGAACGAAGTCCCTTTGCTTGTCCATCGAGGCCCTTCCTGCTCGCCTCTAAGGCTAGTGGCTCCGCTGACCGCCCGCGGGGCGCTGCGGCGGGCCCGGAGCCGGCGCCCGACCCGCCGGTAGACTGGCGCGCATGTCAGCGCAGCCGGTGAAACGCGTTCGAACCCGCCACTTCCAGAACGCGAAGGACTCCGGTGTGCGCATCACGGGTCTGACGAGCTACGACCAGCTCACCGCGCGGATCTTCGACGAGGCGGGCATCGACTTCCTCCTGGTGGGCGACTCCGCGGGCAACAACGTGCTCGGCTACGACACGACCCTCCCGGTCACCGTCGACGAGCTGATCCCCTTCGCCCGGGCGGTCGCCGGAGCGGTCGAGCGGGCCTTCGTGGTCGCCGACATGCCGTTCGGATCGTACGAGTCCGGCCCCGACGACGCGCTGCACACGGCGTTCCGCTTCATGAAGGAGACGCACGCGCACGCGGTCAAGCTCGAGGGCGGAGTGCGCTCCGCCGAGCAGATCCGGCGGATCGTCGACGCGGGCATCCCCGTGATGGCGCACATCGGCTTCACCCCGCAGAGCGAGCACGGCCTGGGCGGCCACATCGTGCAGGGTCGCGGCGACGGCCTCGAGCAGCTCCTCGCCGACGCGCGCGCCGTGCAGGAGGCGGGCGCTTTCGCGGTCGTGCTCGAGATGGTTCCCGGCGAGGCGGCCCGCCGGGTCACCGAGGAGCTCCGCATCCCCACGATCGGCGTGGGCGCGGGACCGCACGTGGACGGTCAGCTCCTGGTCTGGACGGACTTCGCCGGCTTCACGACGGGCCGCGTGCCCCGCTTCGTGAAGCAGTACGCCGACCTGCGCGGCGTGCTCACCGGAGCGGTCACCGCCTACCGCGAGGACGTCGAGTCCGGGGAGTACCCGGGCCCCGAGCACAGCTACGAGTAGCCGGCCTCAGCGGTCCTCCGCAGCCTCCTCCTCGGCCCACTTGCGGCTGTTCTCGCGGAGCCTCTCGGGAGCCGCCGCCGCCTCCTCGCGGGAGGAAAAAGGTCCGACGCGGTCGACGGACGGGGACTGGTACCCCTGCTCCACCGCACCGGTCTTGGAGTTGTACCACCAGGAGGTCTCGTCGCCGTCAGCCATGGCGCCGATCCTACGCTCGGTCGCCGGGGGGCTGTCGGGCCCGCTTCGCTAGCATGACCCGTATGACTGCATCGACGACCGCCATCGGCATCGACATCGGGGGGACCGGGATCAAGGGGGCGTTCGTCGACCTCGAGGCCGGAGCCCTCCTCAGCGAGCGCGTGAAGCTCGCGACGCCCGAGGGCGGACGTCCGAAGGACATCATCGCCGTCGTGACGCAGATCATCGACGCCCTTCCGGACGTGGCCGCCGACACCCCGGTCGGCATCTGCTTCCCCGCCGCCGTCGTGCACGGACGGACCATGTCCGCGGCCAACGTCTCGGACGAGTGGATCGGCCTCGAGGCCGAGAAGCTGTTCGAGGACGCGATCGGCCGCGACATCTTCTTCGTGAACGACGCCGACGCGGCCGGCTACGCCGAGGCGCGCTTCGGTGCGGCGAAGGACAAGCCCGGCCTCGTGCTGATGACCACCCTCGGAACCGGCATCGGCACCGCGCAGATCTACAACGGCGTGCTCATCCCCAACGCCGAGCTCGGCCACCTCGAGATCCACGGCGGCGACTACGAGAAGAAGGCGTCCTTCGCGGCCAAGGAGCGCGAGGACCTCGACTACAAGCAGTGGGCGAAGCGGCTGCAGCGCTACTACTCCCACCTGGAGGCGCTGCTCTGGCCCGACCTCTTCATCGTCGGCGGCGGCATCTCGAAGCACTACAAGGAGTTCCTGCCGCTGCTGGACCTCCGGACCCCCATCGTGCCGGCGGAGCTCCGCAACAACGCGGGGATCCTCGGTGCGGCCGCTCTCGCCGGAGGCGGCGTCCACTCCTGAGCGATCCGCCCCGGACGTCGAAGACCCCGCAGCGCTGGGCGCTGCGGGGTCTTCGTGCGAAGGGGCCGGCTGATACGCCGGGTTCTGTTCACGCCGCGCCTCTCGGCGGGCGCTGGACGGCCATCTCTCTCGGAGTCGCGTCGCCACGACCCTCCAGCGGTCTACCCGAGGACCCGACGAGCAGCCGCATCGTCCTCTGTCTGACCTTGCTCCGGGCGAGGTTTACCGAGCGGACCGGATCACTCCGGCCCCTGGTGGTCTCTTACACCACCGTTTCACCCTTACCGCGGGCCGGAGCCCGTGGCGGTCTGTTCTCTGTGGCACTGTCTCGCGGGTCGCCCCGGGTGGGTGTTGCCCACCGCCCTGCTCTGCGGAGCCCGGACGTTCCTCGGCACCGGAGCTCTCGCTCCGGCGACGCGGCCGTCTTGCCGACCCGTTCGCCCGTCCAGTGTAGGGCGAGCTCAGGCGAGCGTCGACTCGTCTCCGCGGACGAGGATGCAGCCGCTGTCGGGGCAGAGCACGACGTCATCGGGAGCGCTGGCTCGGATCCACGAGAGGTCGGACTCGGTGAGCGCGACTCCGCTGCCCTCCGAGACCTTGCCGCGCAGGAGCGCCGCTCCGACGCCGTACCGGGCGCGCTGCGCCTCGTAGAGCTCGACGAGGTCGGCGGGGATCTTCTCGACGAGCGAGGCGCGGTCGCGGGCGAGCGCCTCCTGCTTGCCCGCGAGCTTCTCGGCCTGGGCGTCCTTCTCGTCGGCGAGGGTGTCGAGCGCGGCGACGACCTCGTCGCGCTCGGCCTGCGCGGCGGCGACCTCGGCGTCGATGCCCTCGATGCGCTCCATCAGGGTGAGCTCGATGTCCTCGAGGTCGCCGCGCCGCTTCACCAGCGAGGTGATCTCGCCCTCGAGAGCGGCGATGTCCTTCGCCGACGACGCGGTCTGGAGGCGGTCGCGATCGCGGGCGAGCCGCTTCTCGACCACGCCGACGTCGGACTCGATCCGGCCCAGCTCGGTGCGGACGTCCTCGAGGCGGCCGAGCCGCTCGGCGAGGGCCCGGCGGGTCTCGTTGTTGCGCGCCTGCAGCGCCTGGATCTTCGCGATCTGCGGCAGCGTGGCGATCGCGTGGCGCAGCTGAGCGGCTCGCGTGTCGAGAGTCTGCAGGGTCAGTAGCTCGCGCTGGTCGGCGGGGCTGGCTTTCACGTCGCGGTCCTCGTTCCCGGCACAGGAGGTCGTGCCGGCTCCATTCTCGCGTGTCGCGCCGGGCTCAGTGGACGATCGCGAAATCCCACGGATCGGTGCGGGTCTCGCTGACATCGACGGCGACGGTCGGCAGCGCCTCGCGGAGGGCGGCGGCGGCGACGTCGAGCCAGAGCCACTCGCTCGCCCAGTGCGAGACGTCGATCAGCGCCGGGCCGGTGCCGTGCAGGGCCTTCTCCCGCGCCTCCGACGCCGGGTGGTGCCGGAGGTCGGCCGTGATGTACACGTCGCTCGTGCGCACGGCGGGGGCGTCGAGGAGGGAGTCGCCGGCTCCTCCGCAGAGCGACACGCGGCGCACGGCGGTCTCGTACCCGCCGGCGGCGCGCACTCCCCCGGCGGTGGCGGGCAGCAGATCGGCCACGGCCGCAGCCAGGCGGCCGAGGGTCACCTCCTCGGGCAGATCGCCCACGCGTCCCAGCCCCACGGCGGGATCCGCGCCGGGAACGATCGGTGTGGCGCCCGTCAGGCCGAGGCGGGTCGCGATCACGTCCGACACTCCGTCGGCGACGATGTCGGCGTTGGTGTGCGCCGAGACCAGGGCGCACCCGCCTCGGATCAGGTCGGCGAGCAGTCGGCCCTTGTAGCCGTCCTCGGCGATCGAGGTGACTCCGCGCAGCAGGAGCGGGTGATGCGCGACGAGCAGCTGGTAGCCGCCGCCGACCGCCTCCTGGACCGTGTCGGCGACGACGTCGACCGTGAGGAGGATCCGCTCGACGGAGGAGTCGGGGTCGCCCGTCACCAGGCCGGGAGCGTCCCAGCTCTCGGCGGCGGCCTCGGGCCAGAGACGGTCGATGACGGCGTGGACGTCGCGCAGGGAGGGCATGGCTCCAGGGTAGGCGCCGAGGTCAGCGGGCGTGGTCCGACTCGACCGCGCGGATGGCGGCGTCCGAGACCGAGGCGTCCTCGTCGAGGTCCGCGGCGAGGTAGTCCTCCGACTCCGGCAGCCGCACCGTGATGCCGCCGTACTGCTCGACCTCGAGCGTGCCGACCAGACCGGACGCGGCGAGCACGTGGCCGCCGAGCGTGCCCGTGGTGTCGACGAAGTGGGTGTGGAGCCCGGCCACGCTGATGCCCTGGAACGCCTTCGGCGCGACGAAGCCGAGCAGTGTGCCCTCGACGCGGTCGAGGTGCAGCTCGCGCTGATCGTGCATCGCGTCGGCGAGACGGAGGTAGGGCTTCACCTGCGCGATCGGCTGGCGCAGGGTCAGGCGGTCGAAGCTCCCCCGCACGCGGATACCGAGGAACACGTTGTGGCTCGCGACGAGGCTCCGGACGGCGGCCAGCAGCCCGTCCAGCGACGGCACGTCGTGCAGCGGGACGGCGACGTCGGCCTCGAAGCGCGAGACCTCGGCGAAGGCGACGCGGTCGTCGGGCTCGAGCACCGCGACCGAGCCGTCGCCGCGGAACAGCCGGTGGACGCCGTCGAGGATCACGAGCTCGCCGTCCATCCGATCGCCGCAGCCCAGGCCGAAGTCGCCGGCCGCGTCGACCTCGGCGCGTGCGACGACCCCGTCGAAGAGCCCGGCGAGCAGGGCGTCGACGAGGGAGAACTGCGTGATGAGTCCGCGCGGAGCGGTCGGAGTCGGCATGCAGTCAGTCTGGCGGAGCGGGCCCGACCCGCCTGTCCCCTGTTCGCGGCGATCGTCAGGACCGCCACGGGAGGTCCCGACGATCGCCCCGGGGGCTCAGAGGAGGGCGGACTCCTGCGTGTAGATCGCCTTGACCTGCGCGGCCGTCAGCGCGACGTCCCAGACCCGCAGCCGCGCCACATCCGCGATCGCGAAGTTGCCGAGGACCCCGCCCGTCCGGCTTGCACCGACCGTGAAGTCGGCGGGCAGAGGGTTGAGGCCGGCGGTGAAGGCGTAGGGGTTCCGCGCGTAGGTCGCTCCGGTGGAGTCGGTGAACGACGGGTAGGCCGACGCGACCCCGTTGAGGTAGCTGGTGGCGACGGCACCGTCGTAGGTGCCGACGTGCAGCTGCCAGACCCCCGGCGTCATCATCGTCTTCGTCGCGGAGTAGTCGCGCGGATAGGGGTACCCCGGCGTGGCGCCTCCGGATCGGGAGACGTAGAAGCAGGCGCGGTCCGCGCCGCCGTAGCTGCTCACGTCGTAGAAGAGGCCGTACGAGCGGCCCGCCGCGCCCGCGGAGTCGCTCCACACGCCGGCGACGCAGCCGGTGTTCGGATCGTTCTGCCGGACCCAGGCGGCCACGGTGACCTTGCCGGAGCCGGCGCCGCGGTTGAGCGCGCCGACCGAGGCCTTCGGGACAGCGAGGGCGGAGGAGCCCTTGAGCGCGAGTCCGCGGCCGAAGGGGGTCGCGATCGTGGCCGCCGCGGTCGATCCGATCTGCGAGAGAGGGAACGCCCCGTTCGACGCGGTGAACGGGCCGGAGGTCTGCGCGAAGTCCCAGCGGGCGACGGGAGTGGGCACGGTCACGGGCGCGTCGTGGGCGGAGTGGTCGTCCCGAGTGCGGCGTGCCAGCGGAAGATGGCGTCGATGCCGTCCTGGTTGGCCCACGAGGGCGGGTTGTGGCCGAGCGTGTGGTAGCGCACGCTCGCCTCCTTGGCCGTCGACTTCGCCTTGGCGACGAGAGCGAGGCCGTGCAGCGTCGGCGGGACGCTCGTGTCGACGTGATCGGCGTCCGAGACGATCACGCGGATGTTCGTCCCGGCCCAGGCGGAGGACGGCAGGCGCTTGGGATTGTGCGCGTCGATCTGCGCGGTGCTTCCGAACGCGTCGCCGATGGAGATGCGGCCCCGCAGCGAGCGGTCGTGGATGTCGCGGAGGTCGTACACGCCGTTGACCAGGTAGAGGCCGTTGATGCCGGGGATGACCTTCGAACCGTAGTTCTCGCAGGCGAGCGCGCCGCCGGCCGACAGCGACCACATGTAGCTCGCGCGGATCGGGAAGAGGCCCGAGAGGTAGGCGTGGCCGTTGCGCTGGTGGCGCTGCGCCGTGTCGTTCGTCCAGAGCGTGCCGCCGAGCGTCTGGCAGATCGCGATCGCGCCCTTCTCGACCGCCAGCTCGGCGGGGTACTTGAAGACGCTGTTGAGCGAGTTGTGGTCGGCCTGCGCCGAGTGGATGAACCAGATGACGGGCACCGGGGTCGCCTGGTTCGGCTTCACGCTCTGCGGGATGAAGATGCGCGCGGAGTCGCCGCCTATCGAGACGACGAGGTTGTCGTAGAGGACGCGCTTGTTCTGGGTCGGCACGTTGATCTTGCGGCTGATCTCGCCGGGCAGGCCGGGGACCGGGGCCGCGGAGGCGGCCGTGGCGGGCAGGGTCGCTGCTCCCAGCGCGAGGGCGCCGGAGAGGGCGCCGCCGACGACGGTGCGCCGCCGGAGGGAGGAGGAGGTGGAGGATGCGCGACCCGCGGCGTCGTCGTGGGGGGACATGGCTTCTCTTCCTGCAGAGGCCGCTCGCTCCGCGGCGGCCGGTCGACCCGACTCGGCGGAGGCGGACCGTCTCACCGTACCCGTCGGACGTGTCGGGCGGGTTTCCGGATTCTCGGTGAACCGCGGCCCCGGGCCGAGGGAGGGCATGCCCCACAACGCAGAAGAGCCGCCCCGGAGGGCGGCTCTTCTGTCTCGGTGGATCCGAGGGGATTCGAACCCCTGACCCCCTGCATGCCATGCAGGTGCGCTACCAGCTGCGCCACGGACCCGTTCGTCGTACATGTTCCGTTCCCTCCGCCCGGCGGAAGCAACTCGAATAATCTACAACACGAAGTGCGTCAGACGAAATCGAGCCCCGCCACCGGGCGTGTTCCTCAGAGCGAGGGGGCCGAGGAGTCCGCGGGGACGGGCTGGTCGACGGTGAACGGCACGGTCGGGCAGTCCTTCCACAGGCGCTCGAGGGAGTAGTACATCCGGTCCTCCTCGTGGAAGACGTGGACGACGAGGTCGCCGAAGTCGAGCAGGATCCAGCGCCCCTCGGAGCGGCCCTCGCGGCGCAGGGGCTTCCGGCCCGAGGCGATGAGGCGGTCCTCGACCTCGTTGGCGATCGCGACCACGTTGCGCTCGGAGCGCCCGGTCACGAGCAGGAAGATGTCGACCAGCGGCAGCGGACCCGACACGTCGAGCGCGACCAGGTCCTCCCCGCCCTTGGAGTCGGCGGCGGTGGCCGCGATGTCGAGCAGTGCGCGGGCGGAATCGGTCGCAGTCATGAAGCCTTCAGTGTCGGGGAGAGCGGATCAGAAGATGTTGAGGACGAAGCCGCCGATGAACAGCGCGATCGAGGCGACGAGGAGGACGGCCGCGGTGATCGCGAGGACGATCGGAGCGCTGATGCCGCGCTTCTTCTGCGGGGCGATCATCGCGGTGCCGGCGGCGTGCGTGGAGACGGCGCTCGAGGCGCGGACCGGCTCCGAGTCGGCGGCGGGCTGCTCCCGGTCGATCCGGTCGACGTAGCGGTCGACGTCGGGCGAGTCGTACAGGTTCGGGTGCTGACCCGTCGAGCCGAGGCTGCGCGGCAGCTCGAACGTGCCGGTCACGAGGACCTCACCGGTGTCGGTGCGCCCCTCGACGACCTCTCCCGCGCCGGTGGTCGGGAGGATCAGGGCGTTGGTCGTCGTCACCGCTCCGGTGGAGGAGACCCCGCGGGCGATGAGCTCGTCGAACGAGGCGTCGACCTCCTCCTTCGACTTGCTGTCGAGCTCCTCCGTGATGGCGAGGTGCTCGATCGGCGGATGGAAGCTGCCCGTGATCTCCGTTGCCTTCTCGTCGCCGAGGTCGAGGGTGCCGACGGTCGCGAAGAGGGCAGTGTTGAGCTTGGGCTCGACCGCACCCTCGTCGGCACCCGTGCGCTCGTCGGTCTCCGTGCGCTCGTCGGTCTCCGTGCGCTCCTCGGAGTCGGAGGCGGGCGCCTCGCGGCCCGGCCGAGGGTGGCGGGCTCTTCGGCCCGGGTCGCCGCTTCGCCGGGTGCGCCATCGGCGGTCGGGGAGGCCGCGAGCCGTTCCGCCTGCTGCTGGGCGTGCAGTGCCCGGAGCTCTCGGCGCGTGAGGCTCGAGCGCTCGACGCCCTCGGGCAGGACGACCTCGAGCGCGGCGTCCGCAGGTCGGGCTCACCGGCCGGGGCCGCCGGCGGCGCCTCGACGCGGAGGGTCTGCACGGGGGTGAGCACGGGCATGTCGCCCGCGGCGGTCACCGAGGCGGTGGCGGCGCGCCGCGACGTCGTCGGCGCCGCGGCGGCCGGAGCGAGCCCGGCCTCGCGACGTTCGCGCTCGCGGATCTCGCGCCGGGTGAGCGGCTTCTCCTCGGGCTGGGCTGTCATGACGTACTCCGATACAGATGGTGCTTCGAGATGTACTGGACGACACCGTCGGGAACCAGATACCAGACCGGATGACCCCGGTTCACGCGGCTCCGACAGTCCGTCGAGGAAATCGCGAGCGCCGGAATTTCCAACAAGGATACGTCCTGCGCCGGCAATCCCGAAACGTTGAGGACGTGCCCCGGCCGACTGACCGCGACGAAGTGCGCCAGCTCCCAGAGCTCGTCGTAGTCCTTCCAGCTCAGGATCTGCGCCACCGCATCGGCTCCGGTGATGAAGAAGAGCTCGGCGTCCGGGTGCGCGGCGTGGATGTCGCGCAGCGTGTCGATCGTGTAGGTGGTCCCGATCCGGTCGACATCGACGCGGCTCACGGTGAAGCGCGGGTTCGATGCGGTCGCGATGACCGTCATCAGGTAGCGGTGCTCGGCGGAGGTCACGGTCTTCTTGTGCCAGGGCTGCCCCGTCGGCACGAAGACGACCTCGTCGAGGTCGAACGACTGGGCGACCTCGGACGCCGCCACGAGGTGCCCGTGGTGGATCGGGTCGAACGTTCCGCCCATCACGCCGATGCGGGGACGACGGGGGTCACCGCCGACGGCGGACGTCACGATCGCAGTGCCTCCGGCCTAGTGGCCGTGTCCGTGCTGGTCGGCCGATCCGGTGGTCTTGTGCGCGTGGCGGTTCGCCACGTCGCGGTAGCTCCAGGTCACGAAGCCGAGGCCGACGAACGCGACGGCGGCGATGAGGCCGAACACGATCGCGGGGAACGGCAGCTCGACGTGCGTCGATGCTTCTGCCAGGACGGTCGTGGCCAGGGACATTCGGTGCTCCTTGAAGGTCGTGGTGCCCGCGCGGGCGCTGTCGAGTCTACCCGGCCGCTGTCGGGACTAGGCGCGGACCTGCCCGGCACCGCGGAGCAGCCACTTGGTGCTCGTCAGCTCGGGCAGCCCCATCGGGCCGCGGGCGTGCAGCTTCTGGGTGGAGATGCCGACCTCGGCCCCGAAGCCGAACTCGCCTCCGTCGGTGAACCGGGTCGACGCGTTCACCATGACGACGGCCGAGTCGACCTCGGCCAGGAACCGCTCGGCGTGAGCGAGGTCGTTGGTGACGATCGACTCCGTATGGTGCGTGGAGTAGCGGGCGATGTGGTCCATCGCCGCGTCCAGGTCGTCGACGATCGCGACGGCGATGTCCAGCGAGTAGTACTCGGCCGACCAGTCCTCCTCCGTCGCCGCGACCGCGGAGGGGTGCAGGGCCCGGACGCGGTCGTCGCCGTGGACCGTCACGCCCGCGCGCTCGAGCCGACCGAGGACGGGCGGGAGGAGGCGCTCCGCGGCGTCGCGGTGCACCAGCAGGGTCTCGAGGGCGTTGCAGGTGCTCGGGCGCTGCGTCTTGGCGTTGTGCACGATGTCGACCGCCCACTGCTCGTCGGCCGAGGCGTCGAGGAAGACGTGCACCACTCCCGCCCCGGTCTCGATGACCGGCACCGTGGATTCCGTGACGACGGACTCGATGAGCCCGGCACTCCCCCGCGGGACGAGGACGTCGACGTACCCCCGGGCGCGCATGAGCGCCTTCGCCCCCTCGCGTCCGTGGTCGTCGACCGTCTGCACCAGCTCGCGCGGCAGGCCGACGGAGGCGATCGCCTCCTGGAGCAGCTCGACCAGCACCCGGTTGGTGTGCTCGGCGGCGGACCCGCCGCGCAGGATCACCGCGTTGCCGCTCTTCAGTGCGAGGGCGGCGATGTCGATGGTCACGTTCGGGCGAGCCTCGTAGATCGCACCGACGACGCCGAACGGGACGCGCACCTGCGTGAGCGAGGCGCCGTTGGGCAGGTTCGACCCGCGCACGGTCTGCCCGACCGGGTCCACGAGACCGGCGACGGCCACGACCGCGTCGGCCAGGGAGCCCAACCGCGCTTCGTCGAGGCGCAGGCGGTCCTGCAGGCCGGTGCTCATGCCGTTCTCGCGGCCGTTCGCGAGGTCGAGCGCGTTCGCCGGCACGATGCGGTCGGCTCCGGAGCGGACGGCGTCGGCGATCGCGAGGAGGGCGCGGTTCTTCAGCTCGGTCGTCGCACTCCGCAGCGAGCGGGAGGCGGTGCGGGAGGCGGCGAACCGCTCCGTCAGAGCGGTGCTGTCCAGGGTCGTCTGCGGCATCCGGACAGTGTAGTCCG
>NZ_MUKN01000068.1 GCF_001995175.1 Rathayibacter rhapontici
AGAACACGGAACGGCCGTACGCGACGGATCAACGCGGCGGACGAGGAGACCATGTGCCTCGGGCGGCGGATCAGTCGTGGTCCGGCGCCCATCCGTCACGAACGCCGCCGAGCAGAACACGGAACGGCCGTACGCGACGGATCGAGGCGGCGGGCGACATCATGCACGCCGAGCGACGAAACGCTCCCGCCTCCGGGGTCCATCCGTCACGGACGGCCGCCGGGCCGCGCGCGGAGCGGCCGTGAGTGACGGATCGGCGCGGCGCGGCGGTCAGCCCAGGAGGGGGCGGCGGGCGGCGGAGCGCTCGACGTACTCCTCGCGGGCGCGCTGCGTGCCGGGCAGGGTCGACGTCTCGGCGACGGGGACGTCCCACCAGCCCTCGCCGCTCGGCGCGTACTGCAGCGGGTCGCTCTCGATGTGGATGAGCGTGGTCGTCTCGGACGCCTTCGCGGCCGTGATCGCGCGGCCCAGGTCGGCCACCGCCTCGGGTCCGCGGGCGATCTCGATCGTCTCGACGCCGTAGCTGCGCGCGTTGGCGGCGAGGTCGACGGGTAGCACCGCGCCGCTCCCGTCGCGGTACCGCGTGCCGTAGCGCTCGCCTCCGAGCGTCTCGGACAGGTGCCCGATCGACGCGTAGCCGTGGTTCTGCAGCAGGACCACGATGATCTTGAGCCCCTCGGCCACCGCCGTCACGAGCTCGGTGTGCAGCATCAGGTAGGAGCCGTCGCCGACCATCACGATGGCGTCGCGGTCGGGAGCCGCACGGCGCACGCCCAGACCGCCCGCGATCTCGTATCCCATGCACGAGAAGGCGTACTCGACGTGGTAGCCGAGGCTGTCGCGCACCCGCCACAGCTTGTGCAGGTCCCCCGGGAGCGAGCCCGCCGCCTGCACCACGACGTCGCGCGGGTCGGAGGCCGACTGCACGGCGTGGATGATCTCGGCCTGACCGGGGAGCTCGGCTCCGGAGGGCTCGAAGGCGCGGTCGACCACGGCGTCCCACGCCGACTTCTCCTCGGCGGCCCTCCGCGACCACTCCTCCGGAACGCTCCAGCCCTCGAGCGCGGCGAGCAGCGCCTCCAGGGCCTCGCGGGCGTCGGCGATGACGGGCAGCTGCGAGCGTGCTTGTAGGCGTCGAAGGAGGCGACGTTGATGTTGACGAAGGTCACGTCGGGGTTCTGGAACGCGGTGCGGCTCGCGGTGGTGAAGTCGGAGTAGCGGGTGCCGACTCCGATGACCACGTCGGCCTCGGCCGCGAGCCGGTTCGCGGCGGTGGTGCCGGTCGCTCCGATGCCGCCGAGGTACTGCGGGTGGTCCCAGAGCAGGGAGCCGCCGCCGGCCTGCGAGGTGCCGACCGGGATGCCGGTCGCCTCGACGAGCGCGCGGAGGGCGTCCTCGGCGCCGGAGTAGACGACTCCGCCGCCCGCGACGACGATCGGGTTCCTCGCCGAGCGGATCGCCTCGACGGCGCGCGCCAGGGGGCCGCGCTCGGGGACCGGGCGGCGGACGTGCCACTCGCGGGGCGCCAGGAACTCCTCGGGGACGTCGAGCGCCTCGGCCTGGACGTCCTCGGGGAGCGCGATGGTCACGGCGCCGGTCTCGGCGGGGTCGG
Organism: Rathayibacter rhapontici; assembly: GCF_001995175.1. GTDB lineage: Bacteria > Actinomycetota > Actinomycetes > Actinomycetales > Microbacteriaceae > Rathayibacter. Next base: position 1,613 of record NZ_MUKN01000068.1, read on the forward strand.
TCAGCACGCGCATCGCCGCGAGGGCGATCGAGAAGAGCTTCTCGGGGCGGTCGACGCGGTCGAAGAAGCGCGACAGCGGGCGGAAGGCGTCGGTGACCTGCACGCTCGTGTCGTGCGGCAGCTCGATCTGCTGCAGCACCGGATCCGCGACGCGGGTCGCGAAGGTGTCGCTCGGCAGCAGCAGCGCGGGCAGGCGGTTCGTGGTGGCGAGCGCGGCTCCGGTGAGCATGTTCGCTGCGCCCGGGCCGACGGAGGCGGTGCTCGCGAACGTCGCGCGGCGCCGGCGCATGCGCGCGTAGCCGACCGCCTGGTGCACCATCGCCTGCTCGTTGCGCGCCTGGTGGTAGGGCATCAGTCCCGGCTGCTCGGCCTCGAGCTGCTGCAGCGCCTGGCCGACGCCGGCGACGTTGCCGTGCCCGAAGATGCCGAACGTGCCGGCGATGGTGCGCTCGCGGTGGTCGCCGTCGACCGTCCACTGGTTCGCCAGGAACTCGATCAGCGCCTGGCCGACCGTCATCCGCCTGGTGGTGCTCATGTCGTGCCGTCCTTCTTCGTCGAGGGGTGTCGTGTCGGTGCCGGGTCTCAGCGGTCGTAGGGGAGGCGCGGATCGATGTCCTGGCCCTCCCACGTCGCGCGGATCCAGCCGTGGGCCGGGTCGTCCGAGATGTTCCAGACGCGCTCGGGATCCGGTCCCGCCATCACGTTCAGGTAGTAGAGGTCGTAGCCGGGCGCCGCGACGCACGGGCCGTGCCAGCCGAACGGCAGCAGGGCGACGTCGCCGGTGCGGACCTCGGCGAGCACGTCGATCTCGCCGGCCGGCGAGGAGTAGGTGCGGAGGAAGCCGAAGGGGTCGGCCTGCGCGGGGGCGTCGAGGCCCTTCGCGACGGCGGTCTCGAAGTAGTAGATCTCCTCGAGGCGCGACTCCTGCCCCGGGATCGACTCGTCGTGCTTGTGCGGCGGGTAGCTCGACCAGTTCTCGGCTGGAGTGATGACCTCGCAGACGATGAAGCGCCCGGCCTCGAGGGCCTGCGGGGTGCCGAAGTTGTGCACCTGCCGGCTCGAGCGGCCGGCGCCGCGCAGCTCGACCGGTACCTCCGCGCGGGTGATGTGGCGGCTGGGGTGCACCTCGTTCGTGGGCGCCTCGGCCACGGCGACGCGCCCCTCCCCCTCGAGCGTCGCGGAGGCGAGGCTCGAGAGGTAGAGGACGTCGCTCGGACCGTCGAAGACCGAGACCCGACCCTCCAGCAGGGTGGTCTCCGACGGGCCCGAGCTCTGGTGCCGGACCGTGAACGATCCGGAGAGGGGGACGACGAGTCGCTCGACGCCGTCGGCGGGGAGCTCGAGCACGACGCCGGGGGCGAGCTCGGCGACCCGCAGGCCGGTGTGCTGCCAGCCGGGACGCGAGTCGTCGACGACGGACTCCCACCCGTCGCGCGCGAGGGCACCGCGGGGGAACACCCAGTCGTTCTGCGTGGTCATGTGCGGGGCCTTCCGTGGAGGAGTGGTGGGTGGGAGTCGGGAGCTGGTCGGTCTCGATACGCCGCCTGCGGCGGCTACTCGACCAGCAGAGGAGACCGATGCGGCGGGCTTCCCTTGCTGATCGAGTAGCCCGCGCAGCGGGCGTATCGAGATCCCCGTGCTCCAGCAGGGCGGCTCAGTTCTGGGGGAAGCCGAGGTTGATGCCGCCGTGCGACGGGTCGAGCCAGCGCGACGTGATCGCCTTCTGCTGGGTGAAGAAGCGCACGCCCTCCGCGCCGTGGGCCTTGGTGTCGCCGAACAGCGACGACTTCCAGCCGCCGAACGAGAACGTCGCCACCGGGACCGGGATCGGCACGTTGATGCCGATCATTCCCACCTCGACCTCGTTCTGAAAGCGGCGGGCCGCTCCTCCGTCGTTCGTGAAGATCGCCGTGCCGTTCCCGAACGCACCCGCGTTGATCAGTGCCACGCCTTCCTCGTACGACTGCACGCGCACGATCGACAGCACCGGTCCGAAGATCTCCTCGGTGTACGCCCGCGACGTGGTCGGGACCTTGTCGAGAAGGGTCGGGCCGAGCCAGAACCCGTTCGGGTCGCCGTCGACCTCGATGCCGCGGCCGTCGATGACGACCTCCGCACCGTCCTCCTCGGCGATCGCGATGTACGAGGCGACCTTGTCGCGGTGCACCTCGGTGACCAGCGGGCCCATGTCGCAGCCCCGGCGTCCGTCGCCGATGCGCAGCTGCGACGCGCGGTCCTGGATCTTCGTGATCAGCTCGTCGGCCACGGGCTCGACGGCGACGACGACCGAGATCGCCATGCACCGCTCCCCCGCCGAGCCGAAGCCGGCGTTGATGGCGGAGTCGGCGACGAGGTCGAGGTCGGCGTCCGGCAGCACCAGCATGTGGTTCTTCGCCCCGCCGAGGGCCTGCACGCGCTTGCCGTGCTTGGTGCCGGTCTCGTAGACGTACTGGGCGATCGGAGTGGATCCCACGAACGAGATCGAGCGCACGTCGGGGTGGGTCAGCAGCCCGTCGACGGCCTGCTTGTCGCCGTTGAGCACCGTGAAGACGCCGTCGGGGAGACCGGCCTCCTTCCACAGCTTCGCGAGCCAGATCGCGGCGGTCGGGTCCTTCTCGGACGGCTTGAGGATCACCGTGTTGCCCGCGGCGATCGCGATGGGGAAGAACCACATCGGCACCATGGCGGGGAAGTTGAACGGCGAGATGATCCCGACGACGCCCAGCGGCTGCTTCGTCGAGTACACGTCGACGCCGGTCGAGACCTGCTCGGAGTACTCGCCCTTGAGGTGGTGCGCGAGCCCGGTCGCGAACTCCACGACCTCCTGGCCGCGCGTGATCTCGCCGAGCGCGTCCGACACGACCTTGCCGTGCTCGGACGTGATGATCTCGGCCAGCTCGCCCTTCTTCGCCTCGAGGAGCTCGCGGAACCTGAACAGGATCTGCTGGCGCTTCGCGAGCGACAGGTCGCGCCACGCGGGGAACGCGGCCTTCGCGGAGGCGATGGCCGCCTCGATCTCGGCGTCGTCGGCCAGCGCGACCTCCTTCGTCGCCACTCCGAGCGCCGGGTCGAAGACCGGGGCGGTGCGGCCGGAGGTCGACGGCGACTCGCGGCCGTCGATCCAGTGCGGCACCACGGCGAGCGCGTGGATCGGTTCGGTTCCCAGGGTTTCGGACATGTTCCTTCTTCTCTTCTCGAAAGGGGAGGTGTCAGCCGTGCACGAGCGCGGCGGCGGTGTCGACCGCGCCGGCGACGTCGCCGTCGGGCGGGTAGAGCAGGGTGCGGCCCACGACGAGGCCGCGGACTCCGGGCAGCGCGAGCGCCGCCTCCCACGAGGCGTAGGTCTCGTCGGGGCTGCCGGAGGGGTCGCCGCCCAGCAGGAGCGTGGGCAGCGTCGTCGACGCCATCACCCGCTCCATCTCGGGCACGACGGGCAGCTTGAGCCAGGAGTAGGCGGACGTGTTGCCGAGCCCGGCGGTGATCGCGATCGAGGTGATGACCGCCTCCGCCGAGAGGTCGTTCTGCACCGCGCCGTTCGCCCAGCGGCTGAGGAACGGCTCGAGCATGATCGGCACCCGGGCCGCCGCCGCCGCGTCGACCGCGCGGGCCGACGCCTCGATGGTGGCCGCGGTCGCGAAGTCGCCGAGGTTCACGCGGAGGAGCAGCTTCGCGAAGTCGATCCCGGCCGCCACGATCCCGGGCACGTCGTACCCGGTGAAGCGGTCGTCCATCTCGAACCGCGCGCCCTTCAGGCCGCCGCGGTTCATCGACCCGACGACGACCTTGCCGTCCAGGGCCCCCAGGAGGGCGAGGTCCTCGATGATGTCGGGCGTGCCGAGCACCCCGTCCACGCCCGGCCGCTCGAGGGCGGTGACGAGGCGGGCGAGCAGCTCGTAACGGTCGGCCATGGCGGTCGGATCGTCGCGGACGCCGAGCGCACCGCGGGCCGGATGGTCGGCGGCGACGATGAAGAGGCGGCCGTCCTCGGCGAGCAGCGGACGGCGGACCCGGTCGCGCACGCGGGGCAGCACGGTCTCGGGGGCGGTGGTGCGGATCTCGCGCAGCGCCTCGAAATCGAGGGCGGCGAGCGTCTCAGGCAGCGACATGGGCGATGCTCCTCACGATCTCGGCGACCTCGTCGGTCGAGGGCATAGCGGTCGAGCACTCGCGCCGCGAGGCGACGATCGCTCCGGCGACGTTGGCGAAGCGGAGCACCTCCTCGAGCGACCAGTCCTGCAGGAGGCCGTGGCACAGGGAGCCGCCGAAGCTGTCGCCGGCGCCGAGGCCGTTGACCACTTCGACCGCGTAGGGAGCGACCTCGACGGTCTCGTCGCGGGTCTTGGCGAGCACGCCGCGCGGACCCTGCTTGACGATCGCGAGGTCGAGGCCGCGGTCGAGCAGCGCGTCGGCGGCGCGGTGCGGGTCGGTCTCGCCGACCGCGATCTCGCACTCCTCGCGGTTGCCCACGGCGACGCTCACGTGCTCGAGCGCGCGCGACACCTCGCGGCGGGCGATCTCGGGCGACTTCCAGAACATCGGCCGGTAGTCGAGATCGAGGATCGTCAGCGGGCGGCGGCCGCGCGCCTCCCAGGCCGTGTGGTGCGCGGTGCGGCTGGGATCCTCCGAGAGGCCGGTGACCGTGGACCAGTAGATGCGGGCCCGGGCGATCGAGTCGAGGTCGAGCTCGTTGACGGTGATCACGAGGTCCGGGGCTTTGGGCGCGCGGTAGAAGTAGAGCGGGAAGTCGTCCGGCGGGAAGATCTCGCAGAAGGTGACGGGGGTGTTCAGCCCCGACACGGTGCGGACGAACTGCGCGGAGGCGCCGAGGCGCTCGAGCTCGCGCGAGACGAAGCGGCCGAAGGGGTCGTCGCCGGTGCGGGTGATGATGGCGGACTTCAGGCCGTGCTTCGCGGCGGCCACGGTGACGTTCGCCGCGCTTCCGCCGAGGTACTTGCCGAAGGTCTCGACGTCCTCGAGGCCCACGCCGTCCTGGAGCGGGTAGATGTCGACGCCGGAGCGCCCGATGGTGATCAGGTCGAAGGCGGTCTCGGAGGGGGTGAACTCGGTCATACGTCGCTGTACAACTTCCTGGTCGAGGCGGTCGGCGCGGTGCTTCTCCGACCTGCCATGTACTTACATATGAACATACAGGAGAACCCTCGCGCTGTCACCCGCGGCCGCCGGGATCGGGGTGAGCCGATCCCGGCGGCCGCGCGCTCAGACCCGCGTCGCCGTGTAGACCACCCCGTGCTCGGGGGGCAGCAGCGGCGCCATCAGCCCCGCGGAGGCGAGCGCCGCTCCCGAGACGACCGTGCCGATCCGCTCGCCCCGCGGCACCCACGACGGCGCGCCGTGGGCGTCCGCCGACGGCTCCGCGCGGAGCCCCCACCACTCAGCGGGCGTCGTGCCGCGCCCGACGCCTCCGATGACCACAGGCTCGATCCGGTAGGACGCGTCGGGGTCGAGCCCCGGCAGCCGGACGCGGCCGGGCGACACCACCTCGGCGCGGGCGAGCGAGACGAGGGAGTAGACCGCCGCCGAGCGGTCCGCCGCCACGACGCCGTGCACGGCGAGCGTCGCGTCGGGGTGGTCGAGGCGGACGAGGTCGCCGCCGTGCAGGAGCGCGCGCTGCTCCTTGTGGAAGGCGATCCAGGCGCCGAGCTCCTCGAGCTCCTCCTCGGTGGCCGTGCGCAGATCCCATTCGACGCCCAGGTGGCCGAAGAGGGCCGAGACCGCGCGGAAGGACAGGTCGTGCCGGCGCCCGGTGGTGTGCGAGAGGGCCGAGGCGATGTGGGAGCCCATCAGCTCCGGCGGGATCAGCTGGGTCGTCCAGCGGTTCATCTGCTGGCGGTCGAGCGGGTCGATGTTGTCCGAGACCCAGACGCGGTCGGTCCGCTCGAGCACGCCGAGGTCCACGCGCGCGCCGCCCGAGGAGCACGACTCGATCTCGAGGTCGGGGAAGTGCTCGCGGATCTCGTCGACCAGCCGGTAGAAGGCGAGGGTCTGCTCGTGCACGCCCGCCTCCCCGCCGGGCGAGCGGCCCGCGTCGACGAGGTCGCGGTTGTGGTCCCACTTGATGTACGCGATGTCGTACTCGTCGAGGATCGCCGCGATCGCGTCCCGGAGGTGCGCGAAGCACTCGGGGTTCGCGAGGTCGAGCACCTGCTGCGTGCGGGACTCGACGGGCAGGCGGCCTCCGGTGGACAGGATCCAGTCCGGGTGCGCGCGGGCCAGATCGGAGTCGGGGTTCACCATCTCGGGCTCGAACCAGAGGCCGAACTGCATCCCGAGCGCCCGGACGCGGTCGACGAGCGGGTGCAGCCCGTCGGGCCAGACGTCGCGCGAGACGGTCCAGTCGCCCAGGCCCGAGCGGTCGTCGCGGCGGCTGCCGAACCAGCCGTCGTCGAGCACGTACCGCTCGATGCCCAGCGCGGCGGCGCGTTCGGCGAGCTCGGTCAGCACGTCGAGGTCGTGGTCGAAGTAGACGGCCTCCCAGACGTTGAGCGTGACGGGCCGGGCGGAGGAGGGGTGGCCCGGCCGGGCGCGGAGCATCCGGTGGAACCGGTGCGCGACGGCGTCGAGTCCGACGGCGTACGAACCGTGCACCCAGGGGCTCGTGTAGCTCTCGCCCGCGGCCAGGCGGACCTCGCCCGGGAGCAGCAGCTCCCCTCCGCCCAGCAGCTGCACGCCGGTCGAGACGCGCTCGACCTGGTGCACGTGGTTGCCCGACCAGCCGGTGTGCAGCCCCCAGACCTCGCCGTCGGCGAAGCCGAACCCGGGCGCTCCGACCGAGAGGAGGGTCGCGGCGTCGGCGCCGGTGCGGCCGTGGCGGCCCTCGCGGCGGTGCGCGCCGATGCCCACGGGGCGCCGCTGCGGCGTGCGCTCCTTGCCCCAGCGCCCGGCGAAGTCGAGAATCTCGCTCGCCGAGGCGGGCACGGGCAGGCACAGCAGCAGCTCGTCGAGCTGGTAGACGTCGTCGCCGAGGTTGGCGACCTCGGCACGGGTGCGGACGACTCCGGACGCGTCGAGCTCGAGGTCGAGGTCGACGGCGAGGCCGGCGACCGCGTCGACAGCGCGCACGTGCAGCGATGCGGCGCCGGTGGCGACGACCAGCGGAGCGTCCTGCGGGAGCGTCGAGGCACTCCCTCCCTCGGTCACCGAGATCGAGGCGACGGTGAAGCGCGGCGACCAGTCGGCTCCGGAGCGCGAGCCGCTGAGCCCCGGGCGCCCGGTCCAGCCCGTCCAGTGCTCGGGGAGGAGCGCGACGCGGACGGGCTCGTCGACGTCGTTGGGGCCGACGGGGGCACGGCCCGCCGCGGCGAAGGCCTCGAAGGCCTCGAGGTCGAGCGGGCCGATGTCGGCGCCCCAGTGCAGGACGGCGGGGAGGCGGTCGTCGCTGAGGTCGACGACGAGCGAGACGCCGGCGGTGCGCATCACGACGCCGGTCGTGCGGGGAGAGGTCATGTCGGAGGGCCTTTCGTGGGAGTGGTCGCCGCGGGGACGCCGCAGCCGCAGGACTCGCGGAGGATCAGCTCGCCGGGGAAGGTCGTGATGCTCTTCGGCGGCGGGCCGGTGTGAAGGACGGCATCGATCGCCGCGCGGGCCATGGCGCGCACGGGCTGCTGGAGGGTGGTGAGGCGCGGGACGCTGAAGGCCGACTCCGACGTGCCGTCGTAGGAGATGACCGCCAGGTCCTCGGGGATGCGGAGACCGCGGTCGGCGGCGCCGCGGAGGAAGCCGATGCCGATGAGGTCCGAGCCGGCGAAGACCGCGTCGGGACGACCGGGTCCCGAGAGGAGCCTCGCGGCCGCCTCGAGCCCGCCCTCGCGGGACCACGCGGTGATCTCGATCGGGCCGGGCTCGAGCCCGGCGGCCCGGAGCGTGCGCTCCCAGCCGATCTGCCGGAGATCGGTGCGCTGGTCAGGGTCGGAGCTCGCACCCAGGACGAGCCCGATGCGGCGGCGGCCGTGCACCTCGACGAGGTGCCGCACCGCCTCCGCCGCGCTCCCGATCGCGTCCACCCCGATGGAGGGGGCTCCCTCGATGGGGTGGAACGCGTCGATCACGACCGTCGGGACCTGCGCGTCCGAGGAGGAGCCGGGGCGCAGGCCCTGGAGGACGCTCGCGATGATCAGCCCGTCCACTCCGCGCGAGCCCATCTCGGTGACGAGGCGCTCCTCGTTCAGGGCGTCGTCATGGGTGTTGGCGATGAGGAGGGCGTAGCCGCGCTCGGCGGCCGCGGTCTCGATCTGCAGGGCGAACTCGGCGAAGTAGGGGTTGCTGCTGTCGGGGATGAGGAGGGCGAGCACCTGGGTGCGGCCCGTGCGCAGGGCGCGCGCCGCGGTGTTGGGCACGTAGCCCAGCTCCTTGATCGCCTCGTGCACGCGGCGCTCCTTCTCGGGCGAGACGCGCTTGGCGCCGGTCAGCACGTAGCTGACGACGGCCGTGCTCACCTGGGCGTGCTCGGCGACCTGGTTGCGGGTCGGCGCCTTGCGCGGCAGCGATCGATCGAGCACAGCGGTCTCCTCGGTCTCGTGGGGGACCCGCGGCCCGGGTCCCCCTGTCGGACGCTAGTCGAACAGTGCGTCGACCTGCTCGTCGGCGTCGGTGAGCGAGGACGGGTCGGCCTGCCCCTCGAGGACGGCGTCCACGGGGGGCGTCATGATGCCGGCGATCTTCGCTGCGTTGTCGGTGATCGGGAAGAGGAACGTGGTGCCCTCGTCGACCTGCTGCGTGAACGCGGTGACGTCGATCCCCTTCTCGGCGAAGGCGGCCTTCGCCGCGTCCGTGCCGCTCGGGATCGCCGGGAAGACGACTCCTGCCGCTCCGATGACGTCCTGGCACTCGGCCGAGGCGAGGTACTCGACCCACTTGGCCGAGGCGTCCTTGTTCTCGGAGCCCGCCCAGATCGAGTCGGCGAGGCCGTTGAACATGGTCGAGCGCTCGCCGTCGGGGCCGATCGGGGTCGGCGCGATGCCGACGTCGACTCCCGTGAGCGAGGTGAAGGAGTTGATGTTCCACGAGCCGTTGGTGGTCATGGCGTACTTGCCGGCGCCGAACGTCTGCGCGGCGTCGCTGCCGGTCACCGCGGCGACGGAGGGCATGTAGCCCTTCTCGATCAGGTCGGCCATCCAGCCGATGGTCGACTGGAACTTCTCGTCGTCGTAGTTGTAGGCGCTGCCCCACGGGTTCTCATCGGTGTAGGTCCAGCCGGTGCTGCCGGCGTACATGCTCCACTGCGTCTGGCCGTTGCCGCCGCCCGAGCCGCCGTCGAGCCCCAGGCCGTAGACCGCGACGCGGTCCTTGTCGAAGCCGTCCTCGTCGCCGCGGACGCCGTTCACGTCGACGGTGAGGTGAGCGATCGCCTCGCCGTAGGTGCCGCCGTCCTCCGGGTTCCACTCCAGCTCGGCGAGCTGCTCGGGGGTGTAGCCGCCGTCGGTGATCAGGGCCTCGTTGTAGAACACGGCGACGGTGTCCCAGTCCTTGGGCAGGCCGTAGCGCGCGCCGTCCTGGCCGACCCAGAGGTCGGCGAGCCCGTCCTGGTACTGGTCGACGTCGACGCCGTCCTTCTCGAGCACGTCGTCGAGGGCGACGAGCTGGTCGTTGGCGATGAAGTCGGCGTACTTCGAGAGGTGGTTCGTGAAGACGTCGGGGGCGGTGCCGGCGACGAATCCGTTGGTCAGCTTCGTCCAGTAGTCGTCCCACGAGTACTGCGAGATGTTCACGGTGACGTCGGGGTTCGCGGCCGAGAAGCCGTCGGCGCACTGCTGGTACGCGGCCTTCTGGTTGTTGTCCCAGAGCCAGTACTCGACGGTGCCGGTGGCGGCGCTGGTGTCGATCGACGCGCCGTCGTTCGAGGCGGCGCCACCCCCTCCTCCGCCGACGCAGGCGGTGAGGGAGAGGCCGAGCGCGGTGGCGCCGGCGAGGACGGAGGCGGTTCTGCGGAGAGTGCGTGACACGGTGATGGGTCCTATCTGCTTCGTTGCACGAGGTGAGGGGAAGGGGTCTGCGGGGGCGTCACTTGACGCCGGAGTAGCCGATCGAGTCGACGATGCGGCGGCCGAAGGCCAGGAAGAGCACGAGCACGGGCACGGCGGCGACGAGCGTCGCGGCCATCAGCCCGGCCCAGTCGGGACTGCCGTTCGGGGTCTGCGAGCGGAACACGCCGAGGGCGACGGTGAGGACGCGGGAGTCCTCGGTGTTGCCGGCGAGCAGCGGCCAGAAGTAGTCGTTCCAGGTGTTGATGTAGGTGAGGATCCCGAGCGTCGCCAGCGGCGCGACGCTCATCGGGACGATGAGGCGGAAGAAGATGCGCAGCTTGCCCGCGCCGTCCAGCTCGGCCGCCTCCTCGATCTCCTTGCTGATCCCGAGGAAGAACTGGCGGAGGAAGAACACGGCGAACGGGGTCATCAGCAGGCTCGGCAGGGCGAGCCCGGCGAACGAGTTGAGCAGCCCCAGGTCGCGCATGAGGACGAAGTTCGGCAGCGCCGTGAAGATCGGCGGCACCATGAGCGCGGTGAGGAAGAGGAAGAACACCGCGTCGCGCCCCGGCCAGCGCAGGCGGGCGAAGGCGTAGGCGGCGAGCGAGCAGAACAGCAGCTGACCGGCGGTGACGAGGGTCGCGTAGGCGACTGAGTTGCGCAGGTAGAGCCAGAAGTTCACGGAGGCGCCGGAGCCGCCCTCCGCGATCGCCTGCTCCTGCGTCGCGAAGCCGAGCACCCGGGCGAACGCGCCCCAGGTGAACTCGACGGGCAGGAGCGAGGTGGGGTCGCTCGCGAGGGCGTTCTCGGTCGAGAAGGCCGTGCGGATCATCCAGAAGAAGGGGAACAGGGTCACGAAGAGCGCGGCGATCAGGGCGGTCCAGGCGAGGATCCGGCCCGCGGAGGGGCGGCGGCGGACGGGCCTGCGCGGGGCGGGAGGAGCGTCGGCGGCGAGCGTCGGGTCGCTCAGCGGCAGGGTGGCGGTCATCGGTCTTCCTTCTTCACGCGAGGTCGGACTGGTCGGCGCGCAGCAGCCGGAGCTGCAGGAGCGCGACGCCGGCGAGGATGACGAGCAGGACGACCGAGATCGCGCTGGCGTAACCGAAGTCGTTCTCGCCGAAGCCGACCTGGTAGATGTAGAACTGCATGACCCGGGTGGCGTTCACGGGCCCGCCGCGCGTGGTCACGGCGACGGTGTCGAACACCTGGAACGAGCCGGTCACCGTCACGACCAGCACCAGGGCGAGGACGGGTCGCAGCAGCGGCAGGGTGATCCGCCAGAACGAGCGCCACTCGCTCGAGCCGTCGATCTGCGCCGCTTCGTAGACGTACGGCGGGATCATCTGGAGCCCGGCGAAGACGAGCAGCGCCGTGTAGCCCATGTGCCGCCACACGTTGACCAGCGCGATCGTCGGGATCGCCCAGTCCTGATCGGCGAAGAACGGGATGCGGGTGAGGCCGACCGTCTCGATCAGGCTGTTGACGAGCCCGAGCTGGTAGTCGAGCAGGAGGAACCAGATCATCGCGGCGATGACGTTCGAGATGAGGAACGGCAGCAGGATCGCTCCGCGGATGACCACCGACTGGGTCACGCGGTGCATCAGGACGGCCAGCCCGACGGCGACCACGGTCTGCACGACGATGTTGATCGAGACGTACTCGAGAGTCACCCACACCGAGTTCCAGAAGAGCGGATCGGTGGCGAGCCGCACGTAGTTGTCGAACCCGATGAAGCTCGGGGCGCTCATCAGGTTGTAGTCGGTGAAGCTGAGGTAGATGCCCCGGACGGTCGGCGCGACGTAGAAGGTGCCGAACCCGATGGCCGCGGGGAGGATGAACGCGATCGCGACGAGGAGCTCGCGGCCGCGGGCCCGGCGGCGGTTCAGCGTGGGCCGGTGACGTGCGCGGACGCCCTGCGCGGCCGTCATCCGCGGTGCCGATGCGCGCCGAGGGAGGTCGTCATGGTGACTCCTTTGTCAGTACATACGAGCAGCTACTCGTGTAGCTTGTGAGGGAAAGCTACACGAGTAGCTCGGCCTTGTACACATGTCGGCAAGATGTCCTGACATGGAGGCCGTCACTCCCCCGACATCGAGATGGAACCCTCATGACAGCGTCGTCCGTTCCCGAGCCCACGTCCGTCCGAGTGCAGCTCGAGCCGGGCGGGGCGTTCCTGGACGCGGCCCGCTCCCCGGTCGACGTCGCTCTCGGCACCGACGGCGGCGGCCTGCGGATCGACGTCTCGACGACCCGGCAGGTGGCGCGCGTGGTGCTGCGCTGGCGGCGCACCGTACCCGCCGGCGCCCGGGTGCTGGGCGACGCGTGGGAGCGCAGCTACGGAGAGCTGGAGTGGGCGTCCGTCCGGCCCGAGCGAGTGCTGCCCTGGAGCGTGCTCCTCCACGACCCCGCCACCGGGGCGACCGAGGGCCTGGGCGTCGCGGTGCGGGGCGGGGCGCTCGCCTTCTGGCAGTGCGACCCGCTCGGCGTCACCCTCACCCTCGATCTGCGCAGCGGCGGCGCGGCCGTGCGCCCCGGAGACCGCGCCGTCCACGCGGCGACGGTGCACCGCGTCGAGGGCGGCGACGGGCCCTTCCGCGTCCAGCAGGAGCTGATGCGCGCGCTCTGCGCGGATCCGCTGCGCCGTTCCGGACCGCTGGTGGGGGCGAACAACTGGTACTACGCCTACGGCCGCGACTTCGGGCTCGAGGCCGTCGTGCGCGACGCGCGGATGGTCGCCGATCTGGTCGGCGACCACGCCGTGCGACCCTTCGGGGTGATCGACGACGGCTGGAGCTCCGACGGCACCGCCGACCACCTGGCCGCCTCGCCCGGTCCGTGGCTCCAGGGGCGCCCCGACCGGTTCCCGGACATGGCGGCCGCGGCCGACGCCCTGCGCGCCGAGGGGGTGCGGCCGGGCGTCTGGTACCGGCCGCTGCTCACCCGCGACGCCGCCGTCGCGGGCGTCCGCGGGCCGCGCGACGGAGCGCTGGCGCTGGACCCGAGCTCCCCCGCCGTGCGGGACCTCGTCGCCGCCGACGTCGACCGCCTCCGCGGCTGGGGCTACGAGCTGATCAAGCACGACTTCTCGACCTACGACCTCCTCGGCGCCTGGGGGCCCGACTTCGGCGCCTCCCCGGGCGACGGGCCGGCACTGGCCGACCCCTCGTCGACGACGGCGGAGGCGCTCGTCGCCTTCTACCGGACCGTCCACGCCGCCGCGGGAGCGTCGCTCGTGCTCGGCTGCAACGTCGTCGGCCACCTCGCGGCCGGGCTCGTCGACGCCCAGCGGATCGGCGACGACACCTCCGGACTCGACTGGGACCGCACCCGCCGGGTCGGGGTCAACACGCTGGCCTTCCGCCTCGCTCAGCACGACGCGTTCTTCACCGCCGACGCCGACTGCGTCGCGAGCACCCCGGGCACCGACTGGGCGCTCAACCGGCGGTTCCTCGACCTCGTCGCCCGCAGCGGGACGGCCCTCTTCGTCTCGGTCGACCCCGCCACCCGGAGCGACGCCGTGGACGCGGATCTCGCGGCCGCCCTGCGCCTGGCCCTGGACGGCGGGACGCCGGGCGGCATCGAGCCGCTCGACTGGATGCACTCGCCGACCCCGTCGCGCTGGCGGGCCGGCGACGAGGTGGTCGACTACTCCTGGCTCGCGGACGAGGGCGCCGATGCGTTCGAGCCGTTCGCGTCGGCGAGCCCGGACCCGGCGGCCTGAGCGGGACGGCCTTCGCTGGCACACGGGTACGCGCGTGAGTGCGACTCGACGCGGATCGGGGCCTGCGCACGACGGACGCCCCGGTGCGTGACCAGTCAGCGCGCGGCACGTCGCCGAGTGGACGCGGACCGGGCGCACCGAGCGAGGGAGCGCCCGTTCCGCGCCCACTCGCCGACCCGGCCTCAGCTCCGGAGCGTCCGACTCGGCTTCTCGCCGAAGCGCGCCTGGTAGGTGCTCGCGAAGCGCCCGAGGTTGCCGAAGCCCCACTCGCGCGCCACGGCGGCGACCGTCGTCGAGCACGGGTCGCCCGCGACGAGGTCGGTGCGGGCGCGGTCCAGGCGCACGTCGCGCAGGTAGACCGACGGCGAGACCCCGAGGTGCCGCTGCGTGGCCTGCTGCAGGGTGCGGGTGTGCAGGCCGGCCGCGCGGGCGGCGTCGGCCGGGGTGATCGGGTCGCGGGCGTGGTGCTGCAGGAAGTCGAGCGCCACGCGGGTCCGCGAGGCGGACGGGCGGCGGAGGATCTCGGGCACGTCCCACGCGCGCCACGGGAACAGGGCGAGCAGCGCCCGGGCGAGGTTGAGCTCGGCCGTGAAGCGCACGAGCGGAGCCGTCGCCGCGGCGGCGAGCGCCGACGACGCCTCGGACACCGCGGCGCGCCAGCGCGCGAGCACGTTCGGATCGGGGTCGGCCTCGTGATCAAACGAGACCGGCCGGCGCGGGCCGGCGTGCGACTCCGTGGCGACGTCCTCGAGGAACGCCGGGGCGAAGTGGATCAGGTTCTGCCGGTGCGGCAGGAAGTCGAGGCCGAAGTGGCGCTCGGCGGGGAAGAGGAACGGCGCCGACGCCGCTCCGGTGCGCGTGAAGGGGCGCAGGGTGAGCGCGCCGCCGCCCGCGCGGAACCAGCCGACCACGTACTCGCGCAGGTGCGGCACCTCGCCGGTGAGGGCGCCCGCGCAGTCGGAGGTGCGCAGCGTCACGCGCTCGCTCCCGCGGAACGCGTAGCGGAACGAGAACGCGCCGGAGGCCGGAGCGACGCGGAAGCGCCCGCCGCCGTACGCCTCGGCGTAGACGGCCGAGGCCGCATCGGGATCGACGCCCGTCACCTCGAAGCGCCGCTCGGCGCCTCCCGTCGCATCGGAGGAGGAGCCGAACGGGCTGCCCGTCGTGAACGTCGACCCGCTCATGACGGCCGCCCGGGCCGGCCGAAGGGGGTGTGTCGCATGGAGGGACCTCGCTGTGTCGTGAGCCCGACGGCCCGGCCCCGGTCGGGGTCCGCGTGCGCGTCGGCTGCTATTCAGACGCGTTCGGGGGGCGTTTCGTCACGATTCCGCCGCCTGGGAAGTCCCTCCACAGAGAGCGCACGGGCCGGGTCCTGCGTCGAGCGGCCATCCCGCGAGCGCCCGGGCGCCGAGCCTGGTAGGCATTCCCTCTGGGCCGCGCACCGGCCCCGTCCGCGGGCGCCGCCCGCGGGACGACGTCCCGGACCACGGCGCCCGGACGCCGGCAGCGACCCGACGGCAGGAGGCGATCATCGACGACGACCCCCTCCTGCACGCCTCGGACGCCACCCTCGCCGCCCGCGCGGTCGACGGCGACATCGCCGCGTTCGAGCAGCTCGCCCGCCGCCACGGCGCCCTGATGCGGGTCTACGCCGCGAAGCTCCTCGGCTCCGACGTCGAATCCGACGACGTGGTGCAGGAGGCGTTCCTCACCGGCTGGCGCCGCCTCGCCGATCTCGACAGCCCCGCGCACATCCGCAACTGGCTGATGCGCATCGTGACCCACAAGGCCATCGACCGGATCCGAGTCCGCCGCCGGCACGACGACATCGACGACTGGGACCCGCCCGCTCCCGCCGAGCACTCCCCCGAGCGCATCGTCGAGGCCCGCCTCCAGCTGGACGCCGTCTGGGAGGCACTGGACCGATTGCCCGCCGATCAGCGACGCTGTTGGTTGCTCCGCGAGACCGCCGGCTACAGCTACCAGGAGATCGCCGACGCTCTCGACCTCCCCGTCTCGACGGTCCGCGGCCTCCTGTCCCGCGCTCGACGATTCCTGCTCCACGAACTGGAGGCATGGCGATGAACCCCGACGACGCCGTGCCCGACGACGACCTCGACGGCCACACGCTGGACGAGCTCGGCGAGTACCTCGACCGCGGACGCACGCCGCTCGACCCCTCGATCGAGAACTCCGCCGCCTGCCGCCTCGCGCTGGCGAACCTCACCCGCCTGACCGAGCTGTCGGCGAGCGCCCTGCGCAGCCGGGCCGACCGCGAGCCCGACCGCGACGACGTCTGGATCGCGGGACTGCTCGACGCGATCCGCTCCGAGGTGCGCTCCGGCCGCGACGTGCCAATCAGCCACCCCGATCCCGGACTGCGTCTGGCGCTCACCGAGGCCGCCGTGCGCGGCATGATCCGACGCGCCGGCGACACGATGGGCGGCGTGATCATGGGCCGCTGCACGCTCGACGGCGACATCACGACGCCCGGCGCGCCCGTCCGGATCGACGTGACCTGCGCCCTCGAGTTCGGCCTCTCGGTCGACGAGTCCGCCGACCGGCTCCGCGAGCGCATCCGCTACGCCCTCGAGCGCCACACCGACCTCGTCGTCACCGAGATCGACGTCACCGTCGACGACGTCTACGCCCGGGAGGACCGACCGTGACCGACGACACCGCGCTCTCGCAGCGCCTCACCGCGGCCGTCCGCGACGCGGAGGGCGTGGTCGGCGTCTACCCCGCGCAGCCGCTGCTCGAGGCGGCCGCCGACGCGCTCGCGGTGACGCTCGCGCTCCGCCAGCCCGACGTGCTCGTCGACATCGACCGGTCGGAGGGGTTCACCACGGTCAGCGCGCACATCGCCACTTCCGCGGCGCTGCCGGCCCCCGAGATCCTGCGCGCGGTCGCGAGCTGCTGCACGGGATCCTCCGGGAGGAGCCGAGCGTGACCGGCCCGCTCGCCGTCAACGTGAAGGTGCGCCTGATCGAGGACTCGGGGCGCGCGGAGGAGTAGCGGGTGGCGCGGTCAGAGCGGGAACACGACCCCGCTCATCCGCTCGGACGCGGCCCAGAGGCGGGCCGCGAGCGCGTCGTCGCGGGCCTGCCGGGACCGGCCGATGAGCTGGGCCCCTCCGCGCATGTGCAGGAACCGCTCCGGGCCGGTGAACGCGCCGGGCGGCACGTCGCCGGTGGCGGCGAGCAGCACAGGCAGAGCGCCGTCCTCCGGGCTCTGCGCGAGCAGGGCGGTGAGGCGCCCCGCGATCCCCGTGGCGCTCCCGGTCATGCCCGTGGCGACGAAGCCCGGATGGGCGGCGACGGCGAGGACGGGCGATCCCACCGCGGTCAGCCTCCGCTGCAGCTCGGCCGTGAAGAGCAGCCCGGCGAGCTTCGACGCCGCGTAGACGCGCGACTCCCGGTACGGGGTCCGCTCGGTGTTCAGGTCGTCGAGGTCGAGGCGCCCCATCCGCTCGGCCTGCGACGCGAGCGACACCACGCGACCCGTGATCCGGGGCAGGAGCAGGTTGGTGAGCGCGAACGGGCCGAGGTGATTGGTGCCGAACTGCAGCTCGACGCCGTCGGCCGTGGTCCGGCGCCGGGCGGTCGACACGCCGGCGTTGTTGATCAGCACGTCGATCGGTCCGCTCCACTCGTCGGCGAAGCGGCGGATCGACGCGAGGTCGGCGAGGTCGAGGCGGCGGACGAGGGTGTCGCCCGCGATCGCGGCGGCGACCCCCTGCCCCTTCGCCGTGTCGCGGACCGCGAGGACGACGCGCGCACCGGCCGCCGCCAGGGCGCGGGCGGTGGCGCGGCCGATCCCGCTGGTGGCGCCGGTGACGACGACGGTGCGGCCGGACTGGTCGGGAGGAGAGGAGGTCATGGGGCGAGACTAGGCACTGCCTAGAATCTAGTCAACGCCTAGAAGTACGATCGACGAGTGACCCCGCCCTTCCACCACGGCAACCTCCGCGCGGAGCTGCTCGAGCAGGCCGAGACGCTGCTGCGCTCCGACGGCGTCGACGCGCTGTCGCTCCGCGAGCTCGCCCGGCGCGCCGGCGTCAGCCACGGGGCCCCGCGGAGCCACTTCGTCGACCGGCAGGCGCTGCTCGATGCGCTGGCGGTGAGCGGGTTCGACCGGCTCACGGAGGCGGCGCGCGCGGCCGTCGAATCGCCCGGCGCGTTCCCGGAGCGGTTCCGCCGCGTCGGCCGCGCCCATGTCGCGTTCGCGGTCGAGCACGCCGCACTGATGGAGCTCATGTTCCGGCTCGGCGCCGGCGGGGGGCCGGTGCAGGAGGCGGCCGCGCGCCTCTTCCAGGTGCTCGACGGCGCCCTCACCGGCGGGCCGTCGGGCGACCCCGGCGCTCGCGAGCGCTTCCAGCGCCTCTTCGCGGCGTCGGTGCAGGGCACGGCCGCGCTCGTGATCGCGCAGCGCGTCACGCCGGAGCAGGGCGAGGTGCTGATCGACGACGCGACCGCCGCCCTGCTCGGCTCGGAGCTGTGGGAGCGCGTGCAGCGCTGAGGGCGGCGTGCCGCGCCGACGCTCGCGGTCGTCGATCCGTCACGGTCGGCCGCGCGTTCCTCGGATCGGCGGCCGTTCGCGACGGGTCGGTCGACCCTCCGCGACGGATCGTGCACGGGAGGCGGCAGCACCGCCGTCAGCGCGTGCAGCACTGAGAGCCGCGCACGACGCCGACGATCGCGGCGTCGACCCGTCAAGGACGGCCGCCGGATCCG
>NZ_MUKN01000069.1 GCF_001995175.1 Rathayibacter rhapontici
CGTCGACGGCGTCGGCCTCGAGCTGCGGCGCGGCGAGACCCTCGGGGTCGTCGGCGAGTCGGGATCGGGCAAGAGCACGGTGGCGCGGCTGCTGCTGGCGCTGCGGCGACCGGAGGAGGGGAGCGTCGAGTTCCTCGGCCGCCCGTGGTCGTCGGCGAGCGAGCGCGAGCGCCGACCGCTCCGCCCGCGGATCGGAGCCGTCTACCAGGACAGCCAGTCGTCGTTCGACCCGCGCTGGAGCGTGGGCCGCCTGCTGCGCGACGCGGGTGCCGGCGACGTCGGCGAGCTCCTGGGGCGGGTGGGCCTGGCTCCGGCGCTGGCGCAGCGCTCGCCGCGCACCCTCTCGGGCGGGCAGCGCCAGCGGGTGTCGATCGCGCGCGCCCTGGCCACGCGCCCCGACGTGCTGATCTGCGACGAGCCGGTGTCGGCGCTCGACGTCTCGGTGCAGGCGCAGATCCTCGACCTGCTCGACGACCTGCAACGCAGGCACGGCCTGGCGCTGCTGCTGATCTCGCACGATCTCGGGGTGATCGCGCACATGAGCGACTTCATCGCGGTGATGCGCGACGGCCGCGTGGTGGAGTCGGGGGAGGCCGCGGCGGTGCTGCGGTCGCCGGCGTCGGAGTACACGCGGCGGCTGCTGGCCGACGCTCCGCGGCTCGACCGGCGCTGAGCCGGCGGGCCGCTGTGCCCGGCGTCCTCGAGTGGGCGCGGACCGGGCCGTGCGGCTCGGTCGGGCCCTGTCCCGGGTCCACTCGTGCGCATCCGCGTCGACGACTCGAACGCGAACCGGGCCGCGCGGCTCGATCAGAGCCCGTTCCGAGTCCACTCACGAGTGCCCTTGTCGTCGAGTGGGCGCGGACCGGGCCGTGCGGCTCGGACGGGCCCCGTCCCGGGTCCACTCGCGCGTGCCCGCGTCGACGACCGGGCGCGAACCGGGGTGCGCTGCCTGTCCAGGCCCCGTTCCGGGTCCACTCGCCGGCGCGCGGAGACGCCGGGACCGCGCGGCAGCACCCCTCACCCCGCCAGAGCCCGCGTCCGCTGCACCGCCCACACCGTGAGCCCGAAGCCCAGCACCGACGCCGCGACCAGCATCAGCGCCGTCCACCCGCCCGCCTGCCACAGCACGCCCGCGAGCGCCGATCCGATCGCGCCCCCCGTGAAGTTGCCCACGATGTACACCGTGTTCAACCGGCTCCGCGCCGACGGATCGATCGAGAGCATGCGCGTCTGCGCGAGCACCTGCACGCCCTGCAGCCCGATCGAGAACACCGCCACCGCGATCAGCACGACCACGATCGACGTCGCTCCGAGGCCTGCGATCACGACGCCGACCAGCGCCACCGCGAGCCCCGCTCCGATCGCCGGCAGCGACAGACCGCGGTCGTAGAGGCGCCCGACCCGCTGCGCCGAGACCGCGCCCGCGATGCCGACGAGGCTCACGAGTCCGATCGCGGTGGCCGAGTACGAGAAGGGCTCGGCGCCCAGGAGGAAGGTCAGGCCCGTCCAGAACAGCGTGAACGCGCACATGGCCGACGCCCCGATCAGCACGGTCACGCGCACCGTCCGACTGCCCGCGACCGTGCGCAGCACCGAGGCGAGGAGCGTCCCGTACCGCACTCTCTCGCGCGGAGGCAGGCGCGGGAGACGGCGGGCCATCACGATCGCCAGCACCAGGACGAGCGCGGCGGCGAGGCCGAAGACCGAGCGCCAGCCGAGCAGGTCCGCGAGGATCCCGCTGATCGCGCGCGAGATCAGCAGGCCGAGCATCAGTCCGGAGGCGACCGTGCCGAGCACGCGCCCCCGCTGCTCGTCCGTGGCGAGGTCGCCGGCGAGCGGAGTGAGCAGCTGCCCGGCCACGGTCGTCACGCCGATCAGGGCGAGCGTCGCGAGCAGCACCGGGAACGCCGGTGCGAGCGCGGTGACGGCCAGGAACACGGCCGCCAGCGCCATCAGCGCCGGGATCAGGCGCCGGCGGTCGAGGGTGTCGCCCAGCGGCACCAGGAGGAACACCCCGATCGCGTAGCCGACCTGCGTCACCGTCACGAGCAGTCCCGCGGAGCCGGGGGAGACGTCGAAGGTCGCCCCGATCACGCCGAGCAGCGGCTGCGCCCAGTAGAGGTTGCCGACCGCCGCGCCCCCGGCGATCGCGAAGAGGAGGGTGAGTCCGCGGGTCATGCCGGCGGGCCGCTCGACGGCGCTCACGGGGCGGTGGGGGTCGTGGTGACGGGCATGGAGCGATCCTCTCGCGGCGCGGGGACGGGGCGCGCGAATCCAGACAACTCCTCCCCAGACCGGAGTCGAGAGGTTCTGTCCAGAGGTGTTCCCGCAGGGCATCCCACCGAGCGGAGTCGCGACGTAGCGTGAGCCCCATGCCCCACGATCCCGAGGTGAAGGACTTCCTCGTCTCCCGCCGCGCCCGCCTGTCGCCCGACCGCGTCGGGCTGCCCTCCGGAGGCGTCCGCCGCGTCCCGGGCCTGCGCCGGAGCGAGGTCGCGCAGCTGGCGGGCGTGAGCATCGAGTACTACTCGCGCCTCGAGCGCGGCGACCTGCGCGGAGCCTCCGAGTCGGTGCTCGAGGCGCTCGCCGCGGCGCTCCGGCTCGACGACGCCGAGCGCGCCCACCTGTTCGACCTGGCCCGCGCCTCCGGAGGCACGCCGTCGCGTCGCGCCCGCGGCGCGCGGTCGGGGTCCGGCCCTCGCTCCGCCTGGCGGTCGAATCGATCACCACGGCGCCGGCCTTCCTCCGCAACGGCCGCCTCGACGTCCTCGCCGAGAACGAGCTGTTCCGCGCCCTCTACGCCGACGAGTACGCGCCCGCGAGCATCCCGAGCGCCCGGTGAACCTCGCGCGCTACACCTTCCTCCGGCGCGACCTCTCCGAGCGGTTCCACCCCGACTGGGCGGCGGCCGCCGACATCAGCGTCGGCATCCTGCGCACCGAGGCCGGCCGCACGCCCGACGACGCGGGCCTTCAGGCCCTCGTCGGCGAGCTCTCGACCCGGAGCGACGAGTTCCGCCGGCGCTGGGGTGCCCACGACGTCCGCCACCACGCGAGCGGCGCCAAGTTCTTCCACCACCCGGTCGTCGGCGACCTGCACCTCAGCTACGAGGCCTTCGAGCCGATGGGCGATCCGGGCCTGAACTTCCTGATCTACAGCGCCGAGCCCGGCTCGCCGAGCGCCGACGCGCTGACGCTGCTGGCGTCCTGGTGGGCGACGAGGCACCGGGAGGAGCCGTCTGCCGGTCGCGACCTCGCCGCGCCGCGCCTCGTCCCGCCCCCGACACCGAGGAGCTCCGAATGACCTGGAACCGGACGACCCTCGCGGCGATCGCCGCCTTCGACGACCTGCACGTCTCGCCCTTCCGCGCCGACGGAGCGACGTACGGCACCCCCACCTGGATCTGGTCGGTCGTCGTCCGAGACGATCTCGTCGTCCGCGCCTGGAACGGGCAGCGCTCGCGCTGGTACCGCTCCGCTGTCGAGCAGGGCGCCGGGCGCATCCGGGCGGCCGGCGCCGAGCACGAGGTCGCCTTCGAGCAGGCCGACCCCGCGCTGCGCGACGCGGTCGACGCCGCCTACCGCGAGAAGTACGCGGGCAGCCCCTACCTGGCGCCCATGCTCGGGGAGGGCCTGGTCTCGGCGACCGTGCGCCTGCTCCCGCTCCGATCACCGCACTGACCACGCCACTGCCGAGAGGACCTCGTGAACATCGAACCTGCCGCACCCACTGTCAAGAACCCGCCCGAGCAGTTCGTCGGCGACGTCTGGCTCGACCTCCTCGCCGTGCCGCACGATCCCGACCAGCGAGCGACGCTCGGACGCGTCCGCTTCGCTCCCGGCGCCCGCACGGCCTGGCACTCGCACGCCCGCGGCCAGTACCTGCACGTGACGCAGGGAGTCGCGCGCTTCGGCACTCGCGACGGCACGATCCTCGAGCTCCGCGCCGGGCAGACCCTCTACACCCCGCCCGGCGAGGAGCACTGGCACGCGAGCGCTCCCGGCGTCTTCATGGAGCACCTCGCCCTGTTCGAGAGCGCGGACGATCCGGCTGCGAGCACGGTCTGGGCCGAGCACATCACCGACGACGAGTACGAGGGGCGCTGACGCCTCCTCCGGCGCGTCGCGACCGCCGAGGGGCGGCGAGGTGGTCGGCTTCACCGGGGACGACGCGCAGGAGGACACCGTGACCGACAGCAGCACCGCCGAGGGCCTCGCGGCGCTCATCGCCGAGCTCGAGCAGCAGGAGCGCGACCTCGTGCTCGACTCCTTCGACCACACGACCGCGTGGCAGCTCGGCTCCCGCATCACGGAGCTCGCCCGGGAGGCCGGAGCGGCGGTCGCCGTCGACATCCGCCGCCCCGGCCTCCTCCTCTTCCGCGCCGCGCTGCCCGGCAGCACTCCCGATCAGGAGTCGTGGATCGCCCGCAAGTCGGCCGTGGTCCTCCGCCTCGAGACCAGCAGCGCCCTCGCCGACGCCCGTTTCACCGCGGCGGGCACCGATCCGGCCGATCGCGGCTGGCTCGGCCCGGAGTACGCCGTCACCGGCGGCTCGGTCCCGATCCGGGTGCGCGGCGTCGGAGTGGTCGCCGCGGCGACCGTCTCGGGCCTCGCCTCCCTCGACGACCACGCCCTCGTCGTGCAGGCCCTCCGCGAGTTCGTCGCCGCCCAGGCTTGAGCTCGCCCGCCACGGATCAGATCAGCACGGATGGGATCTGCACGGATCAGATCAGCTCGAGGTGCGGCCCGCGGTGGACGGCCAGGTAGGCCCGGTTCCGGAGGACGTTCGCCTCGTCGTCGGTGAGCGTCCGGTCGAGCGGGCGGAGGACGATGCGGACGAGCGCGTTGACCTGCCCCTCTCGGATCCCGAGCCGCTCCCGGGCACGATCGGGCAGGAGCTCACCGGCCGTCGTGGCGAGGACGCGCACGCTCTCGATCGCCGCGGCGTCGACTCCGAGAGCGGCGCGGATCCGATCCCCGAGGACCTCCTCGTCGTCGTCGCGGTCCACGACGACGGAGATGTCCCGGCGCACCGAGGGCAGGGACGAGACCGGACGCCAGGGCTCGAGGTCGGCCATCTGCTCCCGGATGCGCGGATCGCTCGCGCGCAGCACCCGGATGTCGTCGATCCGCTTCCTCAGCATGAGCGCGCGGTCCAGACCCATCCCGAGGGCGAGACCCGACCAGACGGCCGGGTCGAGCCCCGATCGCAGGAGCAGCCCGGGATCGATCAGCCCGCATTCGCCCAGTTCGAGCCAGTCGCCGCCGACCTGCACGTCGAGCTGGCGCCCGTCGGTCGTGTACGGATGCTCCGCGGGGACCGCTCGCCATCGGGCGCCCGGCAGCACGGCGTCGACCACGGCGCCGAGCATGCCGTCCAGATCGGCCGTCGTCATCCGCGCCGTGTTCGTCACACGCCAGAGGTCGACCTGGTGCGGCTCGCCGACGTGCGTGCGGTCGATGGAGTCACGGCGGTAGACGAGACCGGGCAGCACGTGGAGGCGGTCGTGATCGCCGCCCGACTCCGCGCCGGCGAGGCCCCGGAGCAGCGGCGGGATCATCGCGGACGTGTGGGTGCGGAGCATCACGGTCTCGCTGACGTACCGCGAGTACCGCTGATCGCGGGTGACCGCGGAGGCGTCGAAGCCGAGCCGGTCGTAGTTGTCCTCCACGGCGACCAGGGGACTTGCGCGCACCGTCGTGGCGGGTACGCCCCAGGTCTCGGCGAGCGCCTCCGTGACGGCGGCGAGGAGGAGTTGCAGGGCGTGCTCGCCCTGCGCGGGATCACTCAAGTCCCGGAGAGCGAGCGAGGAGCCGAGGTCATCGGCGGAGAGGTAGGAGGGCATGGCAGTCCATTTCGAGTCGGAGTGAAGGGGGAGACCCCTCGACCGACCCGGCGCGCGGACTGATCTACGCGCGCACGCTCAGCCCTGCACGACCGGTGACCGGTCGAGGGCTGGGAAATCGCAGCGTCGCATGCATGCCTCCACTGTAGGTCCGGCGCCCGCCGGATTCACGATGCCGGTCGGAGGACGAGAGCGGCCAGGAACAGGAGGAGCGGCGAGAACACCAGCATCACCGCGGGAACGAGCGCGAGAACGCCGCGCTTGAGGCCCACCCGGGGAGCTCGCCCCGATCCCACTGCGATCACGGCGAGACCGAGCACGAGTGCGAGCAGGTCGACGAGGGCGGCCAGCATCAGGAGCGCCGCGTTGGCACGATCACCGATCACGTACACCGCGGCGCACCACGAGGAGGTCAGGAGGACGCCGGCGACGCCGAGCGAGAAGGCCAGGTCCGCCATGGCGGGGGAGGTGCGCTGCGGCTCCGGTCCACGCTCCGTCATGGGAGGGATTCTCGCAGGGGCGGTCGTGGGACGCCGCTCCTGTTCCGCGGCGCCGTCCGCACGAGCAACTCCTCCACAGGGACTCGATCCGCTCGATCCGTCCCGCAACGGTGATGGACGTGAGGAGATGTCAGAGGCGCCTGGTGGAATACGCGTATGACAGAACCAGACGAGGCCGCGCAGGTCGGGACCGACCCGGTCCGGGCCCTCTCCGATCTCGCCGCGCGCCTCGCGCGGTCGACCGCGCCGGTGCTCCTCGCCAGGGCGGTGGCGCTGCACGCGGCGCATCGGGCGGCGCTCGCGGTTCCGGAGTCGTACGCTCGCGGCGACGGACTGTCCGGCAGCGAGGCGAGCGATCTCGTCGAGCGGTCCGTCCGAGCCGAGATCGCGGTCGCGCTCGGAGTCTCGGAGCGGGCGGCCTCCCGTCTGCTCGAGCAGGCTCAGCTGCTCGTCGAGGACCTCCCGCGCACCCGCGCCGCGCTGGCGGAGGCCCGGATCCTCTGGGAGTCGGGCGAGGTGATCTGCGCGGTCGCGAGCACGCTGCCCGCCGGCTCCCGGGCCGAGTTCGACGAGCGCGCGGCCGAGGCCGCCCTCTCCTCGACGCCGACGCAGCTGCGGAGGGTCGTGGCCCGGCTCCGGGACGAGCTGCACGAGCAGCCGCTCGCCCAGCGGCACGCCCGCGCACGGGAGGACCGCTCCGTCTGGGTCAGCCCGGAGATCGACGGCATGGCGACCCTCTGCGCGCTGCTGCCCGCGACCGTGGCACTCGGCGCCTACCACCGCCTCGACCGCATCGCCCGCTCCCTCCGCGACGGTGCTGCCGACCGTGCTCCCGGCGGTGCTGCCGACGAGGCGGGCACCCGTATCGGCGACGAGCGGACCCTCGCGCAGCTCCGCGCGGACGCGTGCGCCGACCTGCTGTGCGACGGCGAGGTCACCGGTGCGGGCCCCGGCCCCGGCGCAGACGGCGTCGCGCCGACCTTCGTTCCGGGAGTGCGCGCGGAGGTGCGCCTGACCCTCGCCGCGAGCACGGCCGCCGGGTGCGACGAGGCCCCCGCGGAGCTCGACGGCTACGGCCTCGTCCCCGCCGAGCTCGCGCGAGGGTTGATGGTCGAGTCGGCCACCCTGACGCGCGTCCTGACCGATCCGGAATCCGGCACCGTCGTCTCGGTGGGCCGCACGCACCGAGTGCCCCCGCCCCGGATGAGGCTCGCGCTCCAGCTGCGCGACCGGACCTGCCGGTTCCCCGGCTGCACCCGCTCCGCGGCGTCCGCCGACGCCGACCACACCCTCGAGTGGCGCAACGGAGGCGAGACGGCGCTCGAGAACCTCGCCTCGCTCTGCGTGAGCCACCACCACGTCCGCCACGGCGATCGCTGGACCTACGTGCTCCAGCCCGACGGCCGAGCGGACTGGACCACTCCCACCGGCCGCCGCGTCACGACCCGACCACCCGCCCTCGTCGAGCCTCGACGCTCCGCCGTCGACCGAGCGGGCCCCCGATTCGGGGAGCCGCCCCCGTTCCGACGGCCGCCCGCCCGGGTCAGGGGCGGATGAGCACCTTGAGCGCTTCGCGCGAGTCCATCAGCCGGTAGGCCTCGGCGATCTCGGACAGCGGCAGCTCGCGGTCGAACACCCGCCCGGGGTCGATCGTGCCGTCGAGCACCTGCGGGATCGCGGCCTCGAGATACGCGCGCACCGTCGCCGGTCCTCCGGTGAGCGTCGCGTTCTTGCCGAACAGCGACGCGAATCCGATCGGAGCCTCCTCGTACTGCGGCACGCCCACGCGCGAGAGGACGCCACCGGGGCGGAGGACGCCGTACGCCTGCTCGTAGGCGGGCAGGTGCCCCACGGCCTCGAGGACCACGTGCGACCCCTCGCCCCCGGTGATCTCCAGCACCTCGGCGACGCCCTCCTCGCCGCGCTCGGCGACCACGTGCGTCGCTCCGAACGACCGGCCCAGGTCGGTGCGGTCGGTGTGCCGACCCATCAGGATGATCGTCTCGGCGCCCAGCTGCTTCGACGCGAGGACGGCCGAGAGCCCGACCGCGCCGTCTCCGATGACCGTGACCGTCGTCCCCGGGCCGACGCCCCCGCGCACCGCGGCGTGGTGGCCGGTCAGGTAGACGTCCGAGAGGGTCAGCAGCGAGGGCATGAGCGCCTCGTCCGTCCCCTCGGGGATCACGACGGCGGTGCGGTCGGCGAACGGGACGCGCAGCTTCTCGGCCTGCGTGGCCGACGCGGCGCCGTCGAAGAAGCCGCCGTGCACGCACGAGGTGGTGAGACCGTCGCGGCAGAACGCGCACGTGCCGTCGGACCAGGCGAAGGGGACGATCACCGTGTCGCCCACCTCGAGGGAGGCGACGTCCGAGCCGATCCGCTCGACGACCCCGATGGCCTCGTGGCCCATGCGCCGACCCTCGGGGGTGTCCTCGAGGTCGTGGTACGGGTGCAGATCGGATCCGCAGACGCACGCGTACGTGACGCGCAGGATCGCGTCGGTCGGCTCCAGGATCTCGGGATGGGGGACTTCGACGACGCGGACGTCGCCGGATCCGTACATCAGGGTGGCGCGCATAGTGCTCCTCTTCTCGGGGTCCTCCGTTCCGCGCGGCGGTCGGAGGGGGACGCTCCCAGTGAAGGGACACCGCCGCAGCCGTGCCAGGGCCCTCCCGAGACGGGGTCCAGCAGACACTCCCACCCCCGCCCGGCACCCCCGTAGCGTTCGACGCATGGACAACCGAGCCGAGATCCGCGAGTTCCTCGCCTCCCGCCGCGGGCGCATCAGCCCCGAGCAGGCCGGCGTGGAGCCGATCGGCGGTCGGCGCCGGGTGCCCGGGCTCCGTCGCGAGGAGGTCGCCCGCCTCGCCGGCGTGAGCGTCGACTACTACACCCGCCTCGAGCGCGGGAACCTCGAGGGCGTCTCCGACAGTGTCCTCGACGCGATCTCGAGGGCGCTGGGCCTCGACCCCGCCGAGCGCGACCACCTGTACGACCTCGCCCGCGCCGCGGCTCCGACCGCCCGTCGCGTCCGCCCGGCGGTGGTCGGCGCGACCGTGCGCCCCGAGCTGCAGTACCTGCTCGACGCGATCACCGGCGCCCCCGCCTTCATCACGAACAACCGGATGGACATGCTGGCCGCCAACGCGCTCGGCTTCGCCCTCTACTCCGAGATGTACCGGGGGCCGCAGCGCCCCGCGAACCACTCCCGCTTCATCTTCCTCGACCCCCGCGCGCACGACTTCTACCCCGACTGGGAGCGCGCGGCGAACGTGAACGTCGCGATCCTGCGGCGCGACGCCGGCCGCAGCCCGCACGACAGGCAGCTCGCCGAACTCGTGGGCGAGCTGTCGATGCGGAGCGAGGAGTTCCGGACCCGCTGGGCCGCGCACGACGTGCGGCGCCACTACGCCGGCCGCAAGCAGTTCCGGCACCCGGTCGTCGGGCTCCTCGAGCTGACCTTCCAGGCCATCGAGCTCGACCAGGATCCCGGGCACTCGATCACCGTCTACCCCGCCGTCCCCGGCAGCCCCTCCGACGAGGGACTGCGCCTGCTCGCCAGCTGGGCCGCGACCGAGGGCGTCGTCGAGCGCGCCCGCGCGACCGCCGAGTGAGGACCCCCGCCGTGACCGCCACCGCCCCGACCGCCACCGTGCCCCGCGCCGCCTCCGAGCGCATGCCCTGGGCCGCCCTGATGATCCTCGCCGCGATGGGCTTCGTCCTCGTCGCGGCCGAGACGATGCCCGCGGGACTGCTCCCGGTGATCGCCGACGGCATGGTCACGAGCGAGGGCGTCGTCGGCCAGTTCGTCAGCGTCTGGGCGCTCGGCACCGTCATCGTCACCGTGCCGGCGATCAGCCTGACCCGCGGGTTCCGGAGGAAGCCGCTGATCCTCACGGCGATCGCCGGTCTCGTGGTCGCCAACACCGTCACCGCCCTCTCGGGCGACGTGACCGTCTCGCTCGTCTCGCGCTTCGTCGC
Source organism: Rathayibacter rhapontici (assembly GCF_001995175.1). Classification (GTDB taxonomy): domain Bacteria; phylum Actinomycetota; class Actinomycetes; order Actinomycetales; family Microbacteriaceae; genus Rathayibacter. The sequence continues at coordinate 10,327 of NZ_MUKN01000069.1, forward strand.
CGGTGCCTTCACCGGCGTGATCTGGGGCATGCTCGCCGCGTACGGCCGCCGGATCAGCCCCGAGAGCCGCGGCGGCCTCTCCCTCGCCGTCGTCTCGACCGGCGCCCCGCTCGGCTTCGCCCTCGGCACCCCGCTCGGCGCGTGGCTCGGCACCGCGTTCGACTGGCGCTGGTCGTTCGGCGGCCTCTCGCTCGTGGCCGTCCTCGTGCTCGTGCTGATCGTCCTGGTCGTCCCCGACGCGCCGGGCCAGGAGGCGTCCTCGCGCCTGCCGCTCGCCCGCGTCGTCGCGAAGCCGGGCATCGTGATCGTCCTCGCGGTCATCGCCGTCTGGATGCTCGCCCACAACACGATCTACACCTACATCGCGCCGTACCTGCGCGAGACCGGCTCGGGCCTCGGTGCCGACATGACGCTGCTCGTCTACGGAATCGCCTCGGTCGCCGGAGTCGCGCTCACGGCGCTCCTGATCGACCGCTGGTCGCGCCCGCTGCTGCACGGCAGCGTCGCCGTGTTCGTGCTCGCCGCCGTGCTCCTGCTGCTCGCCGGTGACTCGGGCACCGCGATCATCGCCGGCGCCGTGCTCTGGGGCCTCGGCTTCGGCGGCGCGTCCGCTCAGCTGCAGGCCGCGCTGACGAAGGCGGGCGGAGCCGACTCCGACGTCGCGAACGCGTTCCTGCCGGTCGCGTTCAACCTCGCGATCTTCGCCGCGGGCATCCTCGGGGCGGTGCTCCTGGGGTCGTTCGACGCACTCGTGCTGCCGGTGCTGATGGCGGTGCTCGGAGCGCTCGCGCTGCTCCTGACGATCGTCGGCCGACGGACGGCCTTCACCGGGCGGGTGTGACGCCCGAGCTCAGGCGGCCTGGCGCACCAGCAGGGAGTGCTGCCCGTCGCCGAGGGCGGCGCGCACCTGCGCACCGAGGTGCGCGGCGAACCCCGGATTCAGGGCGCCGGGCGTCTCGAGCGCGTCGAGCAGGTCGCGGAGGACGGTCAGGGTCTCGGTGGCAGCGTTTTCGGGCACGGCTGCGCCTCTTCTCGGGGTGGGGGCGGGTCCGGCCGAAGATCCAGGGAGGCCGGTTGAGGAGTGTTGGTGCGCCCTCGCCGGCGCTTCGGATGCGGCCAGAGGGGGATGTGCGGTCGAGGTCGGGTAACCCGTTACGCGCGATGTAGTTTGATCATCAAGGAACTTACTCCGGCGCGGCCCGCACGGCAAGTGCCCTGGACGAGGGGGGCGAATAGCGCATCACCCGTCCCGGCCCGGCCGACTTCCGCACACCTCCGCCACGCGCCATCGCCCAGGCGTAGCGTTGCCGAGGTGATGCGTCCGACGATCCAGACCCTCGGCCAGCTCCGCGCCTCCGGGCACGTGCAGAAGAGCCTCCGCACCGAGATCCGCGACAACCTGCTCGACGCCCTGCGCGAGGGCCGCGACCCGTGGCCGGGGCTCCACGGATTCGCCGACACCGTGATCCCGCAGGTCGAGCGCGCGGTGATCGCCGGTCACGACATCGTGCTGCTGGGCGAGCGCGGCCAGGGCAAGACCCGGCTCCTGCGCACCCTCAACGGCCTCCTCGACGAGTGGTCGCCGGTCATCGCCGGCTCCGAGCTCGGCGAGCACCCCTACGAGCCGATCACCACGGTGAGCATCCGCCGCGCCGAGGAGCTCGGCGACGACCTGCCGGTCTCCTGGCGCTCGCGCGAGGAGCGCTACGTCGAGAAGCTCGCCACGCCCGACACCAGCGTCGCCGACCTGATCGGCGACGTGGACCCGATGAAGGTGGCCGAGGGCCGCAGCCTCGGCGACCCCGAGACCATCCACTTCGGCCTCATCCCGCGCAGTCACCGCGGCATCGTCGCGATCAACGAGCTGCCGGACCTCGCCGAGCGCATCCAGGTCGCGATGCTGAACGTGATGGAGGAGCGCGACATCCAGATCCGCGGCTACGTCCTCCGCCTGCCGCTCGACGTGCTCGTCGTCGCCAGCGCGAACCCCGAGGACTACACGAACCGCGGCCGCATCATCACTCCGCTGAAGGACCGCTTCGGCGCCGAGATCCGCACGCACTACCCGACCGAGCTCGACGACGAGATCGCCGTGATCCGGCAGGAGGCGGACCTCGTCGCGACCGTGCCCGACGCGCTCATCGAGATCCTCGCCCGCTTCACCCGGGCCCTGCGCGAGTCGAGCTCCGTCGACCAGCGCAGCGGAGTGAGCGCCCGCTTCGCCATCGCCGGCGCCGAGACGATCGCCGCGGCCGCGCTGCACCGCGCCACCCGGCGGGGCGAGGCCGAGGCCGTCGCGCGCCCCATCGACCTCGAGACGGCGGTCGACGTGCTCGGCGGCAAGATCGAGTTCGAGTCGGGGGAGGAGGGGCGCGAGGAGGAGATCCTCGAGCACCTCCTGCGCCAGGCCACCGCCGAGACGGTGCGCGCGCACCTGCGCGGCATCGACCTCGGTCCGCTCGTCACCGCCGTCGAGGACGGCGCCATGATCACGACAGGCGAGCAGGTGACCGCGCGCGAGTTCCTCGCCGGCCTCCCGCTGCTGGGCGAGGCCACCGTCTACGAGGACCTGGCCGAGCGCCTGGGCGCGACGAACGAGGGGCAGCGGGCCGGAGCCGTCGAGCTGGCCCTCGAGGGCCTCTACCTCTCGCGGCGCCTGAGCAAGGAGACCGGCGGCGGCGAGGCCGTGTATGGCTGAGCCGGCGCGCCGGACCAACCGCCGCCTGCACCGCGACGCGCGCTACTCCGAGTACCGCGGCGGACCGGATCCGCTGGCCCCGCCTGTCGACCTCGCCGAGGCCCTCGAGGCGATCGGCCAGGATGTCATGGCCGGCACCTCGCCCGAGCGCGCCCTCCGCGAGTTCCTGCGTCGCGGAGGCCGCGACACCTTCGGTCTCGACGACCTGGGGCAGCGGGTCGCCGAGCGCCGGCGCGACCTCGCGCAGAAGCACAACCTCGACGGAACGCTCCGCGAGGTCCGCGAGCTGCTCGACAAGGCGGTCCTCGCCGAGCGCAAGCAGCTGGCCCGCGACACGCAGACGGACGACGGCGACCGGGCGCTCGCCGAGATCCAGCTCGACAGCCTCCCGCCGTCCGCCGCCGCGGCCGTCTCCGAGCTCGGCGACTACTCGTGGCGGAGCCCCGAGGCGCGGGCCGACTTCGAGCGGATCAAGCAGCTCCTCGGCGCCGAGATGCTCGAGCAGCGCTTCGCCGGCATGAAGCAGGCCCTCGAGAACGCGAGCGACGAGGACCGCGCCGCGATCGACGCCATGCTCCGCGACCTCAACGACCTGCTCGAGGCGCACGCCCGCGGCGAGGACACTCCGGAGCAGTTCGACGCGTTCCTGGCGCAGCACGGCGAGTACTTCCCCGAGAACCCCCGCACCGTCGACGAGCTGATCGACGCCCTCGCCGCCCGGGCGGCCGCGGCGCAGCGGATGCGCAACTCCCTGACCCAGGAGCAGCGCGACGAGCTCGACGCCCTCGCGCAGCAGGCCTTCGGCACCCCCGAGCTGATGCAGTCGCTCGGCAGGCTCGACGAGACCCTGCGGGGCCTGCGCCCCGGCGAGGACTGGGGCGGCTCTGAGCGGATGGACGGCGAGCAGGGGCTCGGTCTCGGCGACGGCACCGGCGTGTTCCAGGAGCTCGCCGACCTCGACGCGCTCGCCGACCAGCTCGCGCAGTCGCAGAACGGCTCGCAGCTCGACGACCTCGATCTCGACCTGCTCGCCCGACGCCTCGGCGGCGACGCGGCGGTCGACGCGCAGACCCTGAAGCAGCTCGAGCGGGCGCTGCGCGACTCCGGCACCCTGCGCCGCGGCTCCGATGGCTCGCTCGCCCTCAGCCCCAAGGCGATGCGCCAGCTGGGCAAGTCGCTGCTGCGCGACATCGCCGACACGATGTCGGGCCGCCAGGGCGCGCGCGACGTGCGCCGGGCGGGCGCCGCGGGCGAGCGCTCCGGAGCCACGCGCGCCTGGGAGTTCGGCGACACCGAGGCCTGGGACCTCCCGCGCACGATCACCAACGCGCTCACCCGCACGGCCGGCGAGGGCCGTTCCACCGCATCCGGCGTGCGCATCGAAATAGGCGACGTCGAGGTGCAGGAGACGGAGGCGCGCACGCAGGCCTGCGTCGCGCTGCTCGTCGACACCTCCTTCTCGATGGCGATGGACGGCCGCTGGGTGCCGATGAAACGCACCGCCCTCGCCCTCCACACGCTCATCACGAGCCGGTTCCGCGGCGACGAGCTGCAGATGATCGCGTTCGGACGTCAGGCGGAGGTGATGGGCATCGAGCAGCTCGTCGGCCTCGACGCCGAGTGGGAGAAGGGCACGAACCTGCACCACGCCCTGCTGCTGGCCAACCGGCACTTCCGCAAGCACCCGAACGCGCAGCCGGTGCTGCTGATCGTCACCGACGGCGAGCCGACCGCGCACCTCGAGCCTGCCGGCGACGTCTTCTTCGACTACCCGCCCGACGCGATGACGATCGCCGTCTCGGTGCGCGAGCTCGACGCCTCCGTGCGGCTCGGCGCGCACACCACGTTCTTCCGCCTCGGCGACGACCCCGGGCTCGCACGGTTCCTCGACTCGCTCGCGCGTCGGGCCGGCGGCACGGTCGTGAACCCCGAGGCCGACGACCTCGGCGCGGCGGTGGTGAGCTCGTACCTCGGCTCGCGCGACCGCTCCGACGGCGGGCGCGCGACGGGCGACGAGATGTTCGGCCGCGGCTGGGCCTTCTAGGCCCCGCCGGGTCGAGCGCCGCGCGTCAGAACAGCGGCCACGGCACCGCGGGCATGCCACCCCGAGGGGCGGGGAACCGGCCGGAGGAGCGCAGCCGGTCGCAGCGCCGCCCCAGCACCTCGATCTCCTCGTCCAGCAGCAGCTCCGACAGCGCCGCGCCGAGCGGCCCGTCCACCGCGCTCCGGAGGCGTCCCAGCGCGTCGATCTCGTCGGCCGTCAGCGGCTCGCCGATCCAGCCCCAGAGCACCGTGCGCAGCTTGTGCTCGACGTGGAACGTCAGGCCGTGGTCGACGCCGTAGCGGTGCCCGTCGGGCATGGCGAGCACGTGCCCGCCCTTGCGGTCCGCGTTGTTGACGACCACGTCGAAGACCGCCATCCGCCGCAGCGCCGCCGAGTCCTCGTGCACGAGCGAGACGTCGCGGTCGTCCTCGTCGCTGCCGTCGAGCACGTGCCGCCAGCCCTCGGCGACCTCGGCCGACGGCACGAGGTCCACCGCGTCCTGCTCGGGGTCGATGTCCTGCCAGAGCTGCACCATGCCGGGGCCGAGAGGCCCGTCGCGGAGCCACGTGCGCGGCACCACGTTCCAGCCCAGCGCCTCGGAGGCGAGGTACGCGGCCGCCTCCCGGCCCGCGAGGTCGCCGTCGGGGAAGTCCCAGAGCGGCTTCTCGCCGGACACGGGCTTGTAGACGACGGAGGTGCCGCCGATCCGCGCGAGGAACGTGGCGTTGGAGGCCGTGGTGATCCGGCCGGTGAGCTCGAGAGCGCCGCTCATGAGCTCGCCGTCGGTCGGCTCCGCGCCGTCGCTCATGCGAGCGGGCAGTCGTGCCCGTCGGGGTCCATCGGATCGCCGCAGCGCGGGCACAGCGGGCGCCCGGCGCCCACGACCTCGAGGGTGCGCTTGGCGAAGGCGCGCGCGGTCCCGACGGGGATCCGCAGCACGACCATCTCCTCGGGCTCCGCCTCCTCGGCCGACTCGTCGGCCTCGGTCAGCGGGAACGCCTCGATCACGATCTGCGCGGTGGTCGGGTCCCAGCCGAGGCTGAGCCCGCCGACCCGGAACTCCGGCTCCACCGGCTGGTCGAGCGGCTCGTTGTCGACGAGCTCGGCGGGGGTGCCGGCCGGGACGCTCGCCGGGTTGCCCTCCGCGGCCATCAGCTGGTCGAGGATCTCGTCGATCTTCTCGGCGAGCAGCGCGGACTGCTGCTTCTCGAGTCCGACGCTCACCACGCGGGGCCCGGTGCGGGCCTGGAGGTAGAAGGAGCGCGAACCGGGCGAGCCGACGGTGCCGACGACGATCCGGTCGGGCCAGTCGAACGCGTGGACGAGAGGCATGTCCCCAGTCTAGGAGCCGCTTCCCGGGCCCGGGCTGAGCGGGATCAGAGGGAGGGACCTACTCGTGGCCCGCCCCGCCGCCTACCGGGGCATCGACCGCGGGGGCCGCCGCCGCCCGCAGCCAGCCGAGGTCGCCCGCCTCCGTGTTCATCGCGACGACCTCGGGCCGTCCCGCGCCGTAGCGGATGATCGACACCGACGCCGGACCGACCGACAGCCGCTGGAAGAGGTCGAGGTGCATTCCGAGCGCGTCGGCCAGGATCGCCTTGATCGTGTCGCCGTGGCTGACCGCCGCCCACACCGCGCTTAGTCCGTGCCGCTCCGCGACCGCCGCGTCGTGCCTCCGGATCGCCGCGACCGCGCGCGCCTGCATCGCCGCGAGCCCCTCTCCGCCCGGGAACACGACCGCCGACGGCTGGTTCTGCACCGTCGACCACAGCGGCTCCTTCGCCAGGTCGCGCAGGTGCCGCCCCGACCACTGCCCGTAGTCAGCCTCGGTGACGCCCTTCTCGACGACGGGCTCCGGGGGCGCCTCCTGCCGGTCGAGGATCGCGCGCGAGGTCTGGCGGCAGCGCTCGAGCGGGCTCGTCACGAGCGCCGCGAGCGGTACCGCCGCGAGGCGCTCGCCGGTGCGGACGGCCTGCGCGCGTCCGACGTCGTCGAGCCGGACCCCGGCGGTGCGGCCGGCCAGGATCCCGGCGGTGTTCGCGGTGGTGCGTCCGTGCCGGACGAGGAGGAGGGTGGGCATGGAGTCAGCGTAGGCGCGGCGGATCCCTCCGGTGCCGGATCCCTCCCGAGGCGGATGCCTCGGGCCGAACCCCCTGGCTACCGTGGAGCGAGCGGCCGCCCACCGCGGCCCGCGGTCGTGCACCGAAGGGATTCTCATGGACGGGACGAACGGCTCCACGCCCGGCGACGGGGCGACCGACGGGACCGCCGCGGCTCCCGCGTGGGCCGCTCCGGAGGCGTCGGGCCGCTCCGGCGAGACCGCCCTGCGGATCCGCGCCTGCGCAAGCGCTTCGGCGACAAGGAGGCGGTCAAGGGCATCGACCTCGACGTGCCCGCCGGCTCCTTCTTCGGCCTGGTCGGCCCCAACGGCGCGGGCAAGACGACGACGCTCTCGATGGCGACCGCGCTGCTCCGTCCCGACGAGGGCGTGGTCACGATCCACGAGGTCGACGTCTGGACGCGGACGCTCGAGGCCAAGCGCCTCATCGGCGTGCTGGCTGACGGAGTGAAGCTGTTCGACCGCCTCACCGGACTCCAGCTCATCACCTACTACGGCCTCCTCTGCGGCATCGACCGCCCGACCGTCCTCGAGCGCGCCGGCGACCTGCTGGCGCTGCTCGGCCTCGACCCGGCCGATCGCACCCTCGTCGTCGACTACTCCGCGGGCATGACCAAGAAGATCGCGCTCGCCTGCGCGCTCGTGCGCGCCCCGCGACTCCTGGTGCTCGACGAGCCGTTCGAGTCGGTCGACCCGGTGTCGGCGGCGAACATCCGCGACATCCTCACCGGCTTCGTCGCCTCCGGCGGCACCGTCATCGTCTCGAGCCACTCGATGGACCTGGTCGAGCGGATGTGCGACCGCGTCGCCGTCATCGCCGACGGCCGCGTCCTCGCGGCGGGCACCCTCGACGAGGTGCGTGCGGGCTCGAGCCTCGAGGAGCGCTTCGTCGAGCTCGTCGGCGGCCGCACCCACCAGGAGGGCCCGGCATGGTTGCGCATCTCCTGAGGCTCCGCCTGCTGCTGCTGCGCAACGCGCTCACGCGCAACGTGTGGCAGCTGATCGGGGTGATCTTCGGGGGGCTCTACGCGGTCTTCGTCCTGGGCCTCGTCGTCGTCGGCCTCGTCGCGCTCGGCGGCACGGATCCCGCGCTTGTGAACGCCGCGATCGTGCTCGGCGGCTCCGTGCTGCTGCTGGGCTGGGTTCTGGGCCCGATCTTCGTGTCCGGCTCGGATCAGAGCCTCGACCTCTCGACGCTCGCCACCTTCCCGATCCCGCTGAGGACCCTGATGCTCGGCCTCGCGGCGGCGGGCCTCGCGGGCATCCCCGGCATCGTCACCACGCTGGGCGCCCTCGCGTCCGCAGCAGCCTGGTGGAGCGCGCCGATCGGCATCCTGCCCGCGCTCGTCTGCGCCGTGATCGGAGTCGCCACCTGCGTCGTGGCGTCGCGTCTCATCGGCGCCCTCACCACGGGTCTCGGCTCGAGCCGCCGCTACCGAGAGGTGATCGGCGGCGTGGTGCTCGTCGTCATGATCCTGCTCGGTCCCCTCCTGATCGGAGTGATGAGCGTGATCCAGGAGGGCGTCGACGTCCTGCCCGTGGTCGCCTCGGCCCTGGGCTGGTCGCCGCTCGGCGCGATCTGGGCGGTGCCCGGCTCGATCGTCGCGGGGGAGTGGCCCGCCGCGCTCGCCCGCTTCGCGATCGGGGTCGCCACCCTCGCCGTCGTCGTGTGGGCCTGGTCGCGCGCGCTGCGCCGCGCCCTGCGGGAGCCGGCCGCCTCGGCGTCCGGCACCTCCTCCGGATCCGCCGGCATCGGCCTCTTCGGCCGCTTCCCCGGCACCCCGACCGGAGCGATCGCCGCCCGCGCCCTCGGCTACTGGTGGCGCGACCCGCGCTACAGCCGCGGCCTCCTCGTCGTGCCGGCGATCGTCGTCCTCACCGTCTTCTACGGCGCGATCGGCGGCGGAGGAAGCACCATCGCGATCTTCTCGGCCGTTTTCATCGGCCTGATCTTCGGAGTGACCCTCTGCGCCGACGTCTCCTACGACGGCACTGCCTGGGCCGCGCACGTCAGCGCCGGAGTGACGGGGGCGGCCGACCGCGCCGGCCGCGTCATCGCCGCCGCGATCGTGGGCGTCCCCGCCGTGGTGATCGTCGCCGTCGGCACCTGCGTCTACGCGGGGCGTCCGGAGGCGATCCCCGCGATCCTGGGGCTCTCGCTCGCCCTCGTGCTGAGCGGTTTCGGAGTGTCGAGCATCGCGTCGGCGCTGGTCGTCTACCCCGTGCCCGCGCCGGGCGACAGCCCGCTCAAGACGCCTCCGGGCTCGGGCATGATCTCGAGCGTCGTGATGCTCGCCAGCATGGGCGCGACCGCGCTGCTGTCGCTGCCGTCGATCATCGTCGGAGCGATCTCGCTCGTCGGTGACGACGTCGCCCTCGGACTCGTGTCGCTGGCGCTCGCCCTGGTCGTCGGCGGCCTCGCCGCCGTGCTCGGCATCCGCCTCGGCGGCCGCCTCGTCGACCGCCGCGCCCCCGAGCTCTTCGCCACCCTGGTGACGGTCGCTGACGCCCCGCCCCGCCCCCACTCCTCGGAAGTCGTCGTACTCGAGCTCGAGTACGACCACTCCTGCGCTCTCGACGTCGTCGCCCGTCCTC
>NZ_MUKN01000070.1 GCF_001995175.1 Rathayibacter rhapontici
GACCGGCACGGCGAGGGGCGAAACGGCGCGATCCGCACGGCCGAGAGCGCGCGGAGCCGGCGCGGGCGGGCCCGGTAGCCCTCGAGCGCGTCGGCGACCTCGCCGATCGCTCCCCCGGTCGCGCGTCGCGCGCCACTGCCGGGGACTGGGCGAGCACGAGCGGCCCGCGCACGGCGTCGAGCAGGCGTGGCACCGTTGCGAGGGCGAGGGCGGCGGACGCGACGAGGGGCGATCACGGCGGAGAGGTCCGATCCGGTCAGCGCGGCCGGGACGACGGCTGCCGGACCGACGGGCAGCAGCACCGCGAGGGCGGTCACCGCGGCCAGCCCGGCGGACCAGCGCGGCGGGAGGCACTCGCCGGCGAGCCACGCGACCGCGAGGACCGCCCCGCCGGCGGCTCCCCCGACGGCGGCGAGTGGCAGCGACGACTCCGTCGCGACCGCGATCAGGACCGCGGCAGCGGTTCCGGCGAGCACCACGGCCGCGCTGGACGAGGCGACCGGTCGGCGGAGGACGAGACGCCGGGGCAGGTCGGTCGCGAGGAGCACCGCGGTGGGGTGCGGCTCGTCGACCGCCGGACCTCGGACCCGGCCCAGGAGGACCGCGGCGGGCAGGAGCAGTCCGGCGACGACTCCGACGACCGCCGGCACCTCGAGGCCCGCGAGCACCGGAGCCGGATCGCCGGCCAGCAGGACCAGAGCGCGCAGCACCGGCAGCACGACGACGAGCACGGTGAGGGCGGCGAGGTAGCCGGAGTAGGCGCGGTCGCGAGCATCGGACCGGGAGCGGTGCAGGGCTCGCACCGCGCGGATCCGGTTCATCGGCGGCCCAGCCGGAGCTCGCGGGTGGCGAGGCCGTCGGTCACCGGCGCGCTGTGCGTGGCGATGATCACCGCCCGATCGCGAGCCGCCTCCCGCAGCACCTCGACCGCGAGCGGCACGCGGTCGACGTCGAGGCGCTGCTCCGGCTCGTCGAGCAGGAGGACCTCGCTCGGCCGGGCGAGCACGAGAGCGAGGGAGAAGAGCTGGGTCTGGCCCGAGGAGAGCTCGTGGGGGAAGCGGCGGGCGAGGGCCCGGAGTCCGAGGGAGTCGAGGCCCTGGACGGCACCCTCGCGGGCCTCGGCGAGCGTCGCACCCCACGACAGGGCGACCATCGCGAGATGGTCCTCGAGGGTGAGATCGCGCTCGAACGGCGGGGTGCCGATGAGAGCGGCGACGCGGCGCCGGTGCTCGTGCGAGCGCTCGTCCACCGGAGCCCCGGCGACCTCGACGGTGCCGGCGGTGGGAGGGGTCAGCCCGGCGATCACGCGGAGCAGCGTCGTCTTCCCGCTGCCGTTGGGGCCCGTGACGGCGACGACCTCCCCCGGCTCGACCTCCAGCGAGAGCGGCGCGAGCAGCTCGGCCTCGCCGCTCCGCACGGCGACCTCGCGGAGTCGGACGAGCGGAGCGTCTGACGGCACGGGCGCGATCCGGCGGCGAAGGGCGAGCAGCGGCATGCCCCCATTTTGTCAGCGGCGTCTGGTGGCGTCCGAGCGAGAAGAGGCGGAAGAGGCGCGACGCCACGTGCGGCCGGCGGCCATGAGAAGAATGAACAGCACGTCTTTGTCAGCCCTCTGCTCTTCATCAGAGGCGTTCAGGCCCTCGATCTCAGACGTCGCGCGCGCTAATCGACGTTCAAGAGCCGATCGGGCCCATGAAGTCCCCGCCGAGTTCAGTGTCCAGGCGAAGAGACCACCCTCGACTCCTCGTCGTTGCAGCAGTGACGACGCAGTCACCAGCCCGATCACTGCGACAAAACCCATGCCTGTTTCCCAGCGACCCGCAACCATCTCGCTGAAGGGGAAGATCAGAACCAGCAGCGTCACAACAGCGGGACCGACAGTGCTCGTGACCTTCTCGCTCGTCCCCCGGCCCGTCAAGAGAAGAAAGAGCCCGAGAAGATCTGCGGTTGAGAGCAGGAACGCGACGACGAGGAATGAAAACTCCTTTACCACCACAGTCGACACGGGCACTCCCGCGAACAGAGTGGCCAGGCCCGCGACCGCTGCAGCCGTGACAGTGTTGACGACCAGCACGACGATGGGTGCGCGCCCCGCTCGTCCGGCGAGATCACCCAAACGCGTACTGAGCCACTCCTTCTCGCGTTGAGCCGCATCTCTGCGCTCGCGATAGTCGAAAGCGATGAAGGTTCCCAACTGCGCTGCCAGGAAAACGAGGACAGCGAACGACGGACCGATCAGAAGTAGGGCACCGAGTAGCTCGCGGTCCTCAGCGGCCGCGACGAGTACGAGAAGAATCGGAGGGACGAGAGAGGCGGTGAGCAACTCTGCGACGAACCCGAGCCTGCGTCGGGTGAGGGTTGCGGACGGCCGACCTCTCAAATCTTGACCGGCAATGAGCAGATAGAAGCTGAGTAGGACAGGAACGTTCACTCCGAAGGCCCAGCCGATGTGAGCGAGTACGACCGTGCCCGCTTGCACTGCCGACGCGGAAGTCTCCTCGAACCCACCTCCTCCCAGCGCGAAAACAAGCACGACGAGCGAGGTCAAGACGATCGAGATGACGCCCATCTCGATGAGCGCTTCCCGCGACGAGCGAGTAGGCGTCTCGTCCTGCGGGGGTGATTCAACCCGTGATTTTCCCATGAGAGAAACGTAGGAGCGACGTCCGACAGACCTCGTCCGCGTTGCTGACCGACGAGCGGAAGTCGCAATCCGGGGCCGGAGTCCACATCCGCCGGTCATCGGCGCGTAACACGACGCGGCTAGGGTCACCGCGGGGCGCATCCGGCGACCCGGAACAGGATCACCGTGCCCGACACCACTCCCCTCGATCGAGGAGCGCCGCCGAGCGCCGAGCTGCACATCCACATCGAGGGCACGATCGAGCCCGAGCACATCGTCGAGATGGCGCGCCGCAACGGGGTGGCTCTGCCGACGGAGGACATCGACGCCCTGCGCGCCCGGTACGCGTTCACGGACCTCGGCTCGTTCCTCGACCTGCACTACTCGAACCTCACCGTGCTGAAGACCGAGCGCGACTTCTTCGAGCTCGCCACCGGCTACCTCGACCGGGCGAAGCTCGCGAACGTCCGGCGCGCCGAGATCTTCTTCGATCCGCAGACGCACCTGGGCAACGGAGTCGCGCTCGAGACGGTCATGGCCGGACTCACGCGCGCGCTCGGCGCGAGCCTGGAGACGCACGGGATCTCGACCGACCTCATCATGTGCTTCCTGCGCGACCTCGGCGCCGAGGCGGCCGACGAGATGCTGACGGCGATCCTCCCCTACCGCGAGCACATCATCGGGGTCGGGCTCGACTCGAACGAGGTCGGCTTCGGACCGGAGCTGTTCGTCGACGTGTACGCGCGGGCCGCGGCGGAGGGGCTGCACCTCGTCGCCCACGCGGGCGAGGAGGGCGGGCCCGAGACCGTCGCCGCGACCCTCGAGCTCCTGAAGGTCGAGCGGATCGACCACGGGATCCGCGCGATGGAGGATCCGGCCGTCGTGACGATGCTGCGGGTGCAGAAGGTGCCGGTCACCGTGTGCCCGCTGTCCAACGTGGCGCTGCGCGCGGTGGACACGATGAAGGACCACCCCCTGCCCGAGATGCTGCGCCAGGGCCTCGTCGCGACGGTCTCGAGCGACGACCCGCCCTACTTCGGCGGCTACGTCGACGCCAACTACCGGGCGCTGGTCGAGGAGCTCGGCATGGACGACGAGCAGCTCGAGCAGCTCGCGCTGAACTCGTTCGACGCGGCGTTCGTCTCGGCGGAGGACCGCGACCGCTGGAAGGCGGAGGTCCGGGCGCACTTCGGGCACTGACGACCACCGCGAGATGCCACTCCGGTACGCCCGTGACGGCGTGTCGTGCACTGAACCGGCATCTCGCGGAGGGTCGAGGGGCTAGGAGTGGTCGTCGAGGTCGGGCTCGGCGCGGCCGAGGTCGGCGACCTCCTCCTCGGGGCGCGGGGCGATCGTCTCGTCGTCCTCGAGCTCGGGGATGCTCGGCTCGTCGGGCGCGGGGACGCGCGGCGGGACGGAGTGCTCGGCGGGTGCGGTCACGGTGATCCTTCGTTCGGGGGTCGGAGGGCGGTCGGTCAGCTCGCGACCGCGGCCGGCTCGGGGAAGAGCGCCTCGAGCAGGTTCGCGACCCAGTCGATGAGCGCGCGGTCGTTCAGCGGCACGCCGTCGAGGACGGGCATCGGAACGACCACGCGTTCGCCTGCTGGAGGTACTTGGCACTCGGGTACATCCGGCGCAGCCGGACCTGGATCGAGTCGGCGAGGTGCGCCGGCGCGACCCGGACGTTCGAGCCCATCGCGACGACGTCGCTGAGCCCGGCCTTCTGAGCGCGCATCCGCAGCCGCGACACCAGGATCAGGTTCTCGACCGCCTCGGGCAGCTCGCCGTAGCGGTCGGTGAGCTCCTCGACGACCATCTCGACGCTGCCCTCCTTCGCGGTGGGCGACGACGCGGCCGAGAGCTTCTGGTAGGCCTCGAGGCGCAGCCGCTCGCTGTCGACGTACTCCTCGGGTATCCGCGCGTCGACCGGCAGCTCGAGCCGCAGCTCGGTCTGGCCCTCGGCGACGTCGCCGCGGAAGGTGTCGACGGCCTCGCCGATCATCCGCAGGTAGAGGTCGAAGCCGACGCCCTGGATGTGACCCGACTGCTCGCCGCCGAGCAGGTTGCCCGCCCCGCGGATCTCGAGGTCCTTCAGCGCGATCTGCATGCCGCCGCCGAGATCGGTGTTGGCGGCGAGGGTCTGCAGCCGGTCGTGCGCCGTCTCGCTGAGCGGCTTCGTCTCGTCGTAGAGCAGGTAGGCGTAGGCGCGCTCGCGCCCGCGGCCCACGCGCCCGCGCAGCTGGTGGAGCTGCGAGAGCCCGTACTTGTCGGCCCGATCGACGATGAGCGTGTTGGCGTTGGGGATGTCGAGGCCGGTCTCGACGATCGTCGTCGAGACGAGCACGTCGAACTTGCGCTCCCAGAAGTCGACGATGATGCGCTCGAGCTGCGCCTCGCTCAGCTTGCCGTGCGCGACCGCGATGCGCGCCTCCGGAACCAGCTCGGCGAGCTGCGAGGCCACGCGGTTGATCGTCGAGACGCGGTTGTGCACGAAGAACACCTGGCCCTCGCGCAGCAGTTCGCGGCGGATGGCGGCGCCGACCTGCTTCTCGGAGTACGGGCCGACGAACGTGAGGATCGGGTGCCGCTCCTCGGGCGGGGTCGCCAGCGTCGACATCTCGCGGATGCCCGTGACCGCCATCTCGAGGGTGCGCGGGATGGGCGTCGCACTCATCGAGAGGATGTCGACGTTCTTCTTCAGCGCCTTCAGCTTCTCCTTGTGCTCGACGCCGAAGCGCTGCTCCTCGTCGATCACGAGGAGTCCCAGGTCCTTGAAGACGATGTTGTCCGAGAGGAGGCGGTGGGTCGCGATCACCATGTCGACGGTGCCGTCGGCGAGCCCGTCGATCGTCTCCTTCGACTCCTTCGCGCTCTGGAAGCGGCTCAGGGCGCGCAGATGCACCGGGAAGCCGGCGAAGCGCTCCTGGAAGGTCTCGAGGTGCTGGCGCACGAGCAGCGTCGTCGGCACGAGCATCGCGACCTGCTTTCCGTCCTGGATCGCCTTGAACGCGGCGCGCACGGCGACCTCGGTCTTGCCGAAGCCGACGTCGCCCGAGAGCAGGCGGTCCATGGGGATCGGCCGCTCCATGTCGGCCTTCACCTCGTCGATCACGGTCAGCTGGTCGGGCGTCTCGGCGAAGGGGAACGCCTCCTCCAGCTCGCGCTGCCAGGGGGTGTCCGGCGGGAACGCGTGGCCGGGCGAGGCCATGCGGGCCGAGTACAGCTTCACGAGCTCGACGGCGATGTCGCGGACCGCGCGGCGCGCCTTGCTCTTCGCCTGGGCCCAGTCGCTGCCGCCCATCTTGCTCAGCGCCGGCGCCTCTCCGCCGACGTAGCGCGAGAGGAGGTCGAGCTGATCGGTGGGCACCAGGAGCTTGTCGCCCGGGAAGCCGCGCTTGCTCGGCGCGTACTCGAGCACGAGGTACTCGCGCTTGGTCTTCACCGCGTTGCGGCCGCCGCTCGAGACCTCGCGCTGCGAGAGCTCGACGAACCGCCCGATGCCGTGCGTGGCGTGCACGACGTGGTCGCCGGGCGTGAGCTGCAGCGGATCGACGACGTTCTTGCGGCGGGACGCGAGCTTCTTGACGGCGCGGGAGTCGTAGCCGACGGTGCGTCCGTAGAACTCGGTGTCGGTGAGCAGCGCGAGCTTCGCCTCCGGGACCTCGAAGCCGTGGTCGACGGACGCCTGCAGCACGTAGGCGAGACCGGCCTCGACCTCGCCGGGCAGGTCGGCGACGATGCGCGCGGCGACCTCGTGCTCGGCGAGCACCTGGTCGGTGCGCTCGACGGTGCCGGTGCCGGGTGCGGTGAGCACGACGGTCCAGCCGTCGGAGAGGCGGGAGCGGACGTGGGCGAGCGCGCCCTCGACGTTCGCTCCGAATCCGGGCACGGGCTCGCCCTCGACGCGGACGGCGAGGATCTCGTCGATCCCCAGGTCTTCGGGGAGGACCTCGGCCTCGCCCACGGCGGGGCCCTGGCGGAAGGTGCTCATGGTCCACCACGGGTGATCGGGAGCGGCGGCGCCGGGGGCGCTGAACTTCACCGAGTCGCGCAGGGCGCCCAGCGGGATGAACTCGCCCGAGGCCAGATCGATCGGCGCCTCGGCTCCGGCGGTCGCGGCACTCCACGCGGCCTGGAGGAACTCGCGGTTCGTCTCGGCGAGGCTGATGGCGCGGGTGGCGACGCGCTCGGGGGCCAGCACGGCGACGGCCGCGCCCTCGGGGAGGTAGTGCGAGATCGGCACGAGGCGCTCGAGCAGCGCCGGCGCGAGCGACTCCATGCCCTCGACCGGGATGCCCTCGGCGATCTTCGCGAGCATGGCCGAGAGGCTGGGGAACTCGTGCAGCATCTCGCGCGCGCGCTGGCGGACGGCCGGGACGAGCAGCAGCTCGCGGCTGGGCGGCAGCACCACGGAGTCGGACTCGCCGGGCAGCGAGCGCTGGTCGGCGACCGAGAAGGCGCGGATCGAGTCGACCTCGTCGCCGAAGAAGTCGATGCGGCTGGGGTGCTCGGCCACGGCGGGGAAGACGTCGAGGATGCCGCCGCGGACGGCGAACTCGCCGCGCCGCGTGACCATGTCGACGCGCGCGTAGGCGAGATCGACCAACTCGGCGGAGATGCGGCCGAGGTCGTAGCCGCGCGTGCCCTTGACGAGGCGGATCGGCGCGATGTCGGCGAGGTTGTCGGCGACCGGCTGCAGAGCGGCCCGGACGGAGGCGACGACGACCAGCGGCTTCTCGGCCGTCCAGGTCTTCATGCGCCGCAGCGCGTCGAGGCGGCGGCCGACGATCTCGGCGCTCGGGCTCAGCCGCTCGTGCGGCAGCGTCTCCCACGCGGGGAACTCGACGACGTCGGCGTCGGGCATGACGCAGCTGAGCGAGGCGCGGACGTTCTCGGAGTCGCGGCCCGTCGCGGTCACGACGAGCGCGGCCTGCGGTCGGCCCGCCTCCGCCCGGCGCTCGAGCAGCCCCGCGAGCAGCGGGACCCGCAGGCCGTCGGTGACGGAGAAGTCGGCGTCGCGCACCGCGTACGCCAGTGCGTCGTCGAACGTGGAGGCGCGCGAAAGCGCCGAGATGATCTCGTTGAGTGGCACTGTCCGAGTTTACTGCGGACCCCCGACACGGAGCTGGTGGGGGTCGATCGCGGGCGCACGTCAGCCGGGCGGGGCGGACCAGAGCGGGCGGGCTCGGGCGCCGCGTCGAGAAGAGGGGCGGCGTCGAGCAGGGTGAGGGTCTCGCGGACGGAGCGGGCCGGCCAGGAGACGGCGATCTCGAGCGAGGGCAGGGGCGGGAGAGGCCAGAGCCAGAACTCGCGCGACCACGAGTCGCCGTGCACGTCCGGGCGGCCGGCGCCCTCGAGAACGGGACCGGGCACCTCGGTCTCGGCGAGATCGCCGATGCTCGCCCACGGGGACTCGTCCAAGGTGGTCACGCGACGGCCGTCGGCGAAGCGGACTCCCCAGCGCAGACCCTGGGGAGAGAATCGCTCGTCGAGCTGCCCGCGGCCGTGGGCGCGCTCGAGATACTCGAACACCCGTTGCCGCGCGCGCCGTCCGGTGTCGGAGACGCGCACGGTCATCCTCAGCAGCATCCCCTCCGAGTGGCAGCGAGCCAGCTCGAGCGAGACGACGGTGTCGGCGGAGCGACCGAGCTCCCGGTCGATCAGGACGAGGCCGGGCGCTCGATGCCAGGGGGCACCGGTCCAGGCCGGCAGGTCCCCCAGGGGGAGGTGGTCGTCCTCGTCGTACGGGCGCGGATCGATGTCGGGGAAGAACGACTCGCTCACGGTGGACCTCCTCGCAGACGGTCCCGTCACCGTACCCGGCGCGCGGCGCCGAGCGCGGGACGAGGCGCGCGAAGAGGGGACGCCGGCGCAGGGCGCGACTCGATCAGCAGGGGGTGGCGAGGAGGTCGACGGGAGGCGGGCTAGGCGCTCGTGTGGAACTTCAGCTGCGCGGCGGCGAGGCCGGAGTCGGCGATCAGCTCGACGGCGTCGGCGGCGTCCTGGATCAGGATGGGAAGCGTCTCGCGCTCGGGGCCCGCGAAGTCCTTGAGGACGAAGTCGGCGGCGGGCTGGCGGCCGGGCGGACGGCCGATGCCCACGCGCACCCGGAGGAAGTCGGCTCCGTCGGTCGCGGCGAGGATGTCGCGGATGCCGTTGTGGCCTCCGTGACCGCCGCCGTGCTTCAGGCGCAGGGTGTCGAACGGGATGTCGAGCTCGTCGTGCACCACGATCAGGCGCTCGGGGGCGAGCGAGTAGAAGTCGAGCAGCTGCGAGGTCGGGCCGCCCGAGAGGTTCATGAAGCTGTTCGGCTTGCCGAGCACGAGCTTCGGGCCGCCGGGGCGCAGGAACCCCTCGGCGACCGTCGCGTTCGCCCGCGTGTGCCGGCGGAACGAGCCGCCGATCCGGGAGGCGAGCTCGTCGAGCACCATCTGGCCCACGTTGTGCCGGTTGCGCGCGTACTGCGCTCCCGGGTTGCCGAGCCCGACGACGAGCCAGGTGTCGCCCATGGTGGTCCTTCTCTCGTGCCGGATGCGGACGTGCCGGATGCGGAACGGGCCCGCTCGCGATCGCGGCGGGCCCGTCCGGTGGTGCGGGTGGGGAGACTACTCGGCGGTCTCGGCGACGACGTCGCCCGAGGCCGGGGTCTCGTCCTCGTCGCCCAGGTCCTGCTCGACCTCGGCGGTGACGTTGACGACGAGCACGTCGGCCTCGGTGACGAGGGTCGCGCCGTCGGGCAGCACGACGTCGCCGGCGGCGATCTGCGTGCCGGCCTCGAGGCCCTCGACCGAGATGACGATGCTCTGCGGGATCTTGGTGGCGTCGACCTCGAGCGAGAGCGTGTTGGCGTCGATCGAGACGAGCGTGCCGGGAGCGGCCTCGCCCTCGACGTGCACGGGGATGTCGACCGAGACCTTCTCGCCGAGCTTGATGACCACGAGGTCGATGTGCTCGATGATCTGGCGCACCGGGTCGCGCTGGATGTCCTTGACCAGGGTGGTCTGGGGGGTGCCGTCGATGTCGAGCTCGAGGATCGCGTTCGCCTTGCGGGTCAGCAGCAGGACCTGGTGGCCCGGCAGCGTGACGTGCTGGGGCTCGGTGCCGTGGCCGTAGAGGACCGCGGGGATCTTGTCCTGGGCGCGGATCTTGCGCGCCGCTCCCTTGCCGAACGAGGTGCGGAGCTCCGCGACGACCTTGTTGGTGAGTTCAGCCATGATGTTCTCCTTGGGCGGCGCGCACGCCACCGGATCGGGTCGTGGCCGGGGCCACGGACGGGGTTTCGACTCGAACGCATGTCAGCGTGAGGAAAAGTCCGCGGCGCCCCTCTCGGGGCCTCGCCTGCTTCCACCGCGTCGATCACGGATGCGTGGTGCATCCCTCGCCGAAGTTCAGCTGCCCACCCTACCGGCCGATCACCTCCCCCGCCACCCGTTCTGCGCTGCCGGGAGGCGGTCAGGAGCACTCGTTAGCGTGCGGACCATGACTGACGACGACTTCGGCTCCTACGTGGAGAAGAACGGGTTCCACCGCGACACGAACTACATCCCCACGCGGATCACCGCGGACGGGAGCGACGGCTTCCCCGTCGAGGCCGGCCGCTACCGCCTCGTGGTCTCGCGGGCCTGCCCGTGGGCGAACCGCGCCGTGATCGTCCGGCGCCTGCTCGGGCTCGAGGACGCCCTCTCGATGGGCATCTGCGGTCCGACCCACGACAAGCGCAGCTGGACGTTCGACCTCGATCCCGGCGGAGTCGACCCGGTCCTGGGCATCCCGCGCCTGCAGGACGCGTTCCTGAAGCGCTTCCCCGACTACCCCCGGGGCATCACCGTGCCCGCGATCGTCGACATCCCCTCCGGCGAGGTCGTCACCAACGACTACCCGCGGATGACCCTCGACTTCTCGACCGAGTGGACCGCGTTCCACCGCGACGGAGCGCCGGAGCTCTACCCGGACCACCTCCGCGACGAGATCGACGAGGTGGCCGAGCTGGTCTTCCACGACGTGAACAACGGCGTCTACAAGTGCGGGTTCGCGGGATCTCAGAAGTCGTACGAGCGGGCCTACGACGCGCTCTGGGCCCGTCTCGACTGGCTCGAGGAGCGATTGAGCACGCAGCGCTACCTGGTCGGCGACACGATCACCGAGGCGGATGTGCGCCTGTTCACGACGCTCGCCCGCTTCGACGCCGTCTACTACAGCCACTTCAAGGCGAACCGGAACCTGCTCTCGGCGATGCCCGCCCTCTGGGGCTACGCGCGCGACCTGTTCGCGACTCCGGGCTTCGGCGACACCATCGACTTCACCCACATCAAGTCGCACTACTACGAGGTGCAGCGCGACATCAATCCGACCGGAGTGGTCCCGAAGGGCCCGGACCTGTCGGGCTGGCGGGTCCCGTCGCACCGCGAGGAGCTGGGCGGGCGGCCCTTCGGCGACGGCACTCCTCCGCCGCCGCCGATCCCCTCGGAGCGGGTGCCGGCCGACCACACCGTGTGAGCTCCTCCGCACGGCCGTGAATCGCGGCCGCGACCGATGTGCACGCTCGGGACCGGGCCGCCGCCGAGCCGCTTCGGTAGCCTGGGCGCGTCCCTGAACGCGTACGTCGAGGAGAACCGTGTCTGACAAGCCCACCGCCACAGCCAACATCGGAGTCGTCGGTCTGGCGGTGATGGGCTCGAACCTGGCCCGCAACCTCGCCAGCCGCGAGGGCAACACCGTGGCCGTCTTCAACCGCTCCTACGGGCGCACCGAGACGCTCATCACCGAGCACCCCGAGGCCGGCTTCGTCGCCTCGGAGACCATCGAGGACTTCGCCGCCTCGCTCGCCACTCCGCGCACGGCGATCATCATGGTGCAGGCCGGCCGCGGCACCGACGCCGTCATCGACCAGCTGACGAAGGTCTTCGAGCCCGGCGACATCATCGTCGACGGAGGCAACGCGCTCTTCACCGACACGATCCGCCGCGAGAAGGCGGTCCGCGAGACCGGCATCCACTTCGTCGGCACCGGCATCTCGGGCGGCGAGGAGGGCGCGCTCAAGGGCCCCTCGATCATGCCCGGCGGCTCGGTCGAGTCGTACAAGACCCTCGGCCCGATCCTCTCCTCGATCGCGGCCGTCGCCGAAGGCGAGCCCTGCGTCACACACATCGGCACCGACGGCGCCGGACACTTCGTCAAGATGATCCACAACGGCATCGAGTACGCCGACATGCAGCTCATCGCCGAGGCGTACGACCTCCTCCGCACCGTCGGCGGCCACGAGCCCGCCGCCATCGCCGAGGTCTTCGACGCGTGGAACAAGGGCGACCTCGAGTCGTACCTGATCGAGATCACCGCCGAGGTGCTGCGCCAGGTCGACGCCGGGACCGGCTCGCCCTTCATCGACGTCGTCCTCGACCAGGCCGGCTCCAAGGGCACCGGCGTCTGGACCGTGCAGAACGCGCTGGATCTCGGCGTGCCCGTCGGCGGCATCGCCGAGGCCGTCTTCGCCCGCGCCGTCTCGTCCAAGCCGGAGCAGCGCGCCGCGGTGCAGAACCGCGTCACGTCGCGCCCGACCCCGGTCGCCCTCTACGACGGGTTCGAGGACGACGTCCGCGCCGCCCTCTACGCCTCCAAGGTCGTCGCCTACTCGCAGGGCTTCGACGCGATCATCGCCGGAGCCGAGAAGTACGGCTGGGAGATCGACAAGGGCGCCGTCGCGAAGATCTGGCGCGCGGGCTGCATCATCCGCGCGCAGTTCCTGAACCGCATCGTCGACGCCTACGCCGAGAACGCGGGCATCACGACGCTGCTCGAGGACCCGTACTTCGCCGAGGCCGTCGCGAACGGCGAGGCCGCCTGGCGCCGCATCGTCTCGACCGCCGCGCTCTCGGGCGTGCCGATCCCCGGCTTCGGAGCCGCGCTGTCGTACTACGACTCGCTCGCCTCGAAGCGCCTGCCCGCCGCCCTCGTGCAGGGCCAGCGCGACTTCTTCGGCGCGCACACCTACCAGCGCGTCGACAAGGAGGGCACCTTCCACACGCTGTGGTCGGGCGACCGCTCCGAGGTCGAGCAGGACCCGTCGACGCACTGACCTCCTGACACGCCGGAGCGCCCCCGCGCCTCGATCCTCGGATCGGGTGCGGGGGCGCTCTCGTCGTCCCCGGGCTCAGCGCAGCCAGACCGTGGTCTCGGGAGGCAGCACTCCGTCGCCCAGCGGACCGCTCGCGAGCAGCACCTCACCGGCCGGCAGAGCGACCGGGGTCGCGCCCAGGTTCGTCGCCGAGCGCCAGCCGTCCGGGCGCGCGAAGTGCAGCACGTCGGTCTCGGAGTCGAGCCACTCGAGGTGCTCGCCGGACTGCAGCTCGTGCCGCAGGGCCAGCGCCCGGCGGTAGAGCGCGAGCGTCGACTCCTCGTCGCGCTCCTCGGCCTCGACGGAGGAATCCGCGAACCAGCCCGGCTGCGGCAGATGCGCGGTGCCCGGTCCGAAGCCGAAGGAGTCGCCGGCGACCGTCCAGGGCAGGGGCACCCGGCAGCCGTCGCGGCCCACGTCGGTGCCGCCGCTGCGGAAGAAGGTCGGGTCCTGGCGCTGCGCATCCGGGATCGCCGGCACCTCGTGCAGGCCCAGCTCCTCGCCCTGGTAGAGGTAGGCGGAGCCGGGCAGAGCGAGCAGGAGGAGCGTCGCGGCGCGCGCTCGGCGCAGGCCCCGCTCGGCGTCCAGCTCGGGCTCCACTCCCCCGCTGAGCAGCCACTGCTTCGCGGGTGCGGTCACCGCGTCCCCGCGGGCCGGCAGTCCGTAGCGCGTCGGGTGGCGGACGACGTCGTGGTTCGACAGCACCCATGTCGTCGAGGAGCCCGACTCGGCGGCGAGCTCGAGGTTGAACGAGATCAGGCGGCGGAACTCCTCCGCGTCGAAGTCGGCCTCGAGCAGGTCGAAGTTGAACGCCTGGCCCAGGCCCTCGGGGCTCGCGTACCGGGCGCGGCGGGAGGCGTCGACCCAGGCCTCGGCCACGGCGGTGCGCGGCGGGTCGTAAGAGTCGAACAGGGCGCGCCACTCGGCGTAGACCTCGTGCACCTCGTCGCGGTCCCAGAACGGGTGCGATCCGTCGATCCGTTGGGCCTCGATCTCGGCGGCCGCGGGCAGCGGCTCGCTGAGGTCCTTCACGAGCGAGTGGGCCACGTCGATCCGGAAGCCGTCGACACCGCGGTCGGACCAGAAGCGGAGGGTGTCGAGGAAGTCGTCGCGGATCTCGCGGTTCGCCCAGTTCCAGTCGGGCTGCTCCTTGGCGAAGAGGTGCAGGTACCACTGGCCGTCGCCGACCGGCTCCCACGCGGGGCCGCCGAACACCGACTCCCAGTCGCTGGGCGGGAGCGAGCCGTCGGAGCCGCGGCCGTCGCGGAACACGTAGCGCTCGCGCTCGGGCGAGCCCTTCGGCGCCTGGAGAGCCTCCTGGAACCAGGGGTGCAGATCGGAGGAGTGGTTCGGCACGATGTCGACGATCACGCGGATGCCCGCCTCGTGCAGCAGCCGCGTCGTCTCGTCGAACTCGGCGAGCGTCCCGATCCGCGGGTCCACGTCGCGGTAGTCGGCCACGTCGTACCCGCCGTCGGCCAGCGCCGACGGGTAGAACGGGCTCAGCCACACCGCGTCGATCCCGAGCTCGCGGAGGTAGGGGATGCGCGCGATGATCCCTCGCAGGTCGCCGATCCCGTCCCCGTCCGCGTCCGCGAAGCTCCGCGGGTAGATCTGGTACACCGCCGCCTGGCGCCACCACAGCGCGTCCTCCGCGGTGCCGCTCCTGGTGAGCAGGGTCTCGGTCATGCCGTTCCTTCCGTTCGTGATGTTCGGTGAGTCGTACCCGCCTCCTGGCGGACGTGGATCTCGATACGCCCGCTCCGCGGGCTACTCGATCAGCAGAGGTGGGCCCCTCCCCTGAGCGGCTGCTCGTGCGCAGCACGGCCCGATGCGTCTCTCGGAGGGTGGCCGCGGGTCTCGGGGTGGTCGGCTGCAAGGCGGAGGAGGGAAGGCGTAGCGGAGCTACGACGACCGATCGACAACGCCGCAGACGGCCGCCCCGAGGCCCGCGGAACGGAAAACGCCGCAGATCGCCGCCCCGAGACCCGCGAGCCTTACTTGATCGCCCCCTGGGTCACGCCGGACATGACCCAGCGCTGGGTGAAGAGATAGACGATGATCGCCGGCGCCATGGCCATCAGGTAGGAGGCGAAGGCGACGTTGTAGTCGTTGCTGAACTGGGTCTGGAAGATGCTCTGGAGCACCGGCAGGGTCTGCAGCGACGGGTCGGAGGTGATGAGCGAGGGCATCATGAAGTCGTTCCAGGAGGCGAGGAAGGCGAAGATGCCGACGGTCGCGCTCATGGGGGCGAGCAGCGGGAACACGAGTCGCCAGAAGACCTGGTTGGTGGTCGCTCCGTCCAGTCGCGCGCTCTCCTCGAGCTCCTCCGGCAGTGAGCGGAGGAACGCGGTGAAGAGCATGACGCTGAAGGAGAGCTGGAACATGACGTGCAGGATCGCGACGCCGATCGGGTTGTCGAGGCCGACGAGTCCGGTGAGCGAGACCTGCGAGAGGGCGAGGACCGGGAACGGCAGGAACATCGCGGCGAGCAGGTAGAAGAAGGAGTAGCGGTAGAAGCGGCGGTTCCAGTTGCGCGAGATTGCGTAGGCGGCGAGGGCGCTGAGCACGATCGTGCCGCCGACCGTGATCGCGGTGACCAGCAGCGAGACGGCGAAGCCTCGCGGGAAGTCGGTGAGGGTCCAGGCCTGCACGAAGCCGTCGATCGAGAACGGGGCGGGGATCGAGAAGGCGTTGCCGTCGACGGCCTGGGCGGTCGTCTTGAAGGCCATCGTGACGGTGACCCAGAGCGGCGCGATGACGGTCAGTGCGCAGACCGCGAGCACGAGGGTGAGGAGGAGGTTCGAGCGGTTCCGGCGTCCGCCGCGGCGGGCGTCGGCATCGGCCGCGGGGCGGGTGCCGGGCAGCGCCGGCGAGAGGGGGACCTGGCTGGTCATCAGAAGGCCGCCTTTCCGCGCGAGACGCGCAATTGCACGAGCGCGATCACGAGTGCGATGAGGAAGAAGATCGTGGCGTTGGCCATCTGGTAGGCGTAGTCGCCGCTGGTGAAGCCCGAGAAGATCGTCATGGCGACGCTGCGGGTCGAGGTGCCCGGTCCGCCGTTGGTGAGGCCGACGATGATGTCGTACGAGTTCAGGAAGTTCTTGAAGCCGATGACGAGGTTGATCACCACGTAGCCCGCGACCAGCGGCAGCGTGATCGAGCGCAGCTGCCCCCAGCTGGACGCGCCGTCCAGGGACGCCGCCTCGTAGACGTCGCCCGGGATCGAGAGCACTCCGGCGATGTAGATCAGCAGGGCGGAGGGGACCGCCTGCCAGGCGGTGACGATCACGATCGCGAGCCACGCCAGATCCGGGTTCGCGAGCATGCTGCTCGCCAGCGGAGTCGCTCCGATCGACGCGGCGAAGCCGGGCAGCGAATTCGAGAAGAGGAAGTTGAAGACGAACGCGATGATGATGCCCGAGACCACCATCGGCAGCACGAAGACGGCGCGCAGGGCGACCTTGCCCCGGATCTGCGTGGTCAGAGCGATGGCGAGCAGGAACGCGACGACGTTCACCAGCAGCACCGTGACCAGCGCGAGCCCGACGGTGAAGCCGTAGGACGCGAGGATCGCCGGGTCCGAGAAGAGCGCGACGTAGTTGGTGAGCCCGATGAAGCTCCACTCGCCGAAGCCGATGGAGTCGGTGAAGCTGAAGAAGACGCCCATCACCGCCGGCAGGGTGATCGCGAGGGTGAAGAGGATCAGCGCCGGGAGGAGGAACAGCGGGAACGTGAGGTCCCGGCGCCGCTTCGGCGTGGGGCGCGCGGCGGGGCGGACGGCGGCGCTGCGCCGCTCCTCCGTCCGTGCGGGGAGGGTGGTGGCCATGGTGTCTCGTCTCTGAGAGTGGTCGGCGGGGAGAGGGGTCGGCGGGAGGAGGGGTCAGGAGCGGAACGCGATGCGCGCCCAGTCGGCGTCGATCGTGCGCAGCGTGCGGGCCGGATCGGAGCCGAGGACCATGCCCTGCAGGTAGTTCTGCAGCGGGATGTTCTGCGGCACGAGCTGCGAGGCGCCGAGGCTGAACGCGGCCCGGTCGTAGAACTCCTGGAGCTCGACCAGCGTGGGCTGGGTGACGGCGGGCGCATCGGTCGTCACTCCGAACGCGTTGTTGTCGGCGTTGTAGGCGTCGATGATCTCGGGCTGCATCAGGAACGCGAGGAACTCGCGCGCGGCCTCCTTCTTGGTGGACGCCTCGGGGATCCAGAGAGCGAGGTCGACGTTGACCCGCACCCGGCGCTCCGCGGGGTCGTCGGTCATCGGGAGCGGGAAGGCGCCGATCGAGAGGTCGGGGGCGGTCTTCGCGATCTCGCTGAGCGCCCACGGCCCCTGGAAGTACATGGCGGCCTCGCCGTTCGAGAACGCGAGGTTGCGTCGCCGTACGCACGGCTCGCCGCGTCGGGGTTGGAGTAGGCGGCGATCTGCAGCATCTGCTCGACGGGAGCGGCGAAGTCCTTCTCGAAGGAGACCGGCGAGCCGGGGCCGACGTCCGGGCCCTGCTCCTTCAGCTGCGAGAAGAACGACTCGAGGTCGACGGTGCCGCCGACGGAGTAGTCGAACAGGCCCTGCGACACCGTCCACGGGTCCTTGTAGGTGCTGTAGAGCGGGGTGATGCCCGCGGCCTTCAGCGCCTCGCAGACGGCGACGAACTCGGTCCAGGTGGTCGGCACCTCGAGCCCCTGCTGGGCGAAGATCTCGCGGTTGTAGAGCACCGCCGACACCATCAGCGAGTAGGGCAGCACGCTCGTGCGGTCGGGGTAGGACGCGGTCTGCTCGATCAACGGCTGCAGCGCGGGGTTGATGCGCTGCGCCTCCGGGAGGTCGGACAGGTCGCTGAACGCGCCCCGCTCGACGAAGCGCGCGACCTCGAAGTTGTAGTTCAGGCAGCCGAGGTCCGGCGGGTTGGACCGCACGAAGCCGGCCGAGAGGTTGGAGGAGAAGTCGTGCACGACGCGGATGCGGGACTGCGCCGCGTGGAACTTCTCGATCACCTCGTCGAAGTAGCCGATGACCTCGGGCTTGGACTGGTGGAACACGATCTCGACGGTTCGTCCGGAGCCGGAGGGCGAGGCGCAGGCGGCGAGGCCGAGCGCGGCGGCGCCCGCTCCTGCCGCGGCGAGGAGGGACCCGCGGCTCAGGCCGCCGAGGGGTGGGGTGGTGAGGGGCACGTCGTCGTCTCCCGTGAAGTGTGGAAAAGTTGCTTCGTCGACTAAATCTAGGTAGAAAATCTAGTACGCGATGTACTGTTGCAGCCGATCCGCTCCGGGTCAAGAGGGGAGGCGGGACCGATGTCCGAGAACACGTTCTCGTTCCAGCGGCGCCGCAACGCCCTCGAGATCCTGCAGGGCGCATGGAGCGGCGACCCGCTCACCGCCTCCGATCTGATCGAGCGGACCGGCCTCACCCGCTCGACCGTCATCGCCGTCTGCGACGACCTCATCGAGCTGGGCTGGATCGAGGAGCTCGCCAATCAGCGCGCCGCCGGCGACTACGTGAAGGGCCGCCCCGCGCGCCGCTACGCGCTGCGGCGCACGGCCGGCGTGATCGTCGGAGTCGATGCCGGGCAGCACAGCGTCGGCGTCGACGTCGCCGACCTCCTGGGCGACACGATCGCGCACCACGTCGAGCCGGTCGACCACGAGCCGGTCGAGGAGCTGCCCCGCGAGCGCCGCCTCGCGGACATCGAGCGGATCCTGGACCGCACGCTGCGCGAGGCCGGGGTCTCGGACGACGAGGTCCTCGCCGTCACCTTCGGCGTCCCGGCGCCCGTCGACGCCGACGGTCGCTCCCCCGCCGACGGCAACGGCTTCTGGAGCGCGATGAACCCCGGCCTCGGCGACCGCTTCGCCGCGCGCGGCTGGTCGGCCGTCGTCGACAACGACGCCAACCTCGCCGCCCTGGCCGAGGGCTGGCGCGGTGCCGCCGTCGGCTGCTCGGACTACGTCGCGCTGCTCTCGGGCGAGCGCCTGGGAGGTGGAGTGGTCCTGGGCGGCACGCTGCTCCGGGGCGCCCGCGGGCTCACAGGCGAGATGCGCTACCTCGACCTGGTCGAGGGCGTCGGATCCGCCGAGGGCGTCGCGGCCCTCGCCCGCTCGTGGGCGCAGGAGGCCCTCGCCGTCCCCGGCCGCGCCCCGTCGCTCCTGGACGCCGTCGAGCACTCGGGCGCCGAGCAGGTGCTGGCCGCCGCCGCGGCGGGCGATCCGCTGGCGCGGGAGGTCGTCGACCGCCTGGCCGCCCGGCTGACGGCCGTCGCAGCCACCCTCGCGAACCTGCTCGACGTCTCGCTCCTCGTCGTCGGCGGCGCGCTCGCCGCCTCGGCCGAGCCCCTGCTCTCCGACGTGTCCGAGCGGGTCGTCGCCCTCGTGCACGCGCCCGCACCGCGGATCGTGCCCTCGACCCTCGGCGACCGCGCGGTCGCGCTCGGGGCGGTGCGGGCGGGCCTCGACCGCGTCCGCGCCGATCCGCTCGCCCTGCGTCTGAGCGGCGGCGCCTCCGCGACGGCGGCCGCCGGAGGCTGAGCGCCCCGGGCTCAGCGCCGGAAC
>NZ_MUKN01000071.1 GCF_001995175.1 Rathayibacter rhapontici
CCTGACGAGCGGCGGCCTCCTCGGCGAGCTTGCGCTGGCGCTCCGCCTCGCGGGCGGCCACCCCCGCCTGGTACTCGGCGACGGTGCGCGACTCGGTGTCGCGGAGGGCGGCGAGCTGCTGCTCGAGCACGATGCCCTGCTCCTGCTGCTCGGCGAGGACCGACTCCGACGCCTGCTGGGCCGCCGTGGCCTCGGCCAGCGCGCCTCGGCCGTCTGCCGGAGGCGCTCGCGCTCGGTGCGGGCGACCTCGGCCTGATCGGCGAGCGAGGACGCCGTGTTCCGGGCCGTGCTCGCCTGCTCGTAGATCGCGTTCGAGCGCTCGACGAGCTTGGTCATGTTGCCGATGCGGCCGAGCAGGTCTTCCGACCCGCCGCTCTCGCCCTCGAGGAAGATGTTCACCGACAGGTCGGTGCCGGTCGTGCGGTAGAGCTGCGCGGCGAGAAGGCCGGCCTGCTGCGAGGCGGCGTCGGCCTCGTCGGCGCTCTCGGTCGCCTGGGCGTCGAGTCCGGCGGCCTTGTCGGCGGCCTCGTCGAACTTCTCCTGCGCCGCGAAGTACTCGGCGCCGCGCTCCTCGGCGAGCTGCTGGGCGGCGGCGACCTCGTCCTGGAGGTCGGCGATGAGGGAGGTGATGCTCTCGACCTGGGCGGCCGCGGCGGCGGTGTCGCCCTTGGCGGCCTCCACGTCGGCCCAGGACGGGTACTCGACGGCCTGTGCGGGAGTGGCCACCAGGAGCCCGGCGACCAGCGCGAGGGTGGCCGAGGCGAGAGCCGTGGTGCGCAGTCGCCCGAGCCGTGGCGCGCCCGATGACGGGGCGGGGCTGCGGCGGCGCGGGAGAGAGAGCATGGGACCTCGGGGTTGCAGGGGGGAGCCGGAGTCCGGACAGGCGGAGGGAGCCGCCACCGGGGGAAGGGCAATTCCGACCAACCCTAACCAAGCCCCTACCGGGATGCCTAGGGACCGGGCAACCCCGGACGGGGTTCGTGGCATGTGCGGAACGTTCGGATTTTGCATCCGGGGCGATCATCCGTATGCTTGCGTGTCGGTAGTCATGGTGGGGTCGGCCGCAGGGTCAGCCCTGCAGCTTCCGGCCCCATCGTTTAGTGGCCTAGGACGCCGCCCTTTCACGGCGGTAGCACGGGTTCGAATCCCGTTGGGGTCACGAAGACGACACCGAGAAGATCCGGTCGGCAACGACCGGGGTGAAAATCGAATAGCCTCGAAGGCAGTATGCTTGTCTTCGCAACGAGGCCCTGTAGCGCAGCTGGTTAGCGTGCCGCCCTGTCACGGCGGAGGTCGCGGGTTCAAGTCCCGTCAGGGTCGCAAAGGGGCCCTTCCGAGAGGAAGGGCCTTTTTCAGCGGCGTACTCGTCGCAACGGCTCTGTAGCTCAGTTGGTAGAGCGCACGACTGAAAATCGTGAGGTCACGGGATCGACGCCCGTCGGAGCCACGGAAACCCTCGCCTAGCTTCTACATGGCGGGGGTTTCTCTCGTTTCCGGGACGTCCGTCGGGCTCGCCCGCCGCGCCGTTCGCCCAGGGTCGCTGCGTAGCCTGGTGAGGCCATGAACCCCGCCGCCTTCCCGCCGCCCGATCCCTCGACCGTCGCTCCCGAGGAGCCCGTGGTCGCCTCCGCCGGCGGATGGCCGGCACCGCAGCAGGCCCGCGAACCGCAGCCGTCGGTCGGCGCTCCGTACTCGTCGCTCCTCTACCTCCCCGATCCGCGGGTGCGCTGGGGGCTGCCGACAGCCGTGCTGACGATCGCCGGCATCGTGCTGCCGCTCGCGGTGCTGATCGTGCTGTTCGGGCTCGGCGTGCTCCCCTACTCCCCCGCGCTGGCCTTCGCCGGCGCGTTCGGCAGCTACCTCATCGGGCTCGTCGTGCCGGTGCTCGCCTCGCGGCTGCGCGGACTGAAGTCGCTCGCCCGCGACTACGGGCTGACGTTCCGCTGGATCGACGTGCCGATCGGCATCGGGCTCGGGATCGCCGTGCGGATCGTCATCGTCGTCGTGCTGATCGGGTTCTCGCCGTTCCTCCAGGACGCGCAGGGCAACCTCGCGCTCGAGCCCGACCCGGTGTGGTTCGTGCTGAGCTCGGTCGTCATCCCCGTCGTCGTCGCGCCGATCGTCGAGGAGATCCTGTGCCGCGGCGTCGTGATGCGGGCGGTGCGCAACCGCATGCTGCGGACGAGGCCCGAGGCCGCTCCTCCGACTCGCGGGCGGCGCGTCTGGGCGGCGGTCTTCAGCATCGTCGCGTCGACGCTCGTCTTCGTGCTGCTGCACGGGCACCAGATGGTGAACCCGGCGACCATCGTGACTCTCGGAGTGACGACCGTCGTCGCCGGTCTCGCCCACGGCTGGATCGCGACGGCGACCGGGCGCCTGGGCGCGGCGATCATCTCGCACGCGACGCTGAACGGCAGCGCGGTGCTGCTGCTGGTGCTGGTGACGGCGCTGGGCTGAGCCGCTACACCGCGCATCTCTACGGCCCCGGTGCAGCGTCGACTTCGACCTAGCCGACATCGCCAGCCCATCAATACGACGCGGTTGAGGAACACCTCGAGGGGCAGATCACCTCGCCTTGTGAAGTGCCGGCGCGCGGGAGTAGCTTCAGCGTCATCGAGCGCCGACGCTCACCCGGGTACTGGCGCCCACCCTCGATCAGGAGAGCGTCATGGGCTGGTTCGGCGATCTATTGAAGCGTGCGAGCACAACTGCTCCCACGGACTGGACGTTCCTCCGCGACCTCGCGGATCCGGGCTCGGACATCGCCGACAAGGAGTTCGTCACTGACGAGCACTACGTCGAAGTGTGGATCGAGTCGGCGCGGCTGGAGGCAGCGCGCCGCTGGTTCTCACGATTCAGCGCAACGATCTACAGCTCAGTGACCCTGGCAACCGAAGGAGCGGAGAGGGCCCACGCGGCAGGAATGCACACTCCTAGTGAGGAACTGCAGAGGGATGATCGCGACAGAGTGCTTCTGGTGAGCAAACGGGTTCTGCCGGCGGTTCCATGGCGCGGCGGCGTGCTCGACCTCGAGCTCGGACTCTTCTCTGTCAATCACGGGGACCTCATCACCCCGGTGCTGAAATACGTCACGAGCGTTGCTTCAAAGGCCGGCATCAGCGTGGCGGCAGCTGTCGATCCATTCATTCCACTGGTGACCGAAGGACTGAGCATCATCGTCGGACAGACCGAGGACACTCAAGTCGAGATCGGCCTAGACACGAGCCTGCCGCTCACGAAGTCGGGCTACTTCGCCGTCGTGGCCGCTCCACGAACCGAAATCGGTGATCGCTCACCGGTCATCGATCGCGACGATATGAAACTCGAGTTCCCTGACGGGGAACGGGTCGATGCCGGCTATTGCGTGTTCTCCATCCGCCGCGTCGAGCAGAACTCCGACTGGGCGAGCATCCCGAACCTGAAGAAGAGTTGGGCGTCCATCGCCACCGCAGTCGTCGAGCGGGAGAAGGCGAGAGCGTACGACGCGCTCGAAGCTTTCCGGGCCGTGCTGGCGTTCGATCCGAACCTGGTTCAGAAAGACAAGGACGCACTGTTGAGGAAGGCGAAGGAGCGTGTCGATGGAGCCTTCGCCGCTTCGCCGAACTGGGCGCCCCAGCAGCAGCCGGAACTCGAGCCGTTGGATTCGCTCGATCTCTACAGCGCCGAAGCCTGACGACTCGAGTAGTGCGGCGAGTCAGACGTCGAGGGCGCGCAGGGGCGGGCGCTCGATCGGGAGCTCGCCGCGGACCTGCTTGTGCAGGCGCTCCATGTCGGCGTCGAGGGCGGCGGCGGTGCGGGCCGCGTCGGCCAGGCCGTCGAGCAGCTCCGCGGGCACCTGGCGGTCGTACTTGTAGTAGATCTTGTGCTCGAGGCTCGCCCAGAAGTCCATCGCGATGGTGCGGAACTGGACCTCGACGCAGACGTCCACGGATCCGCCCGAGAGGAACACCGGCACCTCCACGATCGCGTGCAGGCTCTTGTAGCCGTTCTCCTTCGGCGAGGCGATGTAGTCCTTCACCTCGAGCACCGTCACATCGGGCTGCGACGTGAGCAGCTCGAAGACGCGGTAGACGTCCGAGACGAAGCTGCACGTGATCCGCACGCCCGCGATGTCGGTGATCGCTCCCGAGATGCCCTCGAACGTGGTGTCGCAGCCCTTGCGCTCGATCTTCTCGATGAGGCTGTCGGCCGACTTGAGCCTGCTCGAGACGTGCTCGATCGGGTTGTAGTCGTGGAGCTCGCGGAACTCCTCCTGCAGGATCGACACCTTGGTGACGATCTCGTCCATGCCGAACTTGTACTGGAGCATGAACCGCGCGAAGTCGTCCCGCAGCGCCCGGATCTCGGCGACGGTGCCCGCGTCGAGGGCCTGCGCGCCGGCGTCCGTGAGCGGAGGCAGGGCGGCGAGCGAGGGTTCGGAGGGGCGGCGATCCACAGTCGGACACCCTACGCGGACGCAGCCAGCGCCCCGGTGTGAGCGCGAGGAGCGTCTGCTCCGAGGACGCCCTGCGAGCACTCCCGGATCGCGTGACCATACTGGTGGCGTGAGCACTGCCGCCGCGGGTCCGAGCTTCCCGCCCCCCGATCCGGCCACCCTCTCGCCGGGCCGCCCGCCCCCGGCGGCGGCTCCCGCGCACCGCTCGACGCGCGATCGCGGGCGGCGCGGCCCTGCTCCTCCTCGCCGGCGGAGCGGGCACGGCGGTCGTCGTGCGGGACTCCGTCTCGCAGCAGCGGTTCGCCGAGGCGGCCGAGCGGTTCGAGCGGGTGGCCGCCGACCACGACCGCGCGGTGCGCGCGTGGGACGCGCTGGAGGAGGCGGTCGGAACGCGGACGGCGACCATCAGACCCGCGCTCGACGACGCGGGCGACGCGGCCGTGGACCCGGCGGCGCGGGACGCCTACGAAGCGGCCATCGACGCGCTGGTCGACGCGGCCGACGACGTCCCGGTCGGCGAGCGGAGGGAGGGCACCGCTCCGATCGCCCCGGACGGGACGGACGAGCGCTTCGCCGCCGCCGACGCCCTCGCGCCCGGGCCGACGCAGCGGCCGAGGAGGCCGAGGCGCAGCAGGAGCAGCGCGAGCGCATCCGCCCGCTCCTGACGGCGACGAGCGACGCGGCGAGCGCCTTCACCGAGGGCACCGCCGCCCGGGCCGAGGCGCTGATCGCGAGCAGCACCGCCGCCACGCACGAGTCGCGCTGGCGGGTCGAGAAGGCGGTGTACGGGTACGGCGGCGGCGACGCGAACCCGCTCGATCTCTCCGACCGCGGAACCCTGCGCGCGTACCTCGCGCAGGTGGAGGCGCTGCGGGTGTCGCAGGAGGAGGGGCTCGTCGAGCGCGCCGCCCCGGACTGGCCGCGGAAGCAGCAGGTGCTCGACTTCGCCGACTCGATCTCGGGAGGCGTCCCGATCGACATCGAGTGGCGCGAGAGCATCGAGATCGACGGCACGGCGTACGGCGACCGCGACTCCGGGGCTGGGCTGGCGACGTGGAGCCTGCAGGAGGGGGCGCCGTCGCGGATCCAGCTCACCGAGAGCATCCAGCGCTACTGGGACGCGAGCTGGGCCGTGGGCCTGGTGGCGCACGAGGTCGGCCACTCCATCACGTCGAAGGAGAGCTGCTACGACCTCTACCGCGCGGCGCCCTTCGACGGCGACGACGAGAAGTGGGCGACGGCGTGGGCGCTCTCGCAGGGCTACACCGACGGGTCGGGCGTCGAGCCGTACGGCTTCCCGGGCGAGGACGCGATCGCCGTCGCCGCCGGATGCCGGTGACGCGTCCTAGCCTGGAGCGATGAGCTCCGAGCCGCGTCCGCTGCGCTACTGCGCATTCGTCATGAACACCGCCTCCCACATCCAGCACGGGCTGTGGCGGCATCCGGACGCGCGGCAGCACGAGTTCGACGACGTGCAGCTGTGGATCGACCTCGCCCGGACGCTGGAGCGCGGCCGGTTCGACGCGATGTTCTTCGCCGACGTCGCCGGACTCTACGGGCCGGCGGACGGCGACTGGGAGGTCAACGCCCGCGAGGGGCTGCAGCTGCCGAGCAACGATCCGTCGGTGCTGCTCTCGGCCCTCGCTGTGAGCACCGAGCACCTGGGCTTCGCGTTCACCAGCTCGGTGCTGCAGTCGCATCCGTTCGACTTCGCGCGGAAGGTCTCGACCCTCGACCACCTCTCGAAGGGGCGGATCGGCTGGAACATCGTCACGAGCGCGCTCGACGGCGCCGCGCGCAACTTCGGCTACGACCGGCTCGAGGAGCACGACGAGCGCTACGCGTGGGCGCAGGAGTACCTCGACGTCGTCTACAAGCTGTGGGAGGGGTCGTGGGACGACGGCGCGCTGCTCCGCGACAAGGCGGGCGCGTTCGCCGACGCGTCGCGCATCCACCGGATCGACCACGTCGGGAAGCGCTACCGGGTGCAGGGCCCGCACCTGTCCGCTCCGTCGCCGCAGCGCACACCGGTGCTGTTCCAGGCCGGCTCCTCCCCCGCGGGTCGGCGCTTCGCGGCGCGCAACGCGGAGGCGCAGTTCGTCTTCTCGGGGTCGCCCGAGAAGACCCGCGAGCTGATCGCCGACACCCGCCGTCTGGCCGCGGAGGCGGGGCGCGGGGCGGACGTGCCGGCCTTCTACCTCGGCCTCTCGTTCATCACGGGCGACACGGAGGAGGACGCCCGCCGGGCCGAGCGCGAGATCGACGAGTACCTGTCGTCGGACGCGTTCCTCCTGCACTCGAACCTCGGCTTCGATCCGAAGACGGGCGAGAAGCTCGACCCGGACCTGCCCCTGTCGGCGATCGAGACCTACGCCGGCCAGAGCCACCTGCAGTGGATCCGCGACGCCTCGCCCGACCGCGAGCCGACGGTGCGCGACCTCGCGCGGCTCTCGGCGAAGCTGCGCGGCCGCGTGGTCGGCACTCCGGAGCAGATCGCCGACCACCTGGCCCAGTGGCGCGACTCCGGGATCGACGGGATCAACGTCGTGAACTGGATCCTGCCGGGCAGCTACGAGGAGTTCGTCGACCGGGTGATGCCGGTGCTGCAGGAGCGCGGCCTCGCGCAGACGGAGTACGCGGAGGGGACGCTGCGGCGCAAGCTGTTCGGGACCGACGAGCTGCCGTCGACGCATCCGGCGCGGGCCTACCGGGGCGCGTTCGCCTGAGGTCCGACCGGCCGCACTCCGCCGGGAGGGGGAGGGATCCGGACGCCGGCCCGCCTAGCGTGGAGCGATGACCGCTCTGCCGACCACCGTCTTCTTCTCGCTGTACATCGTCGTCGTCGTGGTGGGCGCCGTGCTCGCCGTGGTCCTCGTGGTGCTGCTGTGCCGCCTGGCGATCGCGGCGCGCGAGACACTGCAGACCACGACGCGGCTCCGCGAGCTGCAGATCGTGCGGCTGCTCGAGGAGGAGGACGACGAGGTCCCGCCGCAGAACCTCGGCTAGGGCAGCGCGGGGTGCGCGTCCGGCTTCGGAGCACGCGGGATCAGCAGGCCGAGCACGACCGCGACCAGCGCGCCGACCGCGCCGATCACGAAGGTCAGCCGGAACCCCTCCGAGCTCGGCACCTCGACGGCGCCGACCGGCACGGTCAGCTGCGCCAGCACGGCCGCGGTGACGGCCGAGGACAGCGTCGTGCCGAGGGTGCGCATCAGCGAGTTCAGCCCGTTCGCCGCGGCGGTCTCGGAGGCGGGGACGGCGTGCATGATGAGCGTCGGCATCGCGGCGTAGGCGAGTCCGAGACCGACGCCGATCAGCGCGTTGACCACGAGGATCTGCCACACCTCGCTGCCGAACGGCAGGATCAGCACGTACGACACCGCGATCAGCGCCGCACCCGAGATCAGCACGACCCGCGGCCCGGAGCGCGAGGAGAGGGACGCGGCGACGGGCGACGTGGCCATCATCGCGAGGCCGGAGGGGGCGAGCACCAGGCTCGCGACGATCAGGCTGAGGCCGAAGCCGACTCCGGAGGCGGTCGGCAGCTCGAGCATCTGCGGCAGCGTGATCTGCGCCCCGAAGAACGCGAAGCCCACCGCCACCGACGCGAGGTTCGTGAAGAGGACCGCCGGGCGGACGGCGACGCGGAGGTCCACGAGCGGGCTCCGCTGCCGCAGCTCGAACCGGCCCCAGAGCACGAGCACCGCGACTCCGCCGAGCCCGGAGGCGACGATCGGCAGGCTCGTCCAGCCCGCGTCGTTGCCCCGCGAGACCGCGATGAGCACGCCGCTCAGCCCGAGGGCGAGCCCGATCGCGCCGACCACGTCGAAGCGGCCGGGCGAGCGCAGCGTCGACACGGGCACGACGAGCAGGATCAGCACGATGTCGAGGACGCCAAGGGCGGCGGACATCCAGAACAGGACGTCCCAGTCGGTGCTCTGCGCGATCAGGGCGCTGAGCGGGAGCCCGAGCGCGCCGCCGATGCCCAGCGTCGCGCTGACCAGCGCGATGGCCCCGGGCAGGCGGTCGCGGTGCAGAGTGTCGCGCAGGATCGAGATGCCCAGCGGGATCACGCCCATCACCGCGCCCTGCAGCGCGCGGCCGACGACCAGCGTCCACACGTCGCCGGCGAACGCGCAGACGACGGAGCCGAGCACGAGCACCACGAGCGCCGCGACGGCCATCCTCCGCTTGCCGTAGAGGTCGCCGAGGCGCCCCGACACCGGAGTGAGGATGCAGGCGCTGAGGAGCGTCGCGGTGATCACCCACGCGGTCTCGCCGCGGTCGGCGTCGAGCAGCGTCGGCAGCTCGGACTGGATCGGCACGACCAGCGTCTGCATGAACGAGGCGCTCATCCCCGCGAAGGCGAGGACGGCGGTGATCAGACGCGGATCGGGCGAACGGATGAGGGAGCGTCTGTCGGAGTCGGGCACGCAGGTCCTTCGGGTCGGCGGAACGTATTGCTCAGCTTTGCATCCGCCGGCTCCGTACCCGAACCGCGGGCAGCGCCGGAACCTTCCCGATCGGCTCCCTTCCCGTGCGCCGCGGGCGGGACGAGGATGTGCGCATGATCGACATCGAGAACTGGATCACCGGCTACGAGACGGCGTGGGCGAGCGACGACCCCGCCGACATCGCGGCGCTGTTCACCGAGGACGCCGAGTACTTCACGGCCCCGCACCGCGACGCCATCACTCCGCGCGACGCGATCGTGGAGTGGTGGCGAGCGGAGTCGGAGCCGGCCGAGCCGACCTTCGCGTGGGGTCTCGTCGCGCTGACGGACGAGACGGCCGTGGTGCAGGGGCGGACCGTCTACCCGGGAGCGGAGACGTACCTGAACCTGTGGATCATCCGCTTCGCTCCGGACGGGCGGGCGTGCTCGTTCACGGAGTGGTTCATGGAGGAGCCGGCGGACTCGGTGTCCTGAGGGGCGCTGCTGCTGGAGGTCTCGATACGCCGCTGCGCGGCTGCTCGACCAGCAGGATGCCCGCAGGACGCGTATCGAGATCCACCCGCAGGGCAGGGGTCAGAGCTGCGCGCCCGGGACGGCGAAGGTGTCGCAGTCGACGGCGTCGCCCTCGAAGCCGGCCTCGAACCAGCGCTGGCGCTGCTCGGCCGAGCCGTGCGTCCAGCCCTCCGGGTCGACCGTGCCGGTCGCCTGCTCCTGGATCCGGTCGTCGCCGACGGCCGCCGCCGCGCCCAGTGCGTCCTGGTACTCCTGCGCGGTGACCGGCTTGAGGTAGGGCGTGCCCGTCTCGTCCGGGACCGTCGACGCGTCGCCGACCCACGCTCCGGCGAAGCAGTCGGCCTGCAGCTCGAGGCGCACGGAGTCGGAGTCGGGACCCGTGCCGGAGCGGTCGGCCGACGCCATCGCGCCGGTCAGGTTCTGGATGTGGTGGCCCCACTCGTGGGCGAGGATGTACATCTGCGCGAGCGATCCGCCCGAGGTGTCGAACCGGGTCCGCAGCTCGTCGAAGAACTCGGTGTCGAGGTAGATGGTCTGGTCCGGCGGGCAGTAGAACGGTCCGACGGCCGCCGTGGCGCCGCCGCATCCGGTGCTCGTCTCGGTGTCGAAGACGATGACGCCGCCCGGAGTCGTGTAGGTCGCGCCGATCGTGCCGGTCGCGGTGGCCCAGTAGCGGTCGAGCGACTCGGCCGCGCCCTCGAGGCGGCAGTCGACCTCGGCGTTGGCGTCGGCGCCGCTGTCGCAGGCGACCGCGGTGCTGGTGATCTGCTGGGGCGAGGTGCCGCCTCCGCCCACGAGACCGCCGAGACCGGAGAGGTCCACGCCCAGCAGCTGCGACAGCAACGCGAGCACGACGACGACGCCCGCGCCGCCGCCGACCGCGATGCCCGTTGTGCGTCCGCGTCGGCGGACCTTGCCGCCGCTGAGCTGGGAGTCGTCGTTGAAGGTCATGCGGTCACGGTAGTGCTCCGGCACCGCCCGCCGCCGGGGCTTGCGGAGGGGCGGCTCAGCCCCAGCGCGACTCGCTCGTGGCGCGGATGATCTCGAGCAGCGCGTCGCGCAGAGGCCCGTGCTCGAGGCTGCCCGGGAACATGTCGACCTCGAGCCGGTGCGCGCGCTGCCACGCCTCGGTGCCCTTCGCGGTCAGCGAGACGAGCTGGCGGCGGCGGTCGGCGGAGTCGCTCCTGCGCTCCACGTGCCCCTCGCGCTCCAGCCGCTCGATGGTGCGCGACATGGTCTGCACCTCGACGTGGGCCGATGCGGCGAGCGCCTTCTGCGCGACAGGACCGGCCTGCAGCAGGTGGAGGACGATGAGCCCGGCGTGGGTCAGGCCGATCTCGGCGAGCGCGCCGTGCCAGGCGTGCTCGACCATCCGGGACGCCGTCGAGAGCAGCCGGCCCGTGGGCCAGCTGTCCATCTCCGAGGCGGCGTCCGGGCGCATCCGCTCAGGATAGACCCGGCCGCCGGGCCCCTCGGCTCACTCCGCGAAACGGTCGGTCGCCTCGATGAGCGCGTCCAGGATGCCCGGCTCGTCGAACGCATGGCCCGCGTCGGCGATGAGGTGGAAGTCGGCCTCTGGCCAGGCGCGGTGCAGGTCCCAGGCGGTGAAGGCGGGGGTGCACATGTCGTAGCGGCCCTGGACGATGACGGCGGGGATGCCGCGCAGCACCTCCGCGTCGCGGATCAGCTGCCCCTCCTCGAACCAGCCCTTGTGCACGAAGAAGTGGTTCTCGATCCGCGCGAAGGCGAGCGCGAAGGCCGGATCGGACCAGGCCTCGATCATCTCGGGCTTCTGCAGGAGCGAGATGGTCGACGCCTCCCAGGTCGTCCACGCGACACCGGCGGGCCCGTGCACGGCCGAGTCCTCGTCGTGCAGGAGGCGGTAGTACGCCTCGATGAAGCTGCCGCGCTCGGAGGCGGGGACGACCGCGGTGTACGACTCCCAGAGGTCGGGGTAGACGGCCGCCGCGCCGCCCTCGTAGAACCACTCGAGCTCGGCACGGCGGAGGGTGAAGATTCCGCGGAGGACGATCTCGCTGACCCGCTCCGGGTGCGTCTCGGCGTACGCGAGGGCGAGGGTCGAGCCCCAGGAGCCGCCGAGCACGAGCCAGGTCTCGATGCCGAGGTGCTCGCGCAGGCGCTCGATGTCGCCGACGAGGTACCAGGAGGTGTTGGTGGACAGGTCCGCACCGGGCTCGCTGGCGTGCGGGGTCGAGCGTCCGCACATCCGCTGGTCGAAGAGGACGATGCGGTACTTCGCGGGATCGAAGAGGCGGCGGTGCGCGGGCGAGGTGCCGGCGCCGGGGCCGCCGTGCAGGAACACGACGGGCTTGCCGTCGGGGTTGCCCGAGACCTCCCAGTAGACGGAGTGGCCGTCGCCGACGTCGAGCATGCCCGACTCGTACGGCTCGATCTCGGGGTAGAGGGTGCGCATGCTCGGCACTCTACGGAGTCGCAGTGGCGCGTTCTGCGATCTCGGCGGCGCGGTGCGCGATCGACCGGGCGCGGCGGTGCCTCCGCTCGATCGCCTGACCGGCGTAGGCGGCGGCCACGATCAGGGCGGCGCCGAGGGCTCCCAGCGGCCCGATCGCCTCGCCCGCGAGCACCGTGCCGACCAGCAGCGCCCAGACCGGCTCGGTCCCCATCAGGATGCTCGCCCGCGACGCGGAGGTGCGCCGCACCGCCCAGAGCTGCACGACGAAGGCGAAGACCGAGCAGAGCAGGCCCAGGAAGAGCACGTTCCCCCAGTCCGCCGCGTCGAGAGCGGCCGCCGCGGCCGGGAGGGAGGGGCCCGCGAGCAGCGAGAACGCGACGGCGCAGACGAGCATCTGCACGAGCACCACGCCGAGCGTGCCGTCGGAGCGATCCCGCGTCAGGTGCCCGCTCGCCGTGACGTGGACGGCGCGGACCACCGCGGCGGCGATCACCAGCGCGTCGCCCGGGGCGGGCGCGCGCAGGCCGCCGTCCGAGACGAGCAGCGCGACTCCGACCACGGCCGCGACCGCGGCGACGAAGAACGAGCGCGGGAGCCACGAGCGCGACGCCAGGCCCTCGAGCACCGGGGTCATCACCAGCGCGAGGCTGATCAGCAGGCCCGCGTTGGTGGCGGAGGTGAGGTGCACGCCCCAGGTCTCGAGGCCGATCACCGCCGCCTGCGAGCAGCCGAGCAGTGCGGCGATCGCGAGTCCCCGGCCGCGAGGGAGCCGCTCGCGGCGCGCGACGCAGAGCAGGGCGGTCGCCGCTGCGGCGACGAGGAAGCGGAGGGCGACGGCCGAGGGGACGCCGGTCTCGGCGGCCAGGTCCTTCGCGGCGAGGAAGCTCGCTCCCCAGACCGCGGCGACGCCGAGCAGGAGCAGATCGGCGGCGGTGTCGGCGGAGCGGCGGGAAGGCATGGGGCTACTGTCGAGCCTTGGACGATGAAGAGCAACGGGCATCGTCTTGATCGACGATGAAGGGAACGCTCATGGATCCGGCGCGACTCCGACTCCTCCGCGAGCTCGGCGACCGCGGGAGCGTCGCCGCCGTCGCCGCCGCGCTGCACGTCAGCGCCTCGGCCGTGTCTCAGCAGCTCGGCGCCCTGCAGGCCGGGATCCCGGTGCCGCTGACGGTGCGCAGCGGCCGCCGTCTCGTGCTCACCGAGGCGGGCGAGGCACTCGCCGTCGCGGGTGCGCGGGTGGAGGAGGCGCTGGCCGACGCCCGCGCGGCTGTCGGCTCGTTCCTGGAGCAGGACGACCGGCCCGTGCGCGTCTCGGCGTTCCACAGCGCCGGGCTCACCCTCTTCGGTCCGCTCCTGCGCGCCCTGGACGAGGGCCAGCGGGTCGCGCTCGCCGACGCGACGTCGCCCAGGACCGCTTCACCGGGCTGACCGCCGACCACGACCTCGTGATCGCGCACCGCCTCGCCCACGATCCGGAGTGGCCGACCGCGCGCCTCGTCGTCACTCCGCTGCTCGTCGAACCGCTCGACATCGCCCTGCACGCCGCTCACCCGCTCGCTGCGCAGTCGAGCATCCGGCCTTCTCAGCTCCGCGACGAGCGCTGGATCTCGACGCACGAGGGCTTCCCCCTGGCGGGGGTGCTCGACCACCTCGGCGCGCTGGCGGGGCGGGCCCCGCGCATCGAGCACCGGATCAACGAGTTCTTCGTCGCGGCCGAGGTGGTGCGCACCGGCGCCGCGATCGCGGTGATGCCCCGGATCACGGCGGCGGTGCTCGCCGTCGACGGCATGGTGCTGCGGCCGGTCGAGGGAGTGGCGCTGACACGCCACGTGGACGTGCTCGCCCGGCCCGACGCGCTCGCGCACGCCCCGGTGCGGCGGGTGCTGGAGGTGCTGCAGGACGTGTCCGCCCGCTGACTCCTATCCGGCACGCAGGACCCGCGCCTACGCTCGGCGGCATGAGCACGCAGCGCACGCCGGTGAAGGTCACGGTCACGGGAGCGGGGGGCGCCATCGGCTACGCCCTGCTGTTCCGCATCGCCTCGGGTCAGCTGCTCGGGCCGGACGTGCCCGTGCGGCTGAACCTCCTCGAGATCCCCGCGGGGCTGCGCGCCGCCGCCGGGACGGCCCTCGAGCTGCAGGACGGGGCCTTCCCGCTCCTGGACGGGATCGAGGTGACGGACGCCGCCGCCGCGGCCTTCGACGGCGCGAACGTCGCGCTGCTGGTCGGCGCCCGCCCGCGGTCGGCCGGCATGGAGCGGGCCGACCTGCTCGCGGCGAACGCGGGGATCTTCGGACCCCAGGGCGCCGCGCTCAACGCGCACGCCGCCGACGACGTCCGGGTGCTGGTGGTCGGCAACCCGGCCAACACGAACGCCTGGATCGCCCGCGCGAGCGCCCCGGACATCCCGCACGGCCGCTTCACCGCGATGACCCGGCTCGACCACAACCGCGCGGTGGCGCAGCTGGCGGCGAAGCTGGATGCGCCTGTCGGCTCGGTCGCGGGCGCGCGATCTGGGGCAACCACTCCGCCTCGCAGTACCCGGACGCGACGCACGCGAGCGTCGACGGGCGTCCCGTGACCGAGCTGGTCGACGCCGCATGGCTGCACGACGAGTTCGAGCCGCGGGTGGCGAAGCGCGGGGCCGAGATCATCGAGGTGCGCGGCGCGTCCTCGGCGGCGTCGGCTGCGTCCGCCGCGATCGACCACGTGCACGACTGGGTGACGGGGACCGGCTGGACGTCGGCCGCCGTCGAGTCGGACGGGTCCTACGGAGTGGAGGAGGGGCTGATCTCGTCGTTCCCGGTCCGCTCGGTCGACGGCGAGTGGCGGATCGTCGAGGGGCTCGAGATCGACGAGTACTCGCGGCGCAAGATCGACGAGTCGGTGCTGGAGCTGCGGGCCGAGCGCGACGCCGCCTTGGCGTACCTGCAGCGCTGAGCCCGCAGCCCGGGCGCAGTGGCGCGGCGCCTTCTCGGGCCGCGGGAGGGTGCCGTCGGCGCGGGCCGCCTCGTACCACGCACGCGCCTCCTCCTGCCGCGTCTGCTCGGCACCGGTCGCGATCGCCGCACGGAGGTGCTCGGGGCCGTACCCGAACGCCGCGACGAGGGCGCCGGCGTGCGGACGGAGGCGGGCCAGAAGACGGTCGATGTAGGAGGTCACCGCGACGGCGCGCTGCGACGAGAGCCGCCCGTGCAGCAGGTACCAGTCGAGGTGCTCCTCGATCAGGCCGAGGCCGAACAGGTCGCGGAGCCACGTCAGGACGGTGCGGGTGCCCTCGTCCTCGATCCGGGACAGCGCGTCGGTGAACGCCTCCCACTGCAGCAGCTGCGCGTGCGCGCGGGCCGCCTCGATCAGCTGGTCCTGGTGGGCGTTGAAGAGGCGGGCCGCCTCGTCGGCCGGGAGCTTCGACGCCGAGCGGAGCCGCGACGCGATACCCGAGACCATGGTCTCGACGCGGCCGGTGAGCAGCTCGCGCTGATCTTCGCGGAGCTGGCCCACGGAGCGGGCGGTGGAGCCGCGGTCTGAGACGACCTGCGCGAGGCGGCGGAGGCCGGAGTTGTCCACCGTCGCTCCCGCGACCTGGCCGACGGCGTAGCGGGCCAGCTCGGTGGGCTGGGCGTCCTTGAAGCGGCGCCCCACGTCGGTCAGCAGCCGCTTCGCGACGAGCTGCAGGAGCACGGTGTTGTCGCCCTCGAAGGTGACGTAGACGTCGAGGTCGGCGCGCAGCTGCGTGAGCCGGTTCTCGGCGAGGAAGCCCGCTCCTCCGCAGGCCTCGCGCGCCTCCTGCAGGGTGTCGAGGGCGTGCCAGGTCGAGAGCGCCTTGAGGCCGGCGGCGAGGGTCTCGAGGTCCTGGCGCGACTCGTCGGTGTCGTTCGCGCCCGAGAAGACGTCGTCGAAGGCGCGCAGGAGCCCGTCGTGGGCGAAGCCCGCCGCGTACGTCGTGGCGAGGCGCGGGAGCAGCCGGCGCTGGTGGCGCTGGTAGTCGAGGAGCACCTCCTCGCGCTCCCCTCCCCCGGTGAACTGGCGGCGCTGGTCGCCGTAGGTCACCGCGATCGCCAGGGCGATGCGGGAGGCGGCG
Organism: Rathayibacter rhapontici; assembly: GCF_001995175.1. Taxonomy (GTDB): domain Bacteria; phylum Actinomycetota; class Actinomycetes; order Actinomycetales; family Microbacteriaceae; genus Rathayibacter. Next base: position 15,920 of record NZ_MUKN01000071.1, read on the forward strand.
ACGGCGGCTCCGTCGAGCGACACGCGGCCCTGCACGAGGGTGCCGAGCATGGTGAAGAAGCGGCGGCCGGGGCTCGCGATCGGCGAGGAGTAGGTGCCGTCGGCGGCGACGGAGCCGTAGCGGTTCAGCAGGTTCTCGCGGGGCACGCGGACGTGGTCGAAGTGCAGGCGGCCGTTGTCTATGCCGTTCAGACCGCCCTTCAGACCGTCGTCCTCTCCGCCGATCCCGGGGAGGAACGCGCCCGACTCGTCGCGCAGAGGCACGAAGAAGGCGTGGACGCCGTGGCCGACCCCGCGGGTGATGAGCTGGGCGAAGACGACGGCCGCGCGGCCGTCGATCGCGGCGTTGCCGAGGTAGTCCTTCCACGCCGCGCGGAACGGGGTGTTCAGCACGAAGTCGCCGGTCTCCTCGTCGAAGGTCGCACTGGTCGCGATCGAGGCGACGTCGGAGCCGTGGCCCGTCTCGGTCATCGCGAACGCGCCGGGGATCTCGAGGTCCATGATGCCGGGCAGCCACTTCTCGTGGTGCTCGCGGGTGCCGAGGTGCAGGACCGCCGCGCCGAAGAGGCCCCACTGCACGCCGGACTTGATCTGCAGCGACGGGTCGGCTGTGACCAGCTCCTCGAAGCCGGCGATGTTGCCGCCGTGGTCGGCGCCTCCGCCGAGGTCGGCCGGGAACGCGCGCAGGACGCCCTTCTCGGCGGCGAGGAGGCGCATCTGCCGCGTCACCCGCGCGCGGTGCTCGGCCATGGGGAGGCCGGTCTCGCCGTGGAGCTCGGGCCGGGCGGTCAGCGCGCGGGACGCGAGGCGCTGCTCCTTCCACTCGCCCAGCAGCAGCTCGCCGAGGGCGGCGACGTCGACGGACGGCGAGCCGTCCTCGTCGAGGCGGGCGTCGACCTCGGTCCCGAGAGCGTCGATCGGAGGAGTGGGCGCGATGGCCCCGGCGCGGGAGCGGCGCCGGCGGGACGTGCCGGTCGCGGCCTTCTCGGCGGCGTCCGCGGCGGAGCGGGGGCGGGGAGCAGTGGTGACCATGAGTGGAGGATCCCTTCGACCGGCCGCGTGCGACCGGAGCGGTGGGCCCGGCCGCTCCCCCGAAGCGTCGTGGATCGGGAGGCGGTCACTGCACGGTAGGTCGCTCTCGCGGAAGGCGGAAAGGTTCCGTCGCGGGGCGACAAACGGGGGCGGGCGGAGGCGGCGGCGCGTTGTCGGAAGCGGCCAGGCGGGGCGTCGGGTGCGTGCTGGGAGCGCGTGACTAGGCTCGCGGTATGAGCGAGCCGCCGCTTCCTCCGCCCCCGCCGCAGCGCCGCGAGCCGGAG
>NZ_MUKN01000072.1 GCF_001995175.1 Rathayibacter rhapontici
GCCTCCTGCGGGCGGGCGGCCCCCTGCGGGCGCTCGGCGGCCGAGGGCGCACCGCTCAGCACCAGCGCGGGCGATCATCAGCTCGAGGTGCAGGCGCGGGGACGTGGCGCCGGTCATCTCGGTGAGGGCGTCGTTGACGAGGTCGGCGATGCGGGAGAGCTCAGCGAGGCCGAGCGCTCGGGCCTGGCCCGCCATGCGGTCGAGCTCGTCCTGCGAGACGCCGCGCAGCACCGCGGCGGCCGCCGCTCCGGTGGCGGCGACGACGATGAGGTCTCGGAGCCGCTCGAGGAGGTCGTCGACGAAGCGCCGCGGGTCCTGACCGGTCTGGATGACCCGGTCGACCGCTCCGAACGCCTCGGCGGAGTCGTGCTCGGCGAGCGCGTCGATCACCTCGTCGAGGAGGGCGCCGTGCGTGTAGCCGAGCAGCGCCACGGCGCGCTCGTACTCGACGGTGCTCTCCTCGGACCCGGCCATCAGCTGATCGAGCAGCGACAGCGTGTCGCGGACCGAGCCGCCCCCCGCGCGGACCACGAGCGGCAGGACGCCCGCCGCGACTCCGACGCCCTCGCGCTCGCAGAGCTCCTGCGTGTAGTCGAGCATCTGCGCCGGCGGCACGAGGCGGAACGGGTAGTGGTGGGTCCGCGAGCGGATGGTGCCGATCACCTTGTCGGGCTCGGTCGTCGCGAAGATGAACTTCACGTGCTCCGGCGGCTCCTCGACGATCTTGAGCAGCGCGTTGAAGCCCTGCGGCGTGACCATGTGCGCCTCGTCGAGGATGAAGATCTTGAAGCGGTCGCGCGCGGGGGCGAACACGGCGCGCTCGCGGATGTCGCGCGCGTCGTCGACTCCGTTGTGGCTCGCGGCGTCGATCTCGACGACGTCGAGCGAGCCCTGGCCCTCGCGGCTGAGCTCGACGCAGCTGTCGCAGACGCCGCAGGGGGTGTCGGTCGGACCCTGGGCGCAGTTCAGGCAGCGGGCGAGGATGCGCGCGGAGGTGGTCTTGCCGCAGCCGCGCGGACCGCTGAAGAGGTAGGCGTGGTTCACGCGGTTGGTCCGCAGGGCCGTCATGAGCGGATCGGTCACCTGCGACTGGCCGATCATCTCGGCGAACGTCTCGGGCCGGTACCGGCGATACAGGGCTGCTACCACCAGTACAGAGTAGCCGCGACCTCCGACACCGGAGCCGGGCCGCCCGGCGTACCCTCGGGGTGGTGACGGACCGGTCCCCCCTCCCCCGCTTCGACGCCGTCGTGCTCGCGGGCGGACGGGCGCGGCGCCTGGACGGGGTCGAGAAACCGCTTCTCCTGCACCGCGGATCGACCCTCCTCGCCACGGTGCTCGCAGCCGTCGAGGGCGCCGAGCGGATCGTCGTGGCGGGGCCCCGCTCCCTCGCGCCGGTCGTCGGCGGGGCGCTGCTCGTGCAAGAGGATCCGCCGTTCGGCGGGCCGGTCGCGGGCCTCGCCGCCGCACTGCCCCTGCTCGGCGCCCGGGCGCCCCGGAGTGGGTCCTCGTCCTCGCCGCGGACCTCGTCGCGCCGTCGGCGGCCGTCGATCGCCTGCTCGAGGAGGCGGCGAGCGCCGACGTCGACTCCCTCCTCGCCGTCGACGCCGACGGCCGGGCCCAGCAGCTGCTCGGCGCTCACCGGACGAGGTCCCTCGTCGGGGCGCTCGAGCGACTGGGCACCGCGGGCGGCGCCTCGGTCCGCGCCCTCCTGGACGGTGCGCCGCTCCGGCTCGTCGAGGTCCCCTCGGAGTCGACGGCCGACGTCGACAGCCCGAACGACGCGCGCAGGCACGGCATCGACGTGCCGCCCCCGCGCCCCCAGAATGAGCGGATGGACGAGACGACCGACGACCGGCCCACCGACGACGTGCTCCGCGAGTGGTGGGACGAGCTGTGCGCCGCGCTCGGCCTCGGCGACGTGCCGATCGGCCGCGACGCGCTGCTCGCGCTGGCGGGCGACGCGGCGCACGGGATCGTGCGGCCCGCGGCTCCGCTGACCACGTTCCTGGCGGGGTACGCGGCGGGCCTGCGGGGCGGTGGAGCGGAGGCGCTCACCGCGGCGCTGACCACGTCGAGCGAGACGATCCGCGGCCGCGCGCACGACTCCTGACACGGTACTCCCCGACGCTCGATCCCGCTCCAGACTCGGGGCGTACGGTGCGACCGGGCCCCGACGCCGCGGCCGGATCACCGCGCGGCGCCAGGGCTCCCGCGGGGCGAGCGCTCCGCGGTCGCTGCGCTGAAGGAGCACCCATGTCGGGCAACAGAGCCGTCGCCTACAAGTCCCCCGGAGTCGTCGAGGTCATCGACATCGACTACCCGACCTTCGAGCTGAAGGACGGGCCGGGCGTCAATCCGGCCAACATCGGCCGGAAGCTCCCGCACGGGGCGATCCTGCGGACCGTGTCGACCAACATCTGCGGATCCGACCAGCACATGGTCCGCGGGCGCACGACCGCCCCCTCCGATCTCGTCCTCGGGCACGAGATCACCGGCGAGGTCGTCGAGGTCGGCCCGGACGTCGAGTTCGTGAAGGTCGGCGACATCGTCTCGGTGCCCTTCAACATCGCCTGCGGCCGCTGTCGCAACTGCAAGGAGCGCAAGACGGGCATCTGCCTGAACGTGAATCCGGACCGCCCGGGCAGCGCCTACGGCTACGTCGACATGGGCGGCTGGGTCGGCGGCCAGGCCGAGTACGTGATGGTGCCCTACGCCGACTGGAACCTGCTCGTGTTCCCCGACCGTGACCAGGCGCTCGAGAAGATCCTCGATCTCACGATGCTCTCGGACATCTTCCCCACCGGCTTCCACGGTGCGGTCACCGCCGGGGTCGGCGTCGGGTCCACGGTCTACGTCGCAGGAGCGGGCCCGGTCGGACTCGCCGCGGCGGTCGGGGCCCAGCTGCTGGGCGCGGCCGTCGTCATCGTCGCCGACCTCAACGAGGAGCGGCTCGCCCAGGCGCGCTCCTTCGGCTGCGAGACCGTCGACGTCTCGAAGGGCGACCCGGCCGGTCAGATCGAGCAGATCCTCGGCGTGCCCGAGGTCGACTGCGGAGTGGACGCGGTCGGCTTCGAAGCGCACGGCAACGGGCCCGACTCGCATCAGGAGGCGCCGGCGACGGTGCTCAACTCGCTCATGTCGATCACGGCGGCGGGCGGCGCGCTCGGCATCCCCGGTCTCTACGTGACCGGCGACCCGGGCGGAGTGGACGACGCGGCCAAGGAGGGCTCGCTCTCGATCCGGCTGGGTCTCGGCTGGGCGAAGTCGCTGTCGTTCACCACGGGTCAGTGCCCGGTGATGAAGTACAACCGGCAGCTGATGATGGCGATCCTGCACGATCGGGTGCACATCGCGGACGCCGTGCAGGCCACCGCGATCACGCTCGACGAGGCTCCGCGCGGCTACGCGGACTTCGACAAGGGCGCGGCCAAGAAGTTCGTGCTGAACCCCAACGGGTACCTCGGCTGATCCATCGGCGGGGTCCGCGCGACGCGGGCCCCGCCCTGCTCCCGGCCAGAATGAGGGGATGAGCGCGCACCGGCACGAGGCGACCGACTGGGACGACGCCCGGCGGCGCGCCGCCGACGCGGTCGTGGTCGGCCCCGTCGTCGGGCTGCCGCTCCTCGCCGCCCGCGGAGCAGTGCTCGCGGGGGCCGTCGCGACGACCCGTCCGCTCCCCCACTACGACTCGTCGGCGATGGACGGCTGGGCCGTGCGCGGCGCGGGGCCGTGGCCGCTGACCGACGGGGTCGCCGCTCCGATCGTCACGGGCGGCGTCGTGCCGGACTGGTGCGACGCGGTCGTGCCCACCGAGCAGGGGTCCGTGAGAGACGGAGTGCTCTCGAGTGCAGCGCACCTGCCTCACGGGCGCATGTGCGCCGCGCCGGCGACGAGGCCTCGGTCGGGACCGTGCTGGTCGACGCCGGGACCCGCCTCACTCCGGCGCACCTCGCACTGCTCGCGGTCGCGGGCGTCGACCGTCTCGGCGTGCGCCGCCCGTGCCGCGTCGACCTCCTGCTCACCGGCGACGAGATCGACACCGAGGGAGCGCCCGTAGCCGGCCGGGTCCGCGACGCGTTCACTCCGCTGCTCCCCTCGTTCGTCGAGGGCGTCGGAGGAGCGATCGGCCGGATCGACCGGCTGGGCGACGACGACCACGCGGTCGCCGCGCGGCTCACGGCGGGGACGGCGCCGATCCGACTGACGACCGGCGGCACCGGGCGCTCCCGGGCCGACTCGGTGCGGCGGGCGCTGACCCTCGCCGGCGCCGCGGTGCTGGTCGACGGCGTCGACATGCGACCCGGCCACCCGACGATGCTCGCGGTGCTGCCCGGAGGCGCGCTCGTGATCGCACTGCCGGGGAACCCGCTGGCGGCGCTGCTCGCCGCGCTGTCGTTCCTGCCCCCGGCGCTCGACGCCGCTGCCGGAGCGACGCCGCGCGCCTCGGCATCGGAACACTGGGCGAGCCGCTCGGCAGGCCGTCGACGACGGTGCTCGTCCCCGTCTCGCGCGGCGAGGGAGGCTGGCGGGCCGCGGCGGGCATCCGCTCGCACATGCTCACCGGGCTCGCGGCCTCGGACGCCGTCGCGGTGGTGCCGGCGGGCGGCGCGCAGGCCGGCGACCCCGTCCGTCTCCTGCCGCTGCCATGGTAGAGGTCAGGCGACGGGCTCGAGCCGCACGACGACCGACTTGGAGGTGGGCGTGCCGCTGATCCTGGCCGTCGAGTCGAGCGGCACGAGCACGTTGGTCTCGGGGTAGTAGGCGGCCGCGCAGCCGCGCGGGGTGTCGTAGGCGACGGTCCGGAACTCCGGCGCGCGGCGCTCGACGCCGTCCTCCCACTCCGACACCAGGTCGACCATCGCGCCGTCGGCGATGCCCAGCGCGGCGAGGTCGGAGGCGTTCACGAAGACCACGCGCCGCCCGCCGTGGATGCCGCGGTAGCGGTCGTCGCGGCCGTAGATCGTGGTGTTGAACTGGTCGTGCGAGCGCAGGGTCTGCAGCAGCAGCCGCCCCTCGGGCACGCGGGGGTACTCGAGCGGATTCGCGGTGAAGCGGGCTCGGCCGGTCGCGGTCTCGAAGCGGCGCTCGTCGCGCGGCGGGTGCGGGAGGACGAAGCCGCCGGGAGTGCTCACCCGCGCCTCGAAGTCCTCGAAGCCGGGGACCACGTTCGCGATGTGCCCGCGGATGAGGCGGTAGTCCTCCCGCAGGGCCGCCCAGTCGGCGATCGGCGCGTTCTCGCGGCCGGCGAGGAGCCGCTCCGCGATCCCGGTGAGGATCGCCACCTCGGAGCGCAGGTGCTCGCTCGGCGGTGCGAGGCGACCCCGCGACGCGTGCACGGCGCTCATCGAGTCCTCGACCGTGACGCGCTGCTCCCCCGTCGCCCGCACGTCGGCGTCGGTGCGGCCGAGCGTCGGGAGGATCAGTGCCCGGCGTCCCGTGACGACGTGCGAGCGGTTGAGCTTGGTGGAGACGTGGACGGTGAGCGCGAGCGAGCGCATCGCCGTCTCGGTGACGGCGGTGTCGGGAGTGGCGCGCGCGAAGTTGCCCCCGAGCCCCATGAAGACGCGCGCCTTCCCGTCGCGCATCGCCCGGATCGCGGCGACGGTGTCGGTGCCGTGCTTGCGCGGCGACGAGAACGAGAACTCGGCGTCGAGCCGGTCGTGGAACACGTCGGGCATGCGCTCGAAGATGCCCATCGTGCGGTCGCCCTGCACGTTGGAGTGCCCGCGCACCGGGCAGACGCCTGCGCCGGGCTTGCCGATGCTGCCGGTGAGCAGCAGCACGTTCACGACGTCCTTGAGCGTGGCGACGGAGTGGCGGTGCTGGGTGAGGCCCATCGCCCAGCAGACGATCGTGCCCTCGGACGCGGCGATCAGCTCGGCGATCCCGCGGATCCGCGTCTCGTCGATCCCGCTGCCGAGTTCGATCTCGGACCACTCGGTGCCGCGCAGCTCGTCGAGGTAGGCCTCGAGCCCGTCGGTCGACTGCTCGATGAACGCGCGGTCGAAGACCCCGCCGCGCGACTCCTCGAGGTCGAGCAGCGCCTTGCCGAAGCCCTGGAACAGCGCCTGGTCGCCACCGAGGCGGACCTGGAGGAAGTGGTCGGCGAGGGCGGTGCCTCCGCCGATCGTGCCGCGCACCGTCTGCGGGTTGTCGAAGCGGAGCAGGCCGGCCTCCGGCAGCGGGTTGATCGCGACGATCGTGCTGCCCGCCCGCTTGGCGCGCTCGAGCGAGGTGAGCATCCGCGGGTGGTTCGTGCCCGGGTTCTGCCCGGCGACGATGATCAGCGGCGCCTGCTCGATGTCGCGGAGGCTGACCGAGCCCTTGCCGATGCCGATGGTCTCGGTCAGCGCGGATCCGCTGGACTCGTGGCACATGTTGGAGCAGTCGGGCAGGTTGTTGGTGCCGAAGCCGCGCACCATCAGCTGGTAGACGAAGGCGGCCTCGTTGGACGTGCGACCGGACGTGTAGAAGATCGCCTCGTCCGGGCTCGCGCAGGCGCGCAGCTCCTCGGCGACGAGGTCGAGCGCGTCGTCCCAGCCGATCGGACGGTAGTGGGTGCCGCCCTCCTCGAGCAGCATCGGCTCGGTGAGGCGGCCCTGCTGGCCGAGAGCGAAGTCGTCCCAGGTCTCGAGCTCGGCGAGCGGGTGCTGCGCGAAGAAGGCCGGGGTGACGGTGCGGAGGGTCGCCTCCTCGGCCACCGCCTTCGCTCCGTTCTCGCAGAACTCGGCGACGTGGCGCTTGTCGGCCTCGGGCCAGGCGCAGCCGGGGCAGTCGAAGCCGGTCTTCTGGTTCACGCGGAGCAGGGTCTCGGCGCTGCGCAGCGGACCCATCTGCTTCATCGAGATCTGCAGGGCGTGCGCGACTCCCGGGATGCCGACCGCACGGTGCTTGCGGGCGCCGACCGTGAGGCCTCGCTCGTCGATCGGAGTCTCTCGGGGTGCGGCGTCATCGACCATCCCTGCATGCTACGTCGCGCAGCCGGGGAACGGACGGGCGGCCCGGCGACGCGCAGCCGGTGCGAGGATGGGAGGAACCGCTCGAGGAGGAGACCACCATGAGCCGCGCCGCCGCGAGGATCCGACTGACCGCCGTCCGCGCTGCGGAGCCCACCCGTCGCCGGGAGGACGTGCTCGCGGTCGAGGAGCCGCTCGAGATCCGCGTCGGCGGCCGCCGCTTCAGCGTGACGATGCGCACCCCGGGCGAGGACTTCGACCTCGTCGCGGGATTCCTCGTGTCGGAGGGGGTCCTCACCGCGACCGATCAGCTCGCGGCGCTGCGCTACTGCGCCAGCGGCTCGGGACCGGGCGAGAACACGTACAACGTGGTCGACGCGACCGTGCGCGGCGGGCGTGCGGCGGTGCTCCTGGAGCGCGAGCGATCGGTCTACACGAGCAGCTCGTGCGGGGTCTGCGGGCTCGCGTCACTGGACGCCGTGACGACGGAGTCGGCGTGGACCGTCGACGAGGACCCGGTGTCGGCGTCCTCCGACCTGCTCGCCTCGCTGCCGGACCGGCTCCGGGACGCGCAGGCGCTCTTCGAGCGGACCGGCGGGGTGCATGCGGCCGGTCTGTTCGAGGCGGACGGCTCGCTGCTGTGCCTGCGCGAGGACGTGGGGCGGCACAACGCGGTCGACAAGGTCGTGGGCTGGGGCCTGCGCGAGGGGCGGCTCCCGCTGCGCGGGACGCTGCTGCAGGTGTCGGGGCGCGCGTCGTTCGAGCTGGTGCAGAAGGCCGTGATGGCGGGGATCCCGGTGCTGGCGGCGGTGGGGGCTCCGTCGTCGCTGGCGGCGGACCTGGCGCGGCGGGCGGGACTGACGCTGATCGGGTTCAGCCGCGGGGCGGGGTTCAACGTGTACTCGGGTGAGGGGCGGGTGCTGGAGGGGTGAACGGCTGCGACCCTCCGGAGACGGTGGGTCTCGAGACGCCCCTGCGGGGCTGCTCGACCAGCAGGGGACGTGCGCTCCCGAGTCAGTCGGAGAGGAACTCCGCGGCGACGGGGGCGAACTGCTCCCAGTACTGGAAGATTCCGCCGTGGCCGGAGTTCGGGTAGATGACGAGCTCGGAGCCGGTGATGCGCCGGTGCAGGTCGTGGGACAGCACCGTCGGGACCATGCGGTCGTGGTCGCCGTTGGCGATGAGCGTGGGCTGCGTGATGACCGAGAGATCGGAGGGGGCGGAGCGGCCGAACCGCTGGATCGCCGTGAGCTGCGTGGTGAAGGCCTTGGTGCTGATCTTCTCGTCGCGATTTACCGTGCGCTCCTTCAGGCGTCCGACGAACTCTTTCGCCGCCTTCTTGCCGGCGGCGTCGCGGTTGAAGAAGAGGAACTCCTTGATGTCGGAGCGGGCGAGGACCGAGCGGACGAGGTCGTAGTAGGTGACTCCCACGACCTTGTCCATGTCCTTCCCGCCGCGCGGGCCGGTGCCGGTGAGCACCAGCTTGCGCACCAGCTCGGGGTGCTTCACGACGACGTCCTGGGCGATCATGCCGCCCATCGAGAACGAGAAGACGTCGATCGTGTCGTAGCCGAGGCCGCGGATGAAGGCGTACGCATCGTCGGCCGCCTCCTCGATCGTGCCCGGAACGGTGCCGCCGGACGCGCCGACGCCCTGCTGGTCGAAGGTGATCACGCGGCGGTTCTGCGCGATCGCATCGACGATGCGCGGGTCCCAGTTGTCGAGGGTCGCGGCCAGGTGCACGAAGAAGACGACGGGGACCGCCTCCTCCGGGCCGAGCTCCCGGTACGCGAAGGTCTTGCCGTGCGTGGTGATGCTCTTCGCGGGGGCGAGGGCGTAGGACGTGATGACGTGGTCTGCGGTGCTCATGGTGAGTGCTCCTTCTGGAACGGTCGCGCGGGGAGGGGTGGAGGTCAGAGGCCGAGGACGACGGTCTTGCCGCGGGTGCGGGACGAGCGCAGCGACTCCATCGCGGCGGACGTCTCGTGGAAGGGGAACGTCGCTCCGACGACCGGTCGCAGCGCCCCGGTGTCGACGAGCTCGGTGATGCGGTCCAGCTGCTCGCCGTCGGCGCGCATGAGGAGGAACTCGTAGCTCACCCCCTGCTTCTTCGCCAGACCGCGGACCTTGCGGCTGAGGGCGGCGACCGCGAGGCGCAGCACCGGGTTCATGCCGTTCGCCTTCGCGAAGGCGGGGTCGGGCGGGCCGGAGACGCCGATGGCCTTCCCGCCGCGCCGGAGGACCCGGAGCGACTTCTCGAGGTTCTCACCGCCGAGGCTGTCGAGCACGAGGTCGTACCCGGACAGCTCCTGCTCGAAGTCCTGCGAGCGGTAGTCGAGGACGACGTCGGCGCCCAGCTCCCGGACGAAGTCGGCATTGGCGGCGGAGGCCGTCGTCGCGACGTGCGCCCCGAGGTGCTTCGCGAGCTGGATCGCGATGCTGCCCAGCCCTCCGGAGCCGGCGTGGATCAGCACCTTCTGCCCGGGCTGCACCCGCCCCCTCTCGACGAGCGCCTGCCAGGCGGTCAGCGCGACCAGGGGCAGGGAGGCGGCGTCGACGGCGCTGATTCCCGCTGGAGCGCGGGCCACGTCGGCCTCGTCGATCGCGATCCGCTCGGCGAAGGTGCCGATGCGGTGGTCGCGGGGGCGGGCGTAGACGCAGTCGCCGACCTGCACCCGGCGCACCTCGGCACCCACGCTCAGGACCGTGCCGGCGACGTCGTGCCCGAGGACGAGCGGCGTCCTGTACGGGAGGAGCGTCGTGAACTCCCCCGCCCGGATCTTCTCGTCGAGCTGGTTGAGGCCGGCGGCCGCGACCTGCACGAGGACGTCGCGGGGGCCGACGACGGGCTCGCCGACGTCGGTCTCGTGGAGGGGCTGCTTGTAGGCGTCGAGGACGAATGCTCGCATGGTGGTTCTCCTGGTGGGGTGTGCGGGCCGCGGGTCAGCGGCGGAGGAAGGTCCGGACGGCGTCGAGGACGGCGTGGCGGTTCTGGGGGACGGCACCGTGGCCGGAGTCGGAGAAGACGATCACGAGGGCGTCGTCGAAGCGGCGGCGCAGCGGCTCGGTGTTCTCGGGCGGGACCATGCGGTCGGCGTCTCCGTGCAGGATCAGCGCGGGGTGGGGGAACGTGCCTCCGGATGCCGGCTGCCCGCCCCAGCGCCGCACCGCCTGCAGCTGGGCGCGGAGGACGCCGAGCGGGACCGGACGGTCGCGGTCGACCCGACGGCGCTTCAGCCGGGCGGCGTGCTCCGCCGCCGCCCGGCGACCGGCCGGAGTGCGGGTGAAGAAGAGGAGGCTCGTGGGATCGGTGCCGGTCAGCGCCCCGCGCAGGACGGTGCGGAGCATCACGCCAGTCATCCGGGTGAGGCCCGGCCCGCCCTCGGGACCTGTGGAGGCGAGTACCACGCGGTCGATCCGCTCCGGGGTGCGTTCGAGGACGGCCTGGGCGACCATCCCGCCCATCGACTGCCCGAAGAGGTCGACCCGCTCGAGTCCGAGCGCGTCGAGGACCGCGGTCACGTCGGCGGCGGCCTCGTCGAACGTCCGCCGCACGGCTCCGGTCGACCCTCCGACTCCGCGGTAGCCGATCAGCAGGACGCGGCGGTCCTCGGCCAGCGGGTCGACGACCTCAGGGTCCCAGCTGTCGAGATTCGCGCCGAGGCGGGTGAGGGCGACGAGCGGAGGCACTCCGTCGCGGGCGGTGCCGAGGTCGCGGTACACGACGTCCTCGCCGCGCACGCGCAGTCGGCGCGTCGGCGCATCGAGGAAGGACGCCCGTCCCGCCTCCGCGTTCGATGACCCTGCCATGTCGATCCGGTCTCCTGTCCGATCCCGCGGCGGGAGGTGCTCCTCCCCGCCCATCCGAGTAGACTCAAGCATGAGCGCACTCAATATTCTTGTCAAGGAGGAGTCGCATGGGTTCCGAGGAGAAGCCGCCGGGCCGTCGCGAGCGGGCGAAGGCGGACAAGCAGCGCCGCATCGAGCAGGCCGCGCGCGCGCTCTTCGCCGAGCGCGGAGTCAGCGGAGTGACCACCCAGCAGATCGCCGACCGCGCCGACGTGGCGATCGGCACGCTCTACCTCTACGCCGCGACGAAGGCCGAGCTGCTGATCATGGTGCAGAACCGGAAGTTCGGAGCGGCCGTCGACGACGGGCTCGCCGCCGCGGAGGCGATGACGGATCCGCTCGAGAGCATCGTCGCGCTGATCACACCGGTCGTCGCCTGCCTCCGTGAGCATCCGGAGAACGGACGGACCTATCTGCACGAGCTGGTGTCCGGCGACCCGCGCGAGGTCCATCGTCGGGAGGGCCTCGCCCTGTCGGAGCGGCTCGAGGAGGGCCTGAGCCGGCTCCTCCGCCGGGACAGCGGGATCGGCCTCGGCGATGCTGCGACCCGCGCGCGCGTGATCACCGCCGTGATCCACCTCTCGACGACGGCGACCCTCCACCTCGGCGATCCGCTGCCGGCCCTCCTCGCCCGCCTCCGCCGCCAGATCGCGGTCGTGCTGCCGGGCGACGGCACGGGAGGACGGATCGGGGCGCCCTGACCGCGGAGGTGGGACGGACGCGGTCCCTCGTCCACACGGGCCGCGAGCAGGGCGGAGCACCCCGGGCATGGGCGGGTCTCGATACGCCCCTTCGGGGCTACTCGACCAGCAGCAGGAACCGGGGCGCGGCCCGCGGACAGGAGCTGGGAACGCGGAGGACGGCACTCTCGGACACGGGGGTCCCGATACGCCCCTGCGGGGCTACTCGACCAGCAGGGGGGTGAGAGCGACGACATCCGGGAGCGGACGGGCGAAGCCCCGTCCCCCACCGACCAGCCGCCCCGCGCAGAGGGCGCGACCCGGAATCGCGTGCCAGCGATTCAGGGCAGCCCGACGCACCCCGCTCTCGGAAACGGGACCACCTCGGGAAGCCGACCGCGGGTCGTGTAGCGGCGCAGCCGCTACACGACCGATAAGGACTGCCGGGCGATCTCGAGCTCCTCGTTGGTGGGGATGACGAGGACGGCCACGCGGGAGTCGTCGGTCGAGATGCGGCGCGCGCCTCGGTCGCGGGAGGCGTTGCGCTCGGGGTCGAGCTCGATGCCGAGGCCCTCGAGCCCGCGGAGGGCGCCGGCGCGGACCGCGGGGACGTTCTCGCCGACTCCGGCGGTGAAGACGATCGCGTCGACGCGGCCGAGCTGGGCGTAGTACGCGCCGACGTAGTGGCGGAGGCGGTGGTAGTAGACCTCGAGGGCGGCGGCGGCCGTCGCGTCGCCGGCCTCGGACGCCTCCTGCACGTCGCGCATGTCGCCGCGGCCGGAGAGGCCGAGCAGGCCGCTGCGGCGGTTGAGGACCGTGTCGAGCTCGTCGATCGAAAGCCCGGCCTTGCGGGCGAGGTGGAAGACGACGGCGGGGTCGAGATCTCCGGAGCGGGTGCCCATGACGAGGCCCTCGAGCGGGGTCATGCCCATCGAGGTCTCGACGGAGGCTCCTCCGTCGACCGCGCAGACCGACGCGCCGTTGCCGAGGTGCAGGACGATCGTCTTGACGTCGGAGCGGCGGCGGCCGAGGTAGGCGGCGGCCGATTCGGACACGAACTTGTGCGAGGTGCCGTGGAATCCATAGCGGCGGATGCGGTGCTTGTCGGCGAGCTCGGCGGGGATCGCGTAGGTCGAGGCCTCCGGCGGGAGGGTGTGGTGGAACGCCGTGTCGAAGACGGCGACGTGCGGCACGTCCGGGAACGCCTTCTGCGCCGCCTCGATGCCCTCGAGGTTCGCCGGGTTGTGCAGGGGCGCGAGATCGGAGAGGTCCTCGATGTTGATCTTGACGAGGTCGGTGACGACCGTCGCCTCGTAGAACCGCTTGCCGCCGTGGACCACGCGGTGCCCCACGGCGACGGGCGGGAACTCGGAGAGGCTGGGCCCGTTCTCCTCGAAGGCGCGGATCATCGCGTCGAAGCCTGCCGTGTGATCCGGGATCGGCCCCTCGATCTCGACGCTCTCGCCGTCGTGCGAGTGCTTCGTGCGGCCGGTCTCCTCGCCGATCCGCTCGACGAGGCCGCTGGCGAGCGTCTCCTCCGTCGTCATCTCGATGAGCTGGTACTTGAACGAGGACGAACCGCTGTTGACGACGAGGACGACGGACATGAGAGGACTCCTGGGGGTCGGGGTCGGTGGGGAGGCGGCGACGCGGGTGGCGTCAGCGCACGACGGGGATGGCGGAGGTGGGCGGCACGATCGCCTGCGTCGCGGCCTGAATGGCCGTGATCGCCACGGTGTTGACGATGTCCTGGACGAGGGCACCGCGGCTGAGGTCGTTGACGGGCTTGCGCAGACCCTGGAGCACGGGGCCGATGGCGACAGCGCCGGCGGAGCGCTGGACCGCCTTGTAGGTGTTGTTGCCCGTGTTGAGGTCGGGGAAGATGAACACCGTCGCGCGGCCGGCGACCTGCGAGCCGGGCATCTTCGAGGCGGCGACGGCCGCATCCGCTGCCGCGTCGTACTGGATCGGGCCCTCGACGAGCAGGTCGGGGCGGCGCTCGCGCACGAGCGCGGTCGCGGCGCGCACCTTCTCGACGTCCGCTCCGGCTCCGCTCTCGCCCGTGGAGTAGGAGAGCATCGCGATGCGCGGGTCGATGCCGAACTGCTGCGCGGTCTCGGCCGAGGAGATCGCGATGTCGGCGAGCTGCGCCTCGGTCGGATCCGGGTTGACCGCGCAGTCGCCGTAGACGAGGACGCGGTCGGCGAGTGCCATCAGGAACACGCTCGAGACGACCGAGACGCCGGGGCTGGTCTTGATGATCTCGAAGCCGGGACGGATGGTGTGGGCCGTCGTGTGCGCGGCTCCCGAGACCATGCCGTCGGCGAGGCCGAGCTGCACCATCATCGTGCCGAAGTACGAGACGTCGGTGACCGTGTCGAACGCGTGGTCGTAGGTGATGCCCTTGTGCGCGCGGATGCGGGCGTACTCCTCGGCGAACCGGGCGCGGTGCTCGGGGTCGAGCACGCTCAGGACGCGGGCTGCGTCGATGTCGAGGCCGAGCCCGGCGGCGCGGCCGCGGACCTCCGCCTCCTCGCCGAGGATCGTCAGGCGGGCGATGCCGCGCTTGAGCACGGTCGCCGCGGCACGGAGGATGCGGTCGTCGCCTCCCTCGGGGAGCACGATGTGGCGATCGGCGATGCGGGCCCGCTCGATCAGCCCGTACTCGAACATGAGCGGCGTGACGACCTCGGAGCGGCCGACGTCGAGGAGGGTCAGCAGCTCGACGGCGTCGATCGTCTCGTGGAACAGGGCGAGGGAGGTGTCGCGCTTGCGCGGCGAGTCGGCGGCCAGGCGCCCGCGCGCCGCGGTGACGCGCACCGCGGTGTCGTACGTGCCGAGCTCGGTCATCACGATCGGGAGCCGGGTGTCGACGCCCTCGATCAGGCGGACGATCGGCTCCGGCAGCTCGAAGCCGCCGTTGAGGATGATGGCCGAGACCGTCGGGAAGTTGCCCGAGGCGTGCGCCATGATCACGGCGAGGACGACCTCGGGGCGATCGCCCGGGACGATGACCACCCCGCCCTCCATCAGGCGCGGGAGCACGTTGACCATCGACATGCCGGCGACGACGACGCCGAGCGCCTCGCGGCCGAGCAGCTCCTGGTCTCCGGCGACGACGACGCCGTCGACCGCCTCGACGAGACGGGAGACGCTGGGGGCGACGAGGAACGGATCCTCGCGGATCGCCCAGACCGGGACTCCCGCCGGGAGGACCTCGCGGATCGCCGCGACGGCGCTCGGAGCGGTGCCGGGGTCGGCGCGGTTCGCGATCACCCCGATGAGGGAGGCGTGCGCGGTGCGCAGCTCGACCGAGGCGAGCTCGGTGATCTGGCGCATCTCCTCGGGGGTGCGCGCGGGCGCCTGGCCGAGCTGCTCGCTGCGCGAGGGGTCGCGGCCGGTGAGCACCAGCAGCACCGGGGCGCCCAGGTTGGCCGCGATGCGGGCGTTGTAGCCCAGCTCGGTGGGGCTGCCGACGTCGGTGTAGTCGGAGCCGAGGATGACGACCGCGTCGCACTGCGCCTCGACGCCCTTGTAGCGCTCGACGATGCGCGACAGGGCGGCCTCTCCGTCGGCGTGCACGTCCTCGTAGGTGACGCCGATGCAGTCCTCGTAGGCGAGGCCGGAGTCGGAGTGGCCCAGCAGCATCTCGAGCACGTAGTCGGGCTCGGAGGTGGAGCGGGCGATGGGGCGGAAGACGCCCACCCGCTGCACCTGGCTGCTGAGCACATCGAGGACGCCGAGGGCGACCGTGGACTTGCCGGAATGACCTTCGGCGGACGAGATGTAGATGCTCTGGACCATCGGAGCCACCCTACCGACGAGGTGCGCGCGGAGGCTGGGCAGTCGCTCGGGGATGGGAGGGCGTGCACGAGGTGCGCGCTGGGGAGGAGCGGTGCGCCCCCGTTAACGAGGAAGACCCCCCGCGCACCCGCCAGAGCCCGGTTACCCTTGCTGCGTTTCCGCCCTGGGGGAGTTGGCCTGGATGGCGCCACGCGGGGAGCCGGGAGACAGTCTAACCCGATCCGGTGGGGGTGACGAGCGCCCTCCCCTGCCCCTGCGGTCAGCGGACGGCCCCGGTTCCGTGTAGTGTGCATGAGGTCGCGATCACGGTCGCGCCTGGAGGATTCGCCTAGTGGCCTATGGCGCACGCTTGGAAAGCGTGTTGGGTGAAAGCCCTCGGGGGTTCGAATCCCCCATCCTCCGCGAACGGTGTCCGTTGCTCTCGCCAGCACGGGCACCGTTTTCGTTAACGCTTGCGCCGCGTCCGGCGGGCCCGCTGTCAGCGGGCGATGCGGACGAGCCACTCCTCGAGCAGCGTCCGCTCGGCCTCGCTCAGAGCGTCGACCGAGCCGAGCACCGCGCGCAGGGCGACCGCGTGCGCGACGAGGGCGCGCGCCGCGGGATCCGTCGGGCCCGCCTCCGACGTCGTGATCGCCGTCAGGACCGCCTCGCGGGATCGGGAGGAGAGGTCGTCGTCGGAGTCGCGGCCGGCGGTCAGCGTCAGCGTGCAGCCGAGGGCCGCGGACTGCAGGAGCCGGGCGGCGTGCTCGACGTCGACGGTGAGGCGGCCCGCCTCGGCGACGGCGCGCACGTGCGCGAGCAGGACACCGCCCGCGAGGCGAGCGGCCTCGGACTCCTCCCCCGGCCGGGCGGTGAACATCAGGGCGTAGAGGTGCGGCTGCGCGAGCCCGAACGCGACGTGCTGGTCCCAGGCCGCGCGGAGGGCGTCGACGGGGTCGGCCGGGGCGTCGCTCCGCTCGAAGTCGGCGAGGGCGTCGGCGACGGCCGCGGCGACGACCGAGTCGAGGAGACCGCGGAGATCGCCGAAGGTGCGGTAGATGGTGGGCGCCTGCACACCGGCGGCGGAGCTGATGGCGCGCGTCGAGACGGCGTCACGGCCGCCCTCGGCCAGGAGCTCGGCGGTCGCCCGGAGGATGCGGTCTCGGGTGCTCGGGCTCTCGGTCACGAGTAGTGACGCTAACACGCGGGCGTAGCGGGGTGGGGCGTGGGTGGGTGGATCTCGATACGCCCGCTGCGCGGGCTACTCGATCAGCACGAGGGGGCGCCCGCAGGGCCGCCCCTCTTCCTGGAAGGCGCCCCGTAGGGCCGCCGCCGCTGACGGGGTCGGCTGCAAGGCGGAGGAGGGAGCGATACCGGCGGTATCGCGACCGACGACAACGCCGCAGACGGCCCCGTCAGCGGCGGCGGGCGGTGCCGAAGATGCCGCGGACGACCTCGCGGAGCAGCGTCCTGCCCGCCGAGGACCCGAGGACCTGCTCGACGACGCCCTTCTCGCGGCGCGGGGTGCTGCTGCGGGTGGTGGG
>NZ_MUKN01000073.1 GCF_001995175.1 Rathayibacter rhapontici
CGCACGCCGGGTCGCTCCCTCACGGGAGCGGCCGCGGTGGCCGCTGCGGAGTCGCGCTCGCCGCGGCCGCCGTGGCGCCCCCGTCGCTGCTCGCCCTGCCCGCGGTGCTCGCCGGCGTCCTCGCCTACTGCGGAGCAGGGGTCTGGAGCGACGGCTTCCGGCACGCGGCCGCGACCGCGGGGCAGCCCGCGCTCCTCGCTCCCGCCCCTCTCGACCTGCTCCTGCTGCACGGGATGCTGCCGCTCGTCCTCGTCTCGGCGGGATCGTCCTCGCGGCCGTCCTCGCCTCCGGCACAGGGGTGCCCGCCGCGGCCGTCGCGGTCGTCGCCGTCGCGGCCCGCGCGATGGACGCCACCCGAGGCCCGCTGCCGCCGACGCTCCTGGGCCCCGTCCCGCTGCCGATCGGCGACGGCGCGGGGGCCGTCGTGCTGCTGTGGAACCTGGCCGGCGTGCTCGTGACGGGCGCGTCGGCCGTCGGAGTCGCGGCCGCCCCGGGTCTCGTCGCCGCCGCGCCGCTCGTGGTGCTCGCCTGCCTGCTCACCGCGCGGCGCCGCCTCGCCCGAGCCTGAGGAGCGCCGTCGGCCGCGGATGCGAGGATGGCCGGGTGACCGCGCATCCCCGGCTCGACGAGCTCATCCGCACCGTCCACGTCCTCCGCGCTCCGGGCGGCTGCCCGTGGGACGCCGAGCAGACCCACGAGTCGCTCGTGCGCTACCTGATCGAGGAGTCGCACGAGCTGGTCGACGCCATCGAGGCGGGCGACCGGGACGACCTCATCGAGGAGCTGGGCGACGTGCTCTACCAGGTGCTCTTCCACGCCGATCTCGCCGCCGACGGAGCCGAGCCCTTCACGATCGAGGACGTCGCGGCGCACATGAACGCCAAGATGATCGGCCGCCACCCGCACGTCTTCGGCGACGCGACCGCCGAGACCGCCGACGACGTCATCGCGGTCTGGGACGAGCTGAAGAGGACCGAGAAGCCGCACCGCACCAGCGTCCTCGACGGCATCCCGCAGGGCATGCCGGCGCTGGCCCTCGCCGACAAGGTGATCGGCAAGGCGACGACCCTCGGCATCGTCGACGCGGGGGAGGGGCCGCTGCCGATCGAGTCCGAGGACGACTTAGGCCCCCTGCTGCTCGCGATCGTCGCCTCCGCGCGGGCGCAGGGCCTGGACGCCGAGCGCGCGCTCCGCACCGCGACCCGCGACCTCCAGGACGAGATCCGGGCCGTCGAGCGCGAGCGCGCCGCGGACTAGCCGCGGTCAGGCGACGCGGCGCCCCTTCGGCAGGCGCGACGCCGGCGTGGCCGTCCGCCGGATCGCTCCGAGCACCAGTCCGACCGCGAGCACCAGCTGCAGCGCGAGGCCGACGAACCACGACGGCACCGTTCGAGCGAAGGTCTCGGCGGGTCCACGGTAGCCGGGCGCCGTGGCACCCGAGCAGTCGACCACGCTCTCGAGCACCGGTGGGATCTGCGACTCGCGGACCGCGAGCGCGATGCCGCCGAAGAGGTCTCCCGGCTGCCCGTTCCGATCCAGCTGCGGAGGCACGGCGTCGGCGAGGACCACGAACGGGTTGAGCGCGAGCAGGCCCCAGTAGTAGTCGTACCGCGGCACGGTGCTCGTGTACTCCGAGCCGCACTCGGGATCGGGGTTCCCCTCGCCGTCGACGAAGACGGTGCGGGTCTCGGAGGTCGTCACCGCCGTCAGGAGGCCGAACGCGATCAGCGATCCGACGCTCAGCGCCGCCACCACGAGGTAGGTGGTGACCACCGACATCAGCGGCCGGTCGAGGATCCCGCTGAGCCCCACTCCGATCGCAGCGACCACCCCGAGCTGCACGGCCAGCACGAGCACCGAGACGAGCGCCGAGACCGCCGAGACGCCGCCCGAGAGCAGCGCCACCAGGAGGAACGGCATCGCGCTCGCGAGGAACGCGAGAGCGACCAGCCAGGCCGACGCGAGCTTGCCGAGCACGAGCTGCGTGGTGGTCAGGAGCGTCACCTGCATCGTCGCCAGCGTCCCCGCGTCGCGCTCGCCGTTGATCGCGGCGCCCGACAGCGCGGGCGTGACCAGACTGCCCAGGAGGAGGACGAAGTAGACCAGCACGGAGTAGATCCAGCCGCCCACGAGCGCCCCGCTGCCGCTCAGCACCCCGCTGGCCACGACGAGGAGGACGGTGACGGCTCCGACCAGCAGGAAGAACAGTCCGAGGAGCACGAAGGACGAGACGCCGCGGACGCGCTGGGCGAGCTCGAGTCGGACGACGAGGCCCACGCCCCGCAGGAACGGCAGCGCGCGGACGGGCTCGGGGGCGGTCGTCGCGGTCATCGTGCGGACTCCTCGGTGGTCGCCGTGCTCGCTCGCCGCAGGTCGGCGAACGTGTGCTCGAGCTCCCCGACGGCGGGGGCGAAGCGGCTGACCGCGACCCCCGCGGCGACGAGCGCCGCGAGGAGGGCAGCCGCGGCCGCGTCGTCGGCGACGGGCACGAGCACCGCGTCGCGATCCTCCCGGGCGGTGGCGCCCGTCACCCGCGCGACGAGGCCGGCGAGTTCGCGCCCGCCGACCGACACCGCCTCGATGCGCCAGGTGCGGAGCGATCCGGCTGCGTGCGAGACCGCCTCCTGCGACGCCGTGGTTCCGGCGTCGAGGAACACGGCCGCATCGGCCATCTCGTCGAGCTCCGCGAGCACGTGGCTCGAGACGAGCACCGTCCGCCCCTCGTCGGCGAGTCGCAGGACGAGGTCGCGCAGGGCGATCCGCGCGCCGGGATCCAGGCCGGAGGCGGGCTCGTCGAGCACGAGGACGGCGGGGTCGTGCACGAGCGCCCGAGCGAGGCTCAGGCGCTGCTTCTGCCCGCGGGAGAGCACGCGGGTGGGCCGGTCGGCGAGCTCGACCAGATCGACGAGGCCGAGCAGCTCGTCCGCGCGCGCCTCGGCGTCGGCGCGCGGCAGCCCGTAGAGCGTGCCGGTGGTGCGCAGCGTCGCCCGCGAGGACAGGGCCGCCCAGGAGCCGAGCACATCGGGCATCCAGCCCAGCGACGCCCGCACGGCGGCCGGTTCGGCGACCGGATCGTGGCCGGCCACGAGCAGGCGCCCCGCGTCCGGCCGCAGGAGCGTGGCGAGCAGGAGCATGAGCGTGGTCTTGCCCGCTCCGTTGGGGCCGACCAGCGCGGTCACCTCGCCGGGGCGCGCTTCGAAGGTCGCGTTCCGCACGGCGTGCACGGACCCGAAGGAGCGCGAGACGCCCTCGGCGACGATGCCGCCGATCCCGCGACCGGCGCGGAAGCCGTGGGCCCGGGAGCCGGGCCCGTCGTCGTAGCGGCCGAACCCGTCCTGGGCGGACCCGTCCTGGTCGAAGTCGTGCTGGTCCGCGTGCATCCGGTCCCCGTCCGTCGCCGCCCGGAGGTCCCCTCGACCGTCCGGGCGCGGCGAGCCTAGCCGACGCCCGTGTCGCACGGCTCCGCGGCGCCGGGCGCGCGTCCGGCGGTCTGGGAGAATCGTCGCCATGGCCTCCTCGATCACCCCGCCCCGCGGCATGCGCGACTTCCTCCCGGCCGACAAGGCGAAGCGCGAGCACGCGCTCGCCGTCATCCGCCGGGTCTACGCGTCGCACGGCTTCGACGAGATCGAGACTCCCGTCGTCGAGGACTTCGAGCGCCTGCACTCGGGGCTCGGCGGCGACAACGAGAAGCTGGCCTTCAGCGTGCTGCGCCGCGGGCTGTCGCACGACGACCTGGCCGCGGCGGCCGACTCCGACGACCCGTCGGCGCTCGCCGACCTGGGGCTGCGCTTCGACCTCACCGTTCCGCTCGCCCGCTTCTACGCGACGCACCGGGCCGAGCTGCCGACCGTCTTCCGCTCGGTGCAGATCGCCCCGGTCTGGCGCGCCGAGCGCCCGCAGAAGGGCCGCTACCGCCAGTTCGTGCAGTGCGACATCGACATCATCGGGGAGCCCGGGCAGCTGGCCGAGGTCGAGCTGATCACGGCGACCGCGTCGGCGCTCGACACCCTGGGCCTGCGCGACTGCACCATCCGCATCAACGACCGCCGGCTCCTCCTGGGCATCCTCGAGCACTGCGGATTCGCTCCCGAGCGCTTCGCGCAGGCCCTGATCTCGATCGACAAGCTCGACAAGATCGGCGCCGCGGGCGTCGTCGCCGAGCTGGAGGCCGACGGTCCCGACGCCGCGGCCGTGCTCGGCGGGTACCTCGCGCGCATCGAGGAGGCCGTCGCCGCCGGGGGAGTGCCGATGGAGGAGTCCGCGATCCTCGCGATCCTGCCCGAGGGCGTGGACCCGGAGGCGGTGCTCGCCCTCGAGACCCTGGCGCGCGCGCTGCGCTCCCTGCCGGACGCGTCTCCCTCCGCTTCGACCCCACTCTCGTGCGGGGCATGGGCTACTACACCGGCACGATCTTCGAGATCGCGCACCCCTCCTCCGGCTCCTCGGTCGGCGGAGGAGGCCGCTACGACGGCATGATCGGCCGGTTCCTCGGCCAGGACGTCCCCGCCTGCGGCTTCTCGATCGGCTTCGAGCGCATCGTCGAGCTGATCGACGTGCCTGCGGACGAGCGCCCGGACGCCGTGGTGCTCGTCCACGAGCGCGACGCCGCACCGGAGTCGCTTCTCGCGCTGAAGCAGGCGCTGATCGCACAGGGCTCCCGCGTCCGGCTGGAGCGGCGCAGCAAGAACCTCGCCCCGCTGCTCGACCGGGCGACGGCCGCGGGCTTCACCCGCTTCGCCCTCGTGCCCCGCGACGCGGCCGGCCTCGACTCCCTCTCGTTCAAGCCCCTGGGCTGAGCCCGCGGGGCCCTGGGACGGGACTCACCCGATCCGCCGGGGCCGGCGGATCCGGTGGCGCGATCCTTGGCGGATCCGTGAGAGCCTTAATACCCGCGAAATCTGCGGACACACCCGAGAAATCTCCCGAGGATAGCGTCGAGGCACCCGATCGGCGCGACTTGGCGCGCCTGGACGGGCACCACGCCGCCACCCGCGCACCACAGCAGCAGCATCACCGCGGCCGCGCCCTGCAGCCCGACGATCTCGACCCGAGGAGTCCCCCTTGACCCTGTCGCCCTTCCGCACCCCGGCCTTCGACCGCCGCAGCCTCCTCCGCATGGCGGGGGTGGCCGGCCTCGCGATCGGCGGCGCGTCCGTCCTCGCCTCTTGCGCCTCCGACTCCTCGGCCTCCACCGGCGGGTCCGGCGAGGGCGGCGACCTCGGCACCCTGAAGGTCCAGCTCTCCTGGATCAAGAACGAGGAGTTCTCGGGCGAGTTCCTCGCCGACTCGAAGGGCTACTACACGGACGCCGGCCTCTCGGGAGTGACCCTCACCGCGGGCCCCTCGACCGGCACCGCCGAGCTGCTCTCCGGCTCCGCCGACGTCGCGCTGAGCGACGCCGTCTCGGTCGGCACCGTGATCGCCCAGCAGGAGGCCCCGCTGAAGATCATCGGCGCGACCTACCAGAAGAACCCCTTCACGGTCCTCTCCATCGCGACCGCGGGGAACATCACGACCCCCGCCGACATGGCCGGCAAGAAGATCGGCGTCCAGGCGTCGAACACCTCGCTGTTCCAGGCGCTCCTCGCCGCCAACGGGCTCTCGGAGTCCGACCTCACCGTCGTCCCGGTCGAGTACGACCCCTCCGTCCTCATCAACGGCACGGTCGACGGCTTCATCGCCTACCTGACCAACGAGTCGATCACCGTCGCGAACGAGGGCTACGAGGTCGTCAACCTGCCCTTCGCCGACAACGGGCTCCCGTTCGTCGCCGAGACCTTCACGGTCACCGACCAGTCGATCGCCGAGAAGCGCGACGCCCTGAAGGCGTTCCTCCTCGCCGAGATCAAGGGCTGGTCCGACGCGGTCAAGGACCCGGAGGCGGGCGCGATGCTCGCCGTCGAGGACTACGGCAAGGACCTCGGCCTCGACGAGGCCTCCTCCAAGGAGGGCGCCGTCATCCAGGCCGAGCAGCTCGTCGTCTCGGACGACACCGCCGCCAACGGCCTCTTCACGATCTCGGACGACCTGCAGAGCGAGACCATCGCGTCCCTCGCCGGCGCGGCATCGACATCTCGGCCGACGACCTCTTCGACATGACCCTCCTCGCCGAGGTCTACGAGGAGAACCCCGAGCTCGTCGACTACACCGCCTGATCCGGGCACCGATCCACCTCCACGAAGGGCACCACCCGTGACCGACACGACCGACGCCGGCGTCCTGCGCGAGCAGGACGCCGGCGGCACCGGCATCCAGATCCACGGCCTGTCGAAGACGTTCCGGATGGGCGCCCGCAGCGTCACGGCGCTGCAGGACACCGATCTGCACACCGATCAGGGCAGCTTCCTGGCACTGCTGGGCCCCTCGGGCTGCGGCAAGTCGACGATCCTCCGCATCCTCGCGGGGCTGGAGGAGCCCACGTCCGGCTCCATCCGGGTCGACGGCCGCACCCCGAAGGAGCTGCGCCGCGACAACAAGCTCGGCATCGCCTTCCAGGACCACGCGCTCCTGCCGTGGCGCAGCGTGATGTCGAACATCCGCCTCCCGTTCGAGATCGCGGGCAAGAAGGTCGACCAGTCCTACATCGACGAGCTCATCGACCTCGTGGGCCTCCGCGGCTTCGAGAAGGCCAAGCCCGCGCAGCTCTCGGGCGGCATGCGCCAGCGCGTCTCGATCGCGCGGTGCCTCATCCTCAAGCCCGAGGTGCTCCTGCTCGACGAGCCGTTCGGCGCGCTCGACGACATGACGCGGCAGAAGCTCAACCTCGAGCTGCTGCGCATCTGGACCGAGAAGCCCGCCACCACGCTGCTCGTCACGCACGGCATCTCGGAGGCGATCTTCCTCTCGGACCGCGTCGCCGTGATGAGCCCTCGCCCGGGCCGGGTCAAGGAGATCATCGACATCGATCTGCCCCGCCCGCGCACGCCCGAGATGCAGCGCACCCCCGAGTTCCACGCGTACGTCGACCAGGCCTCCGAGCTGCTGTTCGGCAACGGCGGCGCGGCCGCCGACGAGCACTAGGACGCGCACCGTGGCCACCGCTTCCCCCTCCCCGGCGCTCGAGCGCCGCTCCTTCTCCCTCCCGCCCTGGGCGTCCGGACTCCTCGGGGTCGTCGGCATCGTGGCCGTCTGGTGGGCGATCGCCCTCGTCAGCGCCCCCACCGGCTCCTCGACGTACGCCGTGGTGCCCACCCCCGTGCAGGTCGTGCAGGTCGCGATCGACGACGGCGTCGGGTTCTACTGGCGCAACTTCTCCGTCACGATCGGCGAGGCCGCGGTCGGCTACTTCTGGGGCAACGTGATCGCCCTGGTGCTCTCGGCGCTCGTGCTCGTCGTGCCGTGGTTGGAGGGGATCGTCTCGCAGCTCGCGGTCGTCACCTACTGCGTGCCGATCGTCGCCATCGGCACCCTCGTCCTCCTGATCATGGGCGGCGCCGAGGCTCCCGGCCTGCCCAGCGCGACCGCCGTGTTCCTCGCCGGCCTCTCCGTCTTCTTCACCACCGTGGTCGGCAGCCTCCTGGGGCTGAAGGCCGCCGACAAGGCGTCGCTCGACGTGGTCACGGTCTATGGAGGCACGAAGTTCACGCAGCTGCGCAAGGTGCGCATCATCGCGGCGCTGCCCAACATCCTGTCGGCGCTGCAGATCGCGGTCCCCGCGGCCTTCCTCGGCGCGATCCTGGGGGAGTACTTCGGCAAGATCGAGACGGGCGTCGGGCCGATCCTGGTCGCCGCGCAGGTCTCGCTCAACTCGCCGCGCGTCTGGGCGCTCTTCCTGCTCTGCGCGGGCGTCGCGCTCCTGGGCTACGGCATCGTCGGACTGATCGGCCGCCTCGTCGCGCCCTGGTCCTCCGGAAAGCAGGCGTGATCATGACCCTCACCCGTGGCCGGACCGAGCAGTCCACCGAGACGTCGATCCTCGCGGTCGACGAGCTCCGCCGCCAGCTGCGCTCCGCAGCACTCGGAGCGACCCTCAAGAGCCTGCGCAAGAGCGCCCTGATCGCGCTGTCGACGATCGTGATCGTCCTCGCGATCTGGATCGGAGTCATCCTCTTCAGCGGCGTCTCGCCGTACGTCATCAAGGGCCCGTGGGACGTCTGGGACCACCTCGTCACCGGCGAGAGCGCGGCCGAGCACCGAGCCGAGCTGGGCGCGCTCTTCGCGGTCACCCTCTGGGACTCCTTCATCGGCTTCGCCGCGGGACTCGTGGTGGCGATCCTCGTCGCGATCCTCTTCCGACTGTCCAAGGGCGTCGAGCACGCCTCATGCCGTTCGCGCTCCTGCTGCGCTCCGTGCCGCTCATCGCGATGGCGCCGCTGATCATCCTCGTCTTCGGGCAGGGCACGATCGCCTCCGTCGCCGTCGTCGGCGGCATCGTGGTGCTGTTCCCCGCACTGGTCACGATCGCCTTCGGCCTGAACAACGCGTCCCCGCAGATGCTCGACGTGGTCTCGGTCTACGGAGGGTCCACCCTCACCGCGATCCGCAAGGTCGCGATCCCCGGCGCCCTCCCGTCGCTCTTCGCCGCGATCCGCGTCTCGGTGCCCGGCGCCATCACGGGTGCGCTGCTCGCCGAGTGGCTCTCCACCGGCAACGGCATCGGGGGCTCGATCTCGGCGTGGTCGGCCCAGGCCCGCTTCGACGACGTCTGGTCGGCCGTCGTGCTCGTCACCGGCGTCTCGCTGGTGCTCTACACGGTCGTGCAGGTCGTCGAGACCTTCGTGCTCTCGCGGATGTCGCTCTCGCTGAACTGACGCGGGCGCACGGCGTCAGACGGTGACGAGCGCGTCCACCCGGCTGCCCGCGAGCAGCTCGCGGCCGCCGAGGCCGTCGAGCTCCATCACCACGGCGATGCCCTCGAGGCTCCAGCCGGCCCGCTCGATCAGGCGGCGGCTCGCCTCGAGGGTGCCGCCGGTCGCGAGCACGTCGTCGACGAGCAGGAGGCGGGCGCCCTTCGGCACCGCGTCCTCGTGGACCTCGAGCGTCGTCGTGCCGTACTCGAGCGTCGCGTCCTCGCGCAGCACCGCGCGGGGGAGCTTGCCGGGCTTGCGGATCGTGACGACGCCGAGACCCGCCGAGTAGGCGGCCGCCGCCGCGAGCAGGAAGCCGCGCGCCTCCACTCCGGCGATCGCGTCGATCCGCCCGCGGT
Organism: Rathayibacter rhapontici; assembly: GCF_001995175.1. Taxonomy (GTDB): domain Bacteria; phylum Actinomycetota; class Actinomycetes; order Actinomycetales; family Microbacteriaceae; genus Rathayibacter. The sequence continues at coordinate 9,149 of NZ_MUKN01000073.1, forward strand.
AGGGCTCGAGCAGCGCGTCGGCCACCTCGCGCAGCGCCTCGCCGTCGCCGAAGACGGGAGTGAGGTCGCGGAACAGGATGCCGGGCTCGGGGAAGTCCGGGACGACCTCCGTGAGGCGCTCGACGAGGGCGGCGGCGGTGCTGGTCACGGGATCCTCCGGGAGGCTCGGGCGGCGCGGCGCGCCGTCGTGGGCGCGTCGCCGCCGGCTCGGGTTCAGGGCCCTGGAAGTCTACGCACGCCCGGCGTTCCCCTCCCGTTCGAAGGCGGTCAGTAGACTCCTTCCCGACCGCTCCCACCCTCCGGGAGCGCACCCGTCAAGAGGAGATAGTTGTGGCCCTTATCGAGGCAGTCGTCGCCCGAGAAATTCTGGACTCCCGTGGCAACCCCACGGTCGAGGTCGAGGTCCTGCTCGAGGACGGCGCGTCCTCGCGTGCGGCCGTGCCGTCGGGCGCGTCCACCGGTGCCTTCGAGGCCTACGAGCTGCGCGACGGCGACTCCGAGCGCTACCTCGGCAAGGGCGTGCAGAAGGCCGTCGACGCCGTCATCGACGAGATCGGCCCGGCCATCGAGGGCTTCGACGCCACCGACCAGCGCCTCGTCGACGCCGAGCTGATCGAGCTCGACGGCACCGAGAACAAGTCGCGCCTGGGCGCGAACGCGATCCTCGGCGTCAGCCTCGCCGTGGCGAAGGCCGCCGCGCAGTCGGCCGACCTCGACCTCTTCCGCTACGTCGGCGGCCCGAACGCGCACACGCTGCCCGTGCCGCTGATGAACATCATCAACGGAGGCGCGCACGCCGACACCGGCGTCGACATCCAGGAGTTCATGGCGGTCCCGCTGGGCGCCGAGTCCTTCTCGGAGGGCCTGCGCTGGGGCGTCGAGATCTACCACGCCCTCAAGGCGCAGCTCAAGAAGGCCGGCTTCGCCACGGGCCTCGGCGACGAGGGCGGCTTCGCCCCCGACCTGCCCACCAACCGCGAGGCGCTCGACTTCATCCTCAAGGCCGTCGAGGCCGCCGGCTTCACCCCCGGCAAGGACATCGGACTCGCGCTCGACGTGGCCTCCTCGGAGTTCTACGAGGACGGCGCCTACACGTTCGAGGGCAAGAAGCTGACCGCGGAGGAGCTCTCGGCCTACTACGCGGACCTCGTCGCGAACTACCCGCTGGTCTCGATCGAGGACCCGCTGGACGAGGACGACTGGGCCGGCTGGACCCACCTGACCGCCGAGATCGGCGACAAGGTGCAGCTCGTCGGAGACGACCTCTACGTCACGAACCCCGTGCGCCTGGCCCGCGGCATCGCCGAGAAGGCCGGCAACTCGATCCTCGTGAAGGTCAACCAGATCGGCACGCTCACCGAGACGCTCGACGCCGTGGCCCTCGCCCAGCGCAGCGGCATGACCGCGATCCTCTCGCACCGCTCCGGCGAGACCGAGGACACCACCATCGCCGACCTCGCGGTCGCGGTGGACGGCGGCCAGATCAAGACCGGCGCCCCGGCCCGCTCGGACCGCGTCGCCAAGTACAACCAGCTGCTGCGCATCGAGGAGATCCTGGGAGGTGCGGCGACCTACGCGGGTCGCTCCGCCTTCCCGCGCTTCTCGGCGTAGCCTCGGCCGACGGCCCCGGTCGTCCCGCACCTCGGTGCGGGCACCGGGGCCGCTCCCGTTCCCCGTCCGACCCGCTCACCGCGACCGAGGAGGCACCGCCATGGCACGCCCGCCCCGACGACCCTCCGCGCCCGGCTCCGCGCCCCGGCGCCCCGAGCCGGAGACGCCGCCGGCCCCGGCGAAGCCCGGCGGGAGGAAGCCCGGATCGTCCACCTCCGCCGGACCGGCCCGGGGGTCCACCGCCGGGGCGAAGCGGAGCGGCTCCTCGAGCCGGCCCGGATCCTCCCGTCCGAGCGGTCCCCGCGCCGGCGGCTCGCGCCCAGCCCGGCCGAAGCAGCCTCCGGCCCCGCCGTCGTCGGCCTGGGTCGCCGGGGTCCGGGGCTCCGGTTTCACCCTCCTGATCATGGGCATCCTGATCCTGGCGGTCGTCGTGCTCGCTCCGAGCATCAAGACCTTCGTCGAGCAGCGCGCCGAGATCGCCGAGCTCCAGCGCACCGTCGACGAGGCGAAGACGCAGTCGCAGAACCTCGACGAGGAGCGCACGCGCTGGGCGGACCCGGCCTTCATCCGCGCCCAGGCCCGCGAGCGCCTCTACTTCGTCATGCCGGGCGAGGTCAGCTACCTGGTGCTCGACGACATCGCCGTCGCGCAGCAGGCGGAGCAGCCCGCGAGCGACTCCGTGCAGCAGACCCCCACCGACTGGGCGGGCGCGCTGCTGTCCTCGATCGCGGTCGCCGGTCTGGGCGAGCCGACCGTCGATGAGCTCGCGCCGGCCGAGGAGCCCGCCCCGGCTCCCGCCCCACCACCGCACCCTGATCCGCTCGGCGTAGACTGCACCGTTCCGTCCGGTCCGACGTCCCCTGGAGCCCCCGTGACCACGCCCCCCTTCGATCCGCCCACCGAGCGCGACGTCGCCGTCGTCTCCGCCCAGCTGGGGCGGCCCGCCCGAGACGTGGTGGGCATCAGCGCGCGCTGCGTGTGCGGGAACCCGACGGTCGTCTCGACGAGTCCGCGGCTCGCCGACGGAACGCCGTTCCCGACCTTCTACTACCTCACCCACCCCGCCGCGACGGCCGCGATCTCGCAGCTCGAGGCGACCCAGGTGATGGCCGAGTACAACGAGCTCCTCGCCGAGGACGAGGAGGTGCGCGAGGCGTACGCCGCCGCGCACCGGGCGTTCCTGGCCGATCGCGAGAGCGTCGGCTCCGTGCCCGAGATCGCGGGCATCTCCTCCGGGGGCATGCCCGCGCGGGTCAAGTGCCTGCACGCGCTGGCGGCGCACTCGCTCGCGGCCGGCCCCGGGGTGAACCCGATCGGCGATCTCGCTCTCGCGCGGGCCGACTGGTCGCCCGAGCGCTGCGTCTGCCGCCCGTTCGAGCCCGACGGGGCCTGAGCACTCGATCCCGCCGCCCGGGAACGCCCCGGTCGGCCCGCACTTCGCTAGACTTCCGATTCGTCGGGGTCAGTGCTGCCACCCGCCGTCGAGAGCGGGCACTTCGCGAGTAGTAGGGTGTTCGCACAGTCCATCCCTCTGGAGAGTTCACCGTGCCCAAAATCCTCATCGTCGGTGGCGGCTACGCCGGTTTCTACACCGCGTGGAAGCTCGAGAAGTACCTGCGCGCCGGCGAGGCCGAGGTGACGATCGTCGATCCGCTGCCCTACATGGCCTACCTGCCCTTCCTCCCGGAGGTGGCCGCCGGCTCGATCGAGCCGCGTCACGCCATCGTGTCGCTCCGCCGCCACCTGAAGAAGACCGCGATCCTCGCCGCCAAGGTCACGAAGATCGACCACGCCGCGAAGACGGCGACGATCACGCCGACCGTGGGCGAGCCCTACGACTTCGAGTACGACCAGATCGTCATCACCGCCGGATCCGTCTCGCGCACCTTCCCGATCCCGGGCGTCGCCGACAACGCGATCGGCCTCAAGACGATCGAGGAGGCGACCGCGATCCGCGACCGCATCCTCACCAACTTCGACAAGGCCGCCACGCTGCCCGCCGGCCCCGAGCGCTCGCGCCTGCTGACCGTCACGGTCGTCGGCGGCGGCTTCGCCGGCATCGAGGTCTTCGCCGAGCTCCGCTCCTTCGCGAGCGCGCTGCTCAAGCGCTACCCCGAGATCGACTTCGAGGAGACGCAGTTCCACCTCGTCGAGGCCATGGGGCGCATCATGCCCGAGGTCGCCCTCGAGACCAGCCACTGGGTGCTGAAGAACCTCGACCAGCGCGGAGCGACGGTCCACCTCGACACGCAGCTCAAGTCGGCCCAGGACGGCGTCATCGAGCTCTCGACCGGTCAGACCTTCGAGTCCGACCTGATCATCTGGACCGCCGGCGTCATGGCGAACCCGTCGATCAAGAACTCCGACCTCCCGATCGAGGAGCGCGGACGTCTGCGCGTGCGCCCCGACCTCCGCGTCGGCCACGACGACGTCCTCGTCGAGGGCGCCTGGGGCGCGGGCGACGCGACCGCCGTGCCCGACCTCACCGGCGGCGGTGTCGGCGGCTACTGCGTCCCGAACGCGCAGCACGCGGTGCGCCAGGGCAAGCTCATGGCCAAGAACATCGTGGCGGTCCTGCGCGGCGAGAAGCCGAAGGACTACTTCCACAAGAACGTCGGAGCGGTCGCCGGTCTCGGCATCGGCGTCGGCGTCTTCCAGTCCGGCAAGATCGCGATCAAGGGCTTCCCGGCCTGGGTGATGCACCGCGGCTACCACGGCCTGGCGATGCCCTCGTGGGAGCGCAAGTTCCGCGTGGTCTGGGGCTGGTGGAACAACCTCTGGCTCGGCCGCGACATCGCCTCGATCGAGGCCCGCGAGTACCCGCGCGGCTCCTTCGAGACCTACGCGTCGCGCCCCAAGGCCGCTCCGGCCGCTGCTCCCGCCGCTCCTGCGGCGGGCACTCCCGGCCCCGCCGGTGCGCCCGTGACGGTCGGCGGCGAGCCCGCCAAGGCCTGACCCCGCTCCCGCGGGGCGTGAGAGATCGCGCCCCGCGGAAGCCGCCCCCATAGCCCAATCGGCAGAGGCAGACGACTTAAAATCGTCTCAGTCTGGGTTCGAGTCCCAGTGGGGGCACCTTGCGAAAGATCGCCGCGTGCCCGATGGATCCTGGTCCGGATGCATGTTGCGCCACTCGGCCGCTCGGCGCAGGGGAACGGCTCAGCGGCGCTCTCCGTCCACGATCGAGCCGGGGCGCTCTGCAGCGATCGAGCAGATCGAGAGCTTCCGGGCGAGTGGTCAGGCCGCTCGAGCGTGCTCGCTCCGCAGCCCGGGCGACTCGGCCAGGAGCGTCGCGGCGAGTGCCTCGGTGATCTCGCCGGGGGTGCACTCGGCGCAGAGGACCACCAGGTCCTCCGGGAAGGCCTCGTCCGCTCCGGAGCGGTCGAGGACGACGGCATCGGTTCCACAGCTGGTGCATTCGATCATGCGGGTACCGTACGTCCGAGCACCGACATCCGGGCCGTGCCGCCCGGCGGGTCCCGTGATCCGCAGCAGCGGCACCGCCCGGCTACCGGCCGCCGCCGACCCCGTCAAGTCCCGGCCCGGCGCCGGCGGCTCGAATAGAGTCGTGGCCAGGCGGTTCCCCTGCCGGGATCGCGCGTGCGCCGTCCCCCGGGAGCCGGGACCGTCCGTATCATCGGAGGGCGAGGTCGTACGGCCCCGTCCTCTTCTCGTGCCGCAGGGCACCGTACCGCACCGCCCGGAGACGGGCGGCAGGAGACCTCCATGGGGAAGCTGCTCTACGGCGCCTCGGGCGTCGAGATCGAATTCGACGACCGCACGCTCACGCACGTCCAGATCGTCATCGCCAACAAGCTGCGCCGTCGCGAGAGCTTCTTCTTCTCCTGGCGCGACGACCCGGCGGTGGGGGACGGCCGCTCGAGCATCTGGCTCGACCCCTCGGTGCCCCTGTACTTCAAGTACTTCGGAGGCCGCGTGCCCTCGATCAACCGCACCTGGATCGACCTGCTCACGGCGTCGGCGAACTCCTCCGGCGGGCTGCAGCTCGTGCAGGAGCCGGACGCCGCGCCCACGCCGCCCCCGAAGGGCGAGCAGGGCCCGTAAGGGACCCGCGCGCCGCTGTCCTGCACCTCCACCGCACCCGTCAGGAAGAGCGACCATGAAGCGCGACGTCTCCGCCCACCTCACCCTCGACGTGACGCGTCCCGCGTTCCTCGTCCTCTCCCTCGCGGTCGCCGCGGACTACGCGGCCCAGGAGTCGCTCGCGGTGACCCTGGACGGCGAGGCCCTCCGTCCCCGCGAGGTGCTCGACCAGCACGGCACGAGGCTGCACGTCCTCGAGCCCGGAGTGGGCGAGCTCGTGATCGACTACTCCGCCCGGATCGAGGGCCGCCTCGCCCCGCTCGAGGGCGAGGAGGTCGACCGCCTGCGCTACCTGCGGCCGAGCCGCTACGCCGAGTCGGACATCCTGTGGGCGACCGCCCGGGCGGAGTTCGCCGGGCTCGCCGGCTCGGACCTGCTCGCCGCGGTGAGCTCCTGGGTGGGCACGCGGCTCGCCTACGTCCCGGGCTCCAGCCTGCCCACGGACGGAGCCGAGCGGACGCTGCTCGCGCGGCAGGGGGTCTGCCGCGACTTCGCGCACCTCGTCGTGGCGCTGCTCCGGGCCCTGGACGTGCCCGCTCGGCTGGTCGCCGTGTACGCGCCCGGCCTGCAGCCGATGGACTTCCACGCCGTCGCGGAGGCCTGGGTGGACGGGCAGTGGCGCGTCGTCGACGCGACCACGCTCGCCCCGCGGGGGAGCCTCGTGCGGATCGCGACGGGGCGCGACGCCGCCGACACGGCGTTCCTCAGCGTCTACGACGGCGTGGCGACGCTGGGGGAGTTCACCGTCGGCGCGGTCGTGGACGTCCTGCCGGACGACGACGTGCGCGAGCCCGCGTCGATCGGCTGACGCCCCGCCCGCGGAGCCGCCCCCGGGCTACTGCTCCGGCTCGACGAAGCGCCGCCACGCCCAGATCGACGTGCAGACCACGGTGAACGCGACGACGGCGAAGACCACCGGTCCGGCGCCGCCCTCGGTCGCCCAGGCCGCGATGGTCGGGGTGAGCAGGAGGAACAGCACCGTCGTCGCGAGCAGCGTCAGCCCGAGCCACAGGGCGGGCGACCAGCGCAGGATGCTCTGCCCCGCCGGGCGTCCCACGGGGAAGAGCAGCACGACGCTCGAGCCGACCGCGAGGAGCGTCGTCGCGCTGAGGACCTCGGCGGCGAGGGCGCCGGCGAAGGAGCCCCCCGCCGGGACGACGGCCGACAGCCCCCAGGAGAGGCCCGCGAGGCCCAGGAGCGAGACCACCCGCACCACGGCGAGCTTGGCGCGGTCGACCGCGGTCGCTCCCTCCGGCAGCACCAGGCCGATCACGACGCCGAACAGGAACGCGGGATCCAGGCCCGCGAAGCGGGAGAGCAGCGCCGCGCCGGCGACGAGCAGCAGTGCGCGCGGGGATGCGACGACTCCGATGCCGGGCAGGCCCAGCCGACGGCCGACGAGGGCGGGCACGCCGGCCGCCACGGCGTTCACCACGGCGGTGGCGAGGATCACGGCGATCAGCAGGCGGAGGTAGGCGGGCTCGCTGTCCACGCGGCCCGAGAGCAGGGCGAGTCCGGCGGCGCAGCCGATCATCCCGATCACCATCGTGCGGGTCGAGGCGGGCGCGCGGTCGGGCTTGTCGTCGTACTCCACCCGGGCCCGGTTGCGTCCGGTCAGCTGGAAGGCGCGCTCGTGGCGCGGTCCGCGGCCGGCGACGGCCAGCCGGGCCGGGACGACCACCAGCGCCAGCGACGCGACGGCGAGGGCCAGCGAGCGCATCCAGTCGGCCGCCGTGCCCAGCGGTGCTCCCGAGGAGAGGGCGGTCGTCATCCCGGTCGCCGCGCTCCAGCTCCCCGGTTTCGGGGCGCCGCCGATGCCGGGGTCGGGGGCCGGCGCCGCTCCCGGAGCGGTCGGCTCGG
>NZ_MUKN01000074.1 GCF_001995175.1 Rathayibacter rhapontici
GGCTGCGCCCGCGACGTCCTGGGTCCCGGACCGGACGCCGCGCTGCTGGCCCCCGCCGTGCAGCACCGGGACGACCCGGGCGTCCCGCGCGAGCACGAGGGCACCGGTCGCGATCGGCCCGCCCACCTTGTGGCCGGAGACGCTCACGGCGGCGAGTCCGGCTCCCCCGCCCGAGCCGGACGCCCGGCGGCGTCCGCGATCGCGAGAGGGAGGTGGCCGAACGCGGCGACGGCGTCGAGGTGCAGCGGCACTCCGGCGTCGGCGCAGACCGCCGCGAGCTCGACGACCGGCGCGATCGTGCCGATCTCGTTGTTGACCCACAGCGCCGACACCAGCGCGACGGACGCGGGGTCGCGGGCGATCGCCGAGGCGAGCACCTCGGGGCGCAGGACGCCCTCGGCATCGAGCTCGAGCCACTCGATCGAGGCGCCCTCGTGCTGCGCGAGCCACTCGACGCTGTCGATCGTCGCGTGGTGCTCTCCCCCGGGCACCAGGATCCGCCGCCGGGCCGGGTCCTCGGCGCGGCGCTGCCAGTAGAGGCCCTTGAGCGCGAGGTTGATCGCCTCCGTGCCGCCCGCGGTCAGGATCACCTCGACGGGCTCGCAGCCCAGCGATCCGGCGAGGATCTGGCGCGCGTCCTCGAGGCGGCGGCGCGCCTCCTGCCCGGCGCCGTGCACCGAGGAGGGGTTGCCCGGGCTCTGCGAGGCCTCGACGAAGGCGGCGAGCGCCGAGGCGCGCATCGGAGTCGTGGCCGCGTGGTCGAGGTAGATCACCGCTGTCCCCCGTCCGCGTGCGGGCGCGGAGGAGGTCTCCGGCCCTTCACTACTGTAAGTCGCATGACCTCTCACCACCCTCTGTCCCGGCTCGGCGTGACCGTGGACGGGGAGGGCGGCGAGCTGCGGGTCTGGTCGGCGAACGCGAGCGCCATCGACCTCCTGCTGTACGACGAGAAGGACCCCGCCTGGGTCGCGCGCACGGTGCCGCTCGTCCGGGGCGAGGGGGACGTCTGGTCGGCCCGGTCGGCGCTGCTGACGCCCGGGCGCCGGTACGCGATCCGCGTCGACGGTCCGGAGGGACCGCGCCACCGGTTCGATCCGCGGACGGCGCTGCTCGAGCCCTATTCGAAGGGCCTGCTGCGGGTCGCCGAGAACGAGTGGCGCTCGGTCGTCGTCGACGACTCCTTCGACTGGGGCGGCTCGGTGAAGCCCGGCACGCCGTGGGACCGCACCGTCGTCTACGAGGCGCACGTGAAGGGCCTCACCAAGCTCAACACGGCGCTGCCCGTCGAGCTGCGGGGCACCTACGCGGGGCTCGCGCACGAGTCGACCGTCGCGTCGCTCCTGGAGCTCGGAGTGACCGCCGTCGAGCTGCTGCCGGTGCACGCCTTCGTCTCGGAGCAGCGGCTGCTGCGGCAGGGGCTCACCAACTACTGGGGCTACAACACGCTCAACTTCTTCAGCCCTCACGCCGCCTACGCCTCTCCCGCGGCGCAGCGCGGAGGCCCGACCGCCGTGCTGCGGGAGTTCAAGGGCATGGTGAAGCTCCTGCACGAGGCGGGCCTCGAGGTGATCCTCGACGTCGTCTACAACCACACCGCCGAGGAGGGGCCCTCCGGCCCGCGCTCGAGCCTGCGCGGCATCGACGACGCGAGCTGGTATCGCCAGACCGACGAGGGCCACTACGTCGACGTGACCGGATGCGGCAACACGATCGACTTCGGACGGCCCGTCGCGCAGCGGATGGTGCTCGACTCCCTCCGGTACTGGTCCTCCGAGGTCGGCATCGACGGCTTCCGCCTCGACCTGGCCGCGACGCTCGGCCGCGACGAGAACGCGCACTTCCGCTCCGACCACCCGCTGCTCGTCGCCGCGGTCGAGGACCCGGAGCTCGCCGACGTCAAGATGATCGCCGAGCCGTGGGACGTCGGCATGGGCGGCTGGCAGACGGGGAACTTCCCGGCCGGCTGGTCGGAGTGGAACGACCGCTACCGCGACCGGGTCCGCAACTTCTGGCTGTCGGACATCGACTACGCCCGTCGCGCCGGCACGGCCCCCGTCGGCATCGGCGGTTTCGCCACCCGCCTGACCGGGTCCTCCAACACGTTCTCGGCCGAGCGCGGCCCGCTCGCCTCCGTCAACTTCGTCACCGCGCACGACGGATTCACGCTCGCCGACCTGGTCTCCTACAACGTCAAGCACAACATCGGCAACGGCGAGTCGAACCGCGACGGGTCGGACAACAACCGCTCCTTCAACCACGGCTTCGAGGGACCCACTTCCGACGAGGGCGTCACCCTCGCGCGCCGCAAGGCCATGCGCAACCTGCTCGGCACGCTCCTGCTCTCGGCGGGAGTCCCGATGATCACGGCGGGCGACGAGTTCGGCCGCAGTCAGCGCGGCAACAACAACGCCTACTGCCAGGACTCGGACCTCACGTGGCTCCGATGGGACAGCCGCAGCGAGTGGCAGCTCGAGCTGCGCGAGCACGCGCGCACGCTCATCCGGCTCCGCCGCGAGCATCCGGCGCTGCGCCCCTCCCGCTACGGGCGCGAGGGCGAGGTGACGCCGAGCGCGAGCACGATGCACTGGTTCGACGTCCACGGCCGTCGGATGTCCGAGCACGACTGGACCTCGGCCGGGAACCGGACGATGCAGTACCTCGCCACCTCCACCCCCGAGACCGAGGAGCTCGATCGCGTCCTCCTCGTGGTGCACGGGGTCGAGCACGAGACGAGCGTCGTCCTCGCCGCGAGCGAGGGCGTCACCGGCTACACCCGGCTGTGGAGCAGCGACGAGCCGGTGCCCCTCGAGCACGGCGAGTCGTTCGAGCCGGGCCAGGTGATCCGCGTGGCGGGCACGTCGATGCAGCTCTTCGCGGCCCATGCGGCGGAGGCGTCCTCCTCCGGAGCGGTCGCCTGATGGCGCGGAGCGGTCCGGGCACGCCGGCGACGGTCGCCCTGGCCGCTGCGGGCATCCCGTTCACGCCGCGCGAGTACCGGCACGATCCGGCGACGACGGGCTACGGTTCCGAAGCCGCCGAGGCCCTCGGAGTGGAGCCGGACCGCGTGTTCAAGACCCTGCTCGCCGATGTCGACGGCGAGCTCGTGGTCGGCATCGTGCCGGTCAGCGGCTCGCTCGACCTCAAGGAGCTGGCGGCGGCCCTGGGCGGCAAGAAGGCCGCCATGGCCGACCCGGCGCTCGCTCAGCGGCGCACCGGCTACGTGCTCGGCGGCATCTCGCCCCTCGGCCAGAAGACGCGCCACCGCACCGTGCTCGACGAGACCGCCGAGCTGTTCGACACGGTCCTCGTCTCGGGCGGGCGGCGCGGCTTCGACATCGAGCTCGCTCCGGCCGACCTGATCGCCGCGACCGGGGCGATCACGGCCGCCATCGGCCGCTGACGGCTCAGCCCGCGGCCGCGACGAGCCCGAGCTCGGCGGCGCGCGCCAGCAGGGGGTGCCTCGGCACCACCCGCACGGTGTAGCCGAAGGTGCCGCTGCGATCCAGCTCGACCACTCCGGCGTACGGCGTCCGCCCGACGGCGTCGGCGGGCACCACGGCCCCCGCGGCCTCGGCGACCTCGAGGTCCTGGCTGCGCACGTCGGTGAGCGAGCCGTCGGGCGCGGTCGTGCCGTAGACCACCTGCACCGTCACGTCCTCGGGCGAGAGCTCGCCGAGCAGCACCCCCGCGCGGACGGCCAGCCGGTCGCCCCGCTGCGGGACGGCGTCGATCCCGCCCGACTCGACTGAGGCGACCGCCACTCCCGGCCAGCCGGCCCGCACGCGGCGCTTCCACGCCGACAGCTCCTTGGCCGGCTCGAAGTGGTCGACGGCGACCGCCCGGTGCGCCTCGGCCGCCGGACGGTAGAGGGACTCGACGTACTGCTGCACCATCCGCTCCGCCGACAGCTCGGGCGAGAGCGTGGCGAGCGTGTGGCGGATCGAGCGGACCCAGCGGCGCGGCACTCCGTCATGGTCGCGCTCGTAGAACCGGGGCACGACCTCGCTCTCGAGCAGCTCGTAGAGGGCGTCGGCCTCCAGTGTGTCGCGCGCCTCGGGATCGAGGGCGCGGTCGGAAGAGGGGATCGCCCAGCCGTTCTCGCCGTCGAAGTACTCGTTCCACCAGCCGTCGAGGATCGACAGGTTCAACGAGCCGTTGAGCGCCGCCTTCATGCCGGAGGTGCCGCACGCCTCCAGCGGCCGCAGCGGGTTGTTGAGCCAGACGTCCGTTCCCGGGTAGAGCAGCTGGGCCATGGCGATGTCGTAGTCGGGCAGGAACACGATGCGGCGGCGCACGTCCGCCTCCTGCGCGAAGCGGACGAGGCGCTGGATGAGCCGCTTGCCCTCCTCGTCGGCCGGGTGCGACTTGCCGGCGATGACGATCTGGATCGGGCGCTCCGGATGCGTGAGCAGGGCGCGCAGCCGCTCCGGATCGTGCAGCATCAGCGTCAGCCGCTTGTAGGTCGGCACCCGTCGGGCGAAGCCGATGGTCAGGACGTCCGGGTCGAGCATCTCGTCGAGCCAGCCGGGAGTGAGACCGCCGGGGTTCTGCTCCCGCCACGACCGCGCCGCGCGCACCCGGGCGTCGCGCACGAGCTGCTCCCGAAGGGTGCGCCGGGCCGCCCAGAGGTCGTAGTCGCTGAGGGCCCCGGAGGACCAGTCGGCGCGCGTGGTGTCCTCGGTGCCGAGTCGCTCGCGGGCGAGGGCGGTCAGCACCGGGTCCGTCCAGGTCGGCGCGTGCACCCCGTTCGTGACCGAGCCGATCGGCACCTCCGACGTGTCGAACCCCGGCCAGAGGCCCGAGAACATGCCGCGGCTGACCTCGCCGTGCAGCTGGGAGACGCCGTTCGAGCGCTGGGCGAGGCGGAGCCCCATCACCGCCATGTTGAAGACGTGCTCGGAGCCGCCGTCGTACGACTCGGCGCCGAGCGCGAGCACGTCCTCGACCTGGACGCCCGGGAGCAGCTCGGTCGAGAAGTACTCCTGGATGAGCCCGCGGTCGAAGCGGTCGATGCCGGCGGGCACCGGGGTGTGCGTCGTGAAGACGGTGGAGGCGCGGACGACCTGGAGAGCCTCGTCGAAGGCGAGGCCCGACCCGATCAGCCCCGAGATGCGCTCGAGCCCCTGGAAGCCCGCGTGCCCCTCGTTGGTGTGGAACACCTCCGGGAGCGGGGTGCCCGACACCTCGGACCACAGCTCGAGAGCGCGCACACCGCCGATGCCCAGCAGCAGCTCCTGCAGCAGCCGGTTCTCGCCGCCGCCGCCGTAGAGGCGGTCGGTGACCGAGCGGAAGGAGTCCTCGTTCTCGGGGATGTCGGTGTCGAGCAGGAGGAGGGTCACCCGGCCCACCTCGGCCCGCCACACGCGCGCGTACAGCGCTCGGCCGTCCGGCAGCGCGAGCACGATCCGGGCGGCCGAGCCGTCGGCGAGCCGGACGACGCGCAGCGGCAGTCCGTCGGGGTCGAGGGAGGGGTACGACTCGATCTGCCAGCCGTCGGCCGAGAGGCCCTGCGCGAAGTAGCCGGACCGGTAGAAGAGCCCGACGCCGGTCAGCGGGACGCCGAGATCCGACGAGGCCTTGAGGTGGTCGCCCGCGAGGATCCCGAGACCGCCGGAGTACTGCGGGAGAGCGGCGGCGATGCCGAACTCGGGAGAGAAGTAGGCGAGGGAGCGCGGAGCCGACTCCGGCAGCGACTGGTACCAGCGCGGCTCGGTGCGGTAGCGCTCGAGCTCCTCGCGCAGACGCCACGCGTCCTCGACGAAACCACGGTCCTGCGAGAGCTCGGCGAGCCGCTCCGGGCTGACGGCGCCCAGCAGCGCGGTCGGGTCGGCTCCTCCCCTGCGCCAGAGCGCCGGATCCACGCGCTCGAACAGGCGGCGGGTGGGCTCGTGCCACGCCCAGCGCAGGTTGCCGGCGAGCTCGCCGAGCGCGGAGAGCTCGGGCGGCAGGACCGAACGGACGGTGAAGCGGCGGATGGCCTTCACGGCACTCCTCGACTCTCTGCGGATCCCGGCGTGCACGGGCGCAGAGCGCCGGGGGTCGCGCGCGCTCGCACACCCTAGCGGACCACGACGGCTCGGGAGCGGGCGCACCCGGGACCGTTTGCACAGGCCCGAGTGCGGGCGCAAGCGGCGTGCCGAAGCACGCCCGGGTCGCTACTGTCGTGACGTGGCTCAGACACCTTTCGGCACGTCCTCACACGGCAAAGACGCACGGCGAGCGGCCCGCGGGCGCCCCGTTCCGACCCCCGAGGCGGTGACGCCTCCCGAACCCGCGCCGGTGGCGGAACCGGCGGCACCGGCCCCCGTCGGCAGCGGATACCGCACCCGCGCCGAGCGCCTCCCGATCATCGACCCGCAGCCGCGGCTCGAGGACGACCGCTGGCCGGCGAAGGCCTTCGTCGGAGAGGTCGTGCCGTTCGCGGCGACCGCGTTCCGCGAGGGCCACGACCTCATCGGCGTCGACCTGCTCCTCACATCGCCCTCGGGCGATGAGTCCGAGCACCGCATGAGCCTGATCGCGACCGGCACCGACCGCTACGGCCGGCTCGTGCGCCTGGACGCCGAGGGCGACTGGACCTACCGCATCCGCTCCTTCGCCGACGACTGGGCGACCTGGCTGCACACGGCCGAGATCAAGATCCCGGCCGGCCTCGATGTCGACGTCACCTTCGCGGTGGGCGCAGGTCTGCTCCGCTCGGCCGCCGGGGACGAGTCGCGCTCGGGAACCGAGCGCACCCTGCTGGCCGACACGGCGGCGAGCGTCGCCGACACCTCGCTCTCTCCGGAGGCGCGCCTGGCGGCCGCCGAGGACGCCGCGGTCCACGGGGCGCTCACGGCGCGTCCGGTGATGAGCCTCTCCAGCCTCTCGGAGCCGCGCGTCGTGCACGTCGAGCGCACCCGCGCGGGCGTCGGCGCCTGGTACGAGTTCTTCCCGCGCTCCGAGGGCGCGGTGCGGAACGAGGACGGCACGGTCACCAGCGGGACCTTCCGCACCGCTGCCGAGCGCCTGCCCGCCGTCGCCGCGATGGGCTTCGATGTGCTGTACCTGCCGCCTATCCACCCGATCGGCCGGACGTTCCGCAAGGGTCCGAACAACACCCTGAACGCCGGTCCCGCCGATCCGGGCTCCCCGTGGGCGATCGGAGCGGCCGAGGGCGGCCACGACGCGATCCACCCCGACCTGGGCACCGTCGAGGACTTCACCGCCTTCCACGACGCCGTGAAGGAGGCGGGCCTCGAGCTCGCGCTCGACTTCGCGCTGCAGGCCTCGCCGGACCACCCGTGGGTGACGAGCCACCCGGAGTGGTTCACGACCCTCCCGGACGGCACGATCGCGTACGCCGAGAACCCGCCGAAGAAGTACCAGGACATCTACCCGATCAACTTCGACAACGATCCCCAGGCATCCGCCAGGAGTCGCTGCGGATCCTGCGCTACTGGATCTCGCTCGGAGTCCGGATCTTCCGCGTCGACAACCCGCACACGAAGCCGCTCGACTTCTGGGAGTGGATCATCCACGAGGTCAACGCCGAGCACCCCGACGTCGTGTTCCTCGCGGAGGCGTTCACGCGCCCCGCGATCATGCGGGCCCTGGGCAAGGTGGGCTTCCAGCAGTCGTACTCGTACTTCACCTGGCGCAACACCAAGGAGGAGCTCGAGGAGTTCTTCACGAGCATCTCCCACGAGACGGCCGACTACATGCGGCCGAACCTCTTCGTGAACACGCCCGACATCCTCACCGAGTACCTGCAGTACGGCGGACCGGCGGCCTACAAGGTGCGCGCGGCCCTCGCCGCCACGGCCTCGCCCCTCTGGGGCGTCTACGCCGGCTACGAGCTCGTCGAGAACGTCGCGCGCCCCGGCGCCGAGGAGAACATCGACAACGAGAAGTTCGAGTACAAGACGCGCGACTGGGAGGCGGCGGCCGCCTCCGGACGCTCGCTCGCCCCGTACATCACCCGGCTCAACGAGATCCGGAAGGCGCACCCCGCTCTCGCGCAGCGCCGCAACCTCCAGGTGCACCGCAGCGACGACGAGGCGATCATCGTCTACACGAAGCACCTGCAGAAGGAGTTCACGGGCACCGGGACCGCCGACACCCTGATCGTCGTGGTCAACACCGATCCCCACTCGGCCCGCGAGACGACCGTGCACCTCGACCTGCCCGCACTGGGACGGGAGTGGGGCGACTCGTTCCAGGTCGAGGACCTGATCACCGGGGCCGTCTGGACCTGGTCGAGCGACAACTACGTGCGGCTGGACTCGTTCGTCGAGCCCGTGCACATCCTGAGCGTGAAGGCGGACGAGCGATGAGCGCAACCACCCCCGGCGACGAGGCCGCCACCCCGGCCGAGCAGGCGGGCCTCGCCCCGCGCGTCGAGACCGTCGTGACGACCGGCACGAGCTCGGCGACGACCACGGGCACGGGAACCGAGGAGGCCGCGGCCCCGTCGGCCGAGGAGTCGAGCGCCACTCGCGCGGCTCCGTCCGACTCGGTCGTCGAGGGGTCCTCGGGCATCGAGCTCCCCGTCATCGAGGAGTGGATCCTCCAGCAGCTCGCGACCGGTAGCAACGCGCTCCCCCACCACGTGCTCGGCCAGCACGTCGTCGCCGCTCAGGGCGTCGCCGACCCGGTGACCGTGGTGCGGACCCGGCGTCCCCTGGCCGACAAGGTCGTCGCGGTGCTCTCGACCGGTGCGCGCGTCGAGCTCACGCACCTCCACGACGGCATCTGGCAGGGCTTCCACATCCTGGGTCCGCAGGCGTACACGATCGAGGCCCGCTACGGCGACGGCGGCGAGTGGACGGCGGAGGACCCCTACCGCTTCTCGAAGACCGTCGGCGACTTCGACCTCTACCTCATCGGCGAGGGCCGCCACGAGCGGCTCTGGGAGGCGCTCGGCGCCCGTCACCGCGAGCACGAGGGGGTCTGGGGCACGTCGTTCTCGGTCTGGGCCCCGCACGCCCAGGCGGTCCGCGTGGTCGGCGACTTCAACCAGTGGAGCGGCGAGGGCCACGCCCTCCGCAACCTCGGCGTCACCGGCGTCTGGGAGATCTTCGTCCCGGGTCTCGAGCCCGGCGCCCCCTACAAGTTCGATCTGCTCTCGCGCGACGGGCACTGGGTGCGCAAGGCCGACCCGATGGCCCGCTCGACCGAGGTGCCGCCCGCGACCGCCTCGCGCATCGCGGTCTCGCACCACCAGTGGAGCGACGGCGACTGGATGGCGCATCGCGCGGCGGTCGACCCGCACACTCAGGCGCTCAGCGTCTACGAGATGCACCTCGGCTCGTGGCGCCCCGGCCTCGGCTACCGCGATCTGGCGGATCCGCTCATCGAGTACGTCACCGAGCTCGGCTTCACCCACGTCGAGTTCATGCCGCTCGCGGAGCACCCGTTCGGAGGCTCCTGGGGCTATCAGGTCACGGGGTACTACGCGGCGTCGAGCCGCTTCGGCACCGCCGACGACCTGAAGTACCTGATCGACCGGCTCCACCAGGCCGGGATCGGCGTCATCGTCGACTGGGTCCCCGGTCACTTCCCGAAGGACGACTTCGCCCTCGCGCGCTTCGACGGCGAGCCCCTCTACGAGCACCCGGACTGGCGCCGCGGCGAGCAGATGGACTGGGGCACCTACGTCTTCGACTTCGGTCACACGCAGGTCCGCAACTTCCTCGTCGCGAACGCCCTCTACTGGCTCGAGGAGTTCCACGTCGACGGCCTCCGCGTGGACGCGGTCGCCTCGATGCTCTACCTCGACTACTCCCGCAAGGAGGGCGAGTGGCTGCCGAACGAGCACGGCGGCCGCGAGCACCTCGAGGCGATCAGCTTCCTGCAGGAGGTGAACGCCACGGCCTACAAGCTCTACCCCGGCATCATGATGATCGCCGAGGAGTCGACCAGCTGGCCGGGCGTCACCCAGCCCACCGTCTCGGGCGGTCTCGGCTTCGGGCTCAAGTGGAACATGGGCTGGATGCACGACTCGCTGAACTACATGGCGAACGATCCGCTCTGGCGCCAGTACCACCTGGGCGAGATCACCTTCTCGTTCGTCTACGCCTTCAGTGAGAACTTCGTCCTGCCGATCAGCCACGACGAGGTCGTGCACGGCAAGGGGTCGCTGATCCAGAAGATGCCCGGCGACCACTGGCAGCAGCGCGCGAACCTGCGGGCGTACCTCGCGTTCATGTGGGCGCACCCGGGCAAGCAGCTGCTCTTCATGGGCCAGGAGTTCGGCCAGTACTCCGAGTGGTCGGAGGAGCGGGGCCTGGACTGGTGGATCCTCGACCAGCCCGCGCACCGCGGTCTCTTCGATCTCGTCGGCCAGCTGAACCGCGTGTACCGCGAGACGCCGTCGCTGTGGGAGCTCGACTTCGATCAGGCGGGCTTCGAGTGGATCGACGGCGGCTCCGCCGCTCCGAACGTCATCTCGTTCCTGCGCAAGGACAAGCAGGGTCGGCCGGTCGCGGTGATCGTGAACTTCTCGGGTTCGCCCGTGCACGGCTACCGGGTCAGCCTGCCCGTCGCCGGCCGCTGGGAGGAGCTCGTCAACACCGATGCCGAGATCTACGGCGGCTCGGGAGTCGGCAACTTCGGCTCCGTCGAGGCCAAGGACGAGCCGTGGTCCGGCCGCCCCGCCTCCGCCGAGGTCGTCCTCCCCCCGCTGGCCGCCCTCTACCTGCGCCCCGCCTCCGACTGACCCTCGGCACCTCACCGGCGGGCGGAGCGGGCGCCCAGCGACCCTCCGCCCGCCGTCGGCGTACCACCCCACCTGAAGGTCACTTACGATCGTCCGCTGACCCTCCTCAGCGCACCCCCGCCCCGTTCCCCCGCCGAGTCGCCACGCCTCCCCATGGTCAGCGGGGCCGACCTCGGACGCTCCCCGTGGCGGAGCCGCTCGCCGCGCGCTCACCACCGAAGGACGTGCGCGACTCTCTCGGTCGCAGGGAACCACCCACAGCACGCTTGATCGCGCGGGCCGTGCGCAGCACGTTCAGACGAAGGCCCCGTGCGCAGAAACCACAATCAGAGGAGCGGCACCCGGCACGCTCACCCGAAGGAGCTGTGCGCAGCACGCTCACCCGAAGGAGCCGTGCGCAGCACGCTCACCCGAAGGAGCCGTGCGCAGCACGCTCACACATTCGACGCCTCTCCACCCGACCGCGCAGCGGAGCCCATCGACAACCTCCCGTGGACTGACCACGCGCCCTCCCGAAGGCGATGGGCGAGAAACGCGTGTCAGCGTTTCGAGCGAGCCGAACGCACCCCGCTCACGAGAACGCGACCACCCACCCAGCCGACCGCGGCGGGGCGAGCGCTCGCGCTCGCCCCGCCAGAGAACTCAGTACAGGAGACCGGTCAGCCGCGCCCTGGCCTTGTTGACGCGCGGGTCGGTCGTCCCGACGATCTCGAACAGTTCGAGCAGGCGGGCGCGCACGGCGGCCTTCCCGTCGGCGTCGAGCCGGGGGAAGATCGACAGGAGGCGGTCGAAGGCGTCCTCCACGTGGCCGCCGGAGACGTCGAGGTCGGCGACGGCGAGCTGCGCGTCGAGGTTCGACGGCTCGGCGGCGGCGGTGGAGCGCACCTCCTCCAGCGTCCTCCCCTGGAGTCGCTTCAGCAGCTTGACCTGGGCGAGGCCGGCGACGGCGAGGTCGTCACGCGGGTTCTGGGCGATGGCGGTCTCGTACTCGGTGATCGCGGCGTCGTAGTCGCCGGCGTCGATCGCGTCGTACGCCTCCTGGTGGTGCGGGGGCAGCGGAGCGGCCTCTGGCTCGGCGCCCTCCTCGGTCGGGACGCCCTCGACGGGGACCGACCCCGTCACTCCGTTCTGCGCGGCGAGCTGGAGCAGCTGCTCGAGCAGGTCGCGGAGCTGCTCCTCGGCGATCAGGCCGCTGAACAGCGGCACCGGTCGTCCGGCGATCACGGCGGCGACGGTCGGCACGGATTGCACCTGGAACGCCTGGGCGAGCTGGGGGCTGGACTCCGCGTCGACGCCGACGAGCACGAACGCCCCGGCGTACGAGACGACGACCTTCTCGAGCAGCGCGGTCATGCTCGTGCTCTGCTCGGACCAGGAGCCGCGCAGGTCAACGATCACGGGCACGCGCGAGGAGAGCTGGACGACCTGGTCGAACTCGGCATCCCCCGCGGTCAGCAGCAGCGGGTTGGCGGGGGCGGATCCGGCGGCCGCCGCTCCGGGAGCGGCGGTCGGCGCGGGCGCTGGGGCGCGCGCCGGTTCACCAGGCTCGACAGGTCGACGGCGCCGCGGAGGTTTCCGGGCAGGGGCGGGACGGCGCTCACGGCAGCTGCACCACCGAGACGAGTCCCTGGCTCCATCCGAGCATCACGATCTTCTCCTCCGATCCGACGGGCGGTACGTAGAACAACAACTGATAACCGTAGGTGGTCTCGATCCCCGTCGTCGACTTGTCGGTGCCGAGCAGGGTCTGCGAGGCACCGGAGGTCGAGACGGTCGATCCCTCCGCGGTCGGCCTGACCGTCGACACCTCGGCGATGCTCGCGGCGACGAGGGCGCCGGAGTCGTTGGTCGCCAGGGCGATGGTGGGCGAATTGCCGGCCTTGTTCGAGAACTCGATCGAGGCGGTGTCGGGCAGCGCCTCGCGGTCGGCGTTCTTCTTGTCGACGCCGACCTGGCCGCGCAGGGTGTCGCCGTCGGGCGAGAACAGCTCGGCGTACTGGCTCGCGTCGCCGGTGGCGAGGATGTCGGCGTAGGCGGCGCCGACCGCCTCCGGTGCGAGGGTCATCAGACGCGAGTCCGGCGCGACGATCGAGGTGCCGACGGTGACCGGCGCCACATCGGGGATGCGCGCGTTGGCCTCGAGCGAGATCGCGTAGTCGACCTTGTAGTCGACGCGGGGGCTCGCCTGGCTCATCATCAGCGCGATCGGCGCCGTGGTGGTGTCGGCCGGGTCGCCGACCACGGCGGTGACCAGCCGGGGCCAGGAGTCGGTGTCCTGCGGGAGGACGACGCTGACGGGCGATGCCGGGATCGCCTGGGGGGCGTCGATCGTGCCGCCCTTGCTCACGACCTCGTAGTTCGTCCGCCGCTCGGTGAGAGCCTCGCCCTGGAAGCGCTCGGCGAGGATCGCCGCATCGCGGGCCGCATCGGCGGCGGAGGCGACGTCGGCGATCGACGTGACGATCGCCTCCGCCTGCTGCGTGGTGACGACGGGGGTCGGGATCTCGGCCACGGGCTCGGCGCCTGCCGTGGAGGTCGCCGTGGCGGTGGGGGTGGCGGTGGCGCCGGCCGCGAGGTCGGGCCAGTAGTCGGAGCTGCAGCCGGCGAGCAGGGCGGTGGTGCCCAGGACGACGGGGAGCACGAGCAGACCGCGGCGGCGGCTCCGCGCGGGCGCGGCGATGGACGCCTGGATCCCTGCACGGGGACGCGGACGCCGCACCCCGCGGGGGACCTTGCCCTGCGGTCCCTTGCGGCGCGGGCCGTGCTGACGGCGCAGGTGCACGAAGGCCCAGATGTACAGGCCGAGGCCGATCAGGAGGAAGAGCGCACCGCCGGCGAGCAGCGGGCCGGCGAGCGGGGTCGCGGTGTCGACGGGCCAGCTGACCCGGATCTCGTCCGCGGCCGGGGCGGTCCCGTCGGTCGCGATCAGGAGAGAGATGTCCTCGGGCACGTCCAGTGCGACGTCGATGCTCCCCGCTCCCTCGAGCTGCTCGAGCCACAGGTCGGCGCCCCGGGGATCCACGATCTCGGCGTCGGCCGTCAGCACGTCGGCGGCCAGGTCGATCGGCGTGCCGGTCTCGGTCGAGGCGGTGAGCTCGTCGGTCTCGGCGTCGTAGCCGATCTCGTCGTACTCCGACCCGCCGACCCAGCCGAGCACGTCGCTGGTCCGGGCGTAGGTGAGGACGAGGTCGCCCTCGCCTTCCACGGTGATCGACTGCCGACCCTCGTTCGAGGCGAGGACACTGCCGTCGACGACGGCGTACGGCGCGTCCGACTCGAGGACGGTGCTCGCGGTCAGCGACTCGGGCGGAGCCCACACCGTGCGCTGACCGATGCCGAGCGCTATCAACGCGGCAGCGATGACGGTGGCGATGATGGCGAAGACGAACCGCACGAAAGTACTCCTCCTGCGTTGCCGGATCGGGGGGCGGCCTCAGCCGGTTCGGCTGGAACGGCCGGACCGGGGCACGACGGCAACAGACAAAGACAGTCCACGATAGCCGATGCCCTCGGCCCGACCCAGGAGATCCGCCGAGAGTGGGCGCGGCGGGTGCCGCGAGCGGGTGTCGCCTCCGAGCGGGGCGCCGACCGCTGACTAAACTTCCCGGAGTGCCGCGAGCGTGGCGCTGACCTTCCGGAGGAGACGACGTGGCAAGCGACGAGGCCGAATTCACCCAGGCGTTCCGCGGGTACGACCGCGACGAGGTCGACAAGGCCATCCAGGGTCTGCGGCGCGAGCTGATCCACGCGAACACCCAGGCCGCCGAGAGCGGTCGCGAGTCCAAGCGGCTCGCCTCGCGCATCGACCAGCTCGAGAAGGAGCTGCAGCAGGTCGGCGCGCCCACCTACGCGGGCCTCGGCGCGAAGCTCGAGCGCACGCTCCGGGTGGCCGAGGAGCAGTCCGAGCGGATCATCGCCCAGGCCGAGAACGACGCAGCGGCCCTGCGCCGCTCGACCCGCGACGACGGGGACCGGGTCCTCCAGGAGGCGCGCGACGAGGCCGAGCGCCTGGTCTCGGACGCGCGCCGACGCGCCGACCGCACCCGCAACGAGTCGGAGGCGCAGGCCGCCGCCACGCTCGGCAAGGCGGCGGACGCCGCGACGTGATGACGCAGGACGCCGTCCGCGAGGCCGCGGCCATCCGCGGGACGGTCGCGACCGAGGCGGCCGAGAC
>NZ_MUKN01000075.1 GCF_001995175.1 Rathayibacter rhapontici
GTCGTCTAGATCGACTCGGGACACCACCGCAGCGGAGTGCCGCCGCAGGAGGCCGGCGGCGTCGCGGCCGCCGCCGTCGCCGCCGGACTCGACGTGGTGGGCGTCTTCACCTTCCCCGGGCACAGCTACGCGCTCGAGGCGCGCGCCGCCGCGGCCCGCGACGAAGCGGAGGCGCTCGCCGCGGCCGCCGCGTCGCTCGCCTCGGTCGGGGTCGAGGCCCGCGTGGTCAGCGGGGGATCCACGCCCTCCGCCGACTTCGCCGACGCGGGCGTGCTCACCGAGCTGCGACCGGGCGTGTCCGCCCTCGGCGACGCGCAGCAGTGGGAGATGGGCACGATCGGCCCCGAGTCGATCGCGGTCACGGTCCTCGCCACGATCGTCTCCCGTCGCGCGGACCGGCTGATCGCCGACGCCGGGAGCAAGGTGCTCTCCTCCGATCGCGGCGCCGTGTCGAGCGGGTTCGGCCGCCTGCCCGAGCACCCGGAGGCGCGCATCGCCGTGCTGTCCGAGCACCACGCCACGATCACCGGGCTCGACCTGCCGGTCGGATCCCGGGTGCGGATCGCTCCGAACCACGTCTGCGTCGCGGTGAACCTCGCCGACGAGTACCGCGTGCTGACGAGCGACGGCGGCTCGGTCTCGTGGCCCGTGGACGCCCGCGGGCGCAACAGCTAGAGCGCGCGGCCCCGCGGGATCCGCAGTCCGATCACCGCGGTGAGCGCGAGCAGCACGAACGCCGAGCCGAACGCGGCGGTCGGCGAGGCCGCATCCGCCAGCGCCCCGGCGAGCAGGGGGCCGATCACGCCGCCGAGGTCCGACGCGGCCTGGAACACCGACACGGGCCGCCCGCCGCGCTCGCCCGCGGCGTCGCCCACGAGCGCGCCCGGCGCCGTCCCCATGAATGCCGCGGCCGCTCCGTAGAAGCAGAGCAGCAGCACGAGCAGCCAGAGCTCCGACACCAGCGGCATCGCGAGCATCGCCAGCGCCGCGACGGCGAACCCGCCGATCAGCGCCGGACGCCGGCCCACCGTGTCCACGAAGCGGCCGGCCGGAGCGAGCGCGACGGTCTGCACGACGGCGGCGATCGCGAAGGCGATCCCGGTCCAGGCCGGGTCGTCGCCCAGGCCCTCGACCACGAGGACGGGCACGAGCGTCGCCCGCACGCCCATCGCGGACCAGCCGAGCGCGAAGTTCGCGAGCACGGCGCTCTGGTAGCGGCGATCGCGGAGCACCTCGCGCATCGGCGTGACGACCGCGGCCTTCGCCGCGTCCGCGTCGCGCTCCGGTCGGCGCAGCAGCACCAGCCCGACGAGCCCGGCGACGGCGAGCGTGCCCGCGTAGAAGAAGAACGGAGCGGTGAGCGAGATCGCCGTCAGCACGCCGCCGACGGCGGGTCCGGCCATGCCGCCGAGCAGGAACCCGCCCTGGTAGAAGCCGATGGAGCGGCCCCGGCGCTCGGGCGACGCGGTGCGCAGGAGGAGCGTCATCGCGGCGACCGAGAACATCGCCGAGCCGATCCCGCCCGCGCCGCGCAGCAGCAGCAGGTGCGCGTAGTCGCCCGCCAGCCCCACCAGCGCGCTCGAGAGCGCCACGATCCCGATGCCCGTCGCGAGCACCACGCGCTCGCCGAGCCGGTCGACGAGCGGCCCGACGAACGGATTCGCGATCAGCCGCATCAGCGCGAACGCCGACACCACCGCTCCGACCTCGACGTAGCCGACCCCGAAGCTGCGCACGTAGACGGGCAGCACGGGCACGACGACGCCGAAGCCCAGCATCACGAAGAACGCCACGATCCCGAGGACGAGGACGTCGCGCGGCAGCCTCTCGCGACCGCCCCGGTCCTGCCACGGAAGTCTCACCCCCCGACGCTACCGGTGATGTCCCCCATGCGGGGACGAGGCGGGAACGGAGCGGGTTCTCGTCAGCCGGCCAGCGGCACGAGCGAGGGCAGGATCCCCGGGTAGCTGACGTAGTAGAGGACGCCGTCGCTGTGCAGCACGCCGCGTCCGGGGTAGCTCTCGTCCTCGACGTCCGGGCCGTTGAGGAACCCGGGTGCCGACGCATCGTCCACCGCGAAGCCCTCGGCGAGGAACCCCTCCCGCGCGGTCGGCCACTGCTCGTCGCCCAGCGCGAGCTGACCGACGACGACGTGCACGTCGCCCTGCCCGGTCCACCGGCAGAGCAGGCCGGCCTGCTGCATCTCCTCGACGATCGGGTAATCGAAGTAGGTGGCCGGCTCCGGGTTCAGCCGCAGCCCGTCGGACTCGAGGTCGGCGAGCTCCGCGGCGGTGAGCAGCTCGGGGCAGGGGGTGAGCCCGCCGGTGACCGGGGCGGCGGCGGGGTCCTCCACGGCCGGAGCCTCCGCTGCGGGAGCCTCTGCTGCCGGAGCCCCTGCCTCCGGAGCGCCCGCCTCCGGGGCCTCTGCCGTTGGGGCCGTCGCCGGTGTCCCGTCCGTCGGCACCCCCGCGGCCGGAGTGGCGCCTGCAGCCGTCGGAGTCGCGACGGGAGCGCGGGTGGCCGTCGTCGTCGCGGTCGGAGCCGTCGTCTCGACCGGCCCGGGGTCGGTGCATCCCGTCAGAGCGAGCACCCCCAGGAGGCCGAGGCCCAGCGCCTGCCGGGCCGTCCTGCTCCGGGAAGCCCCGATACCGCCACGCGTGAACCGGATCATCGTCGTCCCCCTTCGTCGCGGACTGTGCCTCTGCAGAACCGCAGCTCTGCAGAGAAGCGCCTCTGCGCCGAGGCTACCCCCGGCGCCCGGGCCCCGCACCGATCGACCAGACCCGCGGAGGAAGTGCCCCGGTCACGGAGTGATCGCCCACGATCCGCGCCTTGAAGACCCACGGGTTGTGGCTCGCGGCGGTGCGGGCGTTGCGCCAGTGCCGGTCGAGGTTCTTCGAGGTGCTCACTCCGGAGGCGCCGAGCGCGTCGAAGACGTCGGAGGTCGCGCGGGTGGCGAGCTGCGTCAGCACGATCTGCGCCTGCGCGGTCTCGAGCTCGGCGAGGTCGTTGAGGTGCTCCTCCTGCCCGAGGTCGTCGCCGGAGGCGGCGTCGTGAGCGAGCTGCAGGGCCTGCGCGGCCTTCTCGACGATCGCCGATCCCGCCCAGGCGGCCGCCGAGATCTGGCCGACGACCTGCAGGATCTGCGGGTCGGCCGCGTACGAGTCGGCGTTGCCGTGCGAGTAGATGCGGGTGCGGGCGCGGACCGCCTCGGCGAGCTCCCGCTCCGCGGCGGAGATCGAGCCCGCGAGCACCGACAGCAGCACCGCCTGGTAGAAGGCGGTCTGGTAGCGGAACCGGGTCCCGAAGTCGATCACGTCCTCCGCGGCGACCTCCGCGTCGACGAAGGTGCTCGTGCCGGAGCCGGTGGTGCGCTGGCCGAAGCCGTCCCAGTCGTCGGCGTGAGTCACTCCGCTCTGGTGCGCGTCGACGATCGCGATCACCGTCGCGCCGGTGTCGGAGCGCTGGGCGAAGGTGTCGATCCAGTCGGCGAAGATGCT
The DNA here is from genome assembly GCF_001995175.1 of Rathayibacter rhapontici. Lineage (GTDB taxonomy): Bacteria > Actinomycetota > Actinomycetes > Actinomycetales > Microbacteriaceae > Rathayibacter. The sequence continues at coordinate 3,501 of NZ_MUKN01000075.1, forward strand.
GCCGGTGGAGTAGTACTTGGTGCCGTTCACGCGGAACCGGGTCGGGTCGCCCTCGACGGGGGTGACCTTGGTGTTCACGTCGCCGATCGCGACGGTGCCGACCTCGGTCCAGGCGTTGCCGCCGATCTGCCCGTCGGCGAAGCGCTGCAGCCAGCGCTCGCGGGTGCCGTCGGTCGCGATCAGGCGGTCCTCGACGAGGGCGAAGTGGCCGCGCAGCGCCTGGGGGATGTTGGAGTCGGCCGCCGCGAGCTCGGTGAGCAGGCGGAAGAGCTGGGGGAGCGACGCTCCCGCTCCTCCGTTCTCGACCGGGACGCGGACGGCGCCGAACCCGGCCTCGGCGAGGGCGCGGATCTGCTCGGCGGGCAGCACGTGGTCGCGCTCGCGAGCGGAGGCGCCCGCCGCGATGTCGGCGAAGAGCGGCCGGAAGCGCGCGGCGAGGGTCTCGTAGTCCACGGGGGCGGTGGCGGTGGCGACGGTCATGATGGGCTCCTCGTCGAAGGGGCGCCGGGGGCGGCGCACGGGAGCCGACGCTAGCCGCAGGTCCCCGCGGACCGGGCTCTGTGTCCAGGTGTTACGGAGAGGTCCGGGCACGCTGGCGCTCGTGTCTGCTCCCACGCGCGTCTCCGCCCGAATCTCCGCCATCGCCGAGTCCGCGACCCTCAAGGTCGACGCGAAGGCCAAGGCCCTCCAGGCGCAGGGCCGGCCCGTCATCTCGTACGCGGCGGGCGAGCCGGACTTCCTCACTCCCGAGCACATCGTCGAGGCCGCGTCGGCCGCCGTGCTCGATCCGAAGAACTACCGCTACACCCCGGCGGCGGGTCTGCCCGACCTCCGCGCCGCGATCGCCGCGGAGCGGTCCGCGGGAATGCCTCGCGCCGGTCGGCGTTGCCCTTGGGGATGACTTCGACGCACCCGTCCACCCCGTCCACCTCCGCTGCCCAGGGCTCCGCCGCTCCAGCCGTCGCCGCCCAGGCCTCCGCCGCCCCGGCCGACCGCCGCGCCCTCGTGGTCGGCGCGACCGGCATCGGCGGCTCCGCCCTCGTCGACCTGCTGACCGGGGAGGGCTGGCCCGTGACGGCCCTCTCCCGTCGGCCGGTCGCCGAGCGGGCCGGTGTCCGTCCCCTCTCGGCCGACCTCCGCTCGGCCGCGGACCTCGCCCGCGTCCTCGCCGACGAGCGCCCCACCCACGTCTTCTTCACCGCCTGGTCGCGCCAGGAGACGGAGGAGGAGAACATCGCCGTCAACGGCGGCATGGTCCGCGACCTCCTGGCCGCCCTGGCGCACGCGCCGCTCGAGCACGTCGCCCTGGTCACCGGGCTCAAGCACTACCTCGGTCCCTTCGAGGCCTACGGACAGGGCGCCATGCCCGACACCCCGTTCCACGAGGAGGAGGAGCGCCTGGACGCTCCGAACTTCTACTACGCGCAGGAGGACGAGCTCTTCGCCGCCGCCGAGCGCGCGGGCTTCACCTGGTCGGTGCACCGCTCGCACACGGTGATCGGGCACGCGGTCGGCAACGCGATGAACATGGGATTGACGCTGGCCGTCTACGCCTCGATCCAGCGCGAGCTCGGCGAGCCGTTCGTGTTCCCGGGATCGCTCACGCAGTGGAACGGCCTGACCGACATGACCGACGCCACCGTGCTCGCCGCGCAGATGGTGTGGGCCGCGACCTCCGAGGCCGGCCGCGACGAGGCGTTCAACGTCGTCAACGGCGACGTGTTCCGCTGGCGGTGGATGTGGATGCGCCTCGCCGAGCACTTCGGCGTGGAGCCGGTGGGCCCGGGGGAGCAGCCGCAGCCGCTCGAGCAGCAGATGGCCGACGCGCAGCCCGTCTGGCAGCGCCTCGTCGACGAGCACGGCCTGATCGAGTCCGACCTCGCCCGCGTCGCCTCCTGGTGGCACACCGACGCCGACCTCGGCCGCGGGATCGAGGTCGTGACCGACATCAGCAAGTCCCGCCTCGCCGGGTTCACGCTCCACCACCGCACGGTCGACTCCTTCACCGAGCTGTTCGACCGCTACCGCGCCGAGAAGCTGATCCCGTAAGGCGGGGCTCGGCGCCCCTCCCCGGCCGCCCGACCGTCGCCGTCCCGTCGTCTCCGCGTCACTCCGATGACACCGACCGCCCCTAGCGTCACGGCATGGCGGCGGCGGTGAGCGGAGCATGATCGAGCGGGTCGACCCGTTCCTCGGCACGGAGCCCACGGCCCTCCCCGAGCCCGTCGGGCTGGCGGCGACCTGGTGGTCGCCGAAGCCGCAGATCGGCAACACGCATCCGGGAGCGACCTACCCGCTGGGCATGGTCTCGGCCTGCTCCTACTCGGGCGCGTACCCGACCGGCTACGGACGCTACGACCTGGCGCTCGAGGGCGTCCCCCCGCTCATCCGCGAGGGCATCGAGGCGTCGGGCTTCACCCACTTCCAGCAGTCGGGCACCGGCGCGATCCGGAAGTACTACAACTACCTCCGCGTCACGCCGATGATCGAGCCGCTCGACGAGCTCGGCCGCAGCTGGGACGTCGTCGACGAGGTCGCCGAGCCGGGCTACTACGCCGCGACCCTCTCCTCCGGGGTGCGCGCCGAGCTCACGGTCGGCCCCGCCTCGGCGGTGCACCGCTACACGTTCCCGCGCCACCGCAGCGCCCGCGTCGTCGTCGACCTGTCGCTCGGCGGCCTCGCGATCCCGAGCGGAGCGACGATCCCGTTGCGCGCGCAGCTGCGCTCGATCTCGCCCGGCGTCGCGAGCGGCGAGATCGTGATGGAGGGCGCTCCGCTGGCCGTGCACCTCGAGTGCGACGCGCTGCAGTGGCGCCAGATGCTCTGGTACGACCGCCGGCTGATGCCGGGCGGCACCCGGCTCGACTTCGACCACATCCGCCCCACGACACTCCGCCCGTTCGGCCTGATGTGGGCGGGACCGAGCGAGCCCGGCACGACCGTGGAGCTCCGGATGGGCTTCTCCCTCCGCGGCACGGAGCGCGCCCGCGAGAACCTGCACCGCGACGTGCCGCCGACCGGCACCGGCTTCGACCAGCGCCGCGACCGCACCCGCAAGACGTGGCGGAAGCACCTGCGCCGGATCGCCGTCGACACACCGTCCGTCGACCGCGAGACCGTCTTCTCGACCGCGCTGTACCACTCGCTGATCAAGCCGTGCCTCGCCCCGTCCGAGAGCCCGTTCTGGCCGACCGACGGCCCGTTCGTCTTCGACCTGAGCACGATGTGGGACATCTACCGCACCCAGCTCCCGCTGCTCACGGCCCTGCTGCCCGAGCGCGCGGTCGAGATCGCGGCGGCCCTGCTGACCATCTGCGAGGAGGAGGGCAACTTCCCGATCGGCTACCGGATGGCCAAGGGCAGCGACCGCTTCTCGCGGCAGGGCAGCGCCCTCGCGCACACCTTCCTCGCCGACCTCTGCCGACTGGGGCTGCCCGGCATCGACTGGGAGGCGGCCCTCGTGCACATGGCGGAGGACCTCAAGCGCACCTACGGCGAGGAGTTCCTCGCGGCGGGCGAGGCGCATCCGATCAGCCACACCCTCGACCTCGCCCACGGCTACTGGTGCACCGCGGTCGTGGCGCGTCACGTCGGCGACCGCGTGCTCGCCGAGCAGCTCGAGGAGCGCGCGGCGCAGTGGGTGAACGCCTTCGATCTGCGGACGGGCCTGCTGAAGGACTCGACCTACTACGAGGGCACGCGGCACAACTACTCCTTCCGCCTGCTGCACGACATGGCGGGGCGCATCGCGCTGAGCGGAGGGGACGACGCCTTCGTCGCGCAGCTGGACGAGTTCTTCGGCTACGGTGCCGAGCCGGTGCGGCAGCCCGGCCTCCGGCCCGACCGCGCCGAGATGCTCGCGGGCGCGGCGCTCGGGCGCTTCGAGGGGCTCAACAACGAGCCCGACATGGAGTCGCCCTGGGCCTACCACTACGCCGGCCGGCCCGACCGCACGGCCGAGATCGTGCACGGGGTGCTGCACCAGCGCTTCGGCACCGGCCGCGGCGGGCTGCCCGGCAACGACGACTCCGGAGGCCTGAGCTCCTGGTACGTCTGGGCGAGCCTGGGCCTGTTCCCCGTCGCCGGGCAGGGGCTGCTCCTCGTGAACGCGCCCGCGTTCTCGCGCGTGTCCGTCGCCGTGGGCGGCGCCGACCTCGAGATCCGCACGACCGGCTTCGTCGAGCCCGTGCCCGGCGGGCCGGTGCAGTACGTGCAGTCGGCCGAGTTCAACGGAGCGCCGCTCGAGGCGAGCGTCCTGAGCGCCGCCGAGCTGCACCGCGGCGGCGAGCTCACCCTGCACCTCGGACCCGAGCCGTCGGACTGGGCGACGGCACCGGAGCACCGACCGCCGTCGCATCCGGTGCGGCGGACGACCACCACCCAGCCCACCAGCACCATCCAGCCCAGCACCATCCAGCCCTAGGAGGAGACCATGGACCAGAGCACTCACGCGAGCACCGTGCAGAACCGGCTCGTGATCGTCGTCCGGGCGGATCCGGTGATCTGCGGCCACTCGGTCGAGGCGCGCAACCTGGCCGAGACGGCGCGCGAGCGCGGGTTCGACGAGGTCCGCATCGTCACCTGGCCGATCGAGCGCCTCGAGGCGGCGGGCCTGCCGCTGAAGCCGCTGGACGCGGTGCTGCCCTACAGCGACGGCATCATCGTCGAGCGCCCCGCTCCGGTGGGCGACTACAAGGTGCCGGACGGCCGCTACCTCGCCGGCATGATCGGCCGCCTGGTCGAGCTCTTCACCGACGGAGTGCCGACCGTCTGCCTCTCGCTGTACCTCAGCCCCCACACCATCGCGGTGGCGGATGCGCTGCGCGCGGCCTGGAGCACCGGACTCCCCGTCGACGTCACCACGGTCGCGGAGGCGGTCGGCTCGGACGTCACCAACGTCGTCCGCCGGGCGGTGGAGGAGGGGCGCCTGGGCGCCGCCGCCCACATCTTCGCCTCCTACCTCTCGCAGGACCACTGCGTCGCCGTGTCGGAGTACACCCGCGACCTCATCGTCGAGGAGGCCGAGCGGATCGACGCCGCGCACGGCACCCGCTTCGCCGAGCAGTGCCGCGCCCGCATCGAGATCTCGTACCCGGCGATCGACTCCGACGCCTACTCCGATCTCGACCCGGTCGCCCTCGAGGACCTCGTGCGCGCCCGCGGGCTGCGCAGGGACGGCTACGTGCTGTTCCTCTCCCGCCTCACCGAGGCGAAGGGCGTCGAGGACCTCATCGCCGGCTACGAGCGCAGCCGCGTGCACGAGCAGCACGAGCTCGTCATCGCGGGCCGCGGACCCCAGGAGGCCGAGCTGCGCCGGATCGCGGCGGCGTCACCGCTGGCGCACCGCATCCGCTTCCTCGACGACGTGGGCGACGCCGAGAAGCCCTACCTGATGGCCGGGTGCTCGGCCTTCGTGCTGCCCAGCAAGCCGCGGCCGGAGTTCGTCGAGACCTTCGGCATCGCGCTCGCCGAGAAGATGCTCGCCGGAGGCGGCCCCGTCATCACGACGCTCACCGGCGGGATCGGCGAGGCGATCGGCGAGCACGCGTTCATCACTCCCGTCGAGGACCCGGACGCGATCGCCGCTCTGCTGGACCACGCGATCCTCGAGCTCGACGACGCCGAGCGGGCGCGCCTCGCGGTGGCCGCGCGCGAGTACGCGCTGCGGTTCGACCGCCGGGCCGTGTTCGACCGGCTGTTCGCGCGGCTGCCGCAGTCGGTGCGACCGGAGCCGGCGCTCTAGGAAGCGCAGGGGTCGCCGGGGCGCCGGGGCGGCGCTCCTGTCAGCGCCGGCCGCGGCGCTCCTGGGCCGACGCCTCCGGCGCGACCTCGGCCGCAGCGAGAGCCGGTAGCGCACGAAGCGGAGCGTGAAGCTGCGGCGCTCGCTGCCGGTGGGTCCGCCCGCGCGCTCGGCGAGCACGCGGATGCCGAGGACGGCGACGATGCGCCACTGCTCGAGGCGCCCGAGGTGACGGCGGTGAAGACCGCTCCGGGGTGCGCGAGGTCCTGGGCTGGTGCTGCCGCGGGCTCGTGGGCCTCCGCGACCGGGTCGAGGCCGTCGGTGCTGTCGCTCGTGCGGGAGGTGGTGTCGATGGTCATGCGCCGGGCTCCTGAGGGGGTGGCGGACCTGGACACGGCGCGTCGTGAGCGCCTCGACACCGGGCGCCGGCCTCGGGCAGGGGGACCCGGGCCGGCGACCGGCCATGCATGCGGTGCGAGGACGAGCCCGCCGGAACGTCCTCCGCGCCGCCCTCGAAGTGTAGGGCTCCTCAGCACCCTGTGGCGTGGAATGTCAACCACCTTCGAGCGAATTGCGAGGAGGAGCGATCCGTGCAGTCGCCGGACGCGACGAAGGCCCGCTCGGGGGAGGAGCGGGCCTTCGGACGTGCTTCCACCGGATCGGCTCGTCGATCGGGAGTCGTCGGATCGGGGTGTCGGGCGAGGGCCGGGGGCGGCCCATGCGGTTCGGGCTAGGCGGCGGGCTCGGCGCGGCGCAGCGGCACGGCGGCGTGGGAGGCGGGCTCGGGGACGATGCGCAGGCCGGCGCCGCTGTTGGCGCGCTCCATGAGGGCCTCGACCCACTCGGGGTTGATCGTGGGCTGTCGGCTGCCCTTGAACTCGAACTGGATCGGGATGGTCGGGTGCATCCAGACGCCGCGGCGACCGGTTCCGGCCTGAGGGGACGCGTCGAGGGTCAGCAGGAAGCGCTCGTCACGGCGGAACTTGTTGATGATCACGATCTGGAGGTGGGCGAGTGCCCGATCCTCGACCTCGATGGCGGCGGGAGGCGTTCCGTAGAGGATGTTGCCCATGATCTTCTCCGATCAGACGAGTGGGTGCGGTCCGATCAGCATATCGCTAGACAGACTTCCTACTAGTCAAGCTAGCTACCTGGGCCGGGGGATTGACCGGATCGCGCTCCGCCGATAGTGCCACCGGTCGAGCGCGGGGAACGCGCCAGGCCTTGTGCTCAGGGCGCAGCGACGGTATCGCCCAAGGGTGAACGGATGTCGAGAGCTCCGTGGCGGTCGACCGGCGGGGGCCGGATCGGGCTCAGGCGCGGCGGCGCTCCTGGGCGCTGTCGACGAGTTCGTCGGCGAAGGCCTGGTCGGCGTAGGCGATGTCGGCCGTCTCGGTCGGGTTCTCGACGATGTCGCGCATCGTCTGGAGGAAGCGGATGACCGTGGCCGCCTCCGTCGAGTCCAGCTTCTCGGCCGCCTCGAGCATCCGGCGGTGCATCTCGTCGAGCGTCTCGCGCACCTCGCGGTGGGAGGTGGGCGTCGCGACGATGCGGATCGCCCGGCGGTCGCTCGGGTGCGGCTGACGCACCACGTGCCCGCTCTTCACCAGCCGATCGATCAGCACGGTCGTCGAGGCGGAGGAGATGCCGAGGTAGGCGGCGAGGTCCTTCGGGCTCACGTGCTGGCCGGTCTGCTGGCGCCGCATGAGGAACTGCACGGCCAGGAGGTCGTTCTCGCCCATCCCCATCGACCCGCGCGTCCGGCGGCGCATGGCGGTCTCGGCGGTCCGGAAGGCCCGCATCGCGGCGAGGACCTCGACCGCTCCGGGCTCGCTCGTCTCGCCCGGGAACCAGAAGGCTCCGGGTCGAGAGGTCGCGACGTCGTCCATGCAGGACAGTCTAGACAGTCGTGTAGCAAGAACATCTAGTGATGTGGAACCCCGGTCGACCGGGTTGTGCCCGGATGGTCCGTACCGATACAACTCTCTTAGCTAGTTAGACAAGCTAGCGATTCCGGGATGAGGGAGGTGCCACGTGATCGAGACGGTCGACCTCCTGCCTCCGACCACCGTTGCCGACCCGCTGCTGGGGGCGACCCTGGCCGGCCGCTACCTCGTCCTGGAGCGCATCGGAGAGGGCGGCAGCGCCACCGTCTACCGGGCCCGCGACCAGCGCCTGGCGCGTCCGGTCGCCGTGAAGGTGCACCGCGCCGTCGCCGACACCCCGAACGAGCGCTCGCGACGCGAGCGCGAGATCCGCCTCCTCATCGACTCCCGCCACTCCGCCGTCGTCGAGATCCTCGACCAGGGCGAGATCGCGCAGGAGGAGGGGGAGCTGTCCTACCTCGTCCTCGAGTACTTCGACCCGGCGGATCCGGCCGCCGAGTGGTTCTCCTCCGCCGACGAGCGGATGATCGCCGAGGTCGGCGCGCAGGTCGCGGACGCGCTCGCCCACCTCCACGCCCGTGGCGTGCTGCACCGCGACGTGAAGCCCGAGAACGTGCTCGTGCGCTCCCGGCCCGTGCCCGCCGGTGCCTCCCTCCGCGAGGCGAAGCTCAGCGATTTCGGCATCGCCCGGGCGGTCGACGACGCGCGCCTCACCCGCCCCGACCTGCTCGTCGGCACCGCCGGGTACCTCAGTCCCGAGAGCGTGGGAGCCGGCCCCGTCGGCCCCGCCTCCGATGTCTACTCCCTCGGCCTCGTGCTGCTCGAAGCGCTCTCGGGCCGCCGCGCCTACGAGGGCACCACGCTCGAGATCTCGCTGCAGCGCATGCACCACGCACCGGTTCTGCCCGTGAACGTGCCCGAGCGCTGGCGCCCGCTGCTGGCCTCGATGACCGCGCTCGACCCGGCCGAGCGGCCCTCGGCGGCGGACGTCGCCGAGCAGCTGTGGAGCGGGCTGCAGGGCGCATCGGGCACCGCACCGGCGCGGATGCGCCTCCACGGGCTGCTCGCTACCGTCGCCGCCGTCGCGGTGGGCGCCCTCTCGGCGCTGTCGCTGACCCACGTCCTGGGCTGATCGCCCGACCGGGGACCCGCATCCGGCTCAGGTCCTGCGGAGCCGGGGTGCCGTAGTCTCCCGCCCATGAGCCCCCGTCGACTCTTCCGCGTCCTCTCGATCGTCGAGGCGGTGACCTGGACCCTCCTGATCGTCGGCATGCTGCTGAAGTACGCCGTCGGCGTCGGCGACTGGCCCGTCAGCGTCGCCGGCCCGATCCACGGCTTCGCCTTCCTGGCCTACGGAGCCGCCGCGCTCGTGCTCTCGGTCAACCAGCGGTGGTCGATCGGAGCGACGGTCCTCGCGGTCGCCAGCGCGGTGATCCCGTACGCCACCGTCCCGCTCGAGCGCGGGTTCGAGCGCCGCGGGCTCCTCGAGGGCGGCTGGCGCCGGGTCGCGGGCGACGATCCGCGCGATCAGCGGGTGGCGAGCAGGCTGCTGCGCTGGGCGCTCGTGCGGCCCGTGCTCGCCGGGGTGCTGGTGCTCGCGGCGGTGGCCGTGGTCTTCACGGCGCTGCTGATCGCCGGTCCGCCCGGGGGCGGCGAGGCGTAGGGAGACGCGGTCAGGCCGTTCGACGCGCTTCGGCGTCGATCAGCACCACGGCGCTCGGCGCGCCTGCAGGGCGGCCTCGGGCGTCCCCGCGATCGCGGCCGTCGTCTGCGCGCCCTCCGCGAGGATCGCGAGCTGCGCGGCCAGCTCGGCGCCGCCTCCGATCTGCTCGGCGAGCTCGGCGAGGAAGCGCTGGAACGACGCCTTGTGCTCGCGGGCGAGCTGCGCCACGGCCGGGTTCGAGGAGCCCAGCTCGCCGAAGGCGTTGATGAACCCGCAGCCGCGGAAGGTGTCCTCCGAGAACCAGTCGAAGAGGAAGTCGTAGATCGCCAGGAGCTTCTCGCGGGCGCCGTCGGCTCCGGCGACCCGGGCGGTGACGCCGGCGGTCCACGCCTCGTGCCGGCCGTGCAGGACGGCCACGACGACGGCCTCCTTGCTCGGGAACTCCGCGTAGAGGCGCTTCAGCGAGACGCCCGCGGCGGTGCGCAGCTCGTCCATGCCGACCGACAGGATCCCGCGCTCGTAGTAGAGGCGGTCGGCCGCGGCCAGGATCGCGGCGCGGGGGGACGGGGCCGCTGCGCGCGCGGACGGGACCTCGGTGCGAGGCGAGGTCGTCGCGACATCGGGGTCGGCGGTGGGCGCGGGCATCCCCCCATCGTACGCGCGGAGGGAACGCGCGTTCTCGGACCGACGGGAACCGGCTGCCGTGATGTCGGGGGCCGGTGCTAGCGTCGGCCGCGCCCGGGCCTTCCCGGGCCGCGATCCCGGAGGGGGAACGGCATGGTCCTGGCGATGCAGGCGGACGACCACTCGGGCACCTCGCTGCACGCGGTCGAGGTGGATCCCGGCGAGCCGGGGCCCGGATCGGTGCGCGTCCGGGTCCGTGCGGCGGGAGTGAACCCCTCCGACGCCAAGCTGCTGCGGGGCGACTTCGGCCGGGGCCGCACGCCGGTGCGCCCGGGTTCCGAGGTGTCGGGAGTCGTGACCGCCGTCGGCGAGGGAGCCGTCGGCCCGCTCGGTCCGCTCCGCGTCGGCGACGAGGTCGTGGCCTTCCGTGTCGCGGGCGGGTGGAGCGGGGAGCTGATCGCCCGGGCGTCCTCCGTCCTGCCCAAGCCCGCCGGGCTCGGCTGGGAGGCGGCGGCCGGACTCCTGCTGACCGGCACGACGGCCGTGCACCTGCTCGAGGCGGTGCGGGTCGCCGCCGGCGAGACCGTGCTCGTGCACGGGGCGAGCGGAGCGGTGGGGAGCCTTCTGGTGCAGCTGGCCGTCGCCCGCGGCGCGCGCGTGCTCGGCACGGCGG
>NZ_MUKN01000076.1 GCF_001995175.1 Rathayibacter rhapontici
CAATCCCGGCGCTGCCGGCTACGCCACGATCAACACCTGCAGCAAGGGGAACGCCGGTCAGTGGGGCGTCTTCCTGAACGACGGCAAGGGCGGCGACGTCGGCAAGGTCATCGGCGACGGCGCCTACAACTGCGGCGCCTTCAACCTCAGCGGCGGCGGCGGAGGCGGCGGCTGGTGGTACGGCGGCGGCGGAGGCTCGTCCTACACGGCGGGTGACGGGCTGAGCCCGGCGAACCATCCGGGAGCCGGCGGCGGCGGGTCGAGCTACGTGCACCCGAGTGTCACCAAGGTCGCGCAGAGCGTCGGCCCGACGTACCCCGACCCCGTGATCGCGCCGGTGTACGACACCGCGACCACCGTCACGACGACGCCGACGTGGTCGACCGCGGGCCAAGAGGTCGTCATCACCGCCCGGGTCACCGTGCCGAGTCTGGGCCGACCCGTGCCGGCCGGGGGAACCGTCGAGTTCTCGACGGGTGCCGGCGTCACGAAGGTGCCGGTCGGCGCGAACGGCGAGGCCGTGCTGCGCACCGGGAACCTGCCGCAGGGGTGGAACGACGTCCGGGCGACCTATCCCGCCGCATTCAGCTGGGAGATGGCGACCCGCGGGAGCTCGTCGGGAGAGCCCGTCCTGCGGCACGAGGTCCGCGCGTGCGCCCCGGCACCGGTCTTCCGGCAGCAGCCCATCGACGACGTGATCGTGACCGGCCGGCAGCACACCCTCGACGCCTGGTGGGTCGAGTCGTCGGTCTACGGCAGCATCCCCGTGATGTCGTGGGAGTCCTCCCGCGACGGCGGAGCGACCTGGCAGGTCGCCGAGGGTGAGGCGACTGTCGGGAGCGCCTCGACCCAGCTGGTCGTCCCGCCGCACACCCGGCCCGAGACGGTCCTGTACCGCGTGAAGGCCACCACCTGCGGCGGTCGGACGATCAGCAACCAGGTGACGGTGACGGTGATGGGAGCCCGCTTCGATCTGTCGACGCTGCCGCCGAAGACGTACGGCGACACGTTCGACATCAGCGGCTACGCGCAGGCGGTCACCCAGCCCGCGCGCTCGATCGTCTTCAGCAGCAAGACGGCCGAGTCGTGCACGGTGAGCGGCTCGACCGTCACCGTGACCGCGGCCGGGCTCTGCACGATCGGGGCGAAGGTCGATCCGATGACGCCCAACGGGTACCCCGCCGAAGCGCTGCAGAGCTTCACCGCGAAGCCCAAGGCCCTCACCGTGACCGCGAAGTCCTTCGACCATCCGCGCGGTTCGCCGGCACCGGCCTTCGGCTGCACGGCGCCCTTCCTCGGGTCCGACACCTGGGTCACTCCGCCCACGCACGGCGTGTACCGCCAGATCGTCACCGCGACGGACATCATCTACCGGCCGACGCCGAACTGGGCGAGCCTGACGGGCACCTACTCGTACTTCACCACCCGGTGCTACGGAGGGACCGTCGACGCCAACTACACGATCGCCGGGTACAAGGACGGCGCGTTGCGCATCGTCGCCCCGCTGCCCGTCCCGGTGAAGGTCACCGCGGCGTCGCCGACCGTCTCGTACGGCTCCGCTGCTCCCGAGATCACGGCCGCCGTCGGCGCCGGCCTCGTCGGCACGCTCTCGTGCAGTGCATACGCGACGACCGACACGGCCTTCGCCTCGCCCCTCGCCCTCTCGAGCACGACTCCGGCCGGACGCTACACGACGCACTGCTCCGGTCTCACGAACCCGACCGGCCCCATCGCGTACGTCGACGGCGCCCTCACCGTGACTCCGGCGGTGCTGACGGTGACCGCGTCGAGTCCCGAGACCGGCGCGCACGGCGTCGCGACGGCTCCGGCGATCACCTGCACGACCACCCGGTTCCTCGGCTCCGACCGCTTCGCCACCGAGCCGAGAGGCCGCTTCTCGAACGAGGACGGCGTCATCGTGATCGACGCCACGACGCCCGTCGGCAGCTACGCCACCACGTGCGCCGGAGGCGATGCGGGCTCGAACTACAGCATCACGTCGGTGCCCGGCACCTTCCTCCTCGAGGACCGGAGCGGCCCGGTGGTCGCCGTGCCGGCGACCGTCGTCGCCGAGCCGACGAGCGTGTCCGGCGCCGTCGTCACCTACGCCGCCCCGGCGCGCGACGCGGTCGACGGCCCCGTCGACGGCACCTGTGCTCCCGCCTCCGGCACCGTGTTCCCCATCGGCGACACCACGGTGACCTGCTCCGCCGTCGATGCCGTCGGCAACACCGGAAGGGCCGCCTTCACCGTCTCGGTGAAGAAGATCGAGCAGACCGTCGCATTCACCTCGCCGCGCCCCGCGAGGCCGGTCGCGCTCGGCAGCTACACGCCGTCCACGACGGGCGGCGCCTCCGGGCTCCCCGTCGTGATCGGAGCGACCGGTGCCTGCTCGGTGGCGGACGGTGTCGTGACCTTCACCCGGTCCGGCATGTGCACGGTGACGGCGGAGCAGGCGGGGGACGCGCACTACGCCTCCGACGCTGAATCGTTCGACCTCACCGTCGCCAAGGCGACGCAGACCATCACCCCCGTCCTCCCCGCCCGGGGAGTGCTCGGCAGCACGGACGTCGTGTCCGCAACGGCGAGCTCGGGACTGCCGGTGGCGATCAGCACCTTCTTCGGCTGCACGGTCGCACCGGACGGGCAGGGCCGGCAGATCCTGACCTACACCGAGGGCAACACCTGCGCAGTGCAGTTCGATGTCGCGGGCGACGACGTCCACGAAGCCCCGGACTCCCTCGTGCGCTTCATCCTGCTCGACCGGATCCCGCAGGCGATCACGTTCACCTCGACCCCTCCTTCCCGTGTCTTCACCGACGACACCTACACCGTGCAGGCGACCGGCGGAGGATCGGGCAACCCGCTGGAGATCTCGATCATCGAGAACGGCAACTGCACGATCGAGTACTCGACAGTGACGTTCTTCGGCGACGGGTACTGCACGGTGAAGGTGGATCAGCGCGGCGACGAGCGGCACAGCGCTGCTCCGCAGGCGCGTCAGGTCATCACCGTCGGGACGCCGGAGGGCAACCTCCGGTTCGGCGGCGAGCCGCCGCGCATCGCGAAGGTGCTCGAGACGTACACGCCGGTGATCGTCCCCGGTCCGTCGTCGGGGGTGCCCGTGCTGTCGGCGAGCGGTGCGTGCTCGCTGATGGCCGACGGGACGACCGTCCGCAACGACAAGGCGGGGCTCTGCCGGATGGCACTCGACCAGCCCGGTGACGGGTACTGGCCCGCGCGCCGTGCCGAGGCGGACATCTCCGTCGTGAAGCTCGAGCAGACCGTGCGGATCACCACGACGCCGCCGGTGAACGCGGCGGTCGGAGGCACCTACACGCCCGCCATCGCCGCGGGCGCCTCCGGCACGACCCCGTGGATCATCACCAGCGTCGAGTGCTCGGTGAAGGACGGCGTCGTCACGTTCTCGAAAAAGGGGATCTGCCTGGTCGCCGCCTACCAGAACGGCACCGAGCAGTACGAGAACGCGCGACCGGACACCCAGTCGATCGAGGTCGGCTACGCGCCGGGCTCGGTCGGGATCTCGAGTCCCGTCCCCACGGGGGCGGCGGTCGGAGGATCCGTCACGCCGGTGCTCGTCCGGGGCCCGTCCACCGGGCCGGCGCTGCTCGCGGCATCGGGCGCCTGCTCGCTGGGCGAGAACGGCGTGGTGTCGTACGACTCCGCGGGCACCTGCACCGTCGTCGCCACCCACTACCGCGACGACACCTACGGAACCGCGCGGGCCGTGCAGACCTTCGAGATCACGAAGCTCCCGCAGATCGTCGCGTTCACGTCGACCGCTCCGGCCACGGCGCTCGTCGACGCGACCTACCGGCCGACCGCGGACGGCCGCGCCTCCGGCAGTGCCGTCGTGATCGGAGCGACCGGGTCGTGCGCGATCGCGGACGGGCTCGTGACCTTCACCGGTGCGGGGACCTGCACGATCACGGCGGACCAGGCGGGGGACGACCGGTACTCGGCGGCTCCGCAGGTGTCGCAGCGCGTCGCGGTGGGTCTCGTGGCGGGCACCGTCGCGTTCGGCGGCGACGCTCCGGCGGAGGCCCGGGTCGGCGGATCGTCGACCGTCGCGGTCGTCGCCGGGCCGTCCAGCGCCCCTCCGGTGCTGACGGCGTCCGGTGCCTGCTCGGTCGGACCCTTCCGGCTCGTGTCCTACGACGCGGCGGGCACCTGCACGCTGACGCTCAACCAGGCGGGCGACGCCCGTCACGGTGCTGCTCCGGAGGTCGTCCGCTCGTTCGAGATCACGACGACCGCCCAGGTCGTGGCGTTCACCTCGCAGGCGCCGGCCTCGGCGCTGGCGGGCGGCAGCTACCGCCCCACGGCGACGGGTGGCGCCTCCGGGCGGCCGGTGCAGCTCGGTGCGACCGGAGCCTGCTCGATCGCGAGCGGAGTGGTGACCTTCACCGGGTCCGGCACCTGCACCGTGACCGCGGATCAGGCGGCTGGAGTCGGCTACTCGGCGGCGCCTCAGGTGTCGCAGACGATCGCGGTGGGGCTCGCGGCGGGCACGGTCACGTTCGGCGGCAGTGCACCGACGGCGGCGAAGGTCGGCGGGACGACCACTCCGAGGATCGTCGCCGGCCCCTCCAGCGCCCGTCCGGTCCTGACGGCGTCGGGTGCGTGCTCGGCGGCGGCGGGAGTCGTGTCCTACGACACCGCCGGCACGTGCACGCTGACGCTGAACCAGGCGGGCGACGCTCTGCACGGTGCCGCCCCTGAAGCGACCCGCACGTTCGAGATCGCCGCGCTCGCGCAGACGCTGTCCTTCACGTCCGACGCTCCGGAGTCGCCCCTCGTGGGCGGCACGTATCGGCCGACCGTCGCGGGTGGCGCGTCGATCGCTCCCGTGGTGCTCGGAGCGACCGGCTCGTGCGCGATCGCCGACGGAGTCGTCACCTTCACCGGGTCGGGCAGCTGCACGATCACCGCGGACCAGGCGGGCGACGCGCGCTACGCGGCCGCTGCGCAGGTCTCGCAGACCGTCGAGATCGGCGTGTCGGAGGGGACCGTCGCCTTCGGCGGCGTCGCTCCGACGGATGCCCGCTTCGGCGGGTCGTTCACTCCGGTGATCGTGCGCGGACCCTCCAGCGTCGCGCCGGTCCTCGCCGCGTCGGGTGCCTGCTCGGTCGACTCGGGCGTCGTGTCCTACGACGCGGTGGGCACCTGCACGCTGACCCTCGATCAGCCGGGCGATGCGGAGCACGGTCCCGCGGATCAGGTCGTGCGGGCGTTCGAGGTCGTGAAGGCCGTTCAGACGGTGGCCTTCACGTCCGAGGCTCCGGCCGCTGCGGTCGCGGGCGGCACGTACACGCCGACGGCGACCGGTGGATTCTCGAGCGAGCCCGTGGTGCTCGGCGCCGACGGCTCCTGCTCGATCGAGGACGGTGTCGTGACGTTCTCCGGGTCCGGCACCTGCACGGTGACCGCCGATCAGGCCGGTGACGACACCCGCGAGGCCGCTCCTCGGGTGTCGCAGACCATCGCGGTCGGTCTGACGGCGGGCACCGTGTCCTTCGGGGGCACGGCTCCCACGGACGCGCGGGTGGGCGGCTCGTCCACCCCCGCGATCGTGCGCGGACCCTCGAGCGCGGATCCGGTGCTCACTGCATCGGGCGCGTGCTCGACGGCGTCCGGAGTCGTGTCGTACGGCTCCGCGGGCACCTGCACGCTGACGGTGGACCAGGCGGGCGACGCCCGTCACGGTGCCGCCCAGGCGGTGCGCACGTTCGAGATCGCGGGGAGGCGGACGCAGACTCTGGCGTTCACCTCGGCCGCTCCGGCGGCGACGGCCGGAGGCGCTGTGTACGTGCCGACGGTGGCCCCGGGCGGATCCTCTGCTCCCGTGGTGCTGGGGACGACGACGTCGACGGTCTGCTCCGTGACGGGCGGGACGGTGAAGTTCCTCAAGGCCGGGACCTGCAAGCTCACGGCGTCCCAGGCCGGGGACGCGTCCTACGAGGCCGCGCCGCGCGCGACGCAGTCGGTCGTGGTGGCGGCGCCGGTGAAGGTCGTGAAGAAGGCGCAGACGATCGCGTTCACGTCCACGATGCCGACCTCGCCCGATCGGGGCATCGCGTACCCGGTGGCGGCGACCGCCTCCTCCGGTCTGCCGGTGGCGCTCAGCGCCTCGGGCAGCTGCACGCTGGCGCCGACCGGACCGGGCACCGCGACGGTGACGCTGACGGGCACCTCCTCGTGCACGGTCACGGCCGCGCAGGCCGGCGACTCCGTCTGGTCGGCGGCGCCGGCGGTGAAGCAGGCGCTGCAGATGAAGCTGTTCACCCGCGCGGACCTGACGGTGGCTGTCGCGCCGGCGTCGGGACTGTCGGCGACCGCTCCGCTGTCGGTGAAGGTCACCGTGAAGAACGTCGGCACGCGTGACGCTGGGGCGACCACGACCCGCGTCGTCGTCTCCGGGACGGTGGCGTCGGCTCCGGGTGCTGTCCGGACTGCCGGATCGGTCGCGGGCACCACGGTGCTCACCTGGAAGACCCCGAGTGTGAGCACCGGGAAGAGCATCACCTGCACGGTCACGCTCGCGAACCGGCCCGCGTCGGCCACGGTCGAGGCCAAGGCGTGGTCGGTGGTGTCGGACCCGACTCCGGGGAACAACATCGTCAAGCGCACCCTCAAGTAGGACGCGGGAGGGGGTGCTGCTGCCGGGCGACCGGCGGCGGCACCCCTGCCGCGTCCGCCGGCGAGGGAACCCCGAACCGTCGAGACGTCCCGGTGGAGCGGGCTGTCTCGACGGTTCGGGGTTCCCTCGTGACAGAGCTCCCTCCGCACGGGTATCACGGGCAGAGGACGAGGGGCGGACGAGGAAGGGCGGGCCCGTGGAGGCCCGCCCTTCGTCCTTCAGCCCGCCGGTCAGCGGATCGACGTGGCCGTCGTGTCGGTGTTATTGCGGATGTCCTGGTCGGGGGTCTTCGTCGAGAGGACGGCGGCCGCGCCGGTCTTCTGCCCGGTCGTGGTGCTCTTCACGGTGATCGTCTGCGTCGCGGTCCTGCCGTTCGCGAGGCTCGGGGTCGTGAAGACGACAATCGGGCCGTAGCGCTTGTGATTGCCCGACGCCGAGACGAACTGGACGCCCTGGGGGAGGACGACCTTCGTGACGACGGAGGTCGCGGTCGCCGGACCGGCGTTGGCGGTCCTCACCGCGTAGGCGAAGGTGCGGCCCTTGGTCGCCGAGGAGGGAGCGGACAGGTCCACCCGCAGGTCCGCGGTCGTCGCCACGGCCGTCCTCGGAGCGATCGTCACGGTGCTGGTGATCCGCGCCGAGCCGGCGGAGTTGGTCGCGGCGATCGTGAAGGTGAAGGTGCCCGCCGTGGTCGGCCGGCCGTAGAGGCCGAACGGAGTGAGCTCGACGCCGGGCGGCAGGGTCCCGGACGCCAGCGTCAGCACGGGAGCAGGGGCTCCCGTGACCACGTACTCGGAGTAGTAGTCCTCGCCCACCATGCCGGCCGCCGCGGTTCCGGTGATGGTCGGCGCCACCGCGGAGATCTCGATGGTGTCGGTCAGCCGGGATCCGCCGAGGTCGTTCTGCGTCGTCAGCTCGAACGTGAACGTGCCCGCCTGACTCGGGTAGCCGTAGAGGTCCCCTCGGAAGTTCAGGTACAGACCCGGCGGCAGCGCGCCCTCGGCCACCCGGAGGTTCGCCGCGGCTCGGGAGTCGCCCGCCACGGAGTAGACGTACGAGTACGCCACCGCGACCTGGCCCGCAGGAGCGTCGCC
This sequence comes from Rathayibacter rhapontici, assembly GCF_001995175.1. GTDB lineage: Bacteria > Actinomycetota > Actinomycetes > Actinomycetales > Microbacteriaceae > Rathayibacter. The sequence continues at coordinate 7,756 of NZ_MUKN01000076.1, forward strand.
CGACAGCGTGGGAGGGGTGCAGGCGTCGAAGGGCGCGATGCCCGCGACGACTCCGGTGAGGGTCGACCCGCACTTCAGGTTCACGTCGAGCTGGTTCGTGAACACCGCCTCGTCGTCGATGACGAGGGAGCCGACGTTCGTCAGGCGGCCGGCGTTGGTGAACGTGGGAGCAGCGGCGCCGTCGGCCGCCTCGCCGAGCACGATGCTCCCCTCGTTCGTCACGGAGCCCTCGGTGACGACGGAGGACGCGGAGGAGCCGATCTCGATCGTCCCCCGGTTCGTGATCCGGTCCAGGACGAGAGCGCAGGCGTCCGCCTCGCCCGCCGCGCCGCAGGAGTCGGACGTGCGGATGGTCGCGTCGCTGGAGAGGCCCGCGAGCGACAGGGTCCATCCCGCCGGGATCTCGACCACGACGTCGTCCCCGAGGGGTCCGAAGCCGGAGGGGACGAAGCAGGTGGAGCCTCCTCCCGCGCGCGGAGTGATCTCGGCGGGGCCCTGAGCGCCGATATTCCCGGCGACCTCCTGGCAGCCGGTGTCGCCCACCACGATGGTCGTCGGTGCGGCGGAGGCGGGGGAGAGCGGCGCCAGGCCGGCGGAGCCGACGAGGAGGGCTCCGAGGACGGCGGCGAGGATCCGCGGTGCGCCGGGGCGCCTCCTGGCCAGGACGGGTGCTGCGGGATCGTGGACGCTCATGCGGGGTCTGCTCTCGGGTGGCGCGACGCGGCCCCCGCGGCGATCACGACGCTGAGGACCAGGGATGCTCTCAGTGTCCTGAGCGTGCCGAGAGGGCGGCAAGGTCCTCTAGCGGACATGTCCGCAAGCGGACGCGACGAGCGTCGACGGGGGAGGGCGGGTCGTCCCGTCGGCTCTCAGCAGCGGCCCCGCACGACCGCGGCGGCGACGCGGGCCTCCTGCCCGAGGATCGTCAGGTGCGGGCGGAGGTTCCTGCCCAGCGACTCCGCCGCGATCGGGCGCAGGCAGGGCTGCTCGGTGAGGACCACGGGCGTCCCCGTGCGCGCGGCGACGGCCGCGACGGCGAGGGCATCGGCGAAGCCCTCGCCGGAGGCGACGAAGGCGCGGCCGTCGTTGCGCGGGACGAAGTCGCCCACGAACGCGGCGGTGGCGTAGCGGTCGCTGCCCGCGATGCGGTAGTCGCGCTGGATCGCTCCGCTCTGCACCAGATCCTTCATCAGCGAGGTGGGGATCGACGGCTCTCCGCCGACCGCCTGCGCGGCCTGCACGCGGAGCGAGCGGAGCAGGTCCTTCGTCGCGTCGTCGGCTCCGGAGCGGCCTCCGTCGACGAGGACGACCGGTGAGGCGGTTCCGGCCGCCCCGGCCACCGCGAGGGCATCGGGGAAGTTCGCACCGGTCGCGAGATACGTGTACTCCGGGGCCGTCGTGTACGCGTCGCGGACGATCAGGCGGCTCGTCTCGTACCGGTCGACTCCACCGATGCGCCGCACCTCCGGGACGAGGCGCTCGAGCTGCCGGAGGACGGCGTCCGAGACGCTCAGCTCGCTCCCGACGACGACGACCCGCGACGGAGCGAGACGCCGGATCTCGGCGGCGGTCGACGCGGGCAGAGCGGACGGATCCGTGGTCAGCAGCGATCCTCCGAGGTGCGCGGCCGCCGGGCCGGCGCTCAGCGCGTCCGGCCAGTTCGCCCCGCTCGCCACGTACAGCACCGGGATCCCGGGCTCGACGAAGGCCCGCGACAGCGCCGCGGCGGTCTCGTAGCGATCGACGCCGGCGATGCGGTCGCTGCTCCACCGCCACGGACCGAGCTCGAAGTCGACGCCGCTCGCGACGCCCCCGGCCGCGACCTCGATCAGCGTCGAACCGTCGCGCAGTGCGGACCCGTCGGCGAAGTCGGGACGGTCGGAGGGAGTGGCAGCGGGGCCGTCGATCGACTGCTGCGCCCGCACCGCGTACCGGCCCGGCTCCAGCCCGTCGACCCGGTACGCCTCCTCCGATCGCCCGTAGCCCGATCCGGCGTAGGTCCAGGCCGACGACGACGGGTCGTCGCGCCAGACCGTGACCGAGTACTGCTTCGAGGTGATCACTCCCCGCCACGGCAGGACGACGGTGCCCTCGATGCTGCCGGTGGGCGCGGGCAGCTCCTGGGCGGCGGCGGCGGGCGCGGTGGTGAGGAGGAGCGCGAGCAGGAGGGAGCCGGCGACGGCGCGGGCGGGGAGGACGTGCATGGTGGTGCTCCGATTCCGAGGGGTGCGACGCCGTGACGCCGGCCCGCGCTCGCTCAGTATGGGCCGTGATCGCCGCGCCGGCGCGACTGCGCCGGAGCCCGGGCGCGCGCCGGGTTCCGCCCCCGCGTCACCCGTGGGAGGGTGGGCGCATGACCGCCGAGGGTGTCCGCCGCGTCGACTTCCTCCCGTGGGAGTACGACCCCGACTCCGCAGACGGGGCCGCGCAGGCCGAACGGCTGGGCGAGCTGGCCGCGGGGGGAGCCGGGATCGGCGACCGGGTGTTCGTCGCCGCGAGTGCCGCCGTCTTCTGCGACCGGCTGGCGATCGGCGACCGCAGCTACATCGCCGCCCACGCCTACGTCACGGGCGACGTGACGATCGGAGCCGACTGCTCCGTCAATCCGTTCGCCGTGGTCCGCGGCGACGTGCGGATGGGCGACGGCGTCCGGATCGGTGCGCACACGTCGATCCTGGGCTTCAACCACCTGATGGAGCCGGACGCCCCGGTCTTCACCCAGGGCCTCTCGAGCCGCGGGATCGTGCTCGGCGACGACGTCTGGATCGGCTCGCAGGCGACGATCCTCGACGGGGTGGTGATCGGCGACCACGTCGTGATCGGCGCCGGCTCCGTGGTGACGAAGAGCGTCCCGGACCACGCGGTGGTGGCGGGCAATCCGGCCCGCGTCCTCCGCGACCGCCGCGCACCGGCACGCGACGCCGAGCTCCGCGAGGCGCTCCGGCGCTTCGGGGACACGGCTCGGGCCGAGATCCCGGCGGTGCTGGCCCGCTGCTTCGAGGACGGCCGCTTCGTCGACCGGCCCGGCACGGCGGCGGCGCCGACCGTCCGCCCCTGGGCCGACGCGGTCGAGCTCGCCGATCTGCTGCTCGACGCGCCGCCGCCCGGATTCGACGCCCCGGACCTGATCCGGCGGCTGACGGCGAGGCAGGATCCCGCAACGGGGCTGGTCGCGGACGGCGACCTCTCGGACGCCGGTCTCGAGCGGCTGCTGACCTCGTCCGAGCCGCTCTCGGACGAGCCGCTCTCGGCGTTCGACGGGCCGGCGAGCTACCACGTCCTCAGCGTCGGCTACGCCGCACGGCTGCTCGGTGGGCGGACGCCCCACCCGATCCGCGCCGTCCACGAACTCGCGGGGGCAGACCTGACGGCGGCCCTCGACGCGCGCGACTGGGCTGCCGGTGCGTGGGGCTCCGGTGCCGCGGTCGACGCGCTCGCGACGGCGTGCGCCGCGAACGCGCTGGACCACTCCGACGCCTTCGACGACGGGGGAGCCGGCCCTCTCCCCACCCTGCTCGGCTGGGCGGTCGCGCGCGCGGACCCCGCGACGGGGCTGTGGGGGACGGTGCTGCCCGACTCGGAGTCGCCGCGACTGCAGGCGGTGAACGGCTTCTACCGGCTGACCCGGGGTCTGTTCGCGCAGTTCGGAGTGCCGCTGCCGTACCCGGTCGCGACGATCGACACCGTGCTGCTGCACGCCGCGGACCCGTACCTCTCCACTCCCGCGGGCTGGACGGCGTGCAACGTGCTCGACATCGCGCATCCGCTCCGGCTCGCCTCGCAGCAGACCCCGCACCGCCGCGCGGAGATCGCGGAGTGGGCGCGCGGCGCACTCGAGCAGGCGCTCGGGCAGTGGGTCCCCGGCGAGGGGATCGCGTTCGCGCCGCGGTCCGACGGAGCGGACGGCGTGCCCGGGCTGCAGGGGACCGAGATGTGGCTCGGGATCGTCTGGCTGCTGGCCGACCTGCTGCAGTCGTCGGATGCGCTCGGCTACCGCATGCGCGGGGTGCACCGACCCGATCCGCTGGTGGTCCTCCCTCCGGTGACGCGGTCGGGATCGGAGGAGAGGGCGTGAGCGAGGCGACGGAGATCCTGCACCGCGACGGCAGCCTCCGCAGCCGCGGCGGGATGCTGGACGGCGAGATGCACGGGTACTGGGAGTGGTTCCGGCTCGACGGCACCCTGCTGCGCAGCGGCACGCTCGACCACGGGCGGCAGGTCGGAGTGTGGACGACCTACGACCGCTCGGGTGCGCCGTACAAGGAGACGCGGTTCGGCGAGTGAGCGGCAGCGGGTCTGCGGGACCGGGGCACGCGACCTCCGCGGCCCTCCGCTAGTGTCCGAGGACCGCGAGCGCCCGAGCGCCCCGCCAGAGAGGAGCCCCGACGTGCCCGACCTCGAGATCCGACCCGCGCAGAGGTCCGACGCCGCCACGATCCTCCGGTTCGTCCGCGAGCTCGCCGTGTTCGAGGAGTCCGAGAGCGAGGTCGTCGCGACGGAGCAGTCGATCGAGGCGACCCTCTTCGACGACGGGTCGACCGCTCACGCCCTGATCTGCCTGGCCGACGGCGTCCCGATCGGCTTCGCCGTCTACTTCTTCAACTACTCCACCTGGCAGGGGCGGAACGGGCTCTACCTCGAGGACCTCTACGTATCCCCGGAGCGCCGGGCGCCGGCGCCGGCACGGCGATCCTCCGGCGCCTGGCGGACCTCGCCCTCGAGAACGACTGCGGCCGGTTCGAGTGGAGCGTGCTGCGGTGGAACACTCCCGCGATCCGCGTCTACGACGGCATCGGCGCGACGCCCAAGACGGAGTGGCTCGGCTACCGTCTCGCCGGCGACGCGCTCGAGGCGTTCGCCCGGGGAGGCGACCGCTGACCCGTCCCTCCGCTACGGCACCGCGCGGGTGACGAAGGCGAGGTCGAGGAACGGCAGATCGTCGCGCGCCAGCACGGCGGTGAGGTGCCGGTCGCCGAGGTCGACGCCCAGGCCGAGGACGTGCGCGTCGGTGTCGAGGCGGACGCCGTCCACGACGCCGCCGTCGATACGCACCGGGATGCCCCGCTCGACGGCCGCCCCGGTCGCCGCGCCGAGCAGCTCGCCCGGCATCTCACCGCGGACGCGGGTCTCGCGGAACCGGTTCATGAGCTGGTGGTTCACATGCTCGACGAGCGTCGTGGCGATCGTCCGCGGGTCGTCCTCGAGGAGGGTGGTCTGCACCGCCTCCCACAGCATCGGGTACCGCATCCGCTCGCGGATCGTCATCAGGCGGTCGGGGAGGGGGAACAGCGGGGGCTCGTCGAGCTGCGCCCGGAGCTCGTCGCTGATGTCGGCCAGGTTGACGGGATCGTCGCGGTCGTCCGGTCGCCGCCACAGCCCGAAGGTGATCGCGGCGGAGGAGAAGGCCTGGGGACGGCCCACTCCGTGGCCGACCGTGCTGACGGCGAGCTCCTCGGCGCCGGGCTGCGGCTCGAGCGTGAAGAGCGCACCGGGGAACCGGGAGGTGACGTCGTCGAGCGACGGCGGGACGGGCAGGTCGTCAGGAGTCGCGGTCGTGTCGACGAACATGCGACCAGCCTGTTCGCGCGCCGGTCGCTGCGCAACGGCTCGTGCCCGATGGCGCGATCCTCGAGGGCTGGTCAGACCCGAGCGCTCCTACGGCGTCCGACCGCGAGTGCGGCACCCGCGGCCAGCAGAGCGCCGGCGGCCAGGAGCGGTGCTGTCGCCTCGATGCCCGTGTCGGCGAGGTGCTCCCCGGGCGCCGGTCGATCCGTCGCGACGACGGTCGCCGACGCCGGCACGACGAAGTAGGCCGGATTCCCGTCGACGTAGTGGACGTAGAAGCCGTGCTCGAGATCGGCCTCACCCTCGGCGCGGGCGATGTACTCGGCGAAGACGAAGTAGCGGCCCGGAGCCACGGCCAGCGCGATGTCGCCTCCGTCGGCGAACTCGGCGAGGTCGTACCAGCGGGAGGTGGGCGGCGAGTAGTCCCCGTCGCTGTCGAGCACCTCGGTCGCCACCACGCGGATCTCTCCTGAGACGACGCAGTGGCGGAGCGTCAGCGGCTCCAGGTGGACGACGAGGCCGCCGGGCGCTGCGGACGTGGTCCCGACCGGCTCGGTCGTGGTGGCGCTGGGTCCGAGCCCGACGACGTCGAAGCAGGTGTCGTCGACCGGTACCGGGGCGGCGGTCGGCGTGGGCTGAGCCATCGCGGGGGGAGTGGGGGCAGGAGTCATGGGGACGG
>NZ_MUKN01000077.1 GCF_001995175.1 Rathayibacter rhapontici
CGGAGTGGCGGGCTCGGGCTCGGGCTCGGGCTCGAAGATCTCGATGCCGGCCGGCTCGTCGTCGGGCGTCTCGGGTCCGGTCGGCGCCGCGTCACCAGGCTCGGTCGCAGACGGCTCGGACTCGACCGGCGCTGGCTCGACCGGCTCGGACTCGACCGGCTCGGCTTCGACCGGCTCGGCTTCGACCGGCTCGGCTTCGACAGGCTCAGTGTCGCCGGGGGCGGTCTCGGTGGCGTCGACGTTCTCGGCCTCGGCGTCGGTCGTCCCGTCGACCGACGGGGCCTCGTCGGCGATTCCGGGCTCGGGCAGCGGGTCCTCCGCCGCGTCGGAGGAGACCGCAGGCGGAACGGCGACCGGCGGCTTCGGCCGGTGCGTGAGCGTGCCGAACGTCGGCACGGGGACCGCGGTGACCGGGGGCTCCGGCTCGGGGGCGGCGAGCGGAGCGACCTCCGGCTCCAAGGGAGCGATCGGCTCGGGCTCCACGAGCGGGGACGGCTCGGGCTCGACGGGCGCGACCTCCGGCGTCGGCTCCGGCTCGACGTCAGGGGCGGGCTCCGGCTCCACGATCGGTGCGGGCTCAGGCTCGACGATCGGGGTCGGCTCGGGCTCGACGTCCGGGGCGGGCTCCTGCTCCGCGGCGGGCTCCGTCGTGACCTCGGCGTCCGGCTCGGCGGGCTCAGCGTCCGCGGACCCCTCCGTCCGGGCTCGGGCGGCGCGCGCGGCCTCGAGTGCGGCCAGGTCGAGCTGGCGGGCGCGGCTCAGAACGGGCGCAGGGCCCGGCTCGGCGTCGTCGGGTGTCGCCGCGGCCTCGTCGACGTCCTCGTCCGTCTCGAGCGGCTCCTCCGCCTCGAACAGCGACGCCGGCTCCGACGGGATCACGCGCCGCGGAGGCACCATGGTGACCGGTGGGGCGGCCTCCTCGCGACCGCCGGTCAGGGACTGGACCCTCGAGAGCAGTCGTCGGGCCGCCGACGTCGGGCGCGCCATCAGCGCGCGCCCCGTCCGGGCACGCTCGCGCGTCTGCTGGTCATGACTCCTCTTCGGAGCCCTCGGCCCGATCGGATCGGTCCGTCGTGCGGTCGGGAAGCGCGCGGCCACGTGTGCATGCGCCCAGTCTCGCGGTGCTGTGGCGCAGAACGAAAGCCGGGTGGCGCGCGAGCGACCCCGTGGCGCGCACGGGAAGGGGGTGCGCGGAGCCGGAACGCCCGGGATGATCGCAGGATGGACCTCCCGTTCGCCCTTCCGATCGCCCCCATGCTCGCCAAGGCGGTGGCCGCCGTCCCCGCGCAGGACAGCGTCGCGGGCGGCTTCTCCTACGAGCCCAAGTGGGACGGCTTCCGCGCGATCGTCTCGGTCTCCGACGGAGTCGTCGAGATCGGCAGCCGCGGCTCGAAGCCCCTCACCCGCTACTTCCCCGAGCTCGTCGAGGCGCTCGGACGCCTCCTCCCCGACGGCTGCGTCGTCGACGGCGAGATCGTGCTGGCGACCGGACCGCAGGGCGCGCAGCGGCTCGACTGGGACCTCCTCTCGCAGCGCATTCACCCGGCCGCGAGCCGGGTCGCCACGCTCTCCGCCGAGACCCCGGCGATGCTGGTCGCCTTCGATCTGCTCGCCGCCGACGGGCGCTCCCTGCTCGACGAGCCGTACTCGGCCCGCCGCGCGGAGCTCGCCGACCTGCTCGAGGGCGTGCCGCATCCGCTGCACCTCGGGCGCAGCACCGACGACGAGGCCCTCGCGCGCGACTGGCTCGAGCGGTTCGAGGGGGCGGGCCTGGACGGAGTGATCGCGAAGCCGCTCGCGGCCCCGTACTCCCCCGGCAAGCGCACGGTGCTCAAGATCAAGCACCACCGGACGGCCGACGTCGTCGCGATCGGCTACCGCGAGCACACCTCGAAGCCCGGTGTCGGCTCCCTGCTGCTGGGCCTCTACGACGACGACGGACGGCTGCGGCAGGTGGGCGGCGCCTCCGCTTTCTCGGCGCCCGCCGGATCGAGCTCGTCGACGAGCTCGCGGACGCCGTGGAGCGCGACGAGTCGGGCGAGCCGCTGCGCGGTGACGGCGAGCGGAGCCGCTTCTCGGGCGTCAAAGACACGTCCTTCGTCCGCCTCCGACCGGTCCGCGTGCTCGAGGTGCGCTACGACCAGCGCGAGGGCGACCGGTTCCGGCACACCGTGCAGTTCGAGCGCTGGCGCCCGGATCGCGAGGCGCGCTCGTGCACGTTCGAGCAGCTGGAGCAGCCCGTCGCCTACGACCTGCAGGACGTGCTGGGCTGAGGAGCGGTCAGTCGACCGGCTTCTTCGCGCGGCTCGGCTGCACGCGCGGCGGCTCCCCCGGCATCTTGGGGAAGTCGGGCGGGAACGGCAGCTCGCCGAGCCCCTCCGACACGTCCCGCTCCCACCAGCCGAGCAGGGTCTCGAGCGTGCCAGCGGTCTCGTGCATCCGTGCCCACGGGTCTCCGGAGGAGCGGAGCCGGTCCGGGACCGTGCGGATCGTGAACGCGGTCGGGTCGACGCCGTCGAGCTCCTCCCACTCCACGGGGCACGACACCGGCGCGTGCGGCAGGGGACGCGGGCTGTAGGCGCCGGCGATGGTGCGGTCGCGGTTCGCCTGGTTGAAGTCGACGAAGAGGCGCTCGCCGCGCTCCTCCTTCCACCACGCCGTGGTGACGTCCTCGGGCATCCGGCGCTCGAGCTCGCGGGCGGCGGCGATCACCGCGTGGCGCACCACGAGGAACTCGTGCTCGGGCACGATCGGCGCGAACACGTGCAGTCCGCGGTTGCCGGACGTCTTCACGAACGCCTCGAGCCCCGCTTCGCGGAGCACCTCGCGCAGGACGTGCGCGGCGCGCACCGCCTCGGGGACGCCGGTGCCCGGCTGCGGATCGAGGTCGATGCGCAGCTGGTCGGGGTGGTCCGAGTCCTCCGCCCGCGAGGCCCACGGGTGGAAGATGAGCGTGTTCATCTGCGCGGCCCAGACCGCGACGGCGGGCTCGTCGATCACGAGCTGCGGATGCACGCGTCCGCTCGGGTAGGTCACCGGCACCGATCGGACGTACTCCGGGGCGCCCTTGGGCGGGTTCTTCGAGAAGAACTGCTCGCCGTCGATGCCGGAGGAGAAGCGCTGCAGCGAGATCGGGCGGTCGCCGTTGGCCGCGACGAACGCGTCTCCGACCGCGATCAGGTACTCGGCGACCTCGCGCTTGGTGATCCCCGGCTCGGGGTAGAGGACCCGATCGGGGCTCGAGAGCCGCACCTCGCGATCGCCGTGCGGTCCGGGGACGGTGAGGACGACGGCGTCACGGGGCATTCCCACACGCTAGCCCGCGGTGCCTCCGGGCGACAGGGGCCCGCCGGGTCGGCGGCGGAGGCGGATCGGCCCCTTCGCGCGCGACGGATCGACGATCTGCCCGCCCTGCACGATCTCGATCTCGCCGCGGTCGACGAGCCTGCGCGCCGCACGGCGCACGGGCTCCATCAGGGGCCGCCAGTCCTCGCCGCCGACCTTCCGCGCGACCTCGGACGGACAGGCGGTCGAGGACGCCGCCCGGGCGAGCAGGACGGTGCGGATCTCGTCCTCCAGCCGCGCCTCCTCCGGCCCGACTCCGCGGCGGCGGCACGCGTCGGAGCAGTACTTCACGTCCTCCCAGTCGCGCGCCCACTTCGCGCGCCACTGGATCTCGCGCCCGCAGGAGGCGCAGGTCTTGCTCTCGGGGCGGGCGGAGGACTCGCGGACGCGGTGGGCCATGCTCCGAGTCTGCGCGGGCATCGGATCCTGTGCCACCGGTTGCGGGATGCCGAGGGGACCTGCAGGCGCCGGTGTCATACTCCGCAATGCGGCGGAGGTCCCCGGGTCGGTACGACAGGCTGGAGGGACCGTGCTGCGGCACGAAGGCGGGCCGTCCCGGTCGCCGCGCCGCACCCCGAACGATCAGGAGTCTCCGATGAGCCGTGAGAACCTCGCCACCACCTCCGACGCCGACGCCGGCGCGCACCACCGCGCGGCCTTCGCCGGCCTGTCCCCGGACGAGTTCAAGCTCGCGTTCCGCAACCACGCCGCGGGCGTCGCGCTGATCACCGCCGATCCGGGCACCGGCCCGGTCGCCCTGACCGCGACCTCGGTGTTCTCGGTCAGCGCCGAGCCCCCGCTCTTCGTCTTCTCGCTGTCGGCGGCGTCCTCGAGCACTCCCGCGATCCGCGCCTCCGAGACGCTCGTCGTGCACCTGCTCGGCGCGCAGCAGCTCGACCTCGCGCGGCTGGGATCGACGAGCGGGATCGACCGCTTCGCCGACACGTCGCTCTGGTCGCGGCTGCCCACGGGCGAGCCCTACTTCCCGGCCGCCGCGGCGTGGATCCGCGGCACCGTCATCAACCGGATGGAGGCGGGCTCGTCCACGATCGTGGCCGTGCACGCCCTCGAGGCGCACGTTCCCGAGGACTCGGACGCCACGGCTCCGCTGGTCTACCACAACCGCACGTGGCACCACCTCGGCGAGCACTCGCGGCTGGGCTGACCCGCTCGAACGACGGAGCGGCCGTCCTCGGGATCCGAGGGCGGCCGTTCCGTCGTTCTGCGCGGCTCAGGCGTCGCCGACGGCGACCGGGCGGCCCTGCGTGCTCGACCACTGCGACCACGAGCCCGGGAACAGCTGCGGGTCGAAGCCCGCGAGTGTGAGCGCGACCGCATCGGCCGCGGCCGTCACTCCGGAACCGCAGTAGACGCCGACGGGCGACTCGTCGGTGACGCCCAGGGACTCGAAGCGGGCGCGGAGCTCGTCGCCCGGCAGGAAGCGGCCGGAGTCGTCGACGTTCGCGGTCGCCGGAGCGTTGCGGGCGCCGGGGATGTGCCCCGCCCTCGGGTCGATCGGCTCGACGTCGCCACGGAACCGCTCGGGTGCGCGGGCGTCCAGCAGCACGCCGTGCTCGTGCAGGGCGGCGGCGTCGTCGATGCCGAGCACGGGCAGCGCGCCGTAGCGCAGCTCCACGTCCCCCTCCGGATGCTCGACCGGCCCGGTCTCGAGTGGGCGGCCCGACCCGGTCCACGCGCGGAGCGAGCCGTCGAGCAGGCGCACGTCCGCCACTCCTGCGTAGCGCAGCAGCCACCAGGCGCGGGCCGAGGACAGGTTCTTCAGGTCGTCGTAGACGACGACGGACTGCCCCTGCCGGAGGCCCCAGCGCCGGGCCGCCTCCTGCAGCCGCTCGACGGACGGCAGCGGGTGCCGCCCCTGATCCGGTGCGCCGTGCTCCGCGAGCTCGTGGTCGAGGTCGACGTAGACGGCGCCGGGCAGGTGGCCCTCGAGGTGCGCCGGGCGGCCGTCAGGACGGTCGAGCCGCCAGCGCACGTCCAGGACGAGGGGCGGCTCGGGCGAGGCGAGGGCCGCCTCGAGCTCGTCGGGGGAGACGAGGACGTCGCTCCGGGCGGGGGTGTCGGTCATGACGGTCCTTTCGAGGGGGCGCTCACAGCGCTGTTCCGGGATTCAGGATGCCCTGCGGATCGAAGACCCGCCGCACCGCGCGCTGCAGGGCGACGACCTCGGGTCCGAGCTCGCGGCGCGCCCACTCGCGCTTGAGGGCGCCGACGCCGTGCTCGCCGCTGACGGTGCCGCCGAGCTCGAGGGCGAGGGCGAAGACCGCCTCCGCCGCGGCGTCGGCCTGCCGGCGAGCGGCGTCGGAGTCGTCGCGCACGCGGATGATCGGGTGCAGGTTGCCGTCGCCCGCGTGGGCGAAGACGTACACGTCGGCGCCGGTGTCCTGGGCGATCGCGTGCACCCGCCGGATCGCCTCGGCGAGCCGGGACCGCGGCACGGCGATGTCCTCGATGAGGACCCGGCCGCGCGCCTCGATGGCGGGGAGGGCGTCGCGGCGGGCGGAGGCGAGGGCGAGGCCCTCCGCGGGGTCGAGCGTCGTCTCGACCTCGAGCGCGGTCTCGGCGAGGACGGCCCGGACGGCCTCGATCTCGTCGGCCGCGCCGAAGCCGTCGGTCTGCACCAGGAGGAAGGCCCCGCCGCGGAGGGCGAGTCCGGTGCCGCGGAGAGCGTCGATCGCACCCAGGGTGCGGTCGTCGACGAGCTCGAGGACGCTCGGGCGCAGGCCTGCACGGGCGAGGGCGGTGGCGGCCTCGGCTCCGGTCGCGACGTCGGCGAAGTAGGCCGCGGCGGTGGCGACGGACCGGGGCCGCGGGAGCAGCCGGAGCGTGGCGCCGACGACGACGCCGAGACTCCCCTCCGAGCCCACGACGAGCGCCGTCAGGTCGAGACCGACGACGCCCTTCAGGGTGTCGCGGCCGAGGTGCACCAGCGAGCCGTCGGCGAGCACGACGTCGAGGGCGAGGACGGCGTCGCGGGTGACCCCGTACTTGGCTCCGCGGAGACCGCCGGCGTTCGTCGCGATGTTGCCGCCGACGGTCGAGATCTCGACGCTGCCGGGGTCAGGGGCGTAGAGGAGGCCGTGCTCGGCGGCGGCGCGGTCGAGATCAGCCGTGATCACGCCGGGCTCGACCCGCGCGACCTGGTCCACGGGGTCGATCGAGAGGATGCGGTCCAGGCCCGAGACGTCGAGGATCAGCGAGCCCTCCCCCGCGCTGGCGGCCCCCGCGAGCCCGGAGGCGGCTCCCCGCGTCACGACGGGGATCCCCTCCGCGGACGCCCGGGCGAGGGTCGCGCGGACCTCGTCGACCGAGCGGGCGCGGACGACCCCCGCCGGGACTCCGCCCGGGGACCAGCCCGAGCGGTCGGCGCGGAGGGAGTCGAGCTCGGGTGCGAGGGCGCTCACGCGTCGATCCGCTCGACGATCGGCGCGGCATCCGCCGAGGCCTTGACCCGCTCGAGGAAGAGCACGACGGTCGCGGCGACGGAGCGGTGCGACACGTCGTTCAGGACGTCGTGCCGGCCGCCCGCGACCCGGTGGATCTCGGCCCGAGGGGCGGTGCGGTGCACGGCGACCGCCTCCTCGACGGGGCTGACCGGATCGGCGTCGCCGTGCAGGGCGAGCAGCGGCGCGACGACGGCGCTCGCCGCCACCGCGAGCAGCTCGGGCGGCAGGACGGCGGTGGGGACGGAGCCGGTCTCGCGGGCGAGGACGCCGGCGTGGGCCGGGCAGGCGGTGCGATCGGCGATGGCCGCTCCGTCGAGGCGGACCGGGAGGCCCGCGACCACGACGGCGTCGACCGCGGTGGTGGCCGCGATCTCGAGCGCGACCGCCGCGCCGGCGTCGGAGCCGACGAGCACGACGGGGGCGACGAGCGACGGATCGGCGAGGAGCGCTCGAGCGGCGTCCGCGACGCCGTCGGCGGTCGCTCGCCGAGCACGCGCACCCGGTAGGCGTCGCGGGCGAGGCGGGAGCCGAAGCGCTCGTAGACGGCCGGGGTCTCGCCCCGGCCGGCGAGCACGACGAGCGTGCCGCGCGGGGCGATCCCGTCGGGCTCGTCGAAGGCGAGGGGGCGGGAGCGAGGGCGGCTGCGGTCATGCGGGGACCCTTTCTGAGGGGACGGTGCCGGGAGGCACGGAGTCGGGAGTGACGGTGCCGGGATGCAGGAGCTCGGCCAGCGCGAGCGGCGCGCGGGCCGCCTCCGCTCCGCGCCGGCCGAGGAGGGACTGGAGGCGCTCGTTCACGGGTGCGGGCACGCCGGTGCGCCGCGCGAGCAGCACGATCTCGCCGTTCAGCAGGTCGACCTCGCTCCCGGCGCCGCGGGCGAAGCTCTGCCAGGTCGAGAGGCGCCCGGGGACGTGCCCGGGAACGGGATCGACGACGAGGCGGACGCCGTCGTCCTCGGCGATCGCGCGGCCGCTCGCGAGCAGCACGGCCCGAGCCTCCGTGGCGAGCGCCGTGCGCGCCCGCGCTCTCTCGTGGTCGGTGCCGGTGAAGAGGTCGAGGCCGTTGGCGGTGTTAATCACGAGCTTCGCGGCCTTCCAGCTGCTGACGCGGTCGACGGCGCGTGCGGCGAACCCGGCTCGGCGGAGGATCGCGGCGTACTCCTCGGCGCGCGGGTCCTCCGCGTCCGGGTACCGGCCGATCCGGAGCACCCCGACGGTCGGGTACGACGGCGAGACGACCTCGCCGGGCTCGAGGAAGCTCGCGGCGATGCCGATCGAGACGCCGAAGACGTCGCGGAAGCGGCGCAGAGCCGCGTCCTCGGCTGCGAGACCGTTCTGCAGGGTGAGGACGGGCAGGTCGGCGCCCGCTCCCCCTCCGTCGAGTGGCGTCCAGGCCCAGTCGGCGAGCGCCGCCTCGGCGTCCTGCGCCTTGACCGCGAGCACGAGCACGTCGCCCCGGGTCGGCGCGACGTCCTCCGGGCCCGTCGCCACCGGCACGGCGACGATCTCGTCGCCCGCGGGCCGGCGCACCTTCAGTCCGCTCCCTCGCAGCACCCGGAGCTGCTCCCCCCGGGCCACGAGGACGACGGGGTGCCCGGAGAGGCGCAGCTGCGCCGCGAGGACGCAGCCGACGGCGCCCGCTCCGATCACCACGAAGCGGCCGGTCATGCAACGGCTCCCGCGACGGACGTGCCCGGCACGGCGGCCAGGAGCGCGCGGGTGTACTCCGCCTGCGGCGAGCCGAAGACCTGTGCGGTCGTCCCCGCCTCCTCGACGCGTCCGCGGTTCAGCACGACGACCTCGTGCGAGACCTCGGCGACGACGGCGAGGTCGTGCGAGACGAAGAGGTAGGCGACTCCGAGGTCCTGCTGCAGCTCGACGAGCAGAGCGAGGATCTGCGCCTGCACCGACACGTCGAGCGCCGAGACCGGCTCGTCGAGCAGCACCAGGTCCGGGCCGAGCGCGAGAGCACGGGCGAGGGCGACGCGCTGGCGCTGGCCGCCGGACAGCTCGACCGGCAGACGCGAGAGGGACGACTCCGGCAGCCCGACCCGCTCGAGGAGCTCGCGCGCCCGCTGCAGCCGGGAGGAGCGGTCCCCGACGCGGAAGGAGACCAGCGGTTCGGTCACCGACTCGAGCACCGTGAAGCGGGGGTCCAGCGCGGAGAACGGGTTCTGGTGCACGAGCTGGATCCGGCGGCGCAGCGGCCGCCACTCCCGCTCGCGCGCCCGGGTCACGTCGACGCCCTCGACCAGCACGCGGCCGCTCGTCGGCGCGACGAGTCCGAGCGCGACGCGCAGCGCGGTCGTCTTGCCCGAACCCGACTCCCCCACCAGGGCGAGGGTCTGCCCGGCGCGGATCGAGAACGACACGTCGTCCAGCGCGCGGACGTCGGCGCGGCGGCCCGGCAGAGCGAACCCGTGCACCACGTTCTCGATCCGGAGCACCTCCGGCGCGGGCTCCACGTGCGGGAAGCGCGGCACGATCGCGCCGCCGTGTCCCAGTCCCGGGGCGGCGGCGATGAGCGCGCGGGTGTACTCCTCGCGGGGAGCGACGAGGATCCGCGCGGGGGCCCCCTCCTCGACGACGCGGCCCGCGCGCATCACGAGCACCCGATCGGCGCGGTCGGCGGCGACGGCGAGGTCGTGGGTGATGATGAGGAGCGAGATGCCCTGCTCGCGCACCAGCGACTGCAGGTGGTCGAGGATCCGCTTCTGCACGGTGACGTCCAGCGCCGAGGTGGGCTCGTCGGCGATGATCAGCCGGGGCTTCCCGGCGAGGGCGATCGCGATGAGCGCTCGCTGGCGCAGTCCGCCCGAGAGCTCGTGCGGGTACTGCCGGGCGCGCAGCTCCGGGTCGTCGATGCCGGCCTCGGCGAGCGCCGCCAGCACCTCCGCGTCGACGGAGCGGCGGTCGACGCCGCGCAGGCGCACGGACTCGGCGACCTGCGCGCCGATCCGCAGCGTCGGGTTGAGCCCGACCATCGGATCCTGCGGCACGAGGGCGACGACCCGTCCGCGGAGCCGGCGGAGCTCCTTCTCGGGCGCGGCCGTCACGTCGGAGCCGTCGATCGTGATCGATCCGCCCGTGACGCGCCCGTTCGCCGGGAGCAGGCCCAGCACGGCGTTCGCCGTCGTGGACTTGCCGGAGCCGGACTCGCCGACCACTGCGACGATCTCGCCCGGGGCGATCTCGAGCGAGACGTCGTGCACCACGGGCCGGCCGTCGTACGAGACCGAGAGGCGCTCGAGCCGCACCAGCACGCTCATCGCTGCACCTCCTCGATCGTCTTGGCGACGTGGTTGAGCGAGAAGACCAGCAGTCCGACGAAGAGGCCGGGCAGCAGCGACAGCCACGGGCTCGTCACCAGGTAGTTGCGGCCGGTCGAGATGAGAGTGCCCCACTCGGCCGCGGGCGGAGCGGCACCGAAGCCGAGGAAGCTCAGCGCCGCGACCGCGATGATCGCCGTGCCGAGATCCAGGACCGCGAGGACCGCGACCGGCCCCCAGGAGTTGGGCAGCACGTGCCGCACCAGCACCCGCAGGCGCGTGGCTCCGCCGGTGCGCGCCGCCTCGACGTAGGGCAGCGTCTTCACGCGGAGCACCTCCGCCCGCGTCGTCCGTGCGAAGCCCGGCAGGATCCCGATGCCGACCGCGAGCGCGACGGGCAGCGTCCCGAATCCGATCGCCGTCACGATCGCCAGCGCGAGCAGCAGACCCGGGACGGCGAGCAGGACGTCGACGATCCGCATGATCACGGCGTCCACGACTCCCCCGGCGTACCCGGAGACGACACCGAGCGCCAGGCCGCCGACGAGGGCGATGGCCAGGGCGATCACGGTCGCCTGGATCGTGAGCGCTCCGCCGTGCAGGACGCGGGCGAACAGGTCGCGACCGAGCTCGTCGGTGCCGAAGAGGTGCGCGGCGCTGGGCGCCCGGAGCTTGTCGAGCGGGGCGGTCGCGTACGGATCGTACGAGGTGAACAGAGCGGGCGCGATCGCCGACACCAGCACGAAGACGGCGAAGGCGAGGGCGATCAGGAAGCCCGGACGGCGCAGGAGCAGGCGGAGCGTCCGCCGTCGCCGCGCCCCGCGCCCGTGCGCGGCCGCGACGGGAGTCACGACGGGAGGCGCGGCCTCGGCGGACGTGTCGGGCCGGGTGAGTTCGAGCGTCATGGTCGAGCCGCCTTCGAGGTGTGGGTGATGCGCGGATCCAGGAGCGGGTAGAGCAGGTCGACGACGAGGTTCACTCCCACGAAGACCGCGGCGGCGAGCACCACGATCGCCTGGACCACCGGCACGTCCTGGGTGAGGACCGACTCCTGGGCGAGCGTGCCGATGCCCTGCCGGGCGAAGATCGTCTCGGCGACGATCGCCCCGGTCACGGTGTTGCCGGCGAGGACGCCGAGGATCGTCAGCGTCGGGAGCGAGGCGTTGCGGAACGCGTGCCGCCACTGCACCGCCGCCCGACCGAGCCCCTTCGCCCGCGCGGTCGTGATGTACGACTCCGCCTGCACGTCCGCGAAGCTGCGGATCAGCACCTGCGCGAGCATCGCCGAGGTCGGGATCGCCATCGTGACCGCCGGCAGGATCAGGCTCGCCGGCGTCGCACTGCCCGTGGAGGGCAGCAGGTGCAGCGTGAAGGCGAAGAACTGGATGAGCAGGAGCCCGATCCAGAAGCCGGGGAACGCCACACCCGCCGAGGGGAGCCGGCCGAGCACCGTCTTGAGCGGACGCCACTGCACGAGCGCCGCGAGGTACGCCAGCGCCGTGCCGCCGACCAGGGCGAGCCCGATCGCCAGAGCACTGAGCTGCAGGGTGCCCGGCAGCTTCTCGGCGATCAGGTCGGTGACCGGGATCCCCTTGGTGATCGACGCGCCTAAATCGCCCCGCAGCGCGCTCCCGAGCATGCTCGCGTACTGCTGCCACACCGGCTGGTCGAGGCCGTACCGGGCCTGCGCCTCGGCGATCTCGCTCGGCGAGAGCGAGTCGAGCTCGACGTTGTTGGCCGACAGGAGGAGCGCCAGCGGATCGCTCGGCAGCAGCCACAGCACGGCGAAGGTCACCGTGTACGCGGCCCAGAGCACGAGGACCGCCTGCGCGACCCTCCCGAGCACGTACCGGCCGAGGCCGGAGGAGGCGGAGCGCGAGCCCGGCCTCCCCGCGGCCGCGGCAGTCGGGGCCTCGAGGGTCGTCACGGCCGGATCCACGCGTCGGCGAAGTCGCCGAACGACTCCGAGGTGAAGCGGAAGCCGTGCACGCGGGACGAGACGCCCGCCAACTGCACCCGCTCGGCGAACGGGAACACGAGCGCGTCGTCGATCAGGTAGTCCTGCAGCTCGGCGTAGACCGCGGCGCGGGCCGTCGGATCGACGGTCTGCACGCCTTCATCGAGCAGGGCCTGCACCTCGACGGCCTGCTCCGAAGCGAAGTTGTTGACCGCCTGCGCCTTCGATCCGGCGACGCGCGAGTCGACGATCCACTGGATCACTCCGGGATCGGCGCGGGTGTAGTACGTCGAGATCAGGTCGTACTGCCCGCTGCCGAGCACGTCGGCACGCTGCGCGTTCGTGATCACGTTCAGCTCGAGCTCGATGCCGACCTGCTTCAGCTGGTCCTGGATCAGCTGATCGCCCGCGCCGAACTGCGCGACGATCGGGACGGACAGCGTGAGCCTGCGGCCGTCCTTCGAGCGGTACCCGTCGCCGCCGAGCTCCCACCCGGCCTCGTCGAGGAGCTCGCCGGCGCCCTCGGCGTCGAACGCCAGGGCGTCCGACTCGTCGACGTAGTACGGCGTGGTCGTGTTGTACACGCTGGTCACCGCCGGGTAGTCGGCTCCGAACACGGTCGTCGCGTAGCTCTCGCGGTCGATCGCCTTCTGCACCGCCTGCCGCACCCTCTCGTCCGAGAGGATCCGGCCCTCGGCGACGTTGGGGTAGTAGTTGCTCGCGGGCCCCGGCAGTGCGCGGCTCTCGACCGTGTCGCCGCCTCCCGTGATCACGGCCTGGTCGTTCTCGGTGATCGGGTTGCGCGGCCAGGCGACGTCGATCTCGTCGCTGGTGAGCTGGCCGACGCGGACGCTGTCCTCGGCGACGTAGGTGACGTCGATCCCGTCCAGGTGCGCCTCCCCGGTGTTCTCGCGCAGCTCCGAGCCCCAGGCGTACCCGTCGCGCTTGTCGAGCGTGATGCCCGTGCCCGGCGTGTAGTCGGTGAGGGTGAAGGGGCCCGAGCCGACGACGTCCCCGAGGCAGCGCTCCTCGGGGGTGGCGGCGTAGGAGGAGGCCGCGAGGATCGCCAGGTTCGTGGTCGAGGTGCCCTGCAGGAACGAGGCGTTCGGAGCGGCGAAGCGCACGGTCGCGGTGTCGGCGTCGACGACGTCCGTGCCCGCGTAGCCCGCGAGGTAGACGCCTCCGTAGGCCGCGGGCAGCTCGGCGAGCGTCGCCTGGGCGCTGTCGAAGGCCGCCTTCACACTCTCGGCCGTGAACGCGGTGCCGTCCG
Organism: Rathayibacter rhapontici; assembly: GCF_001995175.1. Lineage (GTDB taxonomy): Bacteria > Actinomycetota > Actinomycetes > Actinomycetales > Microbacteriaceae > Rathayibacter. The sequence continues at coordinate 13,305 of NZ_MUKN01000077.1, forward strand.
AGAAGGTCACGTCGCTCCGCAGGTCGAAGGTGTACTCGGTGCCGGAGTCGTTCACACTCCAGTCGGTCGCGAGCCACGGCCGGATCTCGCCGGTCTCCGGATCCTGGTCGGTGAGGGAGTCGGCGACGTTGCGGATCACCGTGCGGTGCTCGATCCAGTAGGTCTGGAAGGGGTCGACGCACGAGAACGCCGCGTTGTCGGGGAAGAAGGCGAGCCGGAGGCGGCCCCCGTCGACCGGGGCGGAGTCGCCCGAGCCGCTGCCCGCGTCGGAGGCGCCCGAGCAGGCGGACAGGGCGAGGGCGGAGGCGAGGCCAGCGCTGC
>NZ_MUKN01000078.1 GCF_001995175.1 Rathayibacter rhapontici
GCGACGGCCACCGCCGCTCCGGAGCCGACGCCGACGCCCACCCCGTCGGCCCGCCCGACCGCCGCGGAGGCCGCTGCAGCACTGCGCACCTGCTCCGTCGCGGACGCGGCGGCGGATCCCCGTCTGGGTTCGATGCAGGCGCGGGTCGTCGACGCGGCGACCGGGCAGGTGCTGTTCGACCGCGGCGGGGAGACCCCTTCGCGCACCGCCAGCGCGCTCAAGATCCTCACTGCCGCCTCCGCGCTGGCCGTCCTGGGCCCCGAGACCCGCATCGCGACGACCGTGGTCCGGGGGGAGGCTCCCGGCTCCGTGGTGCTCGTCGGCGGCGGGGACGTCACGCTCAGCCGGCTCCCGACCGGCCGGAGCTCGTTCTACTCCGGCGCGGCGCACCTCGACGACCTCGCGGCGCAGGCCCGGAGCGCCTGGAACGCGGATGCCGGGACGGCCGGCACCGCCATCACCTCGGTGGTCCTCGACTCGACCCTCTTCACCGGCGACACCTGGCAGCGACCTGGAACCGCAAGGAGCAGACGCAGGGCTACATGCCCGAGATCACGGCGCTGCAGGTCGACGGCGACCGCGCAGACCCGACCGCGTCCACGTCGACCCGCGGCACCGACCCGATCGGGCGGGCCGGCGAGGCGTTCGCCTCCGAGCTGCCCGGATCGCCGTCGATCAGCACCGGGACCGCTCCGGCCGGCGCCGAGGTCCTCGGGACGGTCGAGTCCGCTCCGGTCCGCGAGCTCGTGCAGCAGATGCTGCTCGTGTCGGACAACGCGATCGCCGAGATGCTGGCGCGGCTCGTCGCGATCCGCACCGGCGCCGGCAGCACCTTCGCCGCCGAGCAGGTCGGCGTGCTGCAGGGGCTCGCGGGCTACGGAGTCGACACCTCGGGGATCGTCATCGCCGACGGCTCGGGCCTGAGCGACGACAACTCGGTGGCGCCCGCGTACTTCACCGAGCTCCTGCGCAAGGTGCAGGCGCGCGAGGGCGACCTCGGTGTCGTGCTCGACGGGCTGCCGGTCTCGGGTCGCACCGGGTCCCTCGCCTACGCCGACCGGTTCGCGGGCGCGAACGCGGTCGCCGACGGAGCGGTGCGCGCGAAGACCGGCTGGATCGACACCGGCTACACGCTCGCCGGCGTCGTCACCGCCGCCGACGGCACCGTCCTGACCTTCGCCGTGTACGCCCTCGGCGACGTGACCGACTCGGCGAAGACCGCGATCGACACCCTCGTCACCGGCTTCCACCGCTGCGGCGCCGGGCTCTCCGACTCCTGATCACGCACCCCCGACCCGCTCCTCCGGAAGGAACCCCATGACCACCGCGCTCCTCATCGTCGATGTGCAGAACGACTTCACCGAGGGCGGTGCGCTCGCGGTCGACGGCGGCGCCCGCGTCGCCGAGGACGTCTCGGCGTACCTCACCGCGAACCCCGAGCGGTACCGGACCGTGCTCGCCTCGCGCGACTGGCACGACGGCGACTCCGACAACGGCGGCCACTTCTCGGCCGAGCCGGACTTCGTCGACAGCTGGCCCGTGCACTGCGTCGCGGGCACCCCCGGCGCCGAGTACCACCCCTCGCTCCGGACGGACACGATCGACGTGCACCTCTGGAAGGGCCAGGGGCGTCCCTCCTACTCCGCCTTCGAGGGCGTCACGGCCGACGGCGACGGCCTGCCCGAGACGCTCGCCCGGCTCGGGGTGACCGAGCTCGACGTCGTGGGGCTCGCGACCGACCACTGCGTCCGGGCCTCGGCGCTCGACGCGCGCGCGGCCGGGCTCGAGGTCCGCGTGCTCGAGGACCTGGTCGCCGGAGTGTCGGCGGAGGCGAGTGCGGCGGCGCTGCGCGAGCTCGCCGAGGCGGGCGTGCGCGTCGAGCAGTCGGTCTGACGAGGCCCTCCCGGTCGCCTCGAGGAGTACCCTCGACGAGGTGATCCTCCTCCGCGAGCGCTCCCGGCGCCGCGATCCGCAGAGAAAGAATGCATCCGTGACTGATTCCGTCGAGACCCCGGCCCTGACCGAGGCGTCCCTCCTGGCGCGCACGCCCGCGCAGCTCTACATCGGAGGCGAGTGGATCGACGCCTCGGGCGGCGGGACGATCGACGTCGAGGACCCCGCGACCGGCAGGGTGATCCGCACCATCGCCGACGCGACCCCGGAGGACGGCCTGCGCGCGCTCGACGCCGCCGTCGAGGCCGGCGCGGCGTGGGCAGCGACCGCGCCCCGGCGCCGCGGCGAGATCCTCCGCCGCGCCTTCGACCTGCTGCAGGAGCGCAAGGACGAGTTCGCCCTGCTGATGACCCTCGAGATGGGCAAGCCCGTCGCGGAGGCGCTGGGCGAGGTCGCCTACGGCGGCGAGTTCCTGCGCTGGTTCAGCGAGGAGGCGGTGCGGATCTCGGGCCGCTACGGCGTGAATCCGGAGGGGACCGGGCGGATGATCGTGTCTCAGCACCCGGTGGGCCCCTGCTACCTGATCACCCCGTGGAACTTCCCGCTCGCGATGGCGACGCGAAAGATCGCTCCGGCCCTCGCGGCGGGCTGCACCGTCGTCGTGAAGCCCGCGGAGCTCACTCCGCTGACCACCCTCGCGTTCGCGGCCCTGCTCGCCGAGGCGGGGGTGCCCGCCGGCGTCGTCAACGTGGTCACCACATCGAGCGCCGCAGCCGTGTCGGAGCCGATCCTGTCGGATCCGCGACTGCGCAAGGTCTCGTTCACCGGCTCCACGCCGGTCGGGCAGACGCTGATGCGGCAGGCCGCCGAGAACGTCCTGCGCACCTCGATGGAGCTGGGCGGGAACGCCCCCTTCGTGGTCTTCGAGGACGCCGACCTCGACCGCGCGGTGGACGGCGCGATGCTCGCCAAGTTCCGCAACATCGGACAGGCCTGCACCGCGGCGAACCGCTTCTTCGTGCACGAGTCGATCGCCGACGAGTTCGCGGCGCGGGTGACCGAGCGGGTCCGCGCCCTGCGCGTGGGCCGCGGCACCGAGGAGGGCGTGGGCATCGGCCCGCTCATCGACGACCGCGCCGTCGCCAAGGCCGACGCCCTCGTGCAGGACGCCGTCGACCGGGGCGCCCGCGTCCGGGTGGGCGGCCACGGGGTCGACGGTGCGGGGCACTTCTACGAGCCGACCGTGCTGACGGACGTCGTCCGGGGCAGCGAGCTCCTGCGCACCGAGATCTTCGGGCCGGTGCTCGCGATCGTGCCGTTCCGCGACGAGGAGGAGGCCGTGCGGCTCGCGAACGACACCGAGTTCGGGCTGGTCTCGTACGTCTTCACGCGGGACCTCGCGCGCGGCCAGCGCATGATCGAGCGCCTGCAGACGGGCATGATGGGGCTGAACGTCGGCGTCGTCTCGAACGCCGCCGCCCCGTTCGGCGGCGTCAAGTCCTCGGGCCTGGGCCGCGAGGGCGGGCCGGAGGGCATCGCCGAGTACCTCAGCACGAAGTACACGCTCACCCCCGATCCGTTCGCCTGATCCGTGGGACTCGTCGACGTCGCCTCCCTGGACGATCCGCGGCTGCGCGACTACGCGCACGCCACGGGACGTGGCGCTGAAGAACGCCCGAGGCGCGCAGGGCCTGTACATCGCGGAGTCGGCGCTCGTCCTGGAGCGCGCGCTGCGGGCGGGGCACCGGCCGCGGTCGGTGCTCGCGCTCGGCTCCTCGGCCGACGAGGCGGAGCGACTCGTCGCGGGGTTCGACGTGCCGGTCTTCACCGGTCCGGGCGAGCTCCTGGCCGAGCTCACGGGCTACGTCCTGCACCGCGGGCTCATCGCCGCGATGGAGCGTCCGGCGCTGCCGGATCCGGCGGCGCTGCTGGCCGGCGCGCGCCGGGTGGTCGTGCTCGAGGACGTCGTCGACCCGACGAACGTCGGCGCGATCTTCCGCTCCGTCGGCGCGATCGGAGCGGACGCCGTGCTCGTCACTCCGCGCTGCTCCGACCCCTTCTACCGGCGCGCGATCCGGGTCAGCATGGGCACGGTGCTGCAGGTGCCCTGGACGCGGGTGGGCGGCTGGGACGAGACGGCCGCGCTCCTGCACGGGGCCGGCTTCACGATCGCGGCGATGGCGCTGACGGAGGGGGCGCTGCCGCTGCGCGAGTTCGCCGCCACCGCCCCCGAGAGGGTGGCTCTCGTCCTCGGCACCGAGGGGGAGGGGCTGACCCCGCAGCGCTCGCGGCGGCCGACGTCGCCGTGCAGATCCCGATGAGGCACGGCATCGACTCGCTGAACGTCGCGGCCGCCAGCGCCGTGGCGATGTGGGCGCTGGCCGAGCCGGGCTGATCCCGACGGTGGCGACCCTTCCGTCGATGCGCGCCGCGCCCCCTTCGTCCGGCGCCCCTGCGGTACCGTGGCTGCCGTTCCTGTCCGCCCCGCCCGAACGAGGTCCTCATGCCGCAGACGCCGCGACGCGGACGGACCGCTCCGCCCGCCGCGCTCGTCCCGGCTCCGCTCGTCCGGGCCCTGCTCGTCCCGGCCCTGTCGACGCTGCTCCTCAGCGGATGCATGGCGGACCCCGCCGAGATACCCGACGACTCGCGGCAGAGTCCGGCGACGTCCTCCGCCGCTTCCTCGGTCGGCGGCGCGGACGGCACCGCTCCCAGCGCCGCGCCCGACGACCCCGGCTCGACCGACGACGGTGCGGCGGTGGCGCGACGCGTCACCGCCTGCCTCGCGCGCTACGGGCTGAACGAGCGCCCCGTGGCTCCGGAGGATCCGACCGAGGAGGAGCAGCTCGCCGCGATGAGGCTCGTGGAGCAGTGGGACGCGACCTTCACGACGTGCACGGCCGAGGCGCTGGCGACGGCCGCCCCCGCACCGTGACGGCGGATCGCTGATGCGCCTCGACTCGCTCTCCGCCCTCGTCGCCGGCGGCGCCTCCGGACTGGGCGCCGCGACGGCGATCGCGCTGCACGAGGCGGGAGCGCGCGTCGTCGTGCTCGATCTGCCGGACGCTCTGGAGCGGGCCGATCTGCCCGACGCCGTTGTCCGGGTGCCCGGTGACGTCCTCGACTCGGACGCCGTCGCCGGTGCCGTGTCGGCGGCCGGCGAGCTGCGGGTGGCCGTCACGTGCGCGGGCATCGCGACCCCGGGGCGGCTGCTCGGCAGGGAGGGCCCGCTCCCGCTCGACGACTTCGAGCGGGTGCTGCGCGTCAACACGGTCGGCACCCTCAACGTGCTGCGGCTCGCGGCGGCGTCGATCGCCGAGCGCGAGCCGGTCGAGGGGGAGCGCGGGGTGCTCGTGACGACGTCCTCGGTGGCCGCGTTCGAGGGCCAGATCGGGCAGGCGGCCTACGCGGCGTCGAAGGGGGCGGTCGCGGCACTCACCCTGCCGCTCGCCCGCGAACTCGCGGCGTCGCTCATCCGGGTGGTCTCGATCGCGCCGGGCACCTTCGACACGCCCCTCCTGGCGGGGCTGCCCGAGCGCGCGCGGACCTCGCTCGGCGCCGCGACCCCGCATCCGGCGCGGCTGGGCCGCCCGTCGGAGTTCGCGGCCCTCGTGCGGCACGTCGTCGAGAACCCCATGCTCAACGGCGAGGTCGTCCGACTCGACGGCGCGCTGCGGCTGCCGCCACGCTGAGCCTGCCCCTGGCCCGCCGGGTCTCCGTCAGACCAGCAGCTGGTGCTTCGCGAGATCGCGGTAGAGCGGGGTCGACTCGACGAGCTCCGAGTGCGTGCCGACACCGACGACCTCGCCCTTCTGCAGCACGACGATGCGGTCGGAGTCGACGACCGTGGACAGGCGGTGCGCGATGACCAGGAGCGTGCGGTCCTCGGCGACGGCGTCGATCGCGAGGCGCAGGCGCTGCTCGTTGAGCCCGTCCAGGCTCGACGTCGACTCGTCCAGGAGCAGGATCGGCGGCGCGGCGAGGAGCGCACGGCCGATCGCGAGGCGCTGGCGCTCGCCTCCCGACAGCATCACTCCGCTCTCGCCTACCGGGGCGTCGAGGCCGAGAGGGTTGCGCTCGAGGACGTCGGTGAGGTTCACCGCCTCGAGCACGCGGAGGCAGTCGGCGTCGTCGGCGTCGGGGCGGCCGAGCACGAGGTTCTCGCGGATCGTGCCGGCCAGGACGGGGGCGTCCTGCTCGACGTAGCCGATCTGGGCGCGGAGCGCGTCGCGGTCCACGGCGGTGATGTCGACGCCGCCGAGGCGGACGACTCCCGCCTCGGGGTCGTAGAAGCGCTCGATCAGCGCCAGGATCGTGCTCTTGCCGGCGCCGGAGGGGCCGACGAGCGCCGTGCGCTTGCCGCGGGGGACGGTGAAGGAGACGCCGCGCAGGACGGTGCGGTCGCGCTCCTCCGGCATCTGCTCGGCACCCTCGACGGGCACCGCCTGCTCGTCGTACGAGAAGACCACGTCCTCGAACGCGATCGCGTCCTCGCCGACTCCGGCGCCGAGCCCGCTGACGGTGCCCGCTCCGTCGCCGTCGCCCTCGATGGGCAGGTCGATGATCTCCTGGATGCGGCCCAGAGCGCCGAGCGCCGAGTTGACCGAGGTGATCGCGCCGATGAAGTTGCCCAGCGGCATCACCATCATGAAGAGGAACAGGATGAACGAGACCAGCTGCGCGATGTCGATCGATCCGGAGGCGACGCGGTAGCCGCCGACGCCGAGGACCGCCAGGAACGCCACCTGCATGGCGATGCCGGCGACGGGGACCACGAGGGCCGAGACGTGGGCGACGCGGATGCCGAGGCGGTACGCCTCCGTCGCGTGCGAGTCGACGACGGCGATCTCGCGGTCGGTGGCGCCCGCTGCGCGGATGGTGCGGACGGCGCTGATGGCGCGCTCGACGGCGGCGGCGAGGTCGCCCACCTTCTCCTGCGCCTTGCGGCTCGCCACGCGGATGCCGCGGCCGAGCGTCAGCGCGAGGCCGAGGGCGGCGGCGACCACCACCACGATGATGACCAGCAGGACCCAGTCGATGATCGCCATCGCGATGATCGCGCCGACGAAGACGAGCGAGCCCGCGATCGAGTCGACGAGGCCCTGGGTGAGCACGGCCCGCAGCAGGGTGGAGTCGGAGCCGACCCGCGACACGAGGTCGCCGGTGCGGCGCGCGTCGAACTCGCGGATCGGGAGGCGCAGGAGGCGCGCGACCAGGCGGCGGCGGCTCGAGAGGACGATGCCCTCACCGGTGCGCTGCAGCAGGTAGTGCGCGAAGCCCGAGATGAGGCCGGAGGCGACGACCAGGGCGACGAGCGCCCACACGAGCGGCCCGAGGTCGAGGCCCTCCTGCACGCGGGTGATGACCTGGCCGACGACGAGGGGCTGCGCGAGGCTGGCGGCCGCGCCGAACAGGCTGAGCACGACGACCACGGAGAGGATCCCGCGGTGCTCGAGGAGGTAGGGGACGAGCTGCGAGAAGGAGGCGCGGGGCCCGTCGTCGGAACCGCGGCCGCCGCGTCGTCCTCGCGCGCTCCGAGTGCTGGTGCTGGTGCTCATCGACCGTCCGTTCCCGCTCATGCCCTGCCGTACTTCTTGTGGACCGCCTGGCGGCTCACGTCCAGGCACAGCGCGATCAGCTGCCACGACGCACCTGCGTTGCGCGCCCGCCGGACGGCGATCGCCTCGGTCCGGTCGAGCTCGCCGCGGAGGCGGTGGATCGCCCGGAGTGCCGTGAGCGGATCGTCCGCGGCCGCGTCACCCGCGAGGGTCGCGATCGTGCCGTCGTCCATTCTGCCTCCTCGTCGCTGCGAGCCCGCCGTCGGTGCGGAGAGCGAGGCGTCAACGCCCGTTGACCGACACTACGGACGAGAAGGAGTCTGTGTCAACACTCGTTGACGGTTCGAGGGCTCCGGAGACGGCTTCGGCCCGCCGGAGGACCGACGGGCCGAAGGACACGCGTGCCGCCGACTACGAGACGTTGTCGGTGTACGAGAGGTGCTGGGTCTCCTTCGACAGGATCAGCGCGATCAGCGTCAGGACGCCTGCGGCGCTGAGGTAGAGGCCCACGAGCACCGGGCTGCCGCCCGCCGCCTGCCAGAGCGCGACCGCGATGATCGGCGCGACGGCCGCTCCGAGGATCGACGCGAGGTTGTACGACATCGCCGAGCCGGTGTAGCGGACGTTGGTCGGGAACAGCTCGGGCAGGACCGCGCCCATCGGGCCGAAGGTGAGGCCCATCAGGGTGAAGCCGAGGATCAGGACGGCCATGACGCCGACGAAGCCACCGCCGAAGAGGGGAACGAAGAGCAGGCCGAACACGATGATCGCCGAGGTGACGGCGATCAGGAGCTTCCGGCGGCCGAACTTCTCCGCCAGCGGGCCGGAGACGAGCGTGAAGATGCCGAAGAAGACGACGCCGACGATCAGCATGATCAGGAAGTCGTTGCGGGTGTAGCCGAGTCCTGCGACGGGCCCGTCGGTCGCGGCGGTGCCGTAGGTCAGCGTGAACGTGGTCATCAGGTAGAAGAGCACGTAGGTCGCGAGCATGATGAAGGTGCCCAGGATCAGCGGACGCCAGCTCGAGACGAAGACGCGCGCGAGGGGGAGCTTCGCGACCTCGCCCTTCTCGACGACCTTCTGGAACGCGGGGGTCTCGACGAGCTTGAAGCGGACGTAGAGGCCGATGATCACGAGGACCGCGCTCGCCAGGAACGGCACGCGCCAGCCCCAGGCGGCGAAGGTCTCGTCGTCCATCGAGGTGGCGAGCACGAGGAACAGCACGTTCGCGACGATGAAGCCGATCGGAGCGCCGAGCTGCGGGAAGGTGCCGTAGATGGCGCGCTTGTTCGCGGGGGCGTTCTCGGTGGCGAGCAGAGCTGCTCCGGACCACTCGCCGCCCAGGCCCAGGCCCTGGCAGAAGCGCATCACGACGAGCAGGAACGGCGCGAGGAACTCCCAGCCGGGCGTGAGCGCGGTGGGGAGGCAGCCGATCAGGAAGGTCGCGATGCCCATGGTGAGCAGGGAGGCGACGAGGGTGCCTTTGCGGCCGACGCGATCGCCGAAGTGGCCGAAGATGATCGAGCCGATCGGACGGGCGATGAACGCGACTCCGAAGACGGCGAAGGAGGCGAGAAGCGCGGTCGCCGGGTCCTCGTTCACGAAGAAGAGCGTGGGGAAGACCAGGACGGCCGCGGTCGCGTAGGCGTAGAAGTCGTAGAACTCGATCGACGTGCCGATGAGACTCGCGAGGATGACGCGGCCGCGGGAGTTCTGCGGGGCGGAGGGAGCGTCGGCGGTGGCGGGTGCGTGAGACATGGGAGGGGAGTTGCTCCGGTAGGCAGGGGTTCCCCGTGCCGGCGGGCGAGGCGTCGATCGGGCGTCGCGGACCGGATGGCGGTGGGGAGGAGGAGTCGGGCCGCTCGTGACGGCCCGACCACTTTACTCCGTGTCCACCCAGGTTCGTGCTGTAGCGGCCCGAGGATGGGGGCCGCCCGAGGGGACGACTCGAGGGGACCGCCTCGGATCAGCCCCGCAGCTCGCGGAGCAGCAGAGCGGTCGCGACCGCCGCCTCCGCCGCCTCGCGGCCCTTGTCCTCCTTCGAACCGGGCAGGCCGGCGCGGTCGATGCCCTGCTGCTCGGTGTCGAGCGTGAGCACGCCGAAGCCCACTGGCTTGCCGGTCTGGATGCTGACGGTCGTCAGACCGGAGGTGGCGGCGTCCGAGACGTACTCGAAGTGCGGGGTGCCGCCCCGGATGATCACGCCGAGCGCGACGACGGCGTCGGCTCCCGCGTCCAGTGCGACCTTCGCCGCCACGGGCAGCTCGAAGGAGCCGGGGACGCGCACGAGCGACCACGAGGCGCCGGTCTCGTCGAGGGCGGCGCGGGCGCCGGCGATCAGACCGTCCGAGATCTGCGTGTGCCACGTCCCGGCGACGACGACGACGCGCAGTCCCGATCCGTCGAGGGGGGTGGAGGTGGTGGGGGCGCCGGAACCGGCCATGCTGTTACTCCTTCGTCGTCGCGCCGGCGATCCCGGCGTCGAGGTGTCCGAGATCGGCGAGGTCGCCGAGGTTCTCGATGTCGTGGCCCATGCGGTCGCGCTTGGTCTCGAGGTAGCCCTCGTTGAACGCGCCGACGCCGACCACGAGCGGCACGCGCTCCGAGACGGTGATGCCGCGGTCGGTCAGCTGGCGGACCTTCTCGGGGTTGTTGGTCAGCAGGCGCACGTCGCGGACGCCGAGGTCCTCGAGGATCCCGACGGCGGCGCCGTAATCGCGGGCGTCGGCGGGCAGGCCCAGCGCGAGATTCGCGTCGAGCGTGTCGAGGCCGTCCTCCTGCAGGCGGTAGGCGCGCAGCTTGTTGATCAGCCCGATGCCGCGGCCCTCGTGCCCGCGGAGGTAGACGACCACTCCGCCGTCGCGCTGGATCGTATCGAGCGCGGCGTCGAGCTGCGGTCCGCACTCGCACTTCAGCGAGCCGAAGGCCTCGCCGGTCAGGCACTCCGAGTGCACGCGGACCAGCGGAGGACGTCCGGTGGACCCTCCGATCGTGCCGGCCACGATCGCGACGTGGTCCGCTCCCGTCTGGCGGTCGCGGTAGGCGCGGACCCGGAACGGGCCGTGGGTCGTGGGGACCGTGGTCTCGACCTCGAAGCTGACCCGGGAGCTCTCGGGGACCGGGACCGACTGGGGCACCTCGGAGTCGCAGTGGAACTCCTGCAGGTACTCGATCAGCGCCGCGACGGTGGTGACCGGCACGCCGTCGCGCTCGCCGAGCGCGATCAGACCGGGCAGGCGCATCATCTCGCCGTCCTCGGCGACGATCTCGGAGATCGCGGCGACGGGGTAGAGGCCGGCGAGCTTCATCAGGTCGACGGCGGCCTCGGTGTGGCCGTCGCGCTCGCGCACGCCTCCCTCCACCGCGCGCAGCGGCAGGATGTGGCCCGGGCGGTGCAGTCGCGACGGCGTCGCCTCCGGGTCGGCGAGGACGCGGAGCGTGTGCGCCCGGTCGGAGGCGCTGATACCGGTGGAGAGGCGGTCGGCCGCATCGACCGAGAGCGTGTAGGCGGTGCCGCGCGGGTCCTCGTTGTCGACGACCATCAGCGGGAGCTCGAGCCGGTCGGCGATCTCGTTCGTCATCGGCGCGCAGATGAAGCCGGAGGAGTTGCGCACCAGCCAGGCGATCGTCTCCTGGGTGGCGAGCTGGGCGGCGACGATGACGTCGCCCTCGTTCTCGCGGCCCTCGTCGTCGGCGACGATGATCGGGCGGCCCTCGCGCAGAGCGGCGACGGCCTCGGGGATGCTGGAGAGGCTCATGCCCCACCTCCGGGAAGGGTGACGGGAAGGGCGTGCGCGGGGGTAGCGACGGCCTGCAGGGCGAGCATGCGCTCGACGTGACGGGCGAGGATGTCGGTCTCGATGTTGACCTGCTCGCCGACGGCGCGGTTGCCGAGCGTGGTGGCGGCGAGGGTCTCGGGGATGAGCGAGACCTCGAACCACTGCTCCGGCTCGGCGGCGGGGCTGATGGCCGAGACGGTCAGCGAGACCCCGTCGACGGCGATCGAGCCCTTGTCGGTCACGAGCGGGGCGGCCTGGGGCGGGAGGGAGAAGCGCAGCACGCGCCACGCGTCGCCCGGAGTGATCGACAGCAGCGTCGCCGTGCCGTCGATATGACCCTGCACGATGTGCCCGCCGAGACGGTCGCCGACGAGGGCGGCGCGCTCGAGGTTGACCGGATCGCCGACGGCCACGCCGTCGAGCGTCGACATGCGCAGCGTCTGCGCCATCACGTCGGCGGTGAAGGCCTCGTCCGACTGGTCGACGACGGTCAGGCAGACGCCGGAGACCGCGATGGAGTCGCCGTGGCGGGCGCCCTCGACCGCGAGAGGCCCGCGCACCGTGAGCCGGATCGCGTCCGGGCCCGTCTCGATCGCCGTGACGACGCCGATCTCCTCGATGATTCCGGTGAACATCAGTGGGTCTCCATCTGCAGGGCGTGGGGGAGGCGGGCCGGTTCGCCGGCGCCGCCCGCGGGGTGAGCGACGGGGCGCGCGGTCACGAGGAGGTCGTCGCCGAGGACCTCGACCGAGTGGAGGCGGAGGCGACGGGCATCGGCGATGCCCGTGACTCCGATGTCGCCGAGCGCCAGGCGGGGTCCGCCGAGCAGGGCGGGAGCGAGGTAGACGAGGTACTCGTCGACCAGCCCCGCCGCGACCAGCGCGGAGGCGAGCGTCGGCCCGCCCTCGACGTAGACGTGCCGGATCTCGGCGCGGTAGAGGCGGTCGAGCACGGCCTCCAGATCGTGGTGGCGCTCGAGGACGGCTGGATGCGGGTGGTGGAGCACGTGCGCGTCCTCGGGGACGGGCCGCTCGCCCACGATCACGGGGATCGGCTGGTGCTCGAGGAGCTCGCCCCCGTCGCCGCGGGCGGTGAGGCTCGGGTCGTCGGCGAGGACGGTGCCGGTGCCGACCAGGATCGCGTCGCTGTCGGCGCGCTGCTCGTGGACGCGCTGCCGGGCGGCCGCTCCGGTGATCCAGCGGCTGCTGCCGTCGGCGGCGGCCGTGCGGCCGTCGAGGGTGGAGGCCCACTTCAGGGTGACGAAAGGGCGGTGGAGGCGGGCGGCGGTCAGCCACACGTGCAGGAACTCCTCGCCCTCCTCGGCGAGGACGCCCTCGATCACCTCGATGCCGGCGGCGCGGAGGGTGTCGCCGCCGCCTCCCGAGCGCGATCCCGGGTCGTTGACCGCGTAGACCACGCGCGCGACGCCGGCCTCGATGAGGGCCCGGCTGCAGGGACCGGTGCGGCCGGTGTGATCGCACGGCTCCAGGCTGACGATGGCGGTCGCGCCCGCGGCGGCGCCCGGGGCGAGCTTCGAGAGCGCATCGACCTCGGCGTGCGCGGTTCCCGCTCCGTGGTGCCAGCCCTCGGAGAGGACGGTGCCGTCGGGCGCGAGGAGGAGGCAGCCCACGCGCGGATTCACTCCGCGGGCGGGACCGCGCTCGGCGATCGCGAGCGCTCTGCGCATCGCGTGCTCGAATTCGATCGTCATTCCCGGTCTTCCGTTCGTCGCCGAACTCCGGGGTCTCGATCGCCGGTGCGCGGGCACCGTCGTTCGACGCCGCGCTCTCGCGCGACGCTCGTGCTGCCTCCCATCCGGACTTTCACCGTCGGTCCCGGAATTCCACCGGATCAACAGCTCCCCACCGAAGTGGTCGGCCGCTCGCGGACTGTCACCGCCGGTTCGGACTCTCACCGACCCCGGAGCACGTGCTATCTCGTTCAGCCTAGGACAACCCGGGTGGGGGTGCGGTATTCCCACGTCACACTCGGAGGCGGAGGGCTCACGGGCGGTGAGCGGCCCGCCTCGCCGGGCCGGTGAGTCCGGCGGGCAGGACGTCAGAACGGCGGCGGCTCGCCGGTGACATCGTCGTGCAGCCGGTCGAGCGTCGGCGATGCGGGCTCCGGTGACGGTGGACGGGTGAGGTGGTGGCGTCCGGTGGGGCTGGTCCAGTCGAGGATTCCGCCCGGGAGGTGTCGGACCTGCCAGGTGGTGGTGTGGCGGAGTCGGTGGTGGTGGCGGCAGAGGTGGGCGAGGTTGTCAGCGTCGGTTCGTCCCTGGCGCTGCCATTCGGTGCTGTGGTCGATGTCGCTATCGGTGGCGGAGCGGGTGCAGCCGGGGAAGCGGCAGG
>NZ_MUKN01000079.1 GCF_001995175.1 Rathayibacter rhapontici
ACGAGGTAGCCCTCGCCCACCAGCTGGTCCACCGCGGCGACGACGGACCCTCGCGAGACTCCGAGCTGCCCGGCCAGCACACGGCTCGACGGGATCGGCTCGCCGGGGGCGTAGCGGCCGTCGAGCACGGCGGCGCGCAGGGCCTCGGCGAGGTGCGCCCGGACCGACCCCCGGGGCGACGGTGCCAGCAGCAGCGGGATCTCGAGATCGCCGGACGCCATGGAGCCCTCCGCTCTGGACCACTCGGATCGCGGCCCGGTGGCATTCTGACAGATCCACCTCCGCGCCAGGATCGGAGCATGAGCACCCTCCCCGTCACCGATCGCACCCGCGTCACCCGGATCCGGGACCGCCAGGTCACCGACCGCGCCGCCCTCGACGCCCTCCTCGACGAGGCGCTCATCGCGCACGTGGCCGTGGTGCGCGACGGCACCGCGATCGTCCTGCCGATCCTGTTCGCGCGCGACGGCGACTCCCTCCTGCTCCACGGGTCCAGCGGAGGAGGGCTGCTGCGGTCGGCTGCGCAGGGCTCGCTGCTCACGGTGTCGGTCTCGCTCGTCGACGGGCTCGTCGTGGCGCGGTCCACCTTCGACAGCTCGATGAACTACCGCTCCGCGATGATCCTCGGTTCGGCCGAGACCCTGGAGGGCGAGGAGAAGCGGCGGGCGCTCGACGTGCTCGTCGACCGGCTGCTGCCCGGGCGGGCGCAGGAGGTGCGGCCCACCACCTCGCGGGAGATCGCCGCGACGCTGGTACTGCGCCTTCCTCTCGCCGAGGCGAGCGTCAAGATCCGCGCGGCGGGCCCCTCCGACGACGCCGAGCAGACGGACGGCGTCTGGGCCGGAGTCGTGCCGCTGGTCACCCGGACGCTGCCGCCGGTCCTCGCGACGGGAGTGCAGGGCTCGCCCCCGCCGTCGGTGGAGGCGTTCGTCCGGAGCGTCGACGCGACCCGGCCCGACTACTCCTGATCGGCGGGCTGCACGGGCGGCAGCGCCCTACTTCCCGTCCTGCCGCGGGAACACGACCTTCTGCACGACGATGATGATCGACGCCGCGACGGGGATCGCGACGAGCGCCCCGAGCACACCGGCGATGGTGCCGCCGGCGACGGCCGCGATGACGACGACGGCGCCGGGCACCGAGACCGCGCGGGCCATGATCCGGGGACTGAGCACGTACGCCTCGACCTGCATGTAGACGAGGTAGTAGATCGCCGCGACGAGGGCGGTCAGCGGCGAGGCGAGCAGGCAGGCGAGCGAGATGATCGCCGCGCCCGAGATGGTGCCGACGAGCGGGATCAGCGAGCCGAGGAACGCCACGCACGCGAGCAGCGCCGGCACCGGTCCGCCGATCGAGACCAGGAGGATGAACGTGAGGACGCCGTTGACGCCGGCGAGCGTCACCTGGCCCACCACGTAGCGGCCGACCGCTCCGGTGATCTCCTCGCCGACCTCGCGCGCCTTCGCGCGGTGCGAGGCGGGGGCGAAGCGGTAGGCGACCGACTTCATCGAGCGCAGCGACGCGAGGAAGTACAGGGTCAGGATCAGCACGATGATCGCACCGGTGACGCCGCTGGCGATGCCGGTCCCGACTGCGAGCAGGCCGCCGCCGAGCGAGAGCAGGTTCTCCGGGTTGCCGATGAAGGTCTGGACAGTCGCGATCAACTCGTCGACCTTGACGACTCCCCGCATCTGCTGCTCCAGATCGAGGACCCAGGGCTGCGAGGCGATGTCGGTGACGATGCGCGGGGCGTCGGTCACGAACAGCGTGAGCTGCGCCACCAGGATCGGGATGATGTAGAGGAGCAGCCCCGCGAAGCCGAGGAGCACTGCCGCGAAGACGATGGTGATCGCGAGGACGCGCGGGATCCTGTTGCGCTCGAGCCAGGACACCAGCGGGTCCAGACCCAGTGAGAAGAACAGCGCCACGAACACGTAGGTGAGCACGGTGCTGAGCTCGACGACCAGGCCGCCGAGGACCAGGGCCACGAGCACGCCCAGACCGCCGAAGAGGCCGATGCGGAACGAGCGGATGGTGAAGACCGGGCGCTCCTGGTCGGCCGACACGACGATGTCGGAGTCGACCGCGGGCGGAGTCGGCGCCGCCGTGCGCCGTCGGGCGCGGGCGAACATGCGTCTGGTCCTCATGGGTCGAGCGTAGCGGCGCGCAGAAGGCGCCCCTCCGCCCCGACCGGGACTTGACGCGGGGGCCGTCGGCCTGCCGTCGGCCTGCCGTCAGCCTGCCGTCGGCCTGCCGTCAGCCCTCCGGATCGTGGTCGTCGACGGCCGGATCGTCGCGGTGCAGAGCGGCGTGGTGCTCCCACTCCTCCAGCAGATGCTCGATCGCGGCGTGGAAGCGCTCGGTCGCCGCTCCCGGCCGGGTGTCGCCGAAGTAGTGCCCCACCCAGCGCTGCAGGCGCTCGACGGCCGCGGAGTCGTGCTCGAGACCGTCGATTCGGGATGCGATCGACGAGGCGTCCCGGGCGAGCAGCCACTCCGCGTCGCCGAGGTAGCCGGACTCGTCGACGTCGGCGTCGGCGCTCACGGGGCGCGTGACCATCAGGGGCCGCCCGGTCGCGAGCCGGTCGTAGACCATCGCCGACACGTCGAGGATCGCGACGTCGGCGGCCGCCAGCTGCCAGCCGAGCTCGCCTCCGGTGTCGTGGACGTGCTGCGCGCTGCGGTCGGCCGCGTTCGCCGCGGTGATGAGGGCGATGATCTCGCGGTTCGCCGCTCCGTAGGCGGGATCGACCGCTCCGCTGCGGGGGTGCGGCCGGTAGACGAGGCGGAAGCGGCGATCGGCGAGGAGCGCCCGGGTGAGGGCGACGCCGTGGCTCGCGACGGAGCCGTAGCCGGCGGCCGCCCGGTCGCCCTCCCAGGTCGGGGCGTACAGGACGACCTGGCGCTCGTCCGGGGTGAAGGGAGTGCGGCCGGCGAAGTGGTCGGCCTGCGGGCGGCCGATCGCGATCGCGCGCTTGGCGAAGTCGAAGTCCCAGAGCACGCGGTGCAGCCGGGCGAGGGCGGCGTCCCCCGCGATGAAGCTGTAGTCGTAGGCCTTGAACTGGTTCGTGGTCATGTACATCTTGTCGCTCTCGCCGTGGTTGACGAAGACGTGCCAGCGGCGCCCGTAGCGCATCATCTGGAAGTTGCGCGCGTTCTGGTTGACGTACAGCACGATGCGCAGCGGCTGGCGGGCGATCGTGTCCTCGAGGTCGACGACCGACCGGACGTAGGCGACGGGGACCGGGCTCTCGAGCAGGAGGATCGCGGCGGCGCTGGCGTTGCGGGTCAGCAGGACGACGGGATGCGTCTTCGCGAGCTCGACCAGCGGGCGGTACCACTGCCGCACCTGGTACAGGTTGATGTCGCCGTCGGCGAAGTAGACGCCGATCTCGAAGCGGTCCTCGGGCAGAGGCGCCCGCTCGGCGAGGATCCGCGCCACGGCGGCCCTGGCCCGGCGGGACGCCAGCAGATCGGTGCCGACCTTCCGCGCCAGTCGCGCATCCCGGACGAGACGGTGGAGGAGATCGCGGGACGTCATCGTTCCAGGCTACAAGCCTCCCCGTCCGCTCCGGGGGCGGGGAAGGCAGGGGCCGATCAGCGCGGCGGCGCGACCCGCAGCCAGACGAACTGCAGCGGAGCGAGCCGGAAGCCCTCGCTCAGATCCACCGTGATCTCGGTCACGAGATCCAGGGCCACCGGATCGAGGCCGCCGAAGCGCTCCGGCGCGACCTCCTGCACCTCGTCCGACACGTTCGCCAGCACGAGCAGCGCCTCGCCGTCGCCCGGGCGCTGGTAGCCGAGCACGTGGCGGTTCTGCGCGTCGAAGACGGTGAGGGCGTTCCCGGCGAAGAGCGGGACCGCCTTGCGGATCGCGATGAGGTGCAGCAGGCCGCCGAAGATCTCGCCCGCGTCGGTCCCCGGGGTCTCGCGCTGGGCGTAGCGCTCGGCGGGGCGTCGGGGCCGGTTGACCCAGCGCGAGTCTCCCGCCGTGGCGGGGTCCTCCCGGTAGCCGTAGTCGTTCAGCTGGCCGACCTCGTCGCCGAGGTAGAGCAGCGGCAGCCCGCCGGTGCTCAGCGCGATCGAGTGCGCGAGCAGGACCCGCTCGATGCCGTGGGCGTCGCCCGCCTCCACACCCGCGAGCGAGGCAGTCGTCCCCGAGACGCGGCGGTCGCCGGTGCGCGGGTTCTCCTGGAACGGAACGCCCCGGGCGAAGCTGCCGTCGAAGCGGTCGGTGTAGAAGTCGTTGAGGAACCGGCGGTGGCCGGCCGCGTCGATCCCGAGCTCCGCGGCGTCCTCGTCGGCGAAGGTCCAGCCGATGTCGTCGTGGCCGCGCACGTAGTTGACCCACGCCGTGCCCTCCGGCAGCGCGTGGCGGCGCTCGAGGGCCTGCGAGAGGAGGCGGACGTCGCGCGTCGCGAGCGCCTCCCAGGTCAGCGCCATCTGCAGCGGGTTGTACGAGAGCTGGCACTCCTGCACGTCGATGTACTCGACGACCTCGTCCGGGTGCACGATCGCCTCGGACTTGAACAGCAGCGACGGAGCGGCCAGGCGGCACACCTCGTTGAAGGCCCGCAGCAGCAGGTGCGCCTCGGGACGCGACTCCGACGTCGTGCCGAGCTCCTTCCAGATGAACGCGACCGCGTCCATCCGCAGGGCGTCGATCCCCTGGTTGGCGAGGAACAGCATCTCGCCCGCCATCGCGCGGAAGACCTCGGGGTTGGAGTAGTTCAGATCCCACTGGTAGCGGTGGAAGGTCGCCCAGACCCACCTGCCGTCCTCGAGGGGCACGAAGGAGCCGGGGTGGTCCTCGGGGAAGATCTCGCGGGTCGTCCGCTCGAACGCGTCCGGCTGCTCGCGGTCCGGGAAGATCCAGTAGTAGTCCTCGAACCGCTTCTCGCCCGCGAGCGCCCGCTGCGCCCACTCGTGCTCGTTCGAGGTGTGGTTGAAGACGAAGTCGACGACGAGGGCGATGCCCTCGGCGCGGAGGTCCGCGGCGAGCAGGCGCAGCTGGTCCATGTCGCCGAGGTCCGTGCGCACGCGGCGGTAGCTCGACACCGCGTAGCCGCCGTCGGACTCGCCCTCGGGCGCGTCGAAGAGCGGCATGAGGTGCAGGTAGTCGAGTCCGATCTCGCGGAAGTACGGGATCTCGGCGCGGAGCCCCTCGAGGTCGCCGGCGAAGCGGTCGACGTAGCAGACACCGCCGAGCGCCGTGTTCGAGAGGAACCAGTCGGGCTGCCGCTCGCGCGTGCGGTCGAGGGCGCGGAGCTCCTCCGGGCGCTGGGCCCTGGCTGCGGCGGCGAGGGCCACGACGCCGAGGATCTGCTCGGCGAGGTCCTCGCGGTGGCCGTAGACCTGCGCCAGCAGCTCCACCAGGCGCGGAAGGTGCGCCTCGAGACGAGCGCGGAACTCGTCGTCGTCGCCGACCACGTCCCCCTCGTCGAGGTGCTCGCGCACCGTAGAGAGCAGCTGCGTCGAATCGAACACCGTCGTCCTTCCGGGGGGCATCCGCCCCGGCGGGAGCGGCTGCCCCGATGCTAGACGATGGGCGGACGACCGGCGAAACCCATGCGGAGCACCGTCCGCCACGACAGGACGCGCCGCGGACCGGCGTCCGCCCGCCACCCCTCCCGCCAGCCCGCGAACCACGCGCGCAGGGCCGGAGCGTCCCGCGCCCAGCGCAGGCACTGGATCGCGGTCCACGAGCCGACGTACGCGACGGCCAGCGGAGCAGGCAGGTTGCGCCGCGCGAGCCAGACACGGTTGCGCGCGTTCAGCCGGTAGTAGTCGGCGTGCCGCGTCTGCTGGATCACCGGGTGCTGCGCGACGAGCTCGCCCGCGTACCAGGTGGTGCGCCCCGTGTCCCAGACCCGCCAGGCCAGCTCGATGCCTTCGTGGGCGTAGAAGAAGGGGTCGGCCCAGCCGCCGACCTCCTCGAACACCTCGCGGCGCAGCACGACCGCGCCCTCCCAGACCGAGAAGACCGGTCCGGAGCGCCGCGCGTCGCCCTTGAGGATCCGCGGGATCCAGCGACGCGGGGCGGGGGTGCCGTCGGCGCTGTCGACGCGCGGCTGCACGAGTCCGATGCGCCGCGCGGACCCGAGCAGCGCGATCGCGTCGCGGAGGAAGTCCGGCGACGGCACCCGCGCGTCGTCGTCGAGGAAGAACAGGTACTCGCCGCGGGTCGCGGGCACGCCGGCGTTCCTCCCGGCCGGGATGCCGAGGTTCTCGGGGAGCGCGAGCGCGCGCACTCCGGCGGGCAGGCCCTGCGGTGTCCAGCCGTTGCCGACGCAGACCACGTCGAGCTCCACGCCGCGCTGGGCGAGGACGCTCGCGAGACCCGCCGCGAGGTCGTCGGGCCGCGTTCCCTGCGTCAGGACGACGACGCCGACCCGGGGCAGTGCCTCCGGAACCGAGTCAGGAGCGGACACGCTGCGAGGCCATGATCGCGACGAAGTGCCCCGCGAGGGCGAGCAGCGCGAGCGGCAGGAGCACCGACGCCAGCCCGCGGTCGGCCGTCTCCGCTCCGATCACGAGGCCGACGAGCGAGGCGGCGAACGCCAGCATCGTGAGCTCGACGGAGTGGTAGAGGCGGTGGAACGGCACGAAGCGCGCGGCTCGGCGCAGCGCGGCGAGCCCGGACGAGGACGGGACGGCCTCCCCCTTGGTGTCGGCCAGCTTCGCCAGGCCGGCGTTCGCACGCGCCACGTGCACCATGTCGTTCAGCGCCTTGTTCAGCACGATGACCAGGGCCAGCGCGAGGCCGATCGTGGTCCACAGGAAGTCGCCAGGCGCCTCGAACGGGAAGCCCGCCGCCCGCAGGCCCAGTGCGATCGGGATGAGCGACTCCGTCGTGTAGTGGCCCACCTTGTCGAGGAACACACCGGCCGGCGAGGAGGTTCGCCGCCAGCGGGCGACCTCGCCGTCGCAGCAGTCGACCAGCATCTGCAGCTGGCCGAGGAGCAGGGCGAGCGCGGCGCCGGCGACACCGGGGATCAGCAGCGCGGCGGCCGCGCTCCAGCCGACGAGGATCATCAGCCCCGTGACGCCGTTCGCCGAGATCGACGTGCGCAGCAGCACCCAGGTCAGGTACGGCGAGAAGCGGCGGAGGTAGAGCGACGCCGTCCAGTGCTCGGCGTTCCGCCGTCCGCGCACCTCGGGGGGCTGCGCGACGGCCTTCAGCTCGGCGATCGAACGGGGTCTCGTGGTCGCGGTCATGCGCCCCTCGCAGTGTCGGAGCCGTCGGTGCTGTCGGTGCCGGTCGGCACGCCCTGGGTGCGGGGCTGGTTGCGGGCGGCCGAGATGTTGCTCGTCAGCCCGGCGAAGCCGAGCACGAAGCCGGTGCCCCACGCCACGTGGATCGACGGGATCACGACGGCGAACCACAGCATCGCACGCGGGCGTCGACCCGGGCGACGGCGACGGTCGCGGCCGCGACGAGCAGGAGGTACCCGGCCGGGACCGCGAGTCCGAGGAGCAGCCAGGGCGCCGCGCCGACCAGGGCCTGCACGACGCCGGCGAGGCCGAGGAGCAGCCCCAGTGCGAGCAGCGCGACGAGCACGGGCGGAGCGAAGTAGCGCAGCGACCGGGACGCCGGGAACAGGCGGGTCAGCTCGCCGCGCCACATCCCCGTCGAGAGGAACTGGCGCAGCAGCGCGCGCATCGACGGGCGGGGGCGGTACGTGACCGTGAGCCGCGGAGTGAACCAGACCGTGCCGCCCTGCTCGCGCAGGCGGCGGTTCAGCTCCCAGTCCTGACCTCGCTTGAAGCGCTCGTCGAACAGGCCGGCCCGCTCGAGCGCCGACCTCCGGAACACACCGAGGTAGACGGTCTCGGCCGGTCCCTCCGCACCGCCGACGTGGTGCGGGGTGCCGCCGAGTCCGATGCGCGAGCCGTAGGCCCGCGCGACCGCGCGCTGCAACGGCGTGAGCCCCTCGGCCGCCATGACGCCGCCGACGTTGTCCGCGCCGGAGCGCTGCAGCGCCTCGACCGCCACCCGCGCGTAGTCGCGCGGCAGCACCGAGTGTGCGTCGACCCGCACGATGACGGGATGTCGGGAGGCGCGGATCGCGGCGTTCAGGCCGGCGGGAGTGGAGCCGACTCCGTTGGGCACCACGCGGATCCGGGGGTCGGCGGCGCTCAGCTGCTCGACGAGCGCCTCGGTGCCGTCGATGCTCGGAGCGACGGCGAGGACGACGTCGAAGGGACCGGTGTAGTCCTGGGCGAGCAGCGAGTCGACGGCCGCTCGGACGTGCGTGACCTCGTTCAGGACGGGCATGACGTACGAGACGCCGGGCAGGCCGGAGAGGTCGTCCGTCGAGGCCTGGTCCGTCGGGTTCTCGGGCTGCATGTGTCCAGTTCGTGCGGGAGGATCCGGCCGCTCGACGCGCCCGGGCAGAAGTCCGCCCCACACTAGCAGCAGCCCCCGGGGACGGATCCTCGGGGGCTGCCGGTGGTGCGGAAGGAGCGGATCAGCCGGTCGCCATCGTGCCCAGCGTCGCGTCGAGCTCGTAGCTCTGGCCGTCGCGGACGTAGGTGATCCGCACGTCGGCCTCCGCCGCACGGGCGCGCACCTGCGCGGTCAGGTCGGACGCGTTCGTGATCGGGGTGTCGTCGATCCCCGTGACGACGTCGCCCGCCCGGAGGCCCGCCGCCTGGGCTGCTCCCCCCGAGGTGACCTCGCGGATCGCCGCGCCGAGGACGTCCTCCGTCGAGTCGGTGACACTCGCACCGAGCAGGCCGTGAGTGGCCGAGCCGTTCTCGATGATCTCCTTCGCGATGCGCTCGGCGACCGCACTCGGAACGGCGAAGCCGACTCCGATGTTGCCGCTCTGGTCGCCCGAGCTCGAGGAGCCCGCACTCGCGATCGCGACGTTGACCCCGATGAGCTCGCCGTCACTGTCGAGGAGCGCGCCGCCCGAGTTGCCGGGGTTGATCGCCGCGTCGGTCTGGATGACCGGCAGCGAGATCGTGCTCGTCGCCTGCGTCTGCGGGGCCTGGCCCGGGATGTCGAAGTTGAAGGGGCTGTCGGTGCCGCCGCTCGAGCTGTCGCCGGAGTCGTCCGGCGCTGCGGAGGAGGCGACCTGGATGCTGCGGTTGAGCGCGCTGACGATGCCGTCGGTGACCGTGCCGGAGAGGCCCAGCGGCGCTCCGATCGCGACGGCGGTGTCGCCGACGTTGATCTCGGAGGAGTCCGCGAAGGTGATCGGAGTGAGATCGCTCGCGTCGGTCAGCTTGATCACCGCGAGGTCGAGGGTCGGGTCGGTGCCGACGATGGTCGCGTCGTAGATCCGGCCGTCGCTCGTGGTCACCGTGACGGCGGCGTCGGCGACGCCTCCGTCGAGGGTGACGACGTGGGTGTTGGTGAGCACGTAGCCGTCGTCGGACAGGACGATGCCCGAGCCCGTGCCGGCGGACGAGCCGCCGCTCACGGCGATCGTCACGACGCTCGGAGTCGCCTTCGCAGCGACTGCTGTCGCCGTCGTCGCGTCCTCGGCGTTGTTGACCGTGATCGTCTGCCCGCCGCCGGCCGAGACGACGCGCGTGGCGGACCCGTTCGAGGCCGACCAGAGGCCGAACACGCCGGCGCCGGCCACTCCCCCGACGACCGCGCCGATGGCGAGGGCGGCGACGACGCTGACGCCGGCGCGGCGCTTGGCGGGAGCGGGGCTGGACGCGTGCGGCTGCTCGCCGCCGGGACCGAACGCGCTCGAGGAGGGCGGGTTCTCGGAGCTGTGGACCGTGCTCGCCGCGGGCGGCGCGTACTGGCCGTACCGGGGAGCGGGCGCGACGGGGCGGCGCCTCGTCGCCCGCGGAGGAGGTGGGGGTGGAGACGGGCTGCGCCTCGTGGCGGGGCGCGGACGCCTCGGGCAGCGGGAGGGTGGGGTGCTCGGACCCGCGGCCCTGCTCGGCCGCCGGGGACGCCTGCGGGTCCGTCGGCGTGGTGGGATCCTCGGGCTGACGAGGACCCTCGTGACTCTCGGTCATGGGTAGTGCTCCTTCCAAGCTCAGTCAGCTTGGCCACCGAACCTGGGGGTTCCTTATGACCGGGCTGGAAGCGGGACTCGAAGTCGAGGCGCGCGCGAGCGTGCAGACTGGAGCCGTGAGCATCCACGGATCCTGGACCCGCGCCGCCGCGGCGCCGGCCTTCTCGGTCCCCGCGGCGAGGTCGCCGCCACCGTCTTCAGCGAGATGAGCGCGCTCGCGCAGCGCACCGGCGCGATCAACCTCGGGCAGGGCTTCCCCGACGAGGACGGGCCGCGCGAGGTGCTCGAGACCGCGCGCGAGGCCATCGCGTCGGGCCTGAACCAGTACCCGCCGGGCCCCGGCTTCCCGGTCCTCCGCACCGCGATCGCCGCGCATCAGCAGCGGTTCTACGGCCTCGAGCCCGATCCGGACGGCGAGGTCCTCGTCACGACCGGCGCCACGGAGGCTCTCGCGGCGACCCTCCTCGCCCTGCTGGAGCCCGGGGACGAGGTCGTCTCTTTCACTCCGCATTACGACGCCTACGGGGCGCTGATCGCCCTCGCCCGGGGTGCGCACCGGACGGTGCCGCTGCGCGGACCGGACTTCTCGGTCGACCACGCGGAGCTGGAGGCGGCGGTCACGGACCGCACGCGCGTGATCCTCGTCAACGACCCGCACAATCCGACCGGCTCGGTGCTGCCGGTCGAGACCCTCGAGCTGATCGTCCGGCTCGCGCACCGCCACGACGCGCTGATCGTGACGGACGAGGTCTACGAGCACCTCCGCTTCGACTCCCCGCACGTGCCGATCGCGACCCTGCCGGGGGCGTGGGAGCGCACGCTGACGATCTCCTCCGCCGGCAAGACGTTCAGCACCACCGGCTGGAAGATCGGCTGGATCACCGGGCCGCGCGAGCTGATCACGGCGGTCCTCGCGGTGAAGCAGTTCCTCACCTACGTGAGCGGCTCGCCGTTCCAGGGGGCGGTGGCGCGGGGCCTGGGGCTGGACGACTCCTTCTTCACCGGCATCGCGGGCACTCTCCAGCGCAAGCGGGACATCCTCTCGGCCGGCCTCGCGGCCGCCGGGTTCGGGGTGTCGCCCTCCTCCGGGAGCTACTTCGTCGTGGCCGACGTCGCCCCGCTGGGCCACGCCGACGGAACGGCCTTCTGCCGCTCGCTCCCGGAGCTGGCGGGCGTCGTCGCGGTGCCGGTGTCGGCCTTCTGCGACCCGAGGACGCGGACGGGTACCGCTCGCTGGTGCGCTTCGCCTTCTGCAAGCGGTTCGAGGTGCTCGAGGAGGCGGCCGGGCGGCTCGCCCGCCTGCGGGCCTGACGCGGATCCCCGGTCGACCCGTCAGCGGATCCGTCGGCGGCTCCTAGAGCGGGCGGATCGCGAAGCGGCGCAGCGCGAGCGCCGGGTTCTTCGCGCGGGCGGCGTCGATCCGCTCGCGGGACAGCCAGGCGACCGCCACGTCCTCGGCCTCGCCGAGCGTGGCGATCTCGACGCCCATCGGATCGACGATCATGCTGTTCCCGACCCCGATCGGCGGCGTCTGGTCGGCGGCGACGAGGTAGATCGTGTTCTCGAGAGCCCGCGCGGTGACGAGGGTGCGCCAGTGCGCCTCCTTGAGCGGTCCTCTCACCCATTCGGCCGGTGCGGCGACGACGTCGGCACCCGCGTCGACGAGCCAGCGCGTCACCTCGGGGAACCGGAGGTCGTAGCAGGTCTGCAGTCCGACGACGAGGTCGCCGACGGCGAAGGTCTCGGGCACGCCGATCTCGCCGGGGGCGATCCACTCCGACTCGGTCTGCCCGAACGCGTCGTAGAGGTGGAGCTTGCGGTAGTGCGCGACCAGCGCACCCGCGGGGTCCACGGCGACGAGCGTGTTGGCGACGCGGCGCTCCCCCTCGATCGCCTCGACCATCCCGGCGACCACGAACACGTCGAGCTCGCGGGCGATGGCTCCGACGCCCTGCACGAACGCGCCGTCGAGCGGCTCCCCCGCGGCGAGCGTGCCGGGGCCGAGCGGATCGGCGAAGGAGGAGCTGTACTCGGGCAGCACGACCACGCGCGCGCCGCGCTGCACGGCGACCTCGACGAGCCGCCGGATCGTCGCGAGATTGGCGTCGCGGTCGGCGACCGGCGCGAACTGCGCGACCGCGAATCCGATGCCGCCCGCAGCGGGTCCTGTCGACACGATCAGCTCGGCGGGTAGAGGAAGAGCGGCACGCTCGAGGCCGGGATCGTGCGCGTGTGGTACGAGTGGTCGTTGCCCCAGTTGTACTCCTCGAGCGAGACCGTGCCGTCGGAGTTGACCGACTGCACGTACGCCACGTGGTTGCCGGTGAACCAGGCGACACTGCCGGGGACCGGCGTGGTGCTGGTCTCCCAGCCGTGCGAGGCCCACTGGCCCGCCCAGGCGTAGGCGCTGCCGCCGCCGGGGGTCATGTTGCCCCAGTTCCACTTCCACGGGGCGCCGGTCGAGCCCTGGTCGCGGTTGAGGCGCCAGGCCACGAAGTCGACGCACTCGCGGTAGTAGTAGCGCAGCGGTGAGAGCCCGCCGCCCTGATCGTCGGTGAGCTGATCGCGCCACGGGTAGTCGTCGCCCTCCTCGCGGGGCGTGACGGAGGTGCTCGAGGAGCCGGGCGCCGCCGTCGGATCCGCGGCCGCCGCCGCGGCCAGCTCGGCCTCGCGGGCGCCTTCT
>NZ_MUKN01000080.1 GCF_001995175.1 Rathayibacter rhapontici
GCCTCCCCAGGGTGCGCGGCGGGGTCCCCCGCCGGCGTCGGCGATCCCCCGACCTCGGCCGGCGCGCGCACGGCTCCCGACTCGGTGAAGGGGTCGGCCTCGGGCAGCGAGCCCGTGGTGAAGTCGTAGCCGCAGTTCTCGCAGAACAGCGCGCCCGCCTCGTTGGGGTACGAGCAGTTCGGGCAGACGGCGGGCCCGGTCGGGATCGCGGTCGTCGGCGCGGCGGCGCTCGGCGCAGGAGCGGGAGACGGAGCGGCCTGGATCGGCGCACCGCAGACGTCGCAGTAGTCGCCGGACGCGGAGGTGTGCCCCTCGGGGCACCGGTAGCTCACTTGCGCACCCGCGTGGTCTTGGTGGACGCCGTGTCCAGCGCCATCTCGTCGAGGCGGGTCACTCCGCGCTTGAGCCGCACCGTGCCCTCGTTCGGGTTGTCGATCTCGACCACCTTGCGCAGCTTCGCGGTCGCCTCGTCGTTGCCGGTGACGGCGGCGAGCTGCACGGCGCGGCCGAGCTTGACGGTGGCCGTCGCATCGTCGCCAGCGGCCTTCGCGGCGAGTCCGTCCTGGATCGCCGACGCCAGCTCGGTCTGCCCCGTGTAGTGCGCGACCGCCGGGTCGATGCGGGCGGTGAGCGCGGAGTCGTCGGTCCAGCGGGCCTTCACCAGCGCCGAGGCGACCACCTCGTCGCGCACGCTCAGCTGCACGCGGGCGGCGAGCTGCTCCGCTCCGACGGGCTTCGAGGCGACGCGGACCGCCACGTGGTACTCCCGGGACTCGTCACCCCAGGCGCCGGTCGGGTACGAGCCGGTCAGCGGGTTCACCGGCGTGCGGCGCGAGCTCAAGTCCTCGAGGTTCGGCGCGACCTGACGGACGAAGAGCAGCTGCGCCCCCTGCGGCGTCCACACGCGCAGGTCGCCGTTCGCGACTCCGCGGCCCATCGACGCCTGCATGAGCTGCTCGAAGTCGGCCGCCATGTCGGCCGGGTTCGCGATGAGGCCGACGGTGCCCAGCAGAGCGCTGGCGATCGTGCGCGCCTCCTCGACCACCCAGCGCGTGCCGACTCCGCGCACGTCGCACTGGAACGCCCCCTGGGCGGCGCGGATCGCGGCGTCGAGCTGCATCCGCGACTCGTGCTCGTTCTTGCCGTCGGTGAGGAGGATCGCGTGGCGCTGCGTCGCCTCGGGGACCGTCGCGAAGAGCTGGCGGGCGAGGGTCAGCCAGCTGCCCATCGCGGTGCCGCCGTCGGCCTGGAGGTAGCCGATGGCCTCGCGGGCCGCGGCGCGGGCGCCCGGCTCCATCCGCACCATCGAGACGGAGGCGTTGGGGTAGGGGAACGCGCGGTCGGCGCGCTCGGAGCCCGCGACGACCGCGAAGAACGTGCCGTCGAGGATCTGGTCGACCGCGACCTGGGCCGCGCGCTTGGCGGCGGCCATGTTCTCGCCGGTCATGGATCCGGAGCAGTCCACGATGATGACCTCGGCCGCGGCGCCGTCGCTGCCGGCCGAGCCGGTGCCCGACGCGGTGACCGTCACGATCGCGTGCACATCCGTGGCGCCGTCCGAGAGGTACTCGTTCTGGAAAACACTCGCGCTGAACTCCGCCATCCCCGCAGTCTATTTCGCGTTCCGCGCCGCGCGGGGACACCGTGTCCGCGCTCACAGGCGGCTCCCCCTGCGGAGCCCGAGGACCCGCGCATCGCATGCCCGGGGTGCCGCCCCACGCGCGACCGGTAGCATCGACCGCTCCGACAGGGAGCGGGACGCATGAGCGAGCCGAGACGGGCCTTCACACCGATCGAGCAGCGGATCGACGACGCCGCGAACCGGCTCCTCGCGCGCGGCCCCGCCACCGGACCGCGCGCCTCGCTGATCGAGTTCCTCGTCTTCGGGGCCAAGCAGGCGTGGGCGTGCGTGTTCGGTGCGACACTGCTCGTCCTCCTGCTCGCCGCCCGCCTCTGGTACCCCGACGACGCGGCGCTCGCGCGCAACGACCTGCTGACGATCGCCGCGGTCGTGCTGCAGATCGTCCTCGTCGCCACCCGCCTCGAGACGGGGCGCGAGCTGTGGGTGATCGTGCTGTTCCACCTCGTGGGCACCGGGATGGAGCTCTTCAAGACCGACGTCGGATCGTGGAGCTACGAGGCCGACGGGGTGCTGCGGATCGGCGCGGTGCCGCTGTTCAGCGGGTTCCTCTACGCGTCCGTCGGCTCGTACATGGTGCGGATCCACCGCCTCTTCGACGTGCGCTTCGTCCGCTGGCCGCGGTGGTGGTCGACGGCGGTCGTCGCGCTGCTGATCTACGTGAACTTCTTCAGCCACCACTTCCTGCCGGACGCGCGGTGGCTGCTCCTCGCGGCGGTCGTCCTGCTCTGGGGACGCAGCGTCATGGTCTACCGCGTCCACCGCGGCGTGCACCGGATGCCGGTGCTCCTCGGATTCGCACTGGTCGCGCTGTTCATCTGGTTCGCCGAGAACATCGCCACCTACTCGGGGGCCTGGCTCTACCCGGATCAGGTCGACGGCTGGCAGGTCGTCTCGGTGTCGAAGCTCGTGTCCTGGTTCCTCCTGATGATCGTGTCGGTGGTCCTCGTGACGTGGGTGCATCCTCCGCGCGAGCCCGACCCCGCCGTCAACCCCGGGAGCAGAGGCGCGGCCGTCTGAGACGCTGAGGCGTGCCCAGTTGGTCCCTCGCCCTCCTCAGCGGCGCGATCGGAGGAGCGACGCTCCTGATCGGCGCCGCGCTCGCCTGGTTCGTCCGCGTCCCGCCCAAGCTGACGGCCGCCGTGTCGGCCTTCGGCGCCGGCGTCCTGATCTCGGCCCTCGCCTACGAGCTCGTCGCCGAGGCGGCGGACGACGGCGGCCTCCTGCCGACCGTGCTCGGCACCCTCGCCGGAGCGGTCGTCTTCGTCGGAGCGGACGCGCTGCTCTCGCGCGCGGGCGCCGGGAACCGCAAGTCCTCCTCCGGATCGGGCGGCGGAGGCGGAGCGGCCATCGCGGCCGGTGCGCTGATCGACGGAGTGCCGGAGTCGATCGTGCTCGGGCTGTCGGTGGCGCAGGGCGGCTCGGGAGCCGCGATCAGCGTGCCGATCGTCGCCGCGGTCGCGATCTCGAACCTGCCCGAGGGGCTCTCGTCGACCGCGGGCATGAAGGCCGACGGCCGCTCCGCCCGCTACGTCTTCACCGTCTGGGGCGGGATCGCCGCAGCCTCGGCCGCCGCCGCGCTCGTCGGCTTCCTCGTGTTCGCCACCGCGCCCGGAGCCGTCGTGGCCTTCGTCACGACCGTCGCGGCCGGCGCGATCCT
Source organism: Rathayibacter rhapontici (assembly GCF_001995175.1). GTDB lineage: Bacteria > Actinomycetota > Actinomycetes > Actinomycetales > Microbacteriaceae > Rathayibacter. Next base: position 3,300 of record NZ_MUKN01000080.1, read on the forward strand.
CGCGATGATCTCGAACACGATGATCCCGGAGGCGTTCGACCGGGACGACGTGCTGACGGGGTTGTACGCCGTGCTCGGCTTCGTCACCGCGTTCACCCTGCATGCGCTGGCCTAGCACGCCGCGGGGCGGCGGGCCGCAGTCGGCTCTCGAAGAGGGGCGCGTTCCGCAGAGCGTCCTGCGGTCGGCGACGGGAATCCGCTGACACGCGGATTCCCGGATACGCCTCGAGGAGCGCGGCTGGTCGGGTCCCTCGCTGGTCGAATCGCTCCAGCCTCGCTGGTCGAGTAGCCCCGCGGGGGCGTATCGAGACCCGCCACCGCTAGGAGTCGGTGGATCTCGATACGGCCGCTGCGCGGCCTACTCGATCAGCAGCAGGGCAGCCACTCCTCGCCGAACGCGGCCGGCCCGGTCCCTCGCTGGTCGAGTAACCCCGCAGGGGCGTATCGAGACCCACCGCCGCTAGGAGTCAGTGGATCTCGATACGGCCGCTGCGCGGCCTACTCGATCAGCAGCAGGGCGGGGCGCCCGCGTCAGCCGCTGAAGGCGGTCAGCGCGTCGTCGAGGATCGACAGGCCGCGGGCGACCTGCTCCGGAGTGACGACGGCCGGCGGGACGACGTGGATGCGGTTGTCCGCGGTGAACGGCAGGAGCCCCCGCGACAGCAGGTCCGACTTCAGGCGCGCGACCGAGGCGGCCGGGACCGGCGCCCGCGTCCCGCGGTCCTCGACGAGCTCCAGCGCCCAGAACACGCCGGAGCCGCGGACCTCGCCGATGACGTCGTGCTTCGCCTGCAGGGCGGCGAGTCCGGGCGCGAGGTGCTCGGACCCGATGGTCTTCGCGTTCTCGACGATCCCCTCCTCCGCCATCGCGGTCAGCGTCGCGACGACGCTCGCCGACGCGAGCGGGTGGCCGGAGTAGGTGAGCCCGCCCGGGAACACGCGCTCGTCGAAGTGGTGCGCGATCTCCTCCGAGATGACGACTCCTCCGATGGGCACATAGCCCGAGTTGACGCCCTTCGCGAAGGTGATCAGGTCGGGGAGCACGTCGAAGGCGTCGAAGGCGAACCACTCGCCGGTGCGGCCGAATCCGGCCATCACCTCGTCGAGGATCAGCTGGATGCCGTAGCGGTCGGCGATCGCGCGCACACCGGCGAGGTAGCCGGGCGGCGGAGTGAGAACGCCGGCCGTCCCCGGGATCGTCTCGAGCAGGAACGCCGCGATCGACTCGGGGCCCTCGGCCTGCACGACGCGCTCGAGGTGGTGCAGCGCGCGCTCGCACTCCTGCTCGAGCGTCTCGGCCCAGAACTCGCTGCGGTAGAGGTAGGGGCCGAAGGCGTGCACGTGCCCGCGCGCGTACTCGTTCGGGATGCGGCGCCAGTCGCCGGTCGACACGATCGCCGCTCCGGTGTTGCCGTGGTACGAGCGGTACAGCGAGACGACCTTGTCGCGGCCGGTGAACAGTCGCGCCATGCGGATCGCGTTCTCGTTCGCGTCGGCTCCGCCGTTGGTGAAGAACACCTTCTCGAAGCCCTCGGGGGCGAGGTCGGTGATCAGGCGCGCGGCCTCGGCACGGGTCTCGTTGGCGAACGCGGGGCCGACGGTCGTCAGCACGGCCGCCTGCTCCTGGATCGCGGCGACGACCTTGGGATGCTGGTAGCCGATGGTGACGTTCACGAGCTGGCTCGAGAAGTCGAGGTAGCGGTTCCCGTCGACGTCCCAGACCTCGGCGCCCAGACCGCCGGCGATCGGGAGCGGGTTCAGCGCTCCCTGCGCCGACCACGAGTGGAAGACGCGCGAGCGGTCGGCCTCGGTGACCGAGGCGTTGCTGCGGCCGGGGGCGGTGACGGGCGGAACGGTCTCGGTGCTCATGGTGTCCTTCCGGAGGCGGTGCGTCCCATCCTGCCGCGGAACGGGAGGGGCCGCGCGAGCGGATCCGTCCATCGCGGGCGCCTACGATGGACGGATCGTCGATCCCCTCGTCAGGAGGCCACCGTGCCCGCGACCGTCCGCGACCTGCTCGCCGAACCGGCGTTCGCCCTCCACGTCCTCGCGGGCGTGCACGACGAGGCGGCGCTCGACGCCCCGCTGGTCTGGGCGCACTCCTCCGACCTCGTCGATCCCACTCCCTGGCTCGACTCGGGCCAGCTGCTGCTCACCGACGGCGTGCACTTCGCCGGCGAGCACGCGCCCGACTTCTCGGAGGAGTACGTCGCACGCCTGCGCGGCCGCGGCATCCGCGCGCTCGGCTTCGCGATCGGCATCGTGCACGACGAGGTGCCGGAGGCGCTGATCGCCGCCTGCGAGCGCCAGGGCCTGCCGCTGCTCGAGGTCGCCGACCTGACTCCGTTCATGGGCATCATCCGGTTCGTCGCCGACGTCATCTCGCGCGAGCAGCGCGAACGGCTGGAGTGGTCGCTCGAGGCGCAGCGCCGGGTCGCCCGCGCGGCGCTGCGGCCCGACGGCCTCGCCGCGATCCTCTCGGAGCTGGAGCGGCAGCTCGGCTGCTGGGTCGCCCTCTACGACGCGGTCGGCCAGCGGGTGCAGGTGCCCACCCGGCTCGACGTGCCCCCGGAGGCGGAGCGCTCGGTCGCCGAGGCTGTGCGGCACACGCTCTCGCGCGGCAGCCGCGCGGGACTGCGCCTCGACGACGGGGGCGGAGTGACGCTGCAGACGCTCGGACGCCGCGACCATCTGCGGGGCGTGCTCGCCGTCGGAACGGGCACTCCCCTGGATCCGGCGGGCAACGACCTCGTCGCCAGCGTCATCGCCCTCGCGAGCATCGCCCTCGAGCAGCGCCGCGCGCTCGACACCTCCCGGCGCCAGCTGCGCTCGGGGCTGCTCGAGCTGCTCGTGGCGGGGGCGTTCGACGTCGCGGCCCGCACGGCACGCCAGGTCTGGGGCGCGCTGCCGGCGGTGCCGCTCCGGGTGAGCGTGCTGGCGGAGCCGGTGCGCGGGGATTCGCTGCTCGACGAGCTCGAGGTGGTCGCCGAGGAGAACGGCGAGCGCCTGTTCTTCGCCGAGCGCGAGGGCGCGCTCGTGCTGATCACCGGCGCGAGGACCTCGACGTGATCGCCGCGGTCCTCGCGCGGCACGGGACCCCGGCCGGCGCCTCCGCTCCGACCGACTGGGCGTCGCTCGAGGCGGCGCTGCAGGAGGCGCAGCGCGCGGCGGAGCGCAGCTCCCCGGAGCGCCCGCTCCTGCGCTTCGAGGACCTCGCGGCGCAGGGCATGCTCGGGCTCCTGACCGCCTCGGGCGCGGAGCCGCTCGCGCGCCGGCTGCTCGCTCCCCTGCAGAGCGCCGAGGGCGCCCTGCTGCTCGAGACCGCGCGCGTCTGGCTCCGCCGCAACGGGGCGTGGGAGCCCGCCGCCCGCGAGCTCGGCATCCACCGGCACACCCTCCGCAACCGCATCACCGCGATCGAGCGGCTGCTCGGCGTCGACCTCGACGACGTGTCGGCCCGCAGCGAGCTCTGGCTGGCCCTGGCGTTCGTGCGCTGAGGGAGGCCGCGCTGCTGGTGACGGGGGTCTCGATACGCCGCTGCGCGGCTACTCGACCAGCAGAGGAGACCGATGCGGCGGGCGTCTCTTGCTGATCGAGTAGCCCGCGCAGCGGGCGTATCGAGATCCCCGTGCTCCAGCAGGGCGGCTCAGTTCTGGGGGAAGCCGAGGTTGATGCCGCCGTGCGACGGGTCGAGCCAGCGCGACGTGATCGCCTTCTGCTGCGTGAAGAAGCGCACGCCCTCCGCGCCGTGGGCCTTCGTGTCGCCGAACAGCGACGACTTCCAGCCGCCGAACGAGAACGTCGCCACCGGGACCGGGATCGGCACGTTGATGCCGATCATGCCGACCTGGACCTCGTTCTGGAAGCGGCGGGCCGCTCCTCCGTCGTTCGTGAAGATCGCGGTGCCGTTGCCGAACGCGCCGCCGTTGATCAGCTCGACGCCCTCCTCGTAGGTGCCGACGCGCACGATCGACAGCACCGGTCCGAAGATCTCCTCGGTGTAGGCGCGCGACGTGGTCGGGACCTTGTCGAGAAGGGTCGGGCCGAGCCAGAACCCGTTCGCATCGCCGTCGACCTCGATGCCGCGACCGTCCACGACCACCTCGGCGCCGTCCTCCTCCGCGATCGCGATGTAGGACGCGACCTTGTCGCGGTGCTGCTCCGTCACGAGCGGGCCCATGTCGCAGCCGCGGCGTCCGTCGCCGATGCGCAGCTGCGACGCCCGGTCCTGGATCTTCGAGATCAGCTCGTCCGCGACCGGCTCGACCGCGACCACGACCGAGATCGCCATGCACCGCTCCCCCGCCGAGCCGAAGCCCGCGTTGATGGCGGAGTCGGCCACGAGGTCGAGATCCGCGTCCGGCAGCACCAGCATGTGGTTCTTCGCCCCACCCAGCGCCTGCACGCGCTTGCCGTGCTTCGTCCCCGTCTCGTACACGTACTGCGCGATCGGAGTGGATCCCACGAACGAGATCGAGCGCACGTCGGGGTGCTCCAGGAGCCCGTCCACCGCGACCTTGTCGCCGTTGAGCACGGTGTACACGCCGTCGGGCAGGCCGGCCTCCTTCCAGAGCGCTCCGAGCCAGATCGCCGCCGACGGGTCCTTCTCGGACGGCTTCACGACGACCGTGTTGCCCGCCGCGATCGCGATCGGGAAGAACCACATCGGCACCATCGCAGGGAAGTTGAACGGCGAGATGATGCCGACGACTCCGAGCGGCTGCTTGGTCGAGTACACGTCGACGCCGGTCGAGACCTGCTCGGAGTACTCGCCCTTCAGGTGGTGCGCCAGGGTCGTGGCGAACTCCACGACCTCCTGGCCGCGGGTGATCTCGCCCATCGCGTCCGACACGACCTTGCCGTGCTCCGACGTGATGATCTCGGCCAGCTCGCCCTTCTTCGACTCGAGCAGTTCGCGGAATCGGAACAGGATCTGCTGCCGCTTGGCCAGAGACGTGTCGCGCCAGGCGGGGAAGGCGGCCTTGGCGGAGGCGACGGCCGCGTCGATCTCGGCGGTGTCGGCGAGCGCCACCTCGCGGCTCACGACTCCCAGCGCCGGGTCGTAGACGGGCGCGGTCCGACCGGACGAGGAGGCGGAGGGCGCCCCGTCGATCCAGTGGCCGACGATGGACAGCGCGGTGCGGGACTCGGCGAGGCTCATGGGGTCGAGCGTAGGGAGCGCGCCGACGGAGCGAGTGACGGATTCGTCCAGACGACCCCCGGTCGGCTGGACGGACCCGCTACTCCGCCGGCACCTCGAAGCGCGCCAGAGCCGCCGTGATGTTGTCGTGCCCGCCCTGCGCGTTGGCCCACGCGACGAGCGCCTCGGCGAGCGTCACCGGATCGCTGCCGACGCGCTGCTCGGCCTCGTGCAGCACCCCGGCGAGGTCCTCGGCGGGAGAGGCGTAATTCCAGAGCCCGTCCGAGCACGCGAGCACCCAGCCGGACTCGTCGAGCACCGCGGTCGACAGCCGCGGCTCCTCGTCGTGCGCGTCGGCGCCGAGCCAGCGGGTGATCGCATGGGCGTCAGGCGAGGTCTCGGCCTCGGCACGGCTCATCCCCGACGCGATCTGCTCCTGCGCCCACGAGTCGTCGACGGTGAGCTGCCGCGGGGCGCCCGCGTCCGGCATCCAGTAGCAGCGGCTGTCGCCGACGTTGCCCGTGACCAGCAGCGACCCCTCGAGGATCGCGGCGGTGAAGGTGCACGACGGCGGGTTGTCGCGCTTCTCGGGCACGGCTGCGTCGATCGCTCCGGAGGCGCGCGCCGTCGCCATCTGCAGCAGAGCGCCCCAGCGCTCGGCGCCGCGCGCTCCGCCGCCTACCTCGGCCTGCAGTGCGCTGAGGGCGGCGCGGGCCGCGGCGAGGGAGGCGGTGTCGGAGTCGGGGGTCGACGAGACGCCGTCGCAGACGACGAGGAGCGCGGTGCGGAGCGCGTCGTCCTCGGCCGCCACCGCGCCGATCGCCATCGCGTCCTCGTTGGCCGCGTGCCGGATCCCGCGGTCGCAGACGCCTCCGACGAGCGGATGCGGTGCCTCGGCCCAGTGCTCGCGCTCGGTAGGGGCCCGCTGACCGCACTGCTCGCAGTAGCCGTCGTCGGCCACGGAACCTCCGCAGAAGACGCAGGCGGCACGGGCGCCCTCGACGGCGGCGGGCGGCGCGGGCACAGCGGCCGCCACGATCAGCGTCGCTCCGCACGCCTCGCAGAAGGCGTCGCCGGCCGTCACCGGCTCGCCGCAGACGGGGCACGGCGTCGACAGCGCCACGGGGTCGGCGACCGGGAGCGGCTCGGGGGCCGGCTCCGGAGTCGGGAGCGGCTCGGGGGCCGCCTCCGGGGTCGGCGATCCCGCGACGGCACCCGTCGCGTCGGCGCTCTCCTCCGGCGCCACCTCGCTCCCGCTCACGTCCTCGCTCCCGTTCACGTCCTCGCTCCCGCTCACGCCCTCGCTCACGCCCGCTCCCCCGCTCACGTCATCGTCCAGCGGCGCACCGCGTTCGCCTTGTCGACCAGCTCGAGGCGCCGCTCGCGCTCGCGCGTGGACGCGGCGAGCGCCCGGTAGGACGCCTCCAGTCCGTCTCGGATCGCCGGCTCCGTCGCCTCCACCGTGCCCAGCATCGCTCCCTCGGCGGGTCCGTCGCGTCGCACCAGCTCCAGCGCCGACTCCAGCACCCCGGTGGTCAGTTCGAGCCGCGTGCGCGGGTCGATCGCGAGGGAGTCGACGCTCGACAGCGCCGCCGACAGCGAGGGCAGTCCACGGCCCGACTCGGCGAGCAGCTCGGCCCGGCGCCGGCGGGCGTCGAGGAACGAGGAGCGCGTCGGCGTGACGATGTCGAGCGCGTCGAGCGCTCCGTCGAGGTCGCCGCGCGCCTGCCGCACCCGGGCGAGGCCGAAGGCGGCGGGGGCCGTGTAGTTCGCGTCCGAGCGGGCGCAGATCACGTAGAGCGACTCCGCCACCTCGGGCTCTCCGCTCGACTCGCACGCCGCGGCGAGCGCCAGCTTCGGCGCCAGCTCGCCGGGCACCTGCCCGTAGACGGTGTTGAAGGAGGCGCGGGCGCCGATGTCGTCGCCGTGCGCGAGCTGCGCGAGACCGCTCATCCAGACGGCCCGCCACTCCCACGGGTCCTCCGCCAGGATCTCGCCCGTCGCACGCGACACCTCGTCCCACCGCTCGGCCTCGATCGCGGCGCGGGCCCGGGCGAGCCGCACCTCGACGGTGACCATCGGAGCGAGTGCGAGCGCGCGCAGGCGCACGATCGGGTCGGCGACGTTCACCCCCGCGAGCCACGCCTTCGCGGCGTCGGACTCGTCGATCTTCAGCAGCGGCAGCGCGTCCCAGGGCAGCGGGCGGTCGACCACGTCGGCGACCGGCGCCTCGAAGAGCGCCGACTCGGTCGAGTGCAGCGACGGGTGCCCGGGCCCGCGGTCGGTCGCTACCACCTCGCGGAGGACGCCCAGCAGCTGCCCGCGCATCTCGTCGACCGTCGCGAACCTGTCCTGCGGATCCGGCGCGCACGCCTTCGCGATCAGGCGGTAGAAGGAGTCGTAGCGCTGGAACAGCGGCGTCTCGGACACCGGCGGGAGGGACGCGACGTACGTCGTCTGGTTCCCGCGGAAGTCCAGCACCAGCGAGGCGAGCGTGCGCCCGATCGTGTAGACGTCGGACGCGATGGACGGGCCGACCTCGGGCACCTCCGGGGCCTGGTAGCCGACAGTGCCGTAGATCGCGGAGTCGTCGTCGTCGACGCGGCGCACCCCGCCGAGGTCGATCAGCTTCACCTGGTCGCCGACCTGGATCATGTTGTCCGGCTTGAAGTCGCAGTACAGCAGCCCGTGGTCGTGCAGGTACGCGAAGGCGGGCATCACCTCGAGCACGAACGCGAGCGCCTGGTCGGCGGGCAGCGGATCGGCGCGGCCGCCGTTCGCCTCCAGCCGCTCCTGGAGGATCTGCTTGAGGCTCGGGCCGCGACGTACTCCATCACGATGTAGCCGGCGCCCTCGTGCAGCACGAAGTTGTAGATCTCGACGATGAGCGGATGCTCGACCTCGGCGAGGAACTGCCGCTCGGTGACGGCGGCGGCGTACGCGTCCGGGTCGCCCGAGTTGAGCAGGCCCTTCAGCACCACCCAGCGGCCCGAGACGTTGCGGTCGCGCGCGAGGTAGATCCAGCCGAGGCCGCCGTAGGCGAGGCAGCCGACGACCTCGTACTGCCCGCCGACCACGTCGCCCTTCTGCAGCTGCGGGGTGAACGAGAAGGGGGTGCGGCAGTTGGGGCAGAAGCCCTCGGTGCGGCCGGCCTTCCCGTCGCGTCCGCGGCCCACGGCCGTGCCGCAGTTCGAGCAGAAGCGCTTGCGCTCGGGGAGGACCGCCTCCGTCATGAGCGCGGCCATCGGGTCGGCGGCGGGGCGCGAGGGAACGGTGGTCAGCCCGGCGCCCAGGCGCGGTCCGCGCAGGCGGGTCGAGGTGGTGCCGACGCGGCGGGTGACCTTCGAGCCGGTCTGCGCGGTGCGGGCGGAGCCGAGGGCGGCGGTGGCGAGGCGGGCGGAGGAGGTGCGTCCGCTGCGCGCGGTCGCCGCCTCCTCGATGCTCGATCCGACGGGGGCGGAGGCGTTCGGGGCGCCCTCGACGAACCCCGTGCCGAAGGCGGCCGAGGCGGTGGCGGGAGCGGTGCTCGGGGCGGGGCGTCGTGCGGTCGGCGTCGACGCGGCCGGTCCCGCGCCGCCGCTCGCGGGCGGGGACCCGCAGACGTTGCAGTAGCCGTCCTCGATCGTCCCGGTGCAGCCCGGAGTCGCGGTGCAGGGTTCGCCGTTCATGGGGTGGCCTTCCGGTGGTGCGGCAGATCTCGGGTGACGACGTCGTACTGCTCGACGAAGTGACGGGCGAGCGGGACGGAGCAGGGCACCGCCTCCAGCGCGGCGCGCACCTCCTCCTCGGCGGCCCGGCCCACGGCGGTGGCGGCGCGGCCGTTCGCA
>NZ_MUKN01000081.1 GCF_001995175.1 Rathayibacter rhapontici
GCTGCCCGCACTCGTCGCGGCGGTCCGCGATCCGGACCGGCTGGAGCACGACCGTGCCCGTGCGCAGGCCGCGGAGGGGTGGTTCGCGGCGGCGGGCGGCTACTCCTGGGGCGGTGCGGAGCGTCCGCAGCGGATCCGGTGACCCGCGCCGGGAACGCGGAACGGGCCGTCTTCCGCGAGGAGGACGGCCCGTTCGGCAAGAAGTTCGCGGTGTCATCGAGACCCCGCGCCCGCTCCCGGAGGAACTAGCGGCGGAGGCCGAGACGCTCGATCAGCGCGCGGTAGCGGTTGATGTCCACGTCCGACAGGTAGCCGAGGAGTCGGCGACGCTGACCCACGAGCAGCAGCAGACCACGACGCGAGTGGTGGTCGTGCTTGTGCTCCTTGAGGTGCTCGGTGAGGTCCTTGATCCGACGGGTCAGGACGGCCACCTGGACCTCGGGGGATCCGGTGTCACCGGGGTGGGTCGCGTACTCTTCGATGATCGCCTTCTTGACATCTGCTTCGAGTGCCATAGGTGGATCCCCTCTCTCTCGTTGCGCGGTGCCCGGCGCCTGATGCGTGGGCTCTCTTGATCCGCGGCCGTCGAACGGCAACTGCACGAGCTTACCAGAGGGTGGGGCGGTGTGGGGCCCGCTCTAGCAACACAGCCTAGGCGCCGACGGCCCTGTTCCAGAGCACGACGAGCCACGGCGACACCAGCAGCTCCCAGTACACGAGGACGAGCACGTTCAGCACGACAGCGATCCACCCGGCGATCGGCCGGGTCTTCTCGCGCCGGCGGGCGCGGATCGAGGAGACGCCGAGCAGGACGCCCACGAGCAGCAGCGCGTGGATGAGCGCGGTGTAGAGGACGCCGACGACCAGATCGCTCATCGCCCGGTCGCCCGGGTAGGCCCCGAGCGAGATCAGCGCGTACCAGACGAAGAACGAGATCGGCACGGTCACCACGGCGATCGCCGAGCCCGCCAGCGCGGGCCCGTAGCGACGCCACCATTCGGAGGCGCGGCTGCCGGAGGACGACGGGCGGGCGGCGTTCCGCGGGCGGTACGCGGAGGTGGTGACGCGGGCCGAGCGGCGCGGGGAGGCGGATCCGGCTGCGCGCGACGCGGGGGCGGCCGGACGTCGGGGCGCGCCGTCGGGAGACGTGCTCATGCCCACCACCCTAGAGGGTCGGCTCCGCGGGTCCGTCCGGGCACCGCGCCGCCCGGCGAGCAGAATGGGGCGGGTGAGTCAGGTCCCCCGCGCGCCCCGGCGCAGCCACGTCATCGACGTCTCGCCGCTGCGGGAGTCGCCCGCCTTCGCCCGGCTCTGGGCCGGGAACGTGATCTCGGGCATCGGCGGGCAGATGACGATCGTGGCCGTGGGCCTGCACATCTACGAGCTCACGGGCTCGACGCTCGCGGTCGCGATGGTGGGCGTCGTCGCCCTCGTGCCGACCGTGATCGCGGGGCTCTACGGCGGGATGCTCGCCGACGCGTTCGACCGGCGGCTGGTGCTCCTCCTCTCGGCGATCGTGGCGTGGGGCTCGACCGCGGGGATCGCGGCGCTCGCCTGGCTCGGCGCCGAGACTCCGCTGTCGCTGTACCTGCTCACCGCGCTCAACGCGGTCGCCACGACCGTGATCGTGGCCACCCGGATGACGCTCGCCCCGCGGTTGCTCCGACCGGAGCTCGTGCCCGCGGCCGCCGCGCTCGGCGGGATCGCGAGCGGCGTCGAGGTGACCGTGGGACCCGCGCTGGCGGGCGTGCTCGTGGCCGGGGCCGGCTTCCCGGCGACGTACACGATCGACGTGGTGCTGTTCCTCGCCGCATTCCTGGGGATCGTGGGACTTCCGGCACTGGTGCCCGAGGGCGAGCGGCAGCGGCCGGGACTCGAGTCGCTGCGGTTCGGGATGCGCTTCCTGCGCGGGGCGCCGAACATCCGCCTCTCGTTCCTCGTCGACATCGTCGCGATGACGTTCGGGCAGCCGAGGGTGGTCTTCCCCGCGGCGGCGGCCCTCCTGCTGGGCGGCGGAGCCGTGACGGTCGGGGTCCTGACCGCCGCCTTCGCGGTCGGGGCGCTGCTGAGCGGCGTCTTCTCGGGCCGGCTCACGGGGGTGCGGCGCCAGGGGCTCGCCATCGGGCGATCGATCCAGGTCTACGGCGGGTTCATCGCCGCGTTCGGCGGTGTGCTGCTGACGGCGGCGCTGCTCCGCCACGACGTCTCGGCACCGGGCCTCCTCCTCATCGCGCTCGCGTCGATCGCGCTGGCCGGAGCCGGGGCGGCGGACAACGTCAGCTCGATCTTCCGGCAGACGATGCTGCAGACGGCGGTCCCCGACAACATGCGCGGACGACTGCAGGGCGTGTTCATCGTGGTGGTGACCGGCGGCCCGCGCGTGGGGGACCTCTACACGGGGCTCCTGGCCTCGCTGGCGCTGCTCTGGCTGCCGCCGCTCGCCGGGGGGCTCGCGATCATCGGGATCCTCGGCGCGGTGCTGCGGACCCGGCCCGCGTTCCGCGGCTACGACGCCCTGCATCCGACGGCCTGAGCCGACCCGCCGCGCCCGTCGAGCGCGGCGGGCGCGGGGTCACTCCCCCGCGAAGTCGCTCGTGCCGCCGCCGTCGGTGAGGTTCTCCTCCGACACGGCTCCGCTGTCGTCGTCGCGGCCCTCGACCCGCGTGGGGCGGTAGACGTGGAAGCCCTCGTCGTCGTCCTCGAGCTCCCAGACGACCTCGACCTCCTCGCCGTCGATGTCGGCGACGCGGGTGAGGGTGGGCTGCGGCGCTCCGTCGACGAGTTCGAGGCGGATGCTCTCCTGCTCGGCGCCGCTGTCGAGGATGGCCGTGTACGTGGTGGTGTCCATGCCTCGACGGTAGGCATGCTCGCAGGACCCTCGCCACCCCTTGCGGCGCTCGGGTGGGCGCGTAGCGTCGCCTCCATGACCGACACCGACATCACCCCCGCCGACTCCGACGACGTCGCCCAGATCGCCGAGCTCGTGAAGAGCGCGAAGATCGGGCTGCTCACCACCGTGAACGCCACGGGCCAGCTCGTCAGCCGTCCGCTCGCCGCCCAGGACACCGACTTCGACGGCGTTCTCTGGTTCTTCACCCAGGACCCCTCGCCCAAGGTCGAGGACATCCGCGCGAACCCGAGCGTGAACGTGGCGTTCGAGTCGAAGAAGGGCTACCTGTCGGTGGCCGGGACCGCGAGCGTCGTGCACGACGCGGCGAAGATCGACGAGCTGTGGAGCCCCTCCGTCTCGGGCTGGTTCCCCGACGGCAAGGACGACCCGACCGTCGCCCTGATCCGCGTCGACGCCGAGACGGTGGAGCTGTGGGCGTCGGACGAGCCCGGGCCCGTCGTGCTGTTCAAGGTGCTGACCGCGGCGGTCACGGGCGGGCAGCCGGACGTGGGCGAGAACCGCACCGTCTCGTTCGAGTAGCCGCGCCTGCTGTCCCCGTCCGCGAGACGCCACTCCGGTACGCCTCGTTCGGCGTGTCGCGTACTGACGTGGCGTCTCGCGGCGGAGTGACGGGGTCAGGGGCCGCCGAAGCGCTCGGTGCGGACGCGCTCGGGGGCGTGGCCCTGGGCGACCAGGGCGGTCGCGACGGCTTCGACGAACGCGGTCGGGCCGCAGACGTAGACGGTGGGCTCGGCCGAGGGCGGTAGAGCCGTCTCGGCGAGCAGCTCCGGAGTGAGCCTGCCGGCCGGACGGGCCGCGCCGGGCGGAGCGACGCGGGTGTAGACCATCTCCGTCGCCACTCCGCCTTGCTCGGCCGGCCGTTCGGCCAGCCTCTGCAGGTCGTCGCGGTAGTACGCGAAGACGGGCGAGCGGACCGAGTAGATCAGGCGCATCGGAGCCGCGCTGCGACCCGGCCGTGCTCGCGCGCCATCGCCATCAGCGGGACGAGACCGCTGCCGCCTGCGATCAGCTGCACGGGCTCGGTCTGCTCGGGCCGCCAGACGAACCAGCCGCCGATCGGACCGCGCACCTCGAGGCTGTCCCCCGCTTCGAGGCCCTCGACGAGGTACGGCGACACCTCGCCGTCCTCCAGGCGCTCGACGGCCAGCTCGACGTGCTCGCCGTCGGCGGGCGCGCCGATCGAGTAGGAGCGGCTCGCCTGATAGCCGTCGGGCGCGGTGAGTCGCACGTCGAGGTGCTGCCCGGCGAGGTGACCGGGCCAGCCGGGCACGCGCAGGGTGATGAGGCGGGAGGTCGGGGTGAGCGGGGCGACCGTGTCAGCGGTCGACTCCTGCCAGATCACCGGTAGCGCTCCTCTTTCCACGGGTCGCCGTGCATGTGGTAGCCGTTCTGCTCCCAGAAGCCGGGCTCGTCGCCGGGCATCAGGCGCAGGCTCCTCACCCACTTGGCGCTCTTCCAGAAGTAGAGGTGCGGGACCAGCAGTCGCGCGGGCCCGCCGTGCTCGGCGGCCAGGGGCTCGCCCTCGAACGTGGTGGCGACCCAGGCCTTCCCCCCGCGGATCTCGGAGAGCGGCAGGTTGGTGGTGTACCCGCCGAAGCTCTGCGCCATGACGTAGCCGGCGTCGCTCTCGACGCGTCGAGGAGGGTGTCGACCGAGACGCCGCGCCAGGTCGTGCCGAGCTTGGACCAGCGGGTGACGCAGTGGATGTCGGTGTGCACGTCCTCCTGCGGCAGTGCCTGGAACTCGTCCCAGGTCCAGCTCCGCACGCCCGCGGGACCCGCGTCGATCGAGAAGCTCCACTCGTGGATGTTCGGGGTGGGCCCGATCGAGAGCACGGGGAAGCCGGTCTCGAGGTACTGCCCGGGCGGGATGTCCGGATTCTCGGCGCGCTTGCCGAAGAAGCCCCGCGTGATGATGCCCATGTCCGCCCTCGTCGTCCTCGGGGCAGCGCCCCGGCTCGGTGGAAACCGCTCGTCGATCGTCAGGCTATCGCGGTGGCGGCGAGGAACGCCGCTACTCGATCCTCGGCGCTCGGGCGAGCCCGAGCCGGTGTCGGCGGTGAGTGCGAGGATCGGCGCATGAGACGAACCGTCGTGCCGCCGTACCTCCTCGTCCGCATCGCCCGACTCGACGATCCCGCGTTCGCGCGGGCCGCCCGGGCCGCGAGCCGCTCCCTCGAGCAGGACGTGCCGTTCCGGCGCGTGCGCCCGGGCGAGCCGTCTCCCGGCCGCGGCACGCCGGGCCCGACCGCCACCGCCACTCCGACCCCCCGCAACCGGGTCGCCGCCCTGCAGCGGACGATCTCGGACGCGCAGACGACCGAGTCGCTCCCCGGCGTCACCGTGCGCACCGAGGGGCAGCCCTCGAACGGCGACGTCGCGGTCGACGAGGCGTACGACGGGCTGGGAGCGATGTCCGCGTTCCTCCAGCAGGCGTACGGCCGCGACTCCATCGACGACGCCTGGCTGCCGCTGGACGCGACCGTGCACTTCGGCGACGACTACGACAACGCGTTCTGGGACGGCTCCCGGATGGTCTTCGGCGACGGCGACGGACAGGTGTTCCGCCGCTTCACGATCTCGCCGAGCGTGATCGGGCACGAGCTCGCGCACGGGATGACCGAGTACACCGCGAACCTCGTCTACCGCGGGCAGTCGGGCGCGCTCAACGAGTCGATCTCGGACGTCTTCGGCGCGCTTCTCGAGCAGTTCGGAGCCGGGCAGAGCGCCGAGGAGGCGAGCTGGCTGATCGGCGAGGGCCTCTTCACCGACGAGGTGGAGGGCACGGCCCTGCGCTCGATGATCGCGCCGGGCACCGCCTACGACGACGACGTGCTCGGGAAGGACCCGCAGCCCGGCTCGATGGACGACTACGTCGACACCGAGGACGACAACGGCGGCGTGCACATCAACTCCGGCATCCCGAACCGGGCCTTCGCCGTGGCCGCGCTCGCGCTCGGCGGGACGGCGTGGGAGCGCGCGGGGCAGGTCTGGTACGACGTGCTGACCGGCGGAGTGCTCACCGCGACCGCCGACTTCACGGCGTTCGCGGGGCTCACGGTCGCCGCGGCCGCCGAGCGCTACGGAGCCGGCTCGGACGTCGAGTCGGCGGTGCGCACCGGCTGGAGCACCGTGGGGGTCGTGCTGCCCGCCTGAGCGGGCGTCGGCCCCTCCCCTTCGGAGGGCGGGCGAGTACCATCGCGCGCATGGACGTCATCGTGTCGCGCAGCGGAGGATTCGCCGGACTCCGGCGCGTGTGGCGGGTGGACGTGGAGGAGCAGCCGGACGAGCGCGCCTGGCGCGAGCTGCTGGGATCCCTGCCGTGGCAGGCGGACGGCGAAGCGCAGCGCTCCTCCTCCGCTGCCGCCCCGGGCCGCCCGGATCGCTTCGTGTACGAGATCCAGGTGCAGACCCACCACGTGCGGCTCGGTGAGACCGAGCTCGATGGGGCCTGGCGGGAGCTGGTCGACCGGGTGCGGAAGGCGCAGCCGAGCTGACGGCCCTCGCACAGACGACTTGCACGCCCCGGACACGACGAAGGCGCAGCCCCTGACGGGTGCTGCGCCTTCGTCGTCGGTGCGGAGGGACTACTTCGTGCCGAGCAGGTCGATCACGAAGATCAGGGTCTTGCCGGACAGCGGGTGACCGCCGCCCGCGGGACCGTAGGCCAGGGCCGGCGGGCAGATCAGCTTGCGACGTCCGCCGACCTTCATGCCGGGGATGCCCTGCTGCCAGGCGCGGATCAGGTTGTTCAGGGGGAAGTTGATGGACTGGTTGCGGCTCCAGGAGGAGTCGAACTCCTCGCCGGTGTCGTACTCGACGCCGAGGTAGTGCACCTCGACGGTCGAGCCGGGCTGCGCCTCGGCGCCGTCGCCGACGACGACGTCCTCGACGACGAGGGAGTCGGGGGCCGGGCCGTCGGGGGCGTCGACCTCGGGCTTGGTCAGGTTCTCGCTGCTCATGGTCATCGATCCTAGAGCGGGGCGGCCGGGAGCGGGGTGTGCGCGGGGCCGGGCCAGGGGCGCGGGGCGCGGGCGGGTGAGGGAACCCGGGGACGTCGAGGGAGCCCGGTGCTGCCGGTTCCCTCGACGGGTCGGGGTTCCCTCGGCGGTCACTCGACGAGGGTGAGGCGCTGGGTGGGGCGGGTCATGGCGACGTAGAGGGCGGCGGCGCCGCGCTCGCCGGCGTCGGCGATCAGGCGGGGGCGGGCGATGACGACGGAGTCGAACTCGAGGCCCTTGGCCTCGGTGGTCGAGAGGACGGCGATCGCGCGGTCGAGGCCCGTGGAGCCTCGGCCGACGGCGCGGCCGAACTCGTCCTCGAGGCGCGAGGCGACGGCGTCGAGATCGGCGTCGGGCGCGATGACGGCGAGGGTCCCCTCCGTCGAGATCGCGCGGTCCTCGCGGATCGCGCCGAGCACGCGGTCGGGCAGCGCCGCGTCGCCGCGATCGCGGATCGTGCGGACGGGCCACTCCGTCGAGCGGACCGAGCGGCTCGGAGTGATCTCGAGCCCGTTCCCGCGCGCCGTGCGCTCGGCGAGCGCCACGATCTGCGCGGGCGTGCGGTAGTTGACGGTCAGCTCCTCGATGCGCCACACCGGCGGCTCCCCGTCCCGGCCCTGGCGGCCGAAGGCGTCGCGCAGCGCGGCGTCCCAGCTCGACGCGGCCGAGGCTCCGGACGCCTGCGCGGTGTCGCCCACGATCGTGAACGAGCGCATCGGACAGCGGCGGATGAGCACGCGCCACTGCATCGGCGAGAGCTCCTGCGCCTCGTCGACCACGACGTGGCCGTAGGTCCACGAACGGTCGGCGGCGGCGCGCTCGGCCGTCGTGCCCTGGCTCGTGCGCTCCGCGAATCCGGCGGCGAGGTCCTTCGCGTTGACGAGGCCGTCGACGCCCATGTTGCGGATGGCCTGCTCGGCGTTCTCGACGTCGCGGCGGCGCTGCTCCTTCTCGGCCTTCTTCTGCGCATCGGCGTGATCGTCGTAGGCGCCGAGGAGCTCGGCGGCCTCGTCGAGCAGCGGCACGTCCGAGACCGTGAAGGGCTCGTCGCGGCCCCGGCGCAGCAGCGCGCGCTGCTCGGGGGTCCAGCGCGGCGTGAGAGTGGCGAACCAGTTCGGCCGGGCGTAGAGGTCCTGGATCAGCTTCTCGGGGGTGAGCGGGATCCACGCGGTGTTGAGGGCGACGCGCACGTCGTTCGCGGTGCGGACGTCCTCCCGCAGCACCGCCTCGTCGGCCTCGTCGACCGTGTTGCCGTGGCTGCGGAGCTGATCGGCGAGCTGCTTCGTGAGGTCGCGGATCATGGTCTTGACGAAGCCCACGCGCGCCTCGTTGTGCGGCTTGCGCGACTCGCGGGCGCGGGTGATGGCGCGCTCGACGTCGTGCGGCTCGAGGCGCAGCTTCTCGCCGTTGACGTCGAGGATCTGCGTCTGGGCGGGGACGATCTGGCGCGAGCGGACGGCCCGGCGCAGCAGCTCCGCCATGCGTGCGGAGCCCTTCACCCGGGCGACGGCCGGGTCGTCCTCGTCGACGAGGTCGAGCCCCGGGTAGAGCTGCCCGAGCGTCGAGAGCACGACGCCCGTCTCGCCGAGGGAGGGCAGCACCGCCTCGATGTAGCGCAGGAACGAGCGGGAGGGACCCACGACCAGCACGCCGGAGGAGGCGATGCGGTCGCGGTAGGAGTACAGGAGGTAGGCGGCGCGGTGCAGCGCCACCGCGGTCTTGCCCGTCCCGGGACCGCCCTGGACGACGAGGACGCCGCGGAGGTCGGAGCGGATGATGCGGTCCTGCTCGCCCTGGATCGTGGCGACGATGTCGTGCATCCGGCCGGTGCGCTCGGCGCCCAGCGCCGCCATCAGCGCCCCCTCGCCCTGGAGCGCCGTGCCCTCGCGCAGCAGCTCCTCGTCGAAGACCTCGTCCTCGAAGCGGACGACCTCGCGGCCGCGGGTGGTGAGGTGGCGGCGGGCGCGCGTGCCCATCGGACGGGCGGCGGTCGCCTGGTAGAAGGCGGCGGACTGCGGGGCGCGCCAGTCGAGCAGCAGGGTGTCCTGCTCCTCGTCGCGGAGGCCGATGCGGCCGATGTAGCGGTGCTCCGCCTCCTGATCGGCGAGGGTGAGGCGCCCGAAGGCGAGGCGGTCGTCGGCGCCGGAGAGGGTCTGGATGCGGTCCTCGTAGAGGCGGGCGTACGCGTCGCGCTCGGAGCGGCTCTGGTGGTTGCCGCCCACGCTCTGGATCCGGACCCGGTCCAGCGCCTCGCGCGCCTGCGCGACCAGCTCGTCCAGCCGGGCGTAGAGCCCCGCCACGTACTCGCGCTCGCGCGAGAGCTCGGACTCGAGGATCGTGTTCTGGTCCGTCATCGTGCGCCCTTCCCGTGCATCGCCGTCGCGGCCGGGAGGCGGATCGCACTCCGGGGGCCGCAGAAAAACAGGCGGTCCAGTCTAACGACCGCGCAGGGTCCGGTCGGCGCGGTCGACGATCCCGGGGGTCTTGACGAACGGCGCCTCCGGGAGGAGGCTTCTGCCCAAGAAGAGTTCGACCCCCGGTCCGAGCAGGCGGCCCCGCCCCTGCCGTCGGGGGTCGATCTCTGTCCGGGCCCGGCAGGGGCCCGCTCCCCCGCCCTCCAGGAACCGCCCGGCGCGCTCCTGCGATGATGGCGGAGGGACCAGCCGCGCTCCCGCCCGACCGGCCGTCGATCGGCCCCGTCCTCCGGGAGCCCCATGACTCCGACGCCCGCGTCCGCGCCCGTGCGGCGGCTGCGCTCGGTGCGGGTGCGGATCCTCGCGGCGATCCTGGTGGTGACGGCGCTGGGGCTGCTCGTCTCGGGCGGTGCGTCGTTCCTCCTGCAGCGCGACCGGATCCTGGCGTCGATCGACGAGGAGCTGCGGCAGCAGGTCGAGAGCGTGCGCACGATCGTCGAGTCGCCCGGAGAGGCCGTGATCGTCGAGCCCGACGACGCCCCGCTCACCGCGGCACCGACCGACGGCTCCGGCTTCACCGACATGGACGCCCTGCTGCGGACCGTCCTCGGGCAGGTGCTGCCCCGGCTGGACGGGAGCACGGTCGGCCTCGTCGACGGCGTCGCGCGCTGGGAGCCGCAGCCGTACGCCCTCAGCTTCCTGCTGGACGACGACACCGCGTTCCTGGAGCGGGTGTCGGAGGAGACCGCGGCCGGCGCCACCGTGCTGGGCTGGGGCGAGACCGACGACGGGACGCTGCGGTACGCGGCCGTGCCCCTCCGGGTCGAGGGCTCGGACGGCGGGGGCGTCTTCGTCACGGCCATCGACACCGATGCCCGGCTCTCGGACCTCGGGGACGTCTCGCTCAGCTACGCGGTGATCGCCCTGGTCGCCCTCGCCGCGACGGGCCTCGTCGGCTGGTTCGTCGCGGGCCGGCTCCTCTCCCCCATCCGCGAGCTGCGGCGGACCGCGTCGCGCATCACGGCGACGGACCTCGGCGAGCGGATCCCGGTCGGCGGCGACGACGACGTCTCGGACCTCACGCGCACCGTCAACGACATGATCGGCCGGCTCGAGGGCTCGTTCGAGGCTCAGCGACGGCTGCTGGCCGACGTGCGGCACGAGCTCGGCACGCCGATCACGATCGTCCGCGGGCACCTCGAGCTCGTCGATCCGCAGGACCCCGCCGACGTCGAGTCGACGCGCACGATCGCCCTCGACGAGCTGGACCGCATGGGGCACCTGCTGGGCGACATCGCCGAGCTGTCGGAGGCGGAGCGCGAGGACCGCCTCGACCCGCAGCCGACGGATCTCGGGGAGCTCACGCGCCAGGTCCTCGCCAAGGTGTCCGTCATCCCGGGGCGCGAGTGGGACGCGGGGCCGGTGGCCGAGGTCCGGGTGCACGCGGATCCGGCCCGCCTCACCCAGGCCTGGCTGCAGCTCGCCGACAACGCGGCGAAGTACAGCCCGGAGGGGTCCCGCATCGTCGTCGGCAGCGAGCGGCGCGGCGACCGGGTGGAGCTGTTCGTCACCGACGAGGGCCCCGGGATCCCGGCCGCGGCGCGGGAGCGGATCTTCGAGCGCTTCGGGCGGGTCGACGACGGGCGCGGCATCCGCGGCTCGGGGCTCGGACTCGCGATCGTCTCGGCCATCGCCCGGGCGCACGGCGGCCGGGTGGAGCTCGACACCGTCCCCGGCCGCGGCACCCGCTTCGCCCTCTCGATCCCCCTCCGGCCCCCCGCGCACGACGACACCGACGACCACGACAGGACAGGAGGCGCCGAGTGAGCACCATCCTCATCGCCGAGGACGAGGAGCGCATCGCCGCCTTCGTCGAGAAGGGCCTGCGCTCCGCCGGCTACACCACGACGCGCGCCACCCGCGGGGACGACGCGCTCGCCTACCTCCGCAGCGGCGGCTTCGACCTGGTGCTGCTGGACGTGGGGCTGCCGGGGATGGACGGCTTCGCGGTGCTGCGCGCCCTCCGCGGCGAAGGCGGGACGCTCCCCGTGATCATGCTGACGGCGCGGAGCTCCGTGACCGACACGGTCGAGGGGCTCGACCTCGGTGCCAACGACTACCTCGCGAAGCCGTTCCGCTTCGACGAGCTGCTCGCGCGCATCCGCCTGCGTCTGCGCGAGGCCGCCGCGGCCGGATCCGGTGCTGACGACGGCACCCTCGTGCACGGCGGAGTGGCGCTGGACCTGCGCTCGCGCCGCGCCACGGTGGAGGGCGGGACCGTGGACCTCTCGGCGCGCGAGTTCGCCCTGGCCGAGGAGTTCCTCCGCCACCCCGAGCAGGTGCTCAGCCGCGAGCAGCTGCTCAGCCGCGTGTGGGGGTACGACTTCGACCCCGGCTCGAACGTGGTCGACGTGTACGTGCGCTACCTGCGCGGCAAGATCGGCGCCGACCGGATCGAGACGGTGCGCGGCATGGGCTACCGGATGGTGGGCTGAGCCGCCGCGTCCTAGTCGTCGAGGTCGTCGTCGACGTCGTCGTCCGGGTCGTCCGTGTCCTCGTCGTCGCCGTCGTCGCCGTCGTCGTCGGAGTCGGCGGGGGCGGGCGCCGGGACCGGGACGACCGGGACGGGCGCGGTGCCTCCGCTCTGCTCGGCGGGCGGGACCTGCTCGG
>NZ_MUKN01000082.1 GCF_001995175.1 Rathayibacter rhapontici
CCCGGCGCCGTCGCTCCGGGCGTCGCGACGGGGGCCGTGGCGGTCGGGGAGGGCGTCGGCGTCGAGGCCGCGAACGTCGCGTCGATCCAGGGGCTCGGAGAGCCGTAGTTGCCGGCTGAATCGCCCAGGATCGCCGAGACGCGGTGCGGACCCGCGGTGACGGTCCCGCCGGTGCAGGTCCAGACGCCTCCGCTGACGGCGGCGTCGCAGGTGTTCACCCGGTCCACGTAGACGTAGGCGCGCGTGCCGTCGACGCCGGTGCCCGCGTAGACGGCCCCGGTGATCGGGAGGGACGCGCCGGCGCCGGGGGACGTGATCCGCGGCGCAGGAGGTGCGGCGGTGTCGACCACGAGGCGGACGGCGGCGCTCGGCTCCGAGACCGCGCGCCCGGCGAACGAGGCGCTCTGCGTCGCGGTCACGCGATAGCTGCCGGGGGTCGGCGTGGGGGCGAGCTGGCAGAACCACGCGCCGGAGCGGTCCGCGGTCGCCAGGCACGCCGCTCCGCCGTCGGTCGTCACGGCCACCGCGGCGCCCGGGTAGGCGCTGCCGCGGACGGAGCCCGCGGACGTCGCGGAGCCGTCGACCGACTGGATGACCGGGGCGCTGAGCACGGCGACCTGCACGCTCGCGGTCGTCGTGCCTCCCGAGGGGAGGAGCTCGACGGCGTTCAGCACGAGGGGGCCGTCGTCGAGATCGGCGCGGCAGCTCCAGGTGTCGTCCGAGGCGACCGTCGTGATGCAGAGGGGATCGCCTCCGCCGCGCACGCCGACCTGGATCTCGTTCCCCGCGGTCCCCGTCCCGGTGACGGACGTCGGGCCGCCGGGGATCACGGTGCGCGCCGAGGGCGAGGTGATGGAGAGGGGGGCCGCGGCGGCGGCGCTCGGGGCCAGCGCGGCCGCGGCGATCACGAGGAGGGCGAGGAGGGCGGCGGGGCGGCGGGACCGGCGCGGTGCCCGACGGCCCGGTGCTGAAGCGTCCGGGGCCCGGCGCGCGAGGGCGCGACGGCGCAGGGTCATCGGGACGCCCGATGAACCCCCCGGTACTGCTGCGTCGACTCTCGGTGGCACTGTGCGTCCATTGCACGGGCGCCCGCGGGCACTGTCAAGCGGGCACGCCCGTCGTCACCGGATGGACACCGAACCGGTCCTGCGCGGGGGAGCGCGCGTCCGACGGGAGAGCGCTTCCGCGAGAATACCTCCATCGACCCTTTCGGAGGAACCATGAGCGAGGATGCGGCGCGCGGACGCGACAGGCGGCAGGTGCGCACCGAGGCCGCGCGGTTCGACGACCCGCGCGAGCTCGGACGGCTCCTGCCCTCGGGGCTGCGGATCGGACTGGCGCAGAGCGCCTTCCAGACCGAGGGATCGCTCGAGACCGGCGGTCGCGGCCGGTCGGTGTGGGACGACTTCGCGCTGCGGCGCGGCACGATCGCCGAGGAGGCGACGCCCGAGGTGGCGACCGACTTCCTCCTGCGCTGGCGCGAGGATCTCGACCTGCTCGTCGATCTCGGCGCCGACGAGCTGCGGCTCTCGCTCTCGTGGCCGCGCGTGCAGCCCGACGGCAGGGGGCCGCTGGACCGCGGCGGGCTCGGCTTCTACGACCGCCTGCTCGACGCGCTCGCCGAGGCCGGGATCCGCGTGGTGCTGACCCTGCACCACCGCGACACCCCCTCCGCCCTCGGGTCCGGCTGGATGGATCGCGACACCGCGTTCCGCTTCGGCGATCTGGCCTTCGAGGTCGGCGCGAAGCTGGGCGACCGCGTCGACGACTGGGTGACCCTGGACCAGCCGTCCACCGTCATGCTCGAGGGGTACGCGCTCACCCGGCAGGCACCGGCGGCCGGGCGGCTCCTGAACGCCCTGCCCGCGCTGCACCACCAGCTGCTCGGGCACGGCGTCGCCGTCGAGGCGCTGCGGGCGGCGGAGGTGCGCGGCCGGATCGGCCTCGTCGACGCTCTGGCCCCGGTCGAGCCCGCGACCGGCTCCGAGGCCGACGTCGCGTGGGCCGGCCTCGCCGACGTCCTCCGCAACCGGCTCGTCGCCGACGCGGTGCTCACCGGCGCCTACCCGCAGGGCCCTGAGGAGCTGCCGCCGTTCCTCGAGCGCCTCGCGCGCGTCGATCCGCGCGACCTCCAGCGGCTGTCGGCCCCGCTCGACTTCTACGCGGTGGCTCCGCTGCCGCCGCAGCGCATCGCGGCGGGGCGCGATCCGCACGCGCCGACCGGCGTCGGGGCGCCGCCGGTCCTGCCCTTCCACGAGCGGCCGTGGCCCGAGCTGGACCGGACGGGCGACGGCTCGCCCTCGGCCCCGTGGGCGCCGGTGTCGGTCCTCCGGTCGCTGGTCGAGCGGTACGGCGAGGCGCTGCCTCCGCTGGTCGTCACCGCGCTCGGCGCGAGCTTCCCCGACGTGCTCGACCAGGACGGCGCGATCGTCGACACCGAGCGGATCCGCTGGCTCGGCTCGCACCTCGGTGCACTCGCCGAGGCGGTGCACGAGGGTCTCCCGGTCGAGTCCGTGCAGCTCTGGACCCTCGTGGACGCGTTCGAGTGGCAGCACGGCTACACCCGACCGCACGGCCTCGTCGCCCTGGACGCGCGCGGTGGCGACCGGGTGCCCAAGGCGTCGTACGACTGGCTGCGACGGGTGCTCGACGCGCGCTCCTGACCGCTCGTCCCGGCGGGCGTGCGAGACTTCCGCGGTGCGCAGCCTCCTCGCCCTCGCCTCGATCCTCCACGCGGAGCCCGCTCCGGCGCTCTCCGCCCTGGCCGACGTGCTCGCCGACGACGGCGGCTTCGCCCGCACGGCCGACGGGTTCGAGCGGCGCCTGCCCGTGGCGGGCCTCGAGCAGTGGCGCGTCCTCGCCGACGAGGAGGGCGCCCGCATCGAGTGCGAGTTCGTCGCGCCCCCCGCCTCGTCGGCACTCGCGGGCGTCCTCGGGCGGCGCCGCCTGCGAGAGGCTCCGGAGCGGTTCCGCGCCGTGGTCACGGCGGTCGCGGATCGCGTCGAGCCGCGCTGAGGCGTGCGCATCCGCCCTGGTCGTGACGCCGATCGGGGAATGCCCGAGCGGTACTCGGTGTTGTCTAGTGATGACGGGGCGGGGCTCGGAGCCCGGCCCACCGGACCGCTCGGAGGAGCACGACGCAGATGGCAGGAACAGGGATGAACAAGGGACGTGGGACGCGCGGCGGCGACGAGGAGATCGTCTACCGCCGCCACGCGAACGGACGCGGCATGGTCGCTCCCGGCTCGCGCGTCTCGGCGTCCGCGTACGTCGAGACGGGCGCCTACGTGGAGCCCGGCGCGACGGTCGGCGAGCGCGCCTGGATCGGCGCCGGGAGCTGGGTCGACCGCGACGCGATGATCGGGCACAGCGCCTTCATCGGCGCGAACGTGCACGTCGGCCCCGAGGCCATCATCGGCCCGGGAGCGCGCATCGGCAGCTACACCCGCATCGGCGGCTCGGCCGTCGTCGCGACGGGTGCCCGGGTCGACCGCGACACGGTCGTGCCGGCCGGCGGCCGCTACGGCGCCGAGGAGAGCACGCGGGAGGTGGGCAGGCGCGCCGCCTGACCCCCTCGACCCGGACGACCCTGTTCCGCCGTCACCACGCAGGTGGCGCGGAATAGGGTCGTTCCCATGTTCGAACTCCACCACCTCAGCGCCCAGGAGCAGTGGGACTGGCTGCAGCGCGGCGAGGTCTCGCCGCTCGAGCTGGTCGATCACTACCTCGCTCGGATCCAGCGGTGGAACGGTGAGCTGGGCGCCTTCACGACGGTGACGCCGGAGGCGGCCCGCGAGCGCGCGAGCGCCCTCCTGGCCGGGTCCGTCCCGCGCACGGCCGCCCTGTGGGGCCTGGCGAGCGGGGACAAGGACCTGTGGCGCCGCCGCGGCGTCCGCACCACGTCGGGATCGCGACTGCGCGAGTCCTTCGTGCCGGACGCCTCCGACGAGATCGTCGAGGTGCTCGACGCGGCGGGGGCGATCAGCCTGGGCAAGACCGCGGCACCGGAGTTCGGCATGCCCTCGTACACCGAGAGCCGGGTCGGACCGCCCGCGGTGACACCGTGGGACACGCGCTTGGGCGCGGGGGGCTCGAGCGGAGGAGCGGCGGTGGCCGTGGCCGCGGGGCTCCTCCCGTTCGCTCCCGCGTCCGACGGCGGAGGCTCGATCCGCATCCCGGCCGCCGCCTGCGGACTGGTGGGGCTGAAGCCCTCGCGCGGGCGCGTGCCGGCGATGTCGGGGGTGGGAGGCGTCGGCGGGCTCGTCGTGGCGGGGCCGATCGCGCGGTCGGTCGCCGACGCGGGCCTCCTGCTCGAGGGGCTGCTCGAGCGGCGCAACGGCCGGATCCCGCACCCCTACTCGGTGGCCGCTCCCGAGGATCGCGAGGGCTCGTTCCTCGGCGCGGCGATCCGCGGAGAGGGGCGCTTCCAGATCGGAGTGCTCACCGCCTCGCCGTGGGACGACGTGCAGGACATCCGCCTCGAACCCGAAGCGCAGGCCGCCTTCGACGAGGGGATCGCCGCCCTCGCGGCGCTGGGTCACGGGCTCGACGACGCGGTGCTGCCGCCCAGCAGCGCGTACCCGGCCGCGTTCCGCACCCTCTGGCAGAGCGGGGCGTCGACCCTGCCGGTCGAGACGGCCGCGGACCTGGAGCTCCTCGAGCCGCTGACCCGCTGGCTCGTCGTCGAGGGCCGGCGTCTGGGCGCCCGCGACGTCATGGAGGCCGCAGCGGTCCTGACGGCCTTCGAGCGGGCGCTGATCGCCTCGTTCTCGGGCTTCGACGCCGTGCTCGCGCCCGCGATGACGATGACCCCGAGGCCGGTCGGCTGGTACGACGCCGAGGACCCCGAGCGGAACTTCGCGCAGCAGGTGCAGTACACGCCGTTCACCTCGTTCGTGAACGTCGGCGGACTCCCGGCGATCACGCTGCCCCTCTCGATGACGGACGGCGGCCTGCCGATGGGGATCCAGCTGATCGGACGCCCCGGCGGGGAGGCGGTGCTGCTCTCGATCGGCGCGCAGCTGGAGCGCCGCGCGCGCTGGCAGCGTCGGCATCCGCCGCAGTGGTGACGATTCACCGCGGCGGATCCCCAGCCCGGACGCTTGGCGCTTAGGTAAGGCATGCCTATACTTGCCTCGATGTGCATGTTCGAGGGACGAGACGGCTCGGAGCCGGTCGACGTCAAGCAGTACCTGATCGCGGGCGACGAGACCCTCGTGCCGTGGATCCAGAGCATGCTCGACTCCCTCCCCGCGAACGCCCGCGGTCAGGTGTTCGTCGAGGTCGACGACGCGCGGGGCCTGCCGCCGCTCTCGGCTCCCGGCCGCGTCACCGTGACCTGGCTCGGCCGATCGACGCGCTCCGGCGCCCCCGGCACGGGCGAGCTGTGCCGACGCGGCATGGCGCTGGACCGCGCCGTGCGGGCCTGGGCGGGCGAGATGTCCGTCGTCGACGGCGACTACCCGTGGTCCGACGAGCGCCACGACTTCTGCGCCTGGATCGGGGGAGCGGGACCGCTCATCGCCGAGCTCGCCGCCGACGTCGAGGCGCGGCTGCGCGTCTCGGCCGAGCACGCCGCTCGCTGAGGTCCGCTCCGCTCGATCGGGTTAGGTGAGGCTCACCTCACCGTGCGATACTGAGGCGGTGCCTCCGACGACCGCCGCCCCCGCCCGCCCGGCCTACCGGCCGTACCTCGCGACCGTCGCCCGGGCGACGAGGATCGCCCCGCACTTCATCCGCGTGACCCTCACGGGCGACGACCTCGACTCCGTCGGCTGCACCGGACCCGACCAGCGGATCAAGCTCGTGGTCCCGACCGCGACCTCCAGCGCTCGCGACTTCCTGGCGTCCGTCGCCGATGCCGACGGACCCGACGGAGTCGCCGCCGACTGGTACGGCCGCTGGCGCGGTCTGCCCGACGAGCAGCGCAATCCTCTGCGCACCTACACGATCCGCGCCGTCCGCCCCGACGCGTCCGAGGTCGACGTCGACTTCGTCGCCCACGGCGACTCCGGCCCCGCCTCGGCCTGGGTCGGCACGGCCGCGCCGGGCTCGGAGGTCGTCATCATCGCCCCCGACACCCGCTCCGGACTGCCCGGCGGCGGCGTCGAGTGGCACCCCGGAGCGGCGACGTCGCTCCTGCTCGCCGGCGACGAGACTGCCGTCCCCGCGATCGGCGCGATCCTCGAGAGCCTCCCGGCCGACGCCTCCGGAGCCGCGTTCCTCGAGGTGCCCACCGCCGAGGACCGCGTGACGCTCCGCCACCCGGCCGGCGTCCAGGTCACCTGGCTCGTCCGCGAGAGCGGAGCCGACTGCGGCGCGGCGCTCGACGCCTCCGTCCGCGCCTGGTCGACCCGCTTCCTCACCGCCCACCACCGCGGCGTCGAGGTGTCGGACGTCGACATCGACAGCGGGATCCTGTGGGAGGTGCCCGAGGAGAGCACCGACCCCGGCCTCTACGCCTGGATCGCGGGCGAGGCCGGAGCGGTCAAGCGCATCCGCCGCTGCCTCGTGACCGAGCTCGGCGTCGACCGCAAGCGCGTGGCGTTCATGGGCTACTGGCGCCTCGGCCGCTCCGAAGCGAACTGAACGAGCAGACGACGCCCCCGCGACCCGCTCGGGCGTCGTCTCTCAGAGAGCCGGGGACACCCCCACCAGGCGGCTCGAGAGGTCCCAGAGGTCGGTGCCGAGCACGCGGTCGCGGGCCTGCTTGGCGACGCCTCCGTAGGGCTTGAGGCCGTCGAAGTAGGTGCCGCTCGCGGCGCCGACGTCGGGCTCCGAGCAGAGGGTGATCAGCGGCACGGCGCCCGCCTCGGCGGTGATGCCGTAGGAGCCGGACGTGAGCGTCTGCATCGCCTTCATGACCCGGGAGTCGGCTCCGAAGCCGGTGGCGACGAAGCCGGGGTGGAACGAGTAGGCGTCCACGGCGGTCGGCAGCAGGCGCTCGGCGAGCTCGCGGATGAAGAGGATCGTGGCGAGCTTGGAGGTGCCGTAGGCGCTCCAGCCGCCCAGCCACGGGCCCTTCCTGCGGTCGAGGTCCTCGAGCGACAGGCGGCCGAACCTGTTGGCGACGCTCGCGGTCGAGACGACGCGGGCCCCGGGACGCGACGCGCCGGTCTCGATCAGGCGCGGCAGCAGGAGCCGGGTGAGCAGGAACGGCGCCAGGTGATTGCTCTGGATGGTCCGCTCGTGGCCGTCGGCCGTCGTGCCGCGCTCCGAGACCAGCCTCCGGCGTTGTTGGCGAGCACGTCGATCCCGTCGAAGCGCTCGAGGAGCGACGCGGCGAGGGCTCGCACGTCGTCGAGCCGGTCGAAGTCGGCGGCGAACGGCACGCCTCCCACGTCCTCGGCGACGGAGCGGGTCCGCTCGGCGTTGCGGCCGACGACCGCGACGGTCGCCCCCGCCTGGGCCAGCTCGCCCGCGGCGACCTTCCCGATCCCGGAGCTCGCTCCGGTGAGCACGACGACGCGCCCCTTCATGTCAGCGACCACGGAGGTATCCGCCCTTCTCGAGACCGGCTTCGATCTCGAATCGATTGCGCAGCGGGTCGCGACCCGCCACGAGGTACGCGAACGGGAACCACATCCCGTAGCGCTTCCACTGCTGCACGTGCACGGCCTCGTGCTCGAGGACGCGGTCCGACGCGTTGGTGCCCGTCAGATAGCTGATGCCGACGCACGACCCGCCGCGGCCGTAGGCCCAGTCGGGCAGTCCGCGGAAGACGACGAGTCCGTTCCGGCGCTCGATCCGGCCGGTGCTCCACACGGCGCCCCAGGCCAGGCCCACCGCGCAGGCGAAGAGGTAGCCGGGGCGGGTGACCGCGGGATCGAGGGCGACGACGGCGATCGCCCGGCGCAGAGCGCTCACGCGCTCTCGCGCCCGTAGGTCTCGAGCAGGCGCAGCCAGACCTCGCTGATGGTCGGGTAGGAGGGCACGGCGTGCCAGAGGCGCGAGAGCGGCACCTCGCCGACGACGGCGATGGTCGCGGAGTGGATCAGCTCCCCGACCTCCTTGCCGACGAAGGTGACGCCGAGCACGACCCGGCGCTCCTCGTCGACGACCATGCGGGCGGTGCCGGTGTAGCCCACCGCGGCCAGCGAGGCGCCGGCGACCGAGCCGATCTCGTAGTCGACGACGCGGGTGCGGTAGCCCGCCTTCTCGGCCGCGGCCGCCGTCAGGCCGACCGAGGCGACCTCCGGGTCGGTGAAGACGACCTGGGGCACGGCCTCGTGATCGGCGGTCGCCACGTGCGCGCCCCACGGGGCGTCGAGCACGGCGGATCCGGTGGCGCGCGCCACGATCACATCGCCCGCGGCGCGCGCCTGGTACTTGCCCTGGTGGGTGAGGAGCGCGCGGTGGTTCACGTCGCCGACTCCGTAGAGCCACGGCGAGGAGCCGCCGATCGGCGAGCCGTCGGCGCCGAGCACGAGCATCGTGTCGTCCACGGCGAGCGGGTCCCCGGGCTCGAGGCCCACGGTCTCGAGCCCGATGTCGCGGGTGTGCGGGGCGCGGCCCGTCGCGGCCAGGATCTCGTCGGCCTCGATCACGTCGCCGCCCTCGAGGGCGACCGCGACGCCGCCGTCGGAGCGGCGCTCGACCGAGGCGGGCGAGGTGCCGACCCGCACGTCGACGCCGAGCTCGCGGAGGGAGTCGCCGACCAGCGCGCCGGCGAACGGCTCGAACGCGGTGAGCAGCCCGCTGCGCGCGAGCAGGGTGACGGAGGAGCCCATCCCGGCGTAGGCGGTCGCCATCTCGACCGCGACGACTCCGCCGCCGACGACCACGAGGCGCGGGGGAACGGTCTCGGCGCTCGTCGCCTCGCGGCTCGTCCAGGGAGAGGCGTCGCGCAGCCCCGGCACGTCGGGCACGACGGCGGTCGTGCCGGTCGCCACCGCGACGGCCGAGCGCGCGCGGAGGACCCGCTCCGTGCCGTCGGGCGCCGACACCGTCACCTCGCGCTCACCGCTCAGGCGGCCGTGGCCCCGGACGAGCTCGATGCCCGCTCCTTCGAGCCACTGCACCTGGCCGTGGTCGTCGAAGCCGCTCGTGACGGAGTCGCGGTGCGCGAGGAGCGCCGCGACGTCCACTCCGCCGGAGACGGCCTGGGCCGCCCCGGGGAGGTCGCGCGCGGCGCGCAGCGCCATCGGCGCCCGCAGCAGCGCCTTCGAGGGCATGCACGCCCAGTAGGAGCACTCGCCGCCCACGAGCTCGCTCTCGACGATCGCGGCGGTGAGGCCGCCCTGCACGGCCCGGTCGGCTATGTTCTCGCCCACGGGGCCGGCTCCGATGACGATCAGGTCGAACTCGTCCGCGGTGCTGCTGTCGGTGCTCATGGTGTCCGGTTCCTTCTCGGGCGGCGGCCCGTGACTGCTGGTCCGGGACGGTGCGTCCCGGCGGGTGCGGCGTCTGCCGGCGGGGTTCAGTGGGCGGGCACGATCTCGGCGCGCCAGCCGTCGTAGCGGCCGCCCTCGCTCTCGACGACCTCGATGACCTGGCGGAGGAAGGCGGTGGTCGCCTCCTCGTCGACGGCGGCGTGGTGGCTCGCGACCAGCACGTGCCGGAGGCGGAGCCGCGAGACGGCGATCTCGTACCCGGAGGCGACCAGCGCACGACCGGCGCGGCGGGCGCGGCTCGCGCGGGTGAAGACCGCGAAGTGGTCGACCTCGCGCAGCTCCCAGACCTGGTCGCCGTAGCGCAGCCGGATCTCGAGCTGACGGGCGGCCCGCTCTCGCTGCGCCTGGAGGGCGGAGCCGGTGGCCGCGGAGGGGCGGGCGGAGGCGAGGATCTCGTCGCTCATCGGCCGGTGAACTCCGCCGTCGTGCGGGCGAGGAACGCCTGCAGGCCGATCGCCGCGTCCTCGGAGGAGGCGAGCCGGGCGAGCTCCCCGGGCAGTGCCGCGGCGGCGGCCTCGGGGGAGGAGACCGCGAGGCGGGCGTTCGCGAGGGCCGCCTGCACGGCGAGCGGGGCCTGAGCGGCGATCCGCTGGGCGAGGTCCGCGGCCGCCTCGGCGACCGTGCCGTCGGGCACGACCTGCTGCACGAGTCCGATGCGGTGCGCCTCGTCGGCGTCGAACAGGTCGCCCGTGAGGATCCAGCGCATCGCATCGCCCCAGCCGGTCGCCCGGGGGAAGCGCAGCGTGGCCCCGCCGAACGGGAGGATGCCGCGCGCGACCTCGATCTGCCCGAAGCTCGTCGACTGCTCGGCCAGCACCACGTCGCTCGCGAGGGCGAGCTCGATGCCGAGGGTGAGGCAGGTGCCCTGCAGGCCGATCACGACGGGCTTGGAGACGGGGCGGGTCCGCAGGCCCCACGGGTCCAGTCCGCCCTCGGGCACGAAGTCGAGCCCGCCGGAGGCGATCCGCGGGCCGATGTCGGCCAGGTCGAGACCGGCGGTGAAGTGGAGGCCCGAGGCCAGGACGACCCCGACGCGCAGGTCGGGATCGCGGTCGAGCTCCCCGTAGGCGGCGGCGAGGGCCGACAGCAGGGCGAGATCGGCCGCGTTGCGCTTCTCGGACCGGTCGAGGACGATCTCGAGCACGTGACCGCGGCGCTCGGTGCGCACGCGTGGGTTCTCGCTCATCGGTCCTCCGCTCGGTCGCGTCCGTCCATCTTGCCCGGTGCCCCCGACACTCCCCGGCTCCCGGTCGCGGATTCGGGGTGCTCGCTCAGGCCCCGCGGGCGAGGGCGCCGAGGAGGCGGAGGATCGTGGGCAGATCGTCGACGGCGGCGGCGGGCGAGGAGGGGGCGAACGACGTGAGACCGGCGCCGGCGAGCGGGAACCGCGCCCGCAGGGCGTCGAGGCTCGCCACGAGCCGGGCGGCCGGCACGCCGAAGGGCACGGGATCGAACAGGCCCGCGAGATCGGCCGGATCGAGCACGTCGAGATCGATGTGCACGTACACCGCGACCGCCCCGGTCGCCTCGA
This sequence comes from Rathayibacter rhapontici, assembly GCF_001995175.1. Taxonomy (GTDB): domain Bacteria; phylum Actinomycetota; class Actinomycetes; order Actinomycetales; family Microbacteriaceae; genus Rathayibacter. The sequence goes on from NZ_MUKN01000082.1 coordinate 10,924, forward strand.
CCGCCGCGACGAGCGACTCCGGATCGAGCTCGTCGGCCGTCAGGCTGCGGGCGCCGCGCTCGAGCAGACCCTCCAGCTCGCCCGGATCGGTCGCCCGCACGCCGGCGAGCACCACGCGGGCGTCGTCGACCCGCTCGTCCGCACCCGCGCTCAGGAGACCGACGCCGCGGCCGAGGACGGCCGAGAGGACCATGCCCGAGAAGGCGCCGCTGGGCGAGGTGGCGGGGGTGTTCGCATCCGGATGCGCGTCGAGCCAGACGAGGGCGACCGGATCGTCGGTCGTGCGGATCGCGTGGCCGACGGCGGCGAGCTCGACGCCGCAGTCGCCGCCGATCGTGATCACCGGACCGGGTCGGCCGGCGAGCGCCTCGCGGACGCGCTCCGCGGTCGTCGCCACGGAGGCGTAGCGGCGGATGCCGGTGTCCTGCGCGTCGCCCGCCTCGGCGGGGACCTCGACGGTGACGGTCGCGGAGGAGGGGAGGTCGCCGCGGATCGCCTCGGCCCCGTCGACCAGGCGCATGGCCCGAGTCGACGCCGAGCCCTGCCACTGCGGGACCACGAGGAAGGACGCCATGCGTCTCAGTCTGGCACGCGGCGCCGCCGGCCCTCAGACCGTCGGCAGCGCACCGAGCGCGGGGTCGGCGCTCGCCGTCGCGGGCGCCTCGGCCGCCGGCGCGCCGGGCCCGTCCAGGTCGACGATCGCCTCGTCGAGAGCGGAGCGGGAGCGCTCGACCGCGCGCCGCGCCTCCTCGAGCGCACCGGCGGGGTCGGCGGCGGCGAGCCGGACCGCGGCGTCGAGCTGCGCGAGGGTCTCCTCCGCGAGGATGCGCGGCGCCCCGGTGATCCGCTCGCCGTGGACCAGCACCAGCAGGCCGACCGCGTCCGCGCCGAGCCTGGCGGCCGTCCGGGCGGCCTCGACGAGCAGGAGCTGGCGCTCGGCCTGGGCCTGCGGGTCCCGGTAGCCGGCGACGACCGCGTCCAGCGCGGCATCGGCGCGAGGAGGAGGGCGAGGACCGCGGCGGGGTCGTGCCCGGTCGTCGCCGCGCGCG
>NZ_MUKN01000083.1 GCF_001995175.1 Rathayibacter rhapontici
AGGCGGCGGGCTGGGCCGCCGGTGCGCGGGTGGTGCGGGCGCTGCGGATCGCGGCGGGCACTCCGCGCCGCGCGTTCGCCGCGGTGCTCCCGCGGTCGGCGCTCGGCGTGTTCTCCCGCGTCGGACGTCCGAGCTCCGACCTATGATCGACGTGATCCCGGACCCCCTCGACGCCTCCCTCGCGCCGGTGATCGGCCCTCGCACGGCCACCGCGGTCGAGAAGGCGTTCGGCTACCGCACCGTCGGCGAGCTGCTCGGGCACTACCCGCGCCGCTACGCGCAGCGCGGCGAGCTCACGGACTCTCGCGACTCCCGGTCGGCGAGAGCGTGACGATCGTGGCGGAGGTGCGCGAGGTCCGCGAGCGCCCGATGCGCAACCGCCGCGGCTCGCTCCTCGAGGTCGTGATCTCGGACGGCACGGGCGCCCTGTCGCTGACCTTCTTCGGACAGCCGTGGCGGGCGGCGAAGCTCCGCCGCGGCGTGCGCGGGATCTTCGCGGGGACGGTCTCGATGTTCCGCGAGACGGTGCAGCTCACCCATCCCGACTACCGGCTCTTCGAGGACGAGGAGGCCGCGACGGCCGAGGCCGACAAGGGGTCGGCCCTGGCCAAGGACTGGGCCGAGCGCCCGATCCCGATCTACCCGGCCACGAGTGCGATCTCGAGCTGGCAGCTGCAGGCCGCGATCGGCGTGATCCTCGATGGTCTGCGCGACGTGCCCGATCCGATGCCGGAGTCGGTGCGCGCGGGTCGCTCGCTGATGCCCTTGGGGGAGGCGCTCGAGCTGATCCACCGCCCCGCGCGCGAGGGCGAGGAGTCGCGGGCGCGCGAGACGCTGCGGTTCCACGAGGCGTTCCTCCTGCAGCTCGCGCTCCTCGAGCGCCGGGCCGCCGCGCGGGCTACCCCCGCGACCCCGCGCGTGCCCGAGCCGGGAGGCTGGCTCGAGCGCTTCGACGCGGCTCTGCCGTTCTCGCTCACGGGCGACCAGCGCTCCGTCGGCGCCGAGATCGCCGCCGATCTCGCGGGTGAGAGCCCGATGTCGCGACTGGTGCAGGGCGAGGTGGGCTCGGGGAAGACCCTCGTGGCGCTGCGCGCGATGCTGGCGGCGGCCGAGAGCGGCGGACAGGCCGCCCTGCTCGCCCCCACCGAGGTTCTCGCGGGGCAGCACCTGCGCTCGATCGTGCGGACGCTCGGGCCCGAGCTCTCCACCGCGCTCGTCCCGACCCTCCTGACGGGCGGGCTCGGAGCGGCGGAGCGGCGCGCGGCGCTCCTGCGGATCGTCTCGGGCACCGCGAAGATCGTCGTCGGCACGCACGCGCTGCTGGGCGACAAGGTCTCGTTCTACGATCTGGCGCTGGTCGTGATCGACGAGCAGCACCGCTTCGGAGTGGATCAGCGCGACGCTCTGCGGCGCAAGGGAGCGCAGCCGCCTCACGTGCTCGTGCTCACCGCCACGCCCATCCCGCGCACCGTGGCCATGACCGTGTTCGGCGATCTCGACACGTCGACGATCCGCGAGCTGCCGGCGGGGCGCCCGGGCATCACGAGCCACGTCGTCCCGCTCACCGACAAGCCCGGCCTCATCGCCCGGGCGTGGGAGCGCGCCGAGGAGGAGATCCGCCAGGGCCACCAGGTGTACCTCGTCTGCCCGGCCATCGAGCCCGGCGAGGTCGCGGAGGGAGCCGCTGCCACGGCTCCCGAGGAGGCGGCCGCTCCGCTCTCGACGGTCGCCCAGACGCTCGAGGGCGTGCGCTCGCACGCGCTGCTCAAGCACCGCCGCTCGGCCGCCCTGCACGGGCGGATGAGCACGGAGGAGAAGGACGCGGTGATGCGCTCGTTCGCCGCGGGCGAGATCGACGTGCTCGTCTCGACGACCGTGATCGAGGTGGGCGTCGACGTGCCCAACGCGTCGATGATGATCGTGCTGGACGCCGAGCGCTTCGGCGTCTCGCAGCTGCACCAGCTGCGCGGGCGGATCGGGCGCGGCGGCGTGCCCGGCGTGTGCCTCTTCGTCACGGCGGCGGAGGCGGGCACCGTCGCCCGCGAGCGCGTGGAGGCCGTCGCCGCGACGCTCGACGGCTTCGAGCTCGCCGAGGTGGACCTCGAGCTGCGCCGGGAGGGCGACGTGCTGGGCGACTCGCAGTCCGGCGGCCGCTCCTCCCTCCGTCTGCTGCGCGTCGTGCAGGACGCCCACCTGATCGTCGAGGCCCGCGCCCTCGCCGAGCGGCTGCTCGAGGAGGACCCCTCGCTCTCGGCCCACGACCGGCTCCGCGCCGCGCTCGAGCGCCGCGTGCAGGACCGCGACCGCGAGTTCCTCGCCAAGAGCTGACCCCGGACGGGTGGCGCCCGCTCACGGGAGGGCGCCGGAGTCGGCCGGTACGCTGTCGGCATGGCCCGCATCGCCGTCGTCCCCGGTTCGTTCGACCCCGTCACCCTCGGCCACCTCGACGTCATCGAGCGCGCCGCGCGACTGGTCGACGAGCTGCACGTGGTCGTCGTCCACAACCCGTCGAAGACCGCGCTGCTGCCCATCGCCCAGCGCGTCGCCCTGATCGAGCAGTCGATCCGGGAGGCGGGGATCGAGGGCTCGATCGTCGTCGCGTCCTGGAGCATGGGCCTGCTGGTCGACTACTGCGTCGACGTCGGCGCCAGCATCCTCGTGAAGGGCATCCGGTCGCAGGTCGACGTCGCCTACGAGACGCCGATGGCGATCGTGAACCGCAACCTCGCGCACGTCGAGACCGTCTTCCTCCTGCCCGATCCGGCGCACGCCCACGTCTCCTCCTCCCTCGTCCGGCAGGTGTCCTCGCTCGGCGGCGACGTGTCGCCGTACGTGCCGCCGGCCGTCGCGGCGTACCTCACGGCCTGAGCGCCGCGTCGGGCGACCGCCCCGGGGCGGGGGAGAATGGACCGATGAGTGCGACACGCGTCCAGGCCTGGGCCCTCGACGGGATCCCCGAGGTCTCGCCCGGCGACGACCTGCTCGAGCTGATCCTCGCGGCCGTCGCCGGTGCCGCCGAGGAGGACCGCCCGCGAGGCGGCGACGTGCTCGTCGTCACGAGCAAGATCGTCTCGAAGGCGGAGGGGCGCGTGGTCGCGGCCGAGGACCGCGAGGAGGCGATCACCGCCGAGACCGTGCGCGTCGTCGCCACCCGCGCCCACGCTCACGGCGTCACTCGCATCGTCGAGAACCGGCTGGGCATCGTGCAGGCCGCCGCCGGCGTCGACGCCAGCAACGTCGCCGAGGGCACCGTGCTGCTGCTCCCCGTGGATCCCGACGCCTCGCGCGCGCCCTGTGCTCGGGTCTGCGCGAGCGCCTGGGCGTCGAGGTCGGCGTCGTCGTGAGCGACACCCTCGGCCGCGCGTGGCGGGTCGGGCAGACCGACGCCGCGATCGGCGCGGCCGGCCTGCACGTGATCGACGACCTGCGCGGTGCCGTCGACGCCCTCGGGCGCACGCTCGGAGTCACGATGCCCGCCGTGGCCGACGAGATCGCGGCCCTCGGCGATCTCGTGAAGGGCAAGTCGAGCGGGCGCCCGGTGGCGGTCGTGCGGGGGCTCGGGCGGTACGTGACCGGGCTGGACGCTCCGGGCGCGCGGAGCCTCACCCGCACCGGTCCCGAGGACATGTTCCGCCTCGGCGCGGACGAGGCGTACGCCGAGGGCCGAGCGGCCGCGCGCGCCGAGCTCGGGGCGGCTCCGGAGTGACCGGCCGCTGGAGCGCCGTCGTGGTCTTCAAGGGCCGCGGCTCGTCCAAGACCCGCCTCGAGCTCGACGGGAGGGCGGCGCTCGCGGAGGCGTTCCTGCTCGACACCCTCGCCGCCGTCGCCGTCGCGGACCGCATCGCGGCGGTCGTGCTCGTCACCTCGGACGAGACCGCCGCCTCCCGAGCCCGAGACGAGAACCCGGGGCTGGTCGTCGTGCCCGATCCCGGCGCGCTCAACCCGGCGGTGACGGCCGGGATCGAGGCGGCTCTGCTGCTGGACCAGACGGCGCGCGTCGTCGCCCTGACCGGCGACCTGCCGGCGCTGCGTCCCGCGGACCTCGACGGCGTGCTCGCCGCGGCCGCGCCGCTGCCGGCCGTCGTCGCGACCGGGCCGGAACGGGCACCACGGCGCTCCTCGTCGAGGCGGCGCAGCGCGTCGAGCCGGCGTTCGGCCCGGGATCCCTCGCCCGCCACCGGGCGGCGGGCTGCCGGGTCCTCGACGTGCCCCGCGAGTCCACGCTGCGACTCGACGTCGACACGGTCGAGGACCTGCGGGACGCGGAGTCGTCCGGAGTCGGCTCCCGGACCGCGCTCGTGCTCGCTGCGGCTGCTTGAGCTCAGTCGGCGAGCAGGCCCTGCTCGAACGCGTCCGTGAGCGCACGGTCGAGGCGGAGTCCCACTCCGTCGACCGAGCGGATCGGGACGGCGCGCCGGGTGCTCGAGACGAGCCACGCCGAGTCGGCGCCGCCCAGGGCCGCGGCGGGGAGCTCCCTGCGCGCGGTCTCGAGCCCCCGACCTGCGCCGATCGCGAGGATCCGCGCGACGGTCGTGCCGTCGAGGATGCCGGAGCCCGCGGAGGGCGTCAGCAGCGCGCCCTCGGCGAGCAGCACCAGGCTCGACGTCGCCCCCTCCAGGAGCAGCCCGTCGCTCGTGCGCCAGACCACGTCGTCGGCGCCGCGACGGCGGGCCTCACGCAGGGCGGCGCGGGTGACCGCGCCCGAGGTCGACTTGACGCCGCCCAGGAGCCAGGGAGCCGTCTCCTGCGCGCCGCTCGCGTAGCCGCGGTCGAGGACGACGACCGCGACCCCGTCGCGCCGCAGTGCGCGCGCGTCGGCGGTGGGCTCGGCGCGCACCGTGCAGCGGGCGGCGGAGGCGCGGTGGCTCGCGACGAGGCGCACCGACAGGTCGTCCACGGCGTCGTGCTCGGCGATCGCCAGCGCGACCGCCGCCTCCCACGCCGCGCGGGGAGGGAGGGCCAGGTCCACCGCGGCGGCGGAGGCCTCCAGGCGGCTCAGGTGCTCGTCGAGACCGTGCGGGCGACCCCGGACGACCGCGAGGGTCTCGAAGACGCCGTCGCCGCGGAGGTAGCCGGGCTCGTCGACCGCGACGAGCCCGATCGAGGGATCGCGCAGGACGGCGGTGCCGGAGTCGTCGATCTCGACGAGGACGGGGGAGGTCATTCCCCCATCCTGGCCCGCGCGGCCGGTCAGCGCCCGGCGAGTCCCGCGCGGACGTCCTCGGGGGAGGAGAGCTCGCGGCGGAGCTCCTCGGGACGCACTCCCGCGCTGACGAGCACGTCCGCCGCGGCGAGCGAGGAGACGTCCAGCGCGGTGAGGGCGCCGATCTCCTCGACCGGCACCTGGAAGGTCCTGAACGCCGCGAGGCCGGGGGCCGCGGTCTCGCGGACCGTCTCGACGAGCTCCGACTGGTCGAGCAGGTAGGCGCTCGCCGCGAGGCCCTCGCCGTCCGGGCTCCAGGCGGCGATCTTCCAGAACCGCCGGGGGATGCCGACTCCGCGGTACACCGTGTCGCCGTCGGCGAGCACGGGGCCCGTGAAGACGCTCAGGCGCGAGCGCGAGGTCTGCGCGTACGCGAGCACGAAGTCCTCGAGCCCCAGCCACAGCTCCTTCGACTGGTTGAAACCGCTGGCCTGCGGGGCCGCGTTCGTGTAGCAGAAGCTGTCGTAGTTGGCCGCGCGGGCTTCGGCCGGCGCGCCCCACACGGGGTCGCGGCGACGGACGAGGTGCCCGCGGTCGAGGTCGTTGCGGGCGTAGACCTCGGGACCCGTCTGCTCCGACTCGGGCACCCGGTCGTCCAGGTGCCAGTCGTCCCCGCGTCCGAGGTCGAGCAGCGCCGCCCCGTCGATGTTCACCGCGGTCGAGAGGGCGAGGCGCCGCTCCGGATCCAGCAGGACCTCGAAGTGCGTGTACGCCAGGACGCGGACCGCGCGGTCGGCCGCCGGTGCCGGTGCCGTGAGCGGCGCGCCGAGGAACGCGGGGTCGAAGCCGGTGCTCATTCGTCGATCTCCGGGGTCGAGGTGGCCGTCGGGACCGCGGTCGCCGTGGCGGTGGGCTCCGGAACCGGCGTCTCCGTGGCCGCCGGAGCGGTCTCGGTGGCCGTCGGCGTCGGCTCCTGGGTCTCGGGCGCCGGAGCGGGCACCTGGGACCCGTTGCTGATCAGCAGCGTGATGCTCGAGTAGCGCGCGATGGCGGTGCCCGAGGCGGGGTCCGTGCCGGCGACCGTGCCGGCCGGAGCGGCGGAGTCGACGGTGCCGCCCTCCTCCACGTCGAAGCCGAGGTCCTCGAGGACCTCCGTCGCGGAGTCGACCGATCGGCCGGTCACGTTCGGGATGGTCACCTGGCGCCCGTTCAGCAGCGCCGAGCTCGGGTCGGCGAAGTCCTCGCCGCCGTACTTCTCGTCGGCCCGAGTCATCACCGCGTTCCAGATGTAGTGGCGGAGGTTCGAGGCGTAGGCGCGGTTCCCGGTCTCGGTGCTGCGCACCCGCACCTCGCGCATGGAGGCGTCCCCGGTGATGTTGCCGACCCAGACCACGGTGGCGACCTCCGTCGAGGCGCCGTCCATCCAGGTGTGTATCGCGTCGTCCGTCGTGCCGGTCTTGCCGATGTGCTCGATGCCGTCGCCGGGATCGGACGCGGCGGCGGTGCCACCGGTCACCACGTCCTGCAGCGCGTCGTTCGCCACGGCGGTCAGCTCGGGGGAGAGGGCCTGGGTGCAGGTCGAGACGGGCGGCGGCACGGGGGTGCCGACCGAGTCGGTGATCGAATCGATCGCGATCGCCGTGCAGGCGGCTCCGTTGTTCGCGAAGCCGGCGAACGCGGTGACCATCGACAGCGGCGAGATCTCGTTGCCGGATCCGAGCACCGCCGACGGCTGGTAGCTGAGGGGAGCGCCCGACGCGGTCTTCACGCCGAAGGCGCGGCCTGGTCGCGGATCGCGCAGAGGTCGAGCTGCTGGGCCATCGCCACGTAGATCGTGTTGATGGAGCGGATGGTGCCCTGCAGGACGCTGAAGGTGCCGCTCTCGCCGTCGTCGTTGCTCACCTCGGGGTAGCTGAGGCCGTCGCCCCCGTCGGGGTCGCAGCTCGCGGTGAAGCCCGAGAAGCCCCGCTCGCGGCCGTTCAGCGTCTCGTAGATGGTGTGGCCGTTGGCGAGCCACTGCGCGAGCGTGAAGACCTTGTACGTCGAGCCGACGGGGAACCCGTTCGAGCCGCCGTAGGCGTTGTCGGTGTTGAAGTTGATGGCCGAGAAGTTCTCGCCGTTCACGGATCCGGCGGCGTCGTAGTCCTTGTTCTGCACCATCGCGAGGATGCGGCCCGTGCCGACCTCCATCGAGACCGTCGAGCTGCCGATGTTCACCTCGTCGATCGGCGTCTTCGGCACCCACTCGTTCATCGCACTCGTCGCGGTGTCCTGCAGATCGCGGTCGAGGGTCGTGTAGATCTTGTAGCCGCCGCGCTGGAAGTTCGCGAAGCGCGTGGCCTCGTCGGCTCCGAACGCGGGGTCGTTCTGGATGACCCGGGTGACGTAGTCGCAGAAGAACGCGGCGGTGCCGGCCGTCTGGCAGCCCGTCGGCGTCTCCTTGATCGCGGGCACGACCTCCTCCGCGAGTGCGGCGTCGTGGTCGGCCTGCGTGATCGTGCCCTCCTCGAGCATCCGGCCGAGCACGTAGTCGCGGCGGACCTTGTTGGCGGGGATGTTCTCGGCGACGTCGATGCGCAGCCCATTGGGGTTGTTCACCGTGGCGATCAGGCTGGCGGCCTGCGCGAGCGTGAGGTCGGCGGCGTTGGTCGAGAAGTAGTACTCGGCGGCCGCCTGGATGCCGTACACCTGTCCGCCGAAGCCGGCGATGTTGAGGTAGCCCAGCAGAATGTCGTCCTTGCTGTACTTCTTCTCGAGGTCGACGGCGAGCTTCATCTCCTTGAGCTTGCGCGCCGGAGTGGTCGCCGTGGCCTCGTCGTACGCGGCCTGCGAGGCCGCCTCGTCGACGTCGCTGAGCGCCTCCGCCTGCTGCACGAGCACGTTCTTGACGTACTGCTGGGTGATCGAGGAGCCGCCCTGCAGGTCGCCGCCGATCACGTTGCTCACCACGGCGCGGATCGTGCCCTGCAGATCGACGCCCCCGTGCTCGTAGAAGCGGGGGTCCTCGGTCGAGATCGCAGCGTCCTTCACCGCCTGGCTGACCTGGTCGAAGGTCACCTCCTCGCGGTTCTGCGCGTAGAAGGAGGCGAGGAGCCCGTCAGTGCCGTCGGCGTTCTTCGCGTAGATCTCGGTCTTCTGGGCCAGCTGCCCCAGCTCGAGGTACTCGGGCACCGTCTCGAACAGGCCGATCGGGTTGTTCGAGGCGAGACCGGTGACGGCGAGAGCGGGGGTGACGCCGACCGTGATCAGCAGGCCCCCGGCGACACTCGCCCCGACGATCCCGAGGACGCGGGCGAGCACGCCGCCGCGGGCGGTTCCTTGCGCAGACATGGCTACGAGAGTAGGCGACCCGGCTGAGGACCGCTCGCCGGAGCGCCCGGGAGTAGCGTGAGCGGATGAGCCGGAACCGCACGTGAGCACCGACGCCCCCGCCTCCACCGAGGGGGAGCGCCGTCGCCGGGCGGTCCTCGTCGTCGCGATCCTCGCCTCCTTCGTCGCCTTCCTCGACGGCACCGTGGTCAACGTCGCCCTGCCGGCGATCACCGACGAGCTGGGCGGCGGGCTGGCCGTCCAGCAGTGGGTGGTCGACGGCTACCTCATCACCCTCGGCGCGCTGATCCTGGTCGCGGGGTCGCTCGCCGACCGCATCGGCCGGGCCCGCAGCATGATGATCGGCCTGGTCGGCTTCGGAGTCACGTCGCTGCTCTGCGCCGTCGCCCCGAGTGCGGAGGTGCTGATCGTCGCCCGGATGCTCCAGGGCGCGGCGGGGGCGATCCTCGTGCCGAGCTCGCTGGCCCTGATCATCGCCACGGTGCGCGGCGCTGCGCAGGCCAAGACGATCGGCGCGTGGACCGCGTGGACGGGAACCGCGACGATCGCGGGCCCGGTGCTCGGCGGACTGCTCGTGGACGCGGGGTCGTGGCGCTACGTCTTCGCGCTCAACGTGCTCCCGATCCTCGTGACGATCGTGCTCCTGCGGCGCCTCGGGCACGTCGACACCGGCAGCAGGGTGCCGATCGACGGGGTCGGCGCGGTCCTCGGTGTCGTCGGGCTCGGCGGTCCGGTCTTCGCGCTGATCGAGCAGGAGCGCCTCGGCCCCGCGCATCCGCTCGTGCTCGGAGCGCTCGTCGTCGGGCTCGCGGCGCTGGCGGCGTTCGTCGTCTGGGAGCGGCGGGCACCGCATCCGATGCTGCCGCTCTCGCTCTTCGCCTCGCGCAACTTCACGGTCGGGAACATCGCGACCGCGTTCGTCTACGGCGCGCTCTCGTTCGGCTTCTTCGCCCTCGGGCTGTTCCTGCAGCAGAGCCTGGGCTTCTCGGCCACGCTCGCCGGTCTGGCGACGCTGCCGCCGACGATCCTGCTGCTGCTCTTCTCGCAGGTCTCCGGGTCGCTCTCGGCCCGCTTCGGGCCCCGGCTGTTCATGGGGCTCGGGCCGCTGGTCGCCGGCGGCGGGTTCCTCCTGATGGTGGGCGTCCGCGAGCCGGCGGACTACCTCACCCAGCTGCTGCCGGGGATCCTGCTGTTCGGCCTGGGGCTCGCGGTCACGGTCGCCCCGCTCACCTCGACGATCCTCGGCGCGGTGGCGAGCGAGCACAGCGGAGTCGGCTCCGCCGTGAACAACGCGGTCTCGCGGATCGCGGGGCTGGTCGCGATCGCGGCGACCACCCTCGTGGTCGGCGACACCCTCGACGACGGCGGCTTCTCCCGCGCGCCCTGGCGACGGCGGTCCTGCTGATCCTCGGCGGACTGGTCTCGCTGCTCGGGATCAGGAACCCGGCGCGCGAGGCCGGATCCGCCACGCCCGGGCCGTCGGGAAATTAGTTGTAGCTACATGGAATAGTCGGATCGTCGATACGCTTGCATGTATCGGACGGGGAGCAGCTCTCCGCATCGACCACATCCTCGAGGAGTAATCATGACCGACACGCTTTCCATCCCCGGTTACAAGGCCGGCTCTTGGGTCATCGACCCCACGCACAGCGAGGTCGCCTTCAGCGTCCGCCACCTCATGATCAGCAAGGTCAAGGGCAAGTTCGAGCGCTTCACCGCGACGTTCACCACCGGTGAGAACCCGCTCGACTCGACCGTCGAGGCCACCGCCGAGGTCGCCTCCATCAACACCAACGAGCCCAACCGCGACGGACACCTCCGCACCGGCGACTTCTTCGAGGCCGAGACGCACCCCGAGATCCACTTCGCCTCGACCGGCGTGCGCGCGAACGGCGACGACTTCCTCGTCGACGGGAACCTCACCATCAAGGGCGTCACCAAGCCCGTCACCTTCGAGGTCGAGTTCGGCGGCTTCGGCACCGACCCCTACGGCAACTACAAGGCCGGTCTGACCGCGAAGACCACCATCGACCGCACCGACTTCGGCCTCACCTACAACGCCGCGCTCGAGACCGGCGGCGTCCTCATCGGCGAGAAGGTCACCATCACCCTCGACCTTCAGGCCGCACACCAGGCGTAGTCCGCCCCATCCGCTCCGACGCCGTCCGCTCCCTCGGGAGTCGGACGGCGTCGTCGTTCCCGGGGGTCCGCGACGCCGCGCGACCGCTCGATCAGAGCAGTCCGAGCTCCGTCAGCTGCTCGGCGATCCCGGCGCCGTCGGGCGCGTAGACCCAGGGGGTGCCGCTGGTCTGGGAGCGGTCGGCCGCCTTCGAGCGTCCACCCGCGAGCACGGCCTCACCGGTCGACAGCTGCCGGATCGCGATCGCCGCGACCTTGTCCGGGTGCTCGCTCGCGAAGTCCGAGTAGATCTCCTCGTCGTGCTGGCCGTCGTCGCCGACGAGCAGCCACTGCACGTCGGGGAACTCGGCGGCCAGGCGGCGGAGGTTCTGCTCCTTGTGCTGCTTGCCGCTGCGGAACCAACGGTCGTGCGTCGGGCCCCAGTCGGTGAGCAGCAGTGCGCCGGCGGGGTAGAGGTGGCGCGAGAGGAAGCGGGTCAGCGCCGGAGCGACGTTCCACGCCCCCGTGGAGAGGTAGATGACGGGCGAGCCGTCGTTCTGCCGCGAGAAGCGGTCGAGGAAGACCGCCATGCCCGGCGTGGGCATCCGCGCGTGCTCGTTCAGCACGAAGGTGTTCCACGCGGCGATGAACGGGCGAGGGAGCGCGGTGACCATGACCGTGTCGTCGATGTCCGAGACGACGCCGATGCGCGCCTCGGGCCGCACGATGAACACCGGGGCCTCGACGGGCTTCGCGTCGGCCGTGGTGAAGGTGATCGTGTGCCAGCCGGGCTCGAGCGTGATCGGGATGTCGGAGTCGACGACCCCGCCGCGGTCGGCCACGATGTCGTGCCGCTGCCCGTCGACCTCGACGGACACGACGGCTCCGCTCACGAAGACGCTCGTGAAGCTCCGCCAGCCGCGCACGCCCTCGACGGGCCGCACCTCCTCGGATCCGGGAGGGGTGGGCCGCGTGTAGAGGACGCGGGCGAGCACGCGGAGCTGGCCGGTCGAGCCGTAGCCGGTGTAGGGGATCACGCGGGCGACGTAGCCCCGGCGCTTCACCCGGCGCATCCGGAAGCGGTGGATCGAGTCCTCGAGGCGTGCGGCGCGGTGCATGACCTCGGCCGCCCCGGCGCTCATGGGCTTGCTTGCGGGCGTCAGCGGCATCCGCCCAGTCTGTCAGACGGTGCCCCCCGCCGCCGAGTGCTCCCGGC
>NZ_MUKN01000084.1 GCF_001995175.1 Rathayibacter rhapontici
CTCGGCGCCGTCCGGGGCCGGTCAGTGCGAGGCGGATCCCTCGCGGGCGGCGGCGCGGTCGGACTCCTCGCGCGCCAGGACCTCGGGGTCGGGAACGACGCGACCGCGGTGCACGTCGGTGAAGAACTCCTCGCTCAGCACGCGCTGCTCGATCTCGTACCAGCCGGTGCTCCAGGCCGAGCCGAGCGGGTGCTCGGCGTCGAGGAGGACGTGACCGGGGGTCGCGCCCCGCCCGAGCAGCGCCGCGACGGCGCGGTCGGGATCGTAGAGCGCGTGCTCGACGAGCGGGGCGAACACCTCGTGCACGGCGAAGTCCTCTGGCCGACCGAGGAGGACCGGGACGAGGTCCTCGCCCGCGCGCAGGCCGTTGGGCCACCAGCGGAAGCGGTCGACGAGCTCGTGGCACGAGATGCACGAGGGCGAGAAGAAGACGAGGTGGGTCGGCGGCTCGGCGAACTCGGCGAGCGCGATCCGCGCGCCCGCGGCGGTGAGGAGCACGGGCCCGGAGGAGGGGGCGGCGGAGGGGATCGCGGCTGCGGCGCGGCCCTGCACACGGTCGCGCACGAGCACCAGGACGACCGCGAGCAGCACCGCGGCGAGCGCCGGGAGCCCCGGTGTGGTGAGCGCGGCGGGCGGCACGGGCCCCGCCAGACCGGCGACCGCGAGGGCGACGAGGACGCTGTTGCGCACGACCGTGCGGCCGCTCATCCGCGCCTCGCCGAGCCCTCCGAAGCACTCGCAGTCGACGGGCTCCGGCGCGCGGGCGGCGCGGACCGCGACCACCAGGAACACTGCGAGCACGGCGAGCGCCGCCAGCAGGGCGAGCCGGTGCAGCGGCGCCGGAGCGAGGACGACGGCGAGGCCGAGCACGATCTCGACGACGGGGAACGAGCGGGCGAAGAGCGCACTGCGGCCCAGCGCGGCGGGGAGGCCGAGAGCACCGAGGGACTCGCGGAACCGCTCCGTCCGGCCGAGCTTCAGCGCCCCGCTCACCACGAGGACGGCGCCGGTGGCCCAGCCTGCGATCGCGAGCAGAACCTCGAGCATCCGTCCCTCTCGTGCACCGACGGCGGGTGCTCCGCACCGGACGCTACCCGAGGCGCCGCGCCACGAGGGGTCGCTGGCGCGGAACGACGGGCCCTCAGGAGTCGAAGCCGAGGCCCAGCGCGTCGAGGGTGCGCAGGAGCAGGTTGCGCCGTCCGCCGTCGTGGTCGGCGCGGTCGAGCGACCAGCGGGTGGCCTGGATCCCCGCGGTGGCGAAGGGCTCGGGCGGGAACGGCAGCGGGCGCGAGCGCACCATCTCGAGCTCGGTGCGCTCGGTCCGCTCGCCCGACAGCAGGTCGAGGACGACGTCCGCCGCGAAGGCCGTCGTGCCGACTCCGAGCCCGGTGTAGCCCGCGGCGTAGGCGACGCGGCCCGAGAGCGCCGTGCCGTAGAACGCGGCGAAGCGCGTGCTGGTGTCGATCACTCCGGCCCAGCGGTGGCTGAAGCGCACGCCCTCGAGCTGCGGGAACGTCGTGAGGAAGTGCGAGGCCAGCGCACTGTAGGTCTCGGGCCGCTCCTCGTAGCGCGAGCGGATGCGGCCCCCCGGGTGGTAGACCGCGTCGTAGCCGCCCCAGAGGATCCGGTCGTCGGCGGTGCGGCGGTAGTAGTGGAACTGGTTCGCCGTGTCGTTGACGCCCTCCCTCCCCCGCCAGCCGATCGAGTCGAGCTGCCCGGCGTCGAGCGGCTCGGTCATCAGGACGTAGTCGTAGACGGGCACGGTCATCAGCCGGGTGCGGGCGAGGAGGGAGGGGAAGGCGCTCGTGCCGAGGACCGCGTGCGACGCCTCCACCGCTCCCCCGGCCGTCCGCACGAGCACTCCGGAGGCCGTCGCCTCGAGGCCGAGCACCCGGCTGTCCTCGTGGATCTCGACGCCGAGCTCCTCGGCGACGCGGGCGAGCTCGCGCACCAGCTGCCCGGGATGCACGAGCGCGCACTGCTCGGCGGGCACGACGAGACCGGCGAGATAGGTGGGCGAGTCGACGAGGGCGCGGATGCCGTCGGCGTCGAGGAACCGCGCGCCCGCGACTCCGTCGCCCTCGGCGAGCGGCGCGATCTGGTGCTCCTCGACCGCCACCGCGAGCGAGCCGGTGCGCTCGAAGCCGCAGTCCATGCCGTAGCGGGCGATCGTCTCCTGGATGCCGTCGAGGTTCTCGACTCCCAGGCGCTCGAGCCGGTCGCTCTCCTCCGGCCAGCGGGCGAGGCCGTTCTCGCGGCCGTGCGTGAGGCTCGACTCGACGAAGCCGCCGTTGCGTCCGGAGGCCGCCCAGCCGATCGAGCGGGCCTCGAGGAGGACCACGCGGCGGCCGGGGTCGCGCTCCTTGGCGCGCAGGGCGCTCCACAGGCCGGTGTAGCCGCCGCCCACGATCACGAGGTCGGCGCGGACGGAGCCGACGAGCGGCGGCCGCGGGGCCGGAGCGTCCTCGAGCCAGAAGACGCCGCGCCGGGAGTCGGCGAGGGAGGCGTCGACGGCCGCGGAGGACGGGGCGAGACGCTCGAAAACAGTGGCATTTGTCGGCATGATGTCTCCATTACGCCAGTGATCGGTGAATTCGGCAACCGGATCCGTCGCGCAGAGGTGCGACGGTGGCAGCACGCTCGCACTGCGCCTCGCTACGCGCGACGGAACCGCGATCGCGCTGACGCCCTCCGGCCTCGGTAGGTGACGATCGGGACGAAGCGTCAGCCACACGTCCGGGGCGGACGTGGCGGTCACCAGCCGATGCAGCTCGAGGAGCGACGGCGCCGCGCCGATGTACTCGAGCGAACGGGTCTCCGCCGCGACCTCGATCGACCATCCCTCGCCCTCGCGGCGCCCGAGCATCCGGCGGGAATCACACCAGCCTTCGACCCATCGCTCGATCAGTGCCCGTGTGACCGGCACCTCCGGAATCGTCAGGACGATCGGATCGGACCGCGATCATCGCGTGCCGAGCGGGACGACCCGGCAGGGTGGAGGTCGAAGGAGGCGCCATGATCGCGGAGCTGAACCGACTGGTCGAGCTGGTCGAGGATCGTCTCGACGACGACCTCGACGTGGCGGCGCTGGCGAGGGCGCTCGGCACGACGGAGCACCACCTCCGGCGGATGTTCTCGTCGCTCGCCGGCATGCCGCTGTCGGAGTACGTCCGGCGTCGCCGGATGACGGTCGCGGCAGCGCACGTCCTCGGAGGCGAGGACCTGCTGGGCGTCGCGGTGCGGTTCGGATACGGGTCGACCGAGGCGTTCGGCCGGGCGTTCCGATCCGTGCACGGCGTCGCCGTCGGCGAGGCCAGGCGGCACGGCGGTCCCCTTCGCTCGCAACCGCAGCTCAGGTTCCGCCTGACCGTCGAAGGGACCACCCCCATGACCACTCGCATCGTCGATCGACCGGCGTTCCTCCTCCTCGGCCACGCCGCCCGCGTGCCGCTCCTGCACGAGGGCGTCAATCCGCACATCGCCGCCCACATCGCCTCCCTGCCCGCGTCCGAGCACGGCCGCCTGAAGTCCCTGAGCGACACCGAGCCGGCCGGGCTGCTCCAGGTCAGCGCCGAGGTCGACCCCGACTACACGGAGGGGAGCGAGCTGACCTACCTGCACGGAGTGGCCGTCACCGGCACAGCCCCGGCCCCCGCGGATCTCGACACGATCGAGGTTCCGGCCGGCACCTGGGCGGTCTTCCGCACCGAGGGCGCGCATCCGGCGGCGCTGCAGGAGGCGTGGGCCGCGACCGCGACCGAGTGGTTCCCGTCGAACCCGTGGCGGCTCCGCCCCGGGCCGTCGCTCGTCGCGGTGCTCGACCGTGCGGACGACTTCAGCACCGCCACCTGCGAGCTGTGGCTGCCTGTCGAGCGCGCCTGATCGCTCCCGCCGGCAGTGCGGTGTGAGCAGCGTCGACGGACCGCGACGACCGGGCCCAGCGCCCCGCCGTACACTGCGAGGGAACGGGGAGGGGCCATGCGAGGACGTCGGACGCGGGAGCGCTTGCGCGGATTCGCGGCGACCGCTCCGGCCGTCGTGCTCGAGGAGCCCGAGGCCGACGACGTCTCGCCCGGGATGCGCATCGCGGCCGCGTGGTCGTGGCGGGTGCTCACGGTCGCCGCGGTCCTCTGGCTGGTCGTGCAGCTGGTCTCGATGGTGCCGGTGGTGGTCGTGCCGGTGCTCGTCGCGCTGCTGCTGACCGCTCTGCTGACCCCGCTGCGCGACCGGCTCGAGGCCTGGCGCCTGCCGCGCGGACTCGCGGTGCTCGTCTCGATCCTCACCCTGCTGCTCGCGATCAGCGGGCTCGTCGCTCTCGTCGTCGTGCAGACCCGGGCCGGCTTCGGCGGGATCGGGCAGCGCACGCTCGAGGCCGTCGACGACGTCGAGGAGTGGATCCAGGGCCTCGGCTTCACGCAGGTGCAGCTCTCCGACTGGGCGCAGAGCGCGGTCACGTGGGCGGACGCGCAGGCCGCGACGATCGCCTCCGGAGCGCTCGCGGTGGGCTCGCAGGTCGCCGAGGTCTTCGCCGGCACGCTGCTCACCCTCTTCTCGCTGATCTTCCTGCTGCTGGACGGGCGGCGGATCTGGTCGTGGTTCCTCCGCCTGCTGCCGCTGCCGGCCCGGGCGCCCCTGCTGACGGGAGCGGCCGCGGGCTTCGAGGCGCTCACCCAGTTCGTGCGGGCGCAGCTCGGAGTGGCGGCGATCAACGCCACGGGCATCGGCATCGGGGCGCTCGCCCTGCAGCTCCCGCTCGTCGTGCCGATCATGGTCACGGTGTTCCTGGGCTCCTTCGTGCCGTTCCTCGGCGCGATCGTGACCGGGGCGCTCGCAGCACTGGTCGCCCTGCTGTTCATCGGGCCGGTGGCCGCGCTGATCATGGTGGGCGTCGTGATCGTCGTGCACCTACTCGAGGGGCACGTGCTGCAGCCGCTGATCCTCGGCTCGGCGGTGAAGGTGCATCCGCTCGCCGTCGTGCTGGGTGTGGCGATCGGCCTCGAGGTCGCGGGCCTCGCCGGAGCGCTCTTCGCGGTGCCGGTGATCGCCACGGTCAACTCCGGGGTCACGGCGATGCGGGATCGCTCGGCCGCCCTGCACGACCGGACCGACGCGTGAGCGCGCACCCCCTCGACCCGTCGGACCTGCCCGGATCGAGGGTGCTGCCGGCTCTCGCCTGCCCCGTGTGCGGCTCCGCCCTGGCCCCGGACGCGCTGCCGCGGCCCTCGCTCCTGCGCTGCCCGAACGGGCACAGCGCCGATGTCGCGCGGCAGGGCTACGTGTCGCTGCTGCGCGGGCGGCACGCCACCTCCGGCGACACCGCGGCGATGGTGCAGGCGCGCGCGGAGCTGCTCGGCTCGGGGCACTACCGCCCGATCCAGGAGGCGGTCGCCGCGGCGGTGCCCGCGGACGCCCGGCTCGTCGTCGACCTGGGCTGCGGCACCGGCGCCTACCTCGCGGCGGTGCTCGACGCGCATCCGGGGGCCGCCGGGCTCGGACTCGACCTCTCGGCACCGGCCGCTCGACGTGCCGCCCGCGCGCACCCCCGGGCGGCGATCGCGACGGCCGACCTCTGGCAGCCGCTGCCGCTGGCCGACGGCTGCGCCGACGCTCTGCTCACCGTGTTCGCCCCGCGGAACGCCCCCGAGATGCTGCGCGTGCTGCGGCCCGGCGGGACCGCCGTCGTCGTGACGCCGCGCGAGCGGCACCTGCACGAGATCCGCCCGGTCTTCGGCATGCTCGGGATCGACGCGGGCAAGGCGGAGCGCCTCGACGAGCAGCTCGCCGGCCTCGCGCTGACCGAGCGGCGGGAGCTCGACTACGCGGTCGACATGACGCCCGCGGAGCTGCGCGCGGAGGTCCTGATGGGCCCCAGCGCGCACCACGTCGACGCCGGGGCGCTGGACGCGGTGCTGGCGGAGCGCGAGCGGACGACCGACGTGACCGTCGCCGTGACGGTCTCGGTGTTCACCCGCGCCTGACGCGCGGCGGTCAGTACGACTCCCGGTTCCGCTCCTGGTCGACCACGGCGGCGCGGTCCGAGAGGCGCCGCAGTCCGGCGAGCGGCTGCGCCATGCGGTGGTTCGTCCGCAGCACCGGCTCCACGCGGTCCAGGAACGCCCAGTAGCCGGCCGTCACGGGGCAGGCGTTCTCGCCCAGGCGCACCTTCGGATCGAAGCGGCAGCCACCGCAGTAGTCCGACATCCGGTTGATGTAGGCCCCGCCGGACGCGTACGGCTTGGTCGCCACGACACCGCCGTCGGCGTGCTGGGACATGCCGATCACGTTCGCCGGCATCACCCACTCGGTGCCGTCGACGAAGACGTCCACGAACCAGTCGTTGAGCTCGGCCGGATCCCAGCCGCGCTGGAGGCCCCAGTTGCCGAGCACCATCAGGCGCTGGATGTGGTGCGCCCAGCCGTGGCGCCGGACGTCGTCGAGGGTCTCGTGCAGGCAGTTCGCCTCGATGCCCGCGGGGTCGAGCTCGAGCAGCGCCGCGGGCAGCGGGGCGGAGGCGCCGAGCGCGCGGCTGCGCGTGCGGTACTCCGGCCCCAGGTGCCAGTAGAGGTGCCACACGTAGTCGCGCCAGCCCATGATCTGCCGGACGAAGCCCTCGACGCCCGCGAGCGGTGCGCCTCCGGAGGCGTGCTCGGCCACGACGGTGTCGATCACCTCGCGCGGGTCGAGCAGGCCGAGGTTCATCGGAGCGCTCAGGAGCGAGTGCGCCATGGTCCAGTCGCCCGAGAGCATGGCGTCCTCGTAGGGGCCGAAGTCCTGCAGTCGCGAGGACGCGAAGTCGGCGAGCGCCTCCTGCGCCTCGGCCGGAGTCGCGGCGAAGCGCCGCGGGCCGTCCTCGCCGACGAGGTGCACGGCTCCCTCGCGCTCCCATCGGGCGAGATCCGCGCGGACCTCCTCGTCGATGTCGTCCTCCACCGGCCACCACGGATCCGGCAGCCCCAGCCGGGCCGCGCCCTTGGGCGGCGGCTGGCGGTTGTCGTGGTCGTAGTTCCACTTGCCGCCCTCCGGCTGGTCGCCGCGCATCAGCACGCCGGTGCGCTCGCGGCTCCAGCGGTAGAAGTCCTCGAGGAGGAGCCGGGAGCCGGCCCGCGCGAGCGCCCACTCGCGGAAGTCCTCCTCCTCGGTCACGAACCCGCGGCTGGGCAGCACGCTCATGCCCAGGCGGCGGGCGAGGCGGCGGCCGCCGCGGGTGGGCGGATCGATCACCTCGAGGTCGTCGCGGCCCTCGAGGGCCTCGGCGAAGGTCTCGGCGCGGACGTACTCGACGCGGTCGCCCAGCTCGCGGGCGCGGTGGCGCAGGGCCGAGAGCCACAGCTGCGCCTTCGCGCGGTGCATCGGCCGCCGCCCGAAGGCCGAGCGCGCCTCGACGAGCAGCATCGGGCCGCCGTCGTCGAACAGCGGGCCGAGCTGGCCGATGACGCTCCAGCGGGTGCGGGTGGGGATGCTCATGCCCGTCACGCTAGGCGGGAGCGCGCGGAGCGGGTAGGAGTTGCGCCGGGCCGGAGGAGGTGCGGGGAGCGGCGGGACCGGGCCGACCGGCACGGATGTGCAGCCGCAACGCCTTGCACCGCAGGGCGGGATGCAGTTCTCTCGAGTGGGGGCCGCCGCTCGGCGCGCCCCGGACCCGACGCGATGAAGCGAGGAACCCGCCATGGCACACGACGACGAGACTTCCCCCGGAACGACCTCCGGCGGCGCGAGCGAGGCGCCGCGCCGCGGCCGCCACGCCGCCGAGACGACCACGACCGAGACACCGGACGGCGAGTACACCTCGACCGACGGCGTCTCGCACACCGCCTCCGACGACCAGGGCAGCTACGTCGACACCTCGGTGCACGAGGAGACCTCGACCGAGAAGGGCAGCTACGTCGACTCCGACTCCGCAGGACCCGACTCGGACGTCGAGGGCGAGTACACCGACCGCGACGAGTGAGCCGGGTGCGGCCGGGAGCTACGCCCCGGCCGCGCGGCCCCGCTCGCGGGCCAGCCGGACGAGCCGGTACACGGCTCCGACCGCGAAGACCGCGACGCCGGTGAGGATCGACGGCAGCGGCAGGGTGAGCACGAGCAGCACGCAGCCGATCACCCCGCCCACCGCGACGAACCGCGGGTACAGGCGGAAGCGCCGCTCCTGCGTGAGCGCCGACACGTTGGCGACCAGGTAGTAGAGCAGCACCCCGAACGACGAGAACCCGATCGCCGAGCGCAGGTCGGCGACGAGCACCAGCACGATCACGACGGCGCCGAGGGCGATCTCGGCGCGGCGGGGCACCTGCCGCACCGGATCCACGTGCGCCAGCACGCGGGGCAGGTCGCCCTCGCGGGCCATGGCCAGGCTCGTCCGCCCGATGCCCGCGATGAGCGCGAGGAGGGCGCCCAGCGAGGCGGCGGCCGCTCCGATCCGGACGACCGGTCCGGTCCACGGCCACACCGCGGCCGCCTCCGCGAGGGGCTCGGTCGACGCCGCGAGCCGCTCCGGACCGAGCGCGACGAGGAGCGCCGTCCCGACCACGGCGTAGACGACGACCGCGAGCGCGAGGGCGCCGAGGATCGCGCGCGGGATCGTCCGGGACGGGTCACGCACCTCCTCCCCCATCGTGGCGAGGCGGGCGTAGCCGGCGAAGGCGAAGAAGAGAAGCCCGGCCGACTGAAGCACGCCGAGCGGGCCGATGGTGCCGACGCCGCCCGCCGAGGAGGCGGCGGCGGGCCCGGAGGAGACCGCGGCGGCGACGACCAGCGCGAGCACCGCCAGGACGATCGCGACGATGACGCGGGTGGCGAGCGCGGTCCGGGTGACGCCGAGCGCGTTGACCCCGACGAGCACCGCGACGGCGAGCACGGCGACCGGGCGCTCCCACCCGGAGGGAGCCGCGTAGGCCGCGAAGGTCAGCGCCATCGCCGCGCAGCTCGCGGTCTTGCCGACGACGAAGCCCCAGCCCGCGAGGAACCCGGGCCACTCGCCCAGGCGCTCGCGACCGTAGACGTAGGTGCCGCCCGAGCGCGGGTACTGCGCGGCGAGCTGCGCCGAGGAGGAGGCGTTGGCCCACGCGACGAGGGCGGCGAGTGCGAGCCCGGCGAGCAGCCAGGGGCCGGCCGCGGCGGCCGCGGGCGCGAAGGCCGCGAAGACGCCGGCGCCGATCATCGAGCCGAGGCCGATGGCGACGGCGTCGCCGGTCCCGAGGCGGCGGGCGAGGGAGGCGGGCGGAGTCACCCGACCCTTCTACCGCATCGAGGGGAACGGGCGGTGCTGCAGGGCTTCAGGGCGGCTTCAGCAGGATCGTCCTAGCCTGGGGCGAGCCGCGCTCGCCGCGGGAGGAGCCTGGGAGGACGCCATCCGCATCCTGGTCGTCGACGACGAGATCAACCTGCTGCGCGCGCTCGAGACGGGCCTCGAGGCCGAGGGCTTCGCCGTCGACACGGCCGCCACGGGCACGGACGCGCTGTGGCTCGCAAGGGAGGCGGAGTACGCGGCGATCGTGCTCGACCTGATGCTCCCGGACCTCAGCGGCTTCCGCGTCTGCGAGCGCCTGCGCGCGGCGGAGGACTGGACGCCGATCCTGATGCTGACCGCCAAGGACGGCGACCTCGATCAGGTGGAGGCGCTGGACACCGGTGCCGACGACTACCTCACCAAGCCGTTCTCGTTCCCCGTGCTGGTCGCCCGGCTGCGCGCACTGATCCGCCGCGGGGCGGCCGAGCGCCCGGTCGTGCAGGTGGTCGGCGACCTGGTCCTGGACCCCGCGTCGCGCCGGGTGGAGCGGGGCGGCGTGCCGATCCCGCTGACGGCGCGGGAGTTCAGCGTGCTCGAGTACCTCGTCTCGCGGGCCGGCGACGTCGTCTCGAAGCGGGACGTGCTCGGCGCGGTCTGGGACTTCGACTTCGACGGCGACCCCAATATCGTCGAGGTCTACATCCGCACCCTCCGCAACAAGATCGACCGGCCGTTCGGCGTCGACACGATCCGGACGCAGCGCGGGGCGGGCTACTCGCTGGTGGCCGGATGAGCCGCCTGCGCACGCGGATCACACTCGCGGCCGCCGCCGTGGTCGCCCTCGCCGCGGTGCTCGGCGGAGTCGGGTTCGTTCTGGTGCTCTCCTCCGTGCTCGCGGCGAGCGCCTCGAGCGCCGCCGAGGCCGAGGCCGAGCGCCTCGGCGCCCTGGTCGAGAGCGGTGGCGCGAGGTGGTCAGGGCCTCCGAGGGGGTCGTGCAGCTCGTCGTCGACGGCCGCGTGGTGGCGGCGGGCGAGGACGCGGAGGACCTGCCGGCCCTCGTGCGGGAGGAGGGCGAGGATCCCGTCACCGTGGACGTCGAGGACGAGGGACCGGTGGTCGTCGCGGCGCAGGAGCGGGACGACGGCTCGCTCGTGATCGCCGGAGTGCCGGACGAGGGGCGGGCGGAGGCGGTGGCGACGACCACGGCGCTCCTCGCCGTCGCGGTGCCGCTGCTGGTGGCCTTCGTGGCGGTGGTCTGCTGGGTGGTCGTCGGCCGGGCGCTGCGCCCCGTCGACCGGATGCGCGCCGAGGCCGACTCCGTCACCGCGGCCGCCCTGGACCGCCGGGTCGCGGAGCCCGGCTCGGGCGACGAGATCGACCGCCTCGCGCGCACGCTGAACCGCATGCTCGACCGGCTGCAGGACGCGCAGGAGCGGCAGCGCCGCTTCGTCTCGGACGCGTCGCACGAGCTGCGCTCCCCCGTCGCGGCTCTGCGGCAGACGGCGGAGGTGGCCCTCGCCCACCCGGACCGCCTCGACTCCGCCCGCCTCGCGAGGACGGTGGCCGAGGAGTCGGTGCGGATGGGCGGGCTGATCGAGGGGCTGCTGCTGCTCGCGCGCGCCGACGAGGCGCGACTGGCGATCGCCGCGGCTCCTGTCGACCTCGACGACCTGGCCCTGCGCGAGGTCCGGCGGCTGCGCGACTCCGGGATCGAGGTGGACGCGAGCGGGGTCTCGCCCGTGCAGGTCGTCGCCGACGAGGCGCTGCTCGCGCGGGCCGTGCGGAACCTGGTCGACAACGCGGTGCGGCACCGCTCGTCGCGCCTGGCGCTGACCACCCGGGCCGACGGCGTCGGGGCCGTGATCGTCGTCGACGACGACGGGCCGGGCATCGCACCGGCCGATCGCTCGCGCGTGCTCGGGCGGTTCGTGCGGCTCGACGAGGGCCGCGCCCGCGACGCCGGAGGATCGGGCCTGGGCCTCGCGATCGTGGCCGAGATCGCGGCGGCGCACCACGGCGGAGTGTCGATCGAGGACGCGCCCCTGGGCGGCGCACGCGTGGTGCTGCGAATCCCGCTCTAGCGCTCAACCGGCGGCCTGGGCGCTTCAGGGTGGCTTCAGCGACCGCGCGTGAGAGTGGTCGCGGCGTCGAGGACCGGCGCCGGAGAAGGAGCGGATCATGCAGAAGAAGACCACGATCATCACCGCCGTCGCCGGAGTCGTCGTGCTCCTCGGAGCGGGCACCGGGATCGCGTACGCCGCGACCGACGGCTTCGAGGGATCCGACCGGCTGACCGGGGCGGACCTCGACCGTGCGAGCGACGCCGCCCTCGAGGAGATCGGCGGCGGCACCGTCACCTCGGCCGAGCGCGAGGACGACGGGGCCCCCGGCTACGAGCTGGAGCTGCGCGGCGAGGACGGACTCGAGTACGACGTGCGCCTCGACGACGCGTTCGCGGTGCTGTCGGTGGACGCCGACGACGACGGGCGTCCGGCGAGCGGGTCCGCGGACGCCGGCGACGCGACCGTCGACGGCCCCGCCTCC
>NZ_MUKN01000085.1 GCF_001995175.1 Rathayibacter rhapontici
CCCGCCGTCGAGGCGGCCCCCGCTCCCGCCGTGCAGGAGCCCCGCCCGGTCCACCCCTCCGCCTCCGTGCCGCCGCATGCGCCCGCCGAGACCGTCTTCGTCTCGCGTCGCGACCGCCGCACCTCGGAGGGCCACCGCCAGCACCGCCCGCGCGTCGAGCCCGCCCGTCGCGGCTCCGCCTTCCTCCGGCCCACGCGCCGCCACCTCGTGCTCGCGATGTCCGGCGGCCTCGTCGTCGTCGCCGTCGCCGCGGGTGCGAGCCTCACCATCGGCGGATCCGGGTCCTCCGAGTCCGCCTCGGCCAGCGCCTCCGCATCCACCGCGCCGACCGCACTCCCCACCACCGTCGCCGTGCTCCCCGCCACGACCGCCTCCGCCCGCGTCGTGCTGAGCGGCGTCTCGACCACCACCGGCACCGTCGCCGGAGGGACCGCCGTCACGCTCCAGGGCTCGAACCTCGACTCGGTCGCCTCGGTGCGCTTCGGCGAGGCCGAGGGCAGCGTGGCCGTCGAGAACCCCGATCGGATCACGGTCACCGCCCCGCCCGCCTCCGGTGAGATCGAGGGCGTGGTGCCGGTCGCGTTCTTCGACGCGAGCGGCGCTCCGATCACCTTCGACGCCGTGACCGACGCCGCTGCCGCCGTCACGTCCGACGGCACGCCCGTCGCACAGCCGGCGATCGCGACGACGGCGCCCGAGCCGCTCCTCGCCGACCCCGCTGCGGACCTCGGCGCTCCGCGCCCGAGCCGACCGCCTCCGCGACCGCGACCGGGGTGCTCGCGACGACCAAGGTCGTCGCGTCGGCCATCACCTTCGCGTACACGCCGGACCCCGCGATCGAGGCCGCGAAGGCCGCCGCGGCGCTCGACGCCAGCCGGCTGGCCTCCCAGCTCGACTACGTCGAGACCTACTGGAACGAGTACAACTCGGCGCAGTACGGCGTCATCGGCGGCAACGACTGCGTCAACTTCACCTCCCAGTCGCTCATCGCCCGCGGCTGGAGCATGGACTCGGAGTGGAGCTTCTCGGCCGGCGGCGGGTACAGCTCGGCCTGGGCGTCCTCGACGGCCTTCAACTCCTACCTCGCGGCGCACCCCGAGCGCGCGACGCCCCTCACGAACGACCAGCGCGACCAGGTCGAGGTCGGCGACGTCGTCCAGTTCGACTGGGACGGCTCCGGCGACTGGGACCACACCGGCATCGTCACGAGCGTGGACGGCGACACGGTCCTCTACGCGTCGCACACCGTCGACAACTTCGACCAGGACATCGACTCGGCCTCGGCCGGTCGGATCATGTTCTGGAGCATCTGAGCCGACGACGACGGAGGGCCGCCACCGCGTGAGCGGTGACGGCCCTCCGTCGCGGGGAGAACGTCAGTTCTTGAAGACGTCCTTGACGTCCTCGCCGACCTTCTTCGTGTGGGCCTTCGTCTGATCGGCCTGGCCCTCGGCCTCGAGGCGCTCGTTGTCGGTCATCTTGCCGACCGCCTCCTTCGCCTTTCCGACCAGGTTCTCAGCGGCGTTGCGGATCTTGTCGTCAGCACCCATCAGGGGCTCCCTTCGTTCTGTTCTCGGATCCTCCGGCGAAGGCCGCTGGAGGGGTGGTGCAGCGAGCGCCGCAGGCGCTGCGCGGTTCAGGAGACGCGGTCCTCTTTCGAGAAGCCGGCGCGAGCGCTCGAGGCGACCTCGAGCACGACCGGCAGGCGGGCGCCGAGGAGCCGGTCGAGGCTCTCGACCTCCGCGTGCACGGCGTCGACCACGGTGCGGGGCGAGACGCCCGACCGGGGGAGGACGCGCACCTTGAGCGCGGTGGTCGAGCCGTGCTCGTACGCCGACACCGTGACGTCCAGCAGGTCGCCGCGGCCGGCGAGCGCGTTCTCGAGGACGTCCTCGGCGAAGCCGGTGCCGAACTCCACGGCGCCGGCGGGGCCGCCCTCGGTCGCCGTCTCGTCGCGCAGGACCGTTCCGGTGCGGCCGCGGCCGTGGGCGAGGGCGAGCACCAGGGCGAGCACGACGCCCACCAGGCACACGCCGACGATCGCGTAGAGCGGCCAGAGGACGGCGGAGTCGCTCCACGAGGTCCCGTCCTCGGGCGAGATCCGCGAGACGAGCGACGCCCCCTGGTCGGATCCGAACGCCGAGACCGCGTCGCGCACGGGCGGCGAGACGGCGACCAGGACGAGCCCGGCGGTGACGGCCGCCAGCACGAGGCCCACGAGGAGCAGGACGAGCCGGTTGAGGAAGCGGTTGCTCGTGGTCATCAGATCCTCCCGGAGTCGGCGATGCGGACGGTGGCGCGGGTGGCGGGCTGCGGAGCGATGCGCTCCAGCTCCTCGTCGAGGGCCTTCTGCACCGCGTCGCGGTCGACGCCGATGCCCGACGCCGGCATGATCGAGACGACCGCGGTGCGGCGGCCGATCGAGGCGCTGGTGTCCTCGCGGCGCGACCGCGCGATCGTCCGGGCCGAGCGGGCGAGCGCCGAGGCGATCACTCCGTCGTCGACCACGACCGCGAGGCGGTCGTCGGCGATCGTGTGCCGGGCGCGAGCACCGGGGGCGAGGGCCAGCACGAGCAGGATCAGCGCGAGCAGACCCGTGCCGACGGCGATGCCGATGAGCGCGCCCGTGGCGAGCTCCCCGACTCCGACGAGAGCGGCGAGCAGGTCGGACGGCGCGATCAGCAGCGGAGCCGCGCCGAGGACGGCGAGCACCGCCTCGGTGCCGACGTGCACCGCGATCAGGGCGATCACGGCGAGGACGACGATCTCGGCCGCCGAGCGCGACCGGTGCGTCTCGCGCCGCAGGAAGCGGCGGTACCGGGCGTCGGGTGCGGCGTCGCGGGGCGACGGTGCGGGGCTCATGCGACTCTCCTCGTGCTGCGGGTCCGGGTGCCGGTGACGCGCACGTCGACGCGGGTGACGGTGCGGCCGGTGAGGGCCTGCATCCGTGCGGCGATGCGGGCGCGGTCGCGGTGGAGGCGGTCGAGCAGGCTCCCGCCGTCGGCTCCGGGAGCCGAGACGGGGTCGCGATCGACGACGACCGGGGCGGTGACGGCGAGCGCGAGGCCCCCGCGGTCGTCCGAGAGGCGGACGCGGATCGCCGAGACCTCCACGCCGAGCTCCTCGTGCACGACGGCGATCGCGGTGCGCTCGATCGAGCGGACGCTGACGGTGACGGTCCCCGCCACCGGCGCACCGGTGGCGGGCCGCGACTGCAGGGCGGTGGTCATGCGGTGCTCCTAGCGGGAGGTCGTGCGGCCGCGGAACACGTCCACGAGGCTGCGCACGTCGAGCGATCCGTCGAGCATCCGCGTGATCAGGACGCCCAGCGCCATGAAGACGGCGGTGAGGACGAAGCCCCAGAAGCCGAAGAGCAGGGCGGCGAACGCGAGGATCGCGCCGACGACCACGCCGAGGACGGTGCTGCGGTTCGAGGCGGCGGGGGGAGTGGGGGCGCTCATCGGACGCGGCTCTCGGTCTCGGCGGAGTCGTCGTCGCCGGGGATGTGCACGTCGACGATCGCGACGTTGATCTCGGCGACCGTCATGCCCACGAGCTCGGTGATCGCCTCGGCCACGGCGTCGCGCACGCGGTCGGCGACGGTCTGCATCGGCACCGGGTAGGCGACGACGAGGGTCACGTCGACCGCGACCTGGGTCTCGCCGACCTCGACGCGGACGCCCTGGCCGTGGTCGTTGGCGCCGACGGCGGAGCGGATCGCCCCGAACGCGCGGGACGCGTTGTTGCCCAGGGCGAAGACGCCGGGGACCTCGCGGGCCGCGATGCCGGCGACCTTGGCGATCACGGCGTCGTCGATGACAGTACGGCCCTGGGCCGTGCCGGACACGGCGCCTCCGAGGCTCGTCACGGTGTCGACGGACGTGTCGACGCGGGGGGTGGAGGGGGTGCGGGTGCTGTCGCTCATGATGACTCCTGTGCGTCTCGTCGGCCGCGGGAGCGCGGTCGGGGATCGAAGGCCCGGTCGCATCGACTTCGCAGTCCTGCGCGTCCGGGCTGTGCTTACATGAGTGAGACGGAGCCCGGCGGGCGATCGTCACGGTCCGGGTCGGGAAATTTCCTGACCGTTGCCTGATAGTCGTGCGGCACCGTGCCGACGGTCGGAGGAGAGAGCGCGCCATGCCTGGTCTGGAGTCGGCGAGCGATGCGCTCCTCGCCGAGCGCTCGGCCGAGGGCGACGTCCGGGCCTTCGAGGTCCTGGTCAAGCGGCACCAGTCGATCCTCCGCGCGTACGCGTGGCGGCTGACGGGTTCGCAGGCCGACGCCTCCGACGCGGTGCAGAACGCGCTCATCACCGTCTGGGCGCAGCTGCCCCAGCTCAAGGAGCCCGCGAGCGTGCGCAGCTGGATGATGCGGATCGTGAGCCGGTCGAGCGTCGACCTGCTGCGCCAGCGCCGCCCCGCGGACGACGTCGACGCCGTCGAGCACCCCGCGGCGAAGGAGCCGGGGCCCTTCGAGGCCGCCGAGCGCTCGGACGCGATGAAGGCGCTGGCCGCCGCACTGGCCGACCTGCCGGAGTCCCAGCGCCAGTGCTGGCTGCTCCGCGAGGTGGGCGGCGAGTCCTACGGCGAGATCGCCGAGCACCTCGGGATCACCCCGACGGCCGTGCGCGGCAAGCTCGCGCGAGCCCGCGAGTCACTGGTCGTGGCGATGGAGGACTGGCGATGAAGGACGTCCCCGATGAAGGAGCAGGCCCGATGAACGCGGACGACAGGCCGGAGGTGCCGGGCGACCGGCCGGCCGGATCCGAGCGCAGCGACGCGCTCGAGGTCGTGCCCGTCGAGGCGGTGCCCGACGGCGCCGCGGACGAGCGCACGATCGACGACCTCAGCGACTACCTCGACCGCGGACGCTCCCCTACGACCCCGCGATCGAGGAGTCGCCCGAGCACCGCAGGACGCTCCAGGCGCTCGAGCGGGTGCGCGCCCTCTCCGGCGCGCTGATCGACGACGACGCCGAGCGCCTGCCCGCACCGGAGGAGAGCTGGTTCGGCTCGATCCTCGCCCAGGTGCGGCGGGAGGCGCGGGCCGGCCGCGACATCCCCCTGGCCAGCCCCGAGCCCGACGTCGAGCTGACGATCACCGAGGGCGCCGTGCGCGGCCTCGTCCGGGAGGCCGGCGACAGCGTCCCCGGCGTGCTGGTCGGCCGCTGCCGTCTGGTCGGCGACGTCGGTGACCCCGAGGCGGAGATCGCCGTGGAGGTCACGATCTCGGTGTTCTGGGGCGTGCCGATCGCCGACGCCGCCCAGCAGGTGCGCGAGCGGATCCACTCGCGACTGCTCACCCAGACCGAGCTGAGCATCTCGACGATCGACGTCCGCGTCGAGGACGTCTACATCCCCGGAACGGAGGACTCGTGAGCACGGCGGGCGGCGTGGTCGCCCCGCAGTCGGCGAGCCCCTCGTCCGTCGTCACCGCGCTCGTGCGCGCCGTTCCCGGAGTGGCGGTGGTCGTGCCGGCACGGGCCGAGGCCCGCGATGTGCTCGCCCACGCCGCGACGGCGCTCGCTCCCTCGCCGATCCCGCTGCTGCCGGGCTCCGTCGGCACCGCGTCGGGCGGCACGTCGGCCGAGCCCGTCCTCGTGCGGATCGCACCCGACGGGATCGTCGTCTCGATCGACATCGGAGTGGCCGCCGAGGCGTCCGCTCCGGGCGTCGCCCGAGCCGTGGGCGCCGTGGCGCGGGAGTGGTGCGAGCAGGAGCATCCGGAGCGCCGCGCGAGGATCGCGGTGCGGATCGCGGCGGTCGACTAGGGGCGGGTGCCCGCTCCCGGGCGCTCAGCTCCGAGGGATCTGCGCTCAGCCCTGATCGGCGAGGAACGACTCCGTCTCGGCGGCGGTCGGGGCCGACACGGCCGCGCCCGCGCGCGTCACCGAGACGGCGGCCGCCGCGCCGGCCCAGCGGACCAGGGGCAGCAGCGACCCCGGATCGGCGAGGTCGACGGCGCTCGCCGCCAGCCGCGCCGAGAAGGCGCCGCAGAAGGTGTCGCCGGCGCCGGTCGTGTCGACGGCGCGGACGCGGAACGCGGGGGCGTGCAGCGGCTCGCGACCGCGTGCGGCGACGACCACCCCGTCCGACCCGAGCGTGACGAGCACGAGCGGCACGAGCGCGGTGAGCGCCGCGGCCAGCGCGGTGTCGTCCGCCGACTCGAGGCCGCGCGCGCTGCCGAGCTCGCGCGCCTCGTGCTCGTTGACGATCAGCACGTCGAGCGCGGCGAGCAGCTCGTCCGGCAGCGGTCCGATCGGCGCGGCGTTCAGGATCGTGACGACCCCGGCGGCGCGCGCCGTGAGCGCGGTGGCGAGGACGGTCTCCTGCGGCACCTCGAGCTGCAGGAGCAGAGCGGAGGCGCCCGCGACGACCGCCTCCTCCGCGCCCGTCAGCCCGGTGAACGCGGCGTTCGCTCCGGAGTCGACCACGATCGCGTTCTCGCCCGCGTCGTCGACCGTGATCTGCGCGGTGCCCGTGCGCTGCTCCACCCGGCGCGCGTGCAGCTCGAGCGGCTCGCGGGCGAGCACCTCGGCGAGCTCGTCGCCCGCCGCATCGCGGCCGAGGCTCGTGACGAACGCGGTGCCCTCGGCGGTGCGGGCGGCGGCCACCGCCTGGTTCAGGCCCTTGCCGCCCGGGAACGTGCGGTAGTCGGACGCCAGCACGGTCTCACCGGGAGCCGGGATGCGGGCGACGCGGTGGACGTGGTCGAGGTTGGCGCTTCCGAGGACGACGAGGGGCATGCCCTCGACGTTAGGGCACGCGCAAGGGGCTCCGCGCGACGCGGTCCGCGCCTACGGTGGAGCAATGGACACTCGAATCTTCGGACGCACCGGTGCGCCCGTCTCCGTCGTCGGCCTCGGAACCTGGCAGCTCGGTGCCGACTGGGGTGACGTCGCCGAGAACGACGCCCTCGCGATCCTCGACGCCGCCGTGGAGTCCGGGGTGACCCTCTTCGACACCGCCGACGTGTACGGCGACGGCCGCAGCGAGCGCACGATCGGCTCCTACCTCGCGGCGCACCCCGACTCCGGGGTGTTCGTCGCGACCAAGATGGGCCGCCGCGTCGACCAGGTGCCCGAGAACTACGTCCTCGACAACTTCCGCGCCTGGACCGACCGCTCGCGCAGGAACCTCGGCGTCGACACCCTCGACCTCGTGCAGCTGCACTGCCCGCCCACCTCCGTCTACTCCGACGACGCCGTGTTCGACGCGCTCGACACCCTGGTCTCCGAGGGCGCGATCGCGCACTACGGCGTCTCGGTCGAGCGCACGGAGGAGGCGCTGACCGCGATCGCGCGGCCGAACGTCGCGAGCGTGCAGATCATCCTGAACGCGTTCCGCCTCAAGCCGCTCGACGCGGTGCTGCCGGCGGCCCGCGAGGCCGGAGTGGGGATCCTCGCCCGCGTGCCGCTCGCCTCGGGGCTGCTCAGCGGCCGGTACACGACCGAGACGACGTTCGCGGCCGACGACCACCGCAACTACAACCGCGAGGGCAAGGCCTTCGACGTCGGAGAGACCTTCTCGGGCGTCGACTTCGCCACCGGAGTCGAGGCCGCGCAGGAGTTCTCGCGCCTCGCCGCCGACCACGGCCTCGCCCCCGCGGCCGCCGCGCTCGCCTGGATCATCCAGCAGGACGGCGTCACCTCGGTGATCCCCGGTGCCCGCTCGCCCGAGCAGGCCCGCGCGAACGCGACCGCCGCCGACGCCGCCCCGCTGGGCCCGGCGTTCATGGAGGCCGTCACCGCCCTCTACGACACCCACTTCCGCCCCGCCGTCCACCCCCGCTGGTAGCAGCCCGGCACTGAGTCGCCCGGAAGGCTCGTTCTCCAGTGCGAGAACGAGCCCTTCCGGGCGAATCAGTAGGGGCTGTGGAGAGTTGTGCACGCGGCGGCACGGAAGTCGTCAGCATGGGCGCGTGAACGGAGAGCTTCCCGACGGTGTGTTCCGGGTGTCGGAGGGATACGCGGCGGGGGCGACGAGAGCGGCGATGCGCGGGATCGCGGCGCCGGTGCGCGGCGTCCGATCGGTGCGACCGGCGACGACGCTCGGCGAGCGCTGCTCAGCCCTCCTGTACCGGCTCGGGAGGGAGGCGTTCGCGTGCGGGCCGACGGCTGCCCTCCTCTGGGGCGCGCCGCTGGATCTGCCCTGGGAACGCCGGACGGAACTCGACATCGCCGTCGCGGCACCTCGGCGCGCGCCCCATGCAGACGGCATCTCCGGGCGGTCCCTCGCGATCGACACCTCCGTCGAGGTGCTGACGTACCCGCTGGGCCGGCTGACGACGGCGGCCCGCACCTGGTGGCGATCTCGGTGCCGTCCTCGAGCTCGGGGACCTCGTCGCTGTCGGCGACTTCTTCCTGCGTCGGGGGCTGTGCACTCACGGTGCGCTCGAGGAAGCGGTCTCGAGGTACCGGTCCAGGAGAGGCCTCCGCAGACTGCGGCAGGCGCTCGGTCTGCTCGATGCGAGGGCCGAGTCCCGGCCGGAGTCGCTCGTGCGTGTCGCGCTCGTCCTCGCGGGCGTCTCGGGGATCGAGGCCAACGTGGAGATCTTCCACGCCGGTGCGTTCCTGGGCCGAGTGGATCTCTGCATCCCCTCCGTGCGGGTGATCGTCGAGTACCACGGCGACTACCACCGGGTCGAGCGCGACCGATGGCGCCGGGACCGCGCGCGGATCGGCCGCCTCCGCGCCGCCGGCTACGTCGTCATCGAGCTCACCGGCGACGACCTCGCCGACCTCCCGTCCGTCGTCGCGCAGGTCCACGCCGCGATTCGACGCTGAACTGCCCGGAAGGGCTCGTTCTCGCAACGGAGAACGAGCCCTTCCGGGCAGTTCGGGAACGCCGACGGCTAGGAGCCGAGTGCGGCGTCGACGATGGTGCGGGCCTCGGCCTGGACCTCGTGCAGGTGGTCGAGGCCGCGGAAGGACTCGGCGTAGATCTTGTAGACGTCCTCGGTGCCGGAGGGGCGCGCGGCGAACCACGCGTTCTCGGTGACGACCTTCACGCCTCCGACGCCCGCGCCGTTGCCCGGGGCCTTCGAGAGCTTCGCGACGATCTCCTCACCCGCGAGCGTGGTGGCCGAGATGGCGTCGCCGTCGAGTTTGCCCAGCGCGGCCTTCTGCGCCTTGGTGGCGACGGCGTCGACGCGCTCGTAGACCGGATCGCCGAAGCGCTCGGTCAGCTCGCGGTAGAGCGCCGACGGGCTCTTGCCCGTCACGGCGATGATCTCGGAGGCGAGCAGCGCCAGCAGGATCCCGTCCTTGTCGGTGGTCCACACGGTGCCGTCGAAGCGGAGGAACGACGCGCCGGCCGACTCCTCGCCGCCGAAGCCGACCGAGCCGTCGACGAGGCCCGGGACGAACCACTTGAAGCCGACCGGCACCTCCCAGAGGCGGCGGCCGAGCGACTCGGCGACGCGGTCGATGATCGAGGAGGAGACGAGCGTCTTGCCGATCGCCGCGTCCTCGCGCCAGCCGGTGCGGTGCGTGTAGAGGTACTGGATGGCGACGGCCAGGTAGTGGTTGGGGTTCATCAGCCCGCCGTCGGGGGTGACGATGCCGTGGCGATCGGCGTCCGCGTCGTTGCCGGTGAGCACGTCGTAGTCGCCGGCGCGGGCGACGACGGAGGCCATCGCGCTCGGGGAGGACGGGTCCATCCGGATCTTGCCGTCCCAGTCGAGGGTCATGAAGCCCCAGGCCGGGTCGACCTCGCCGTTGACGACGGTCAGGTCGAGCTCGTACATCTCGGCGATCAGCTGCCAGTAGTGCACCGAGGCGCCGCCGAGCGGATCGGCGCCGATGCGCACTCCCGCCTTCTTGATCGCGTCGATGTCGATGATGTTCTTCAGATCCGCCACGTAGTGGGTGCGGAAGTCGTACGTCTCGACGGCCGAGGGCTCGGCGGACTTCACATCGCGGTTGCCGTCGGCGATGAGCTCGTTGGCGCGGTTCGCGATCCAGGTGGTGGCGTCCGAGTCGGCCGGTCCGCCGTGCGGCGGGTTGTACTTGAAGCCGCCGTCGCGGGGCGGGTTGTGCGACGGGGTGACGACGATGCCGTCGGCCTCGTCGGTGTGCGCCGGGTCGTTGTTCCAGCGGAGGATCGCGTGGCTGAGCGCCGGAGTGGGCACGAAGTCGTCGAACTCGTCGACCAGCACGCGCACCTCGTTCGCGACGAGCACCTCGAGGGCGGTCGTCAGCGCGGGGCGCGAGAGGCCGTGGGTGTCGGCGCCGATGAAGAGGGGGCCGGTGATGCCCTGCTGGGTCCGGTACTCGACGATCGCCTGCGTCACCGCGGCGATGTGGTCCTCGTTGAAGGCGGTGTCGAACGAGGATCCGCGGTGCCCGGAGGTGCCGAAGACCACCTTCTGGAGCGGGTCGGACACATCCGGCTTGTTGTCGTAGTAGGCCCTCACGAGGGCTTCGACGTCGATGAGATCGGAGGCCTGTGCCGGCTTCCCTGCGCGATCGGTCATGGGGTCCATAGTGGCAGCCCGCCCGGGCCCGCGATACCGCCTGGACAGCCGGTGGCTAGGCTGTCCGCCATGCCCGACAGCGCCTCCGAGTCCCGTGTCTACAGCTATCTCGGGCCCTCCGGCACGTTCACCGAGGCGGCGCTCGCGCAGGTCCCCGAGGCGCGCGGGCAGCAGTGGCGCAGCGTCGCCAACGTCGGCGAGGCGCTGGGCGACCTGGTCTCGGGTCGCAGCCACGGGGCCGTGATCGCGATCGAGAACTCGGTCGAAGGCGGAGTGACGGCCACGCAGGACGCGCTGGCCCGGATCCCGGGGCTGCGCATCGTGGGCGAGTACCTGGTGCCCGTCTCGTTCATCCTGGTGGCGCGGCCGGGGACGCGGCTCGCGGACGTGCGGACCGTGGCCGCGCATCCGGTCGCCTACGGCCAGTGCCGGCAGTGGCTCGACGCCGAGCTGCCCAGCCACGAGTACCTCCCCGCCTCCAGCAACGTGCAGGCGACGGTGGACCTGCTCGCCGGCTCTCCCGCGGACGCCGCCATCGCTCCTCCGGGGATCGTCGCGCACCACGCGGTCGACGTGCTGGCCGAGCGGATCGGCGACAACCCGAACGCGGTCACGCGCTTCGTGCACGTCTCGCGGACGACGCTCCTGCCCGAGCCGACGGGCGCGGACAAGACGAGCATCATCGCGGAGCTGCCGGCCGACGAGCCGGGCGCTCTGCTCGAGATGCTCGAGCAGTTCGCGACCCGCGGAGTGAACCTGAGCATGATCCAGTCGCGGCCGATCGGAGACGCCCTCGGCCGCTACCGCTTCGTCCTCGACCTCGACGGGCACGTGGCGGACGAGCGCGTCGCCGACGCGCTGCTGGGCCTGCGCCGCTTCAGCCCGGGGGTGATCTTCCTGGGTTCCTACCCCCGGGCGGATCGCCGTCCGGTCTCGTACGTGCGACGCTACGACGACGAGGTGTTCATCGAGGCGCGGGACTGGCTGCGCGGACTCCTCACCGCGGAGCCGGAGGTCGACGATGACTGACAGGGACGGGCAGGACCCGGACACGAGCACGACGGGCGGGCGGGTGCGCGAGCGCGGCGGCCGCGAGCGCGTGGACCCGCGCTACGACCCCGCGTTCCAGCGGGGGTTCGCCGGGGGAGTGGACCGGGTGCGCGGCGACGACCGCGCCTTCGCCCGGCCCGGTCCCGGGCCCCGCCCGACCGGTGCGCGCT
>NZ_MUKN01000086.1 GCF_001995175.1 Rathayibacter rhapontici
GTCCGCGCTCGGGGCGGGCGAGTCGGCGACCGACGTCGCAGCGGGCGTCGAGCCGTCCTCGGCGGTGGGGGCGGACGAGCTCGCGGACGCGCTCGTGCCGGGCGTCCCTCCGGGCGCGTCGCTCCCCCGCCCGGACGGACGAGGAGGACGATCGCGACGACGACGGCGACGAGACCGACGATCGCGAGGACGATCCCGGTGGTGCGGGTGGAGCGGGACGGCATCGGTCCTCCTGGGGACGGTGGGATCGGGGAGCGGCGGCGCCGGAGGGGGCCGACGAGACGTGCTCGCCGGCCCCCTCCTGTGCGCAGATGCTAGCTCTCGGTGCTCTCGCGGCGGCTGCGCGCGATCAGCAGGGCGCCGAGTCCGAGGACGAGCGCACCCCCCGACAGCAGCAGCCACGGACCGGTCTCGACGCCGGTGGAGGCGAGTCCGCCCGATCCGGTCGTCGGCAGCGGCAGCGCGGTGGCGGACGGAGCAGCCGTGGCGGTGGGCGCCGCCGTGGCGGTGGGCTCGACCGTGGGCTCGGGAGTCGCCGTCGGCTCGACGGTCGGCTCCGGGGTCGCGGTGGGCTCCGGAGTCGCAGTGGGCTCCGGGGTCGCGGTCGGCTCCGGAGTCGCGGTCGGCTCCGGAGTCGCAGTGGGCTCCGGAGTCGCCGTGGGCGTCGGAGTCGCCGTGGGCGTCGCGGTCGGCTCCGGCGTCGCGGGCAGCTCGACCACCGCGCCCTCCGGCACGACGGAGAGCAGGGCCCGCGCCACGTCGCTGAACGCACCGACGGGGTGGTTGCGGAACACCGGCGAGGTGCCGAAGAGGAACGCCTCGGTGCCCGACTCCGTCGCGAACGACACGGCGGAGGCCCGACCGGCCGCGTCGGTGCGCGACGCGCCCTCACTGTCGGTCCAGTGACCGGACACGAAGTCGCCGTAGGTCTGCTCGACCGCGACGCTCGCGTCGAGGTCCGAGAACCACAGGGCGGGCGAGACGAACGCCGTGTCCTGCGGGTAGTCCCCGAGGACGCCGCCCTCGGGGGTCTCGACCGACACGATGCCGTTCGAGCCGCCGGTGGCGGTGGTGGCGGTGAGCTGCGCGAGTCCGAAGTCGGTCGCGAACGACGCTCCGGCGGCTCCGCGGCCCACGACGTCGCCGCCGGCGGCCAGGAACCCCTCGACGGCGGTGCGGCCCGCGGCCTGCTCCGGAGTGAAGGACAGGGCACGACCGAGCAGCAGCACGTCGGCGTCGGCGAGGGTCGCCTCCCCCGTGGTCAGCGTCTCGGCGTCCACGGCGACCGCGTCGCGAAGCCGAGCTTCGCCAGGGCGTCGCGGTCCTCGTGCGTGCCGGAGTAGGCGACGCGCACGGAGGCGAGCGCGGTGCCGTCCTCGTCACCGATCCGCTCGGCGGTGGTCGCGGTGAAGTCGACGCCGAAGACCGACGCCGCCTCCTCCGCGGCCGCGAGGCCGGCGTCGTCGGCGCGGAGGGCGATCGTGCCGTCCTCGAACTGCTCGAGCGCGATGCCGTCGGCCAGCAGCGCGTTCACGGCCTGGTACTCCAGGACGCCGCGCGGCTCGAAGGCGAGGTAGTCGGCTCCGCTCGGGACGCTGCCCGAGGGCTCGATCGAGGTGACCGGCTCGACGGAGACAGCCGGCAGGACGTCGGTCGTGGAGCCGAGTGCCTCGACATCGGCGCCCCACAGGAGCGCGAGGCTCCAGGCCGAGACGTCGTACATCTCGGGCACGCGGCTCGAGATGTCGGTGCCGTCGGCGAGCAGCACGTTCGCGAGACCGCGGACGCTCTGGTGCATGTCGACGAGATAGGTGCCCGCGGCGTAGGTGCGGCCCTCGACGGTCGTCTCGGACGTGGTCCGCCCGACCTCGACGCCGTGCGCCAGGAGCTGGGCGACGAGGGTCTCGGCGTCGGACGTCGAGCGCTGGGTGCCGTCGACCGGGATCGCGTAGGCCCGCGGGTAGTCGGTCGTGTAGACGTCGGTCTCGTCCCAGATCTCGGTCCACTCGGTCGGCGTGCCGGCCGGGAGGTCGGAGGGGGCGACGTCGGCGGGGATCTCGACGGCGGGAGCGCCGGTGACGCCGCGCTCGAAGATGGCGACCTGGTTGGTCAGCAGAGCGTCGCGGTTCGCCTCGATGTAGTCGACCGTCGCGTCCATGACGATGTCGGCGACCTCGATGTCGATGTCGGCGTTGGCCTGGTGCTGCGCCACGTCGTCCGTGCGCCCGAGGGGGAGCTCGACGGTGTTCGTGATCGCACCCTGGAAGGCGACGTACTGCGGAGCGAAGATCGGGGGCCAGTCGTCCCAGCCCGCGCGGATGTCGCGGTACGGGATGAGGATCCTGCCGGTGTTCTCCTCCGTCGCGCTGCCGTCGGCCGCGAGGTACGTGTTGCCGGGGACGTCCGCCTCGACGACGCGGCGCTCGATCTCGAGGGCGGTCGCGTAGGCGTGCGGGAGGAAGAGGTCGTACTCGTAGTTCTCGCCGTGGGGCGGACCGCACGGCTCGACCTGCAGGATGCCGGTGTAGCCGTGGATGTCGATGAAGTACGTGGGCTGGAGCACGCTCGAGAGGTCGCGGATGACGGCCGACTCGTTCGTCGCGCCCGTGATCATGTCGCGGTTGGGGTCGTAGCCCGTCGCGACGGCCCGCTGACCGAGGGCGCGCCCGTCGGGGTTGTTGGTGACGGTGAAGTAGAGGCGGTTCC
Source organism: Rathayibacter rhapontici (assembly GCF_001995175.1). Lineage (GTDB taxonomy): Bacteria > Actinomycetota > Actinomycetes > Actinomycetales > Microbacteriaceae > Rathayibacter. Next base: position 2,707 of record NZ_MUKN01000086.1, read on the forward strand.
CGGCGAGGAGCTCCTCGGTCTCGGCGTCCTCGGCGGTGGCGAGGCGCTCGATGTAGTTCAGGATCGCGTCGGTGCCCTCCCACTCGTTGCCGTGGATGTTGCCGTTGAACCAGGTCGGCACCTTGTAGCCGGCCATCAGCTCGGCGTCGGCCTTCGCGCTCGCGGGGTCGTACTTGAGGCGGTCGCGCCACTGCTCCTGCTGTGCGGTCTCAGCCGCGGTCTCGGGAGCGGTCAGGGTGACCAGGTAGATGTCGCGCCCGAGGGCGGACTGCCCGACGACCTGCGTCGAGACGCGGTCGGAGCTCTCGGCGAGGTCGTTCAGCATCGGCGCGATCGCGTCGTAGGGAGTGACCCCGCGGACCAGCGAGGCGTCGGTCGGATCGACCGGCACCTCCGTCAGCGGGGTGCGCACCGGGTACGACTCGGGCTCGACGAGCGAGGCAGGAGCGGCGGCCGGGCGGACGAGGTCCACCCGGCTGTAGTCGGAGGCGGTGGTGGAGGGGGTGCTGCCGGGCAGCGTGGTGGCCGTCGCGGCGGGCGCGATGAGGAGTCCACCGGTGGCGAGCGCGAGCGCGGCGCAACCGGAGACGAGGGCGGTTCGTGTTCTCAAGCGGAGTTCTTCCCGTGTCGGAGTGGATCGGTGAGGTGGCGCGGAGAGGTGCAGGGGCTCTCGCTCACCCGTTCGACGTCGTCGACCTCGGAATGGCGTGTGAACCCTCTCAGGAACCTAGGTGAGTCGTGTTTCGGGCGCGTGTCGACGGCCGAAACATGACCGACACACGTCGGAGAGCGGGTCGGGACGACCCCGGTCCCGACGCGGACGGCTCGGGTCAGAAGGGGGGCGGGTCGGTGAAGAGCGAGCGTGCGGGACGGCCAGCGGGGGTCGGGGCGAGGGCGGGTGGTCGGGTGGTGACGCGGCGGCCGGTGGGGGTGGTCCAGTCGGCGGTGCCGTCGGGGTGGAGGACGTAGGTCCAGCGGTCGCCGTGTCGGACGTGGTGGTGGGCGACGCAGAGGGAGGCGAGGTTCTCGAGGGCGGTCTCTCCTCCGTGGCGCCACTCGATCGTGTGATCCGCCTCCGTCCGGGCCGCGACCCGGGTGCAGCCGGGGAACCGGCACGTCCCGTCGCGCAGCTGCAGAGCGAGGCGCATCTGCGGCGGCGGCACCCGGTGCGTGCGCCCGACCGACACCGCCGCGCCCGTCCGCGGGTCGGTGAGGACGCGCGTGAACGACGAAGCGACTCCGGCGAGCTCGCGAGCGGCACCCGCGGGCACCAGGCCGTAGCCGTCGAGGACCGCGGGCGCGTCGTCGAGTCCCACGGCCGTGCGCGCGGCGAGGGTCAGGCGCACCTCCGCACGGACCCCCGGCACGAGCGTCGAGGCCGCCGGCGTGTCACCGGGAGCCGTGCCGATCACGTCCCCGTCGCACAGGAGGTCGGCGAGCGCGTCGGCGCGCAGCTGCGCGAGCGTCCGCTCCTCCTCGGCGCCACCGGATCCGTCCCCCTCCCGCAGGCAGCGCGCGATGCGGTCCAGACGCGCGTACGCCCCCACCGCCACCGGAGCGGGCAGCAGGGCGCACAGCAGCGCCATGCCGTCCGTCTCCGGGACCACCCACACCGCGCGATCCTCCCGAGCCCGCGCATGCCTGTCCGCGAGCGGCTCGACGTGCAGCTCGTCGCGCAGCCGCGCCACCCGGCGCCGCAGCTGCGTGGGCGTCAGCACGAGCGCCAGCGCGCACGCCCGCTCGTCGAACACCGCTCGCGACTCCGCTGGAAGGGTGCCCGCGGTCGCGCAGATGATCCGGCCCGCCTCCCACCGCAGTCGTGCGCCCGCGAGCGCCTCGCGCGTGCACGGGAGATCCTCGATCAGCAGCCGCGCCTCCTCCAGATCCCGCGACACCACCCGCTCCGACACTCCACAGCCGACCGCGAGCTCCGCCCGGACCGAGCGCTCCACCAGATCCGCCGACCGGCCCCGCGGCAGACCGCGCGCGAACGCCTCCGGACACGACACCGCCGCCTCGTACGCCGCGTGCAGCTCGATCGCCGCCGCCAGCATCACCGGCGACGCCGACCGCGCCAGCTCGCCCGCCCGATCCCCGCGCTCCCGCACCAGCGCGAGCACCTCCACCACTTCTGTTCCCGTCATACGAGCACAGAACCAGCCACCACTGACATTCGCTCATGTTCGGCTCACGCCACGAACGGATCACGCCGGGAACGCGCCACAGCCGGCAGCGACGACTCCCGACCGCCCGAGTGACGGCGGGAAGCCGGCTTGCTTCGGAACGCCGACGGGCTCGAGGCGGCGATCGATCGTGCTGCGTCCGGAAGCCTCCCGATCCCCCTGCGCGGGCGCTCCTCAGCGGGCGTGCACCCTGCACCCCGAGCCGCGGCCACACGGTCACGCCGTCCGCGACTCCGATCGCACTCCCACGCCGCCCCCTCCCACTCAAGGAGCAATCGCTCCAGGAACAGCCCCTACAGGAACAGCGACAGCACCAGCGTCATCCCGAGCGCCAGCACCGACGCCAGCGACACCCCCACCGTCACGGTCTTGAGCGCCCCGCGCACCGACTGGTCGAGGAACGACTGCAGCAGCCAGAACGTGTTCGAGGTGACGTGGATGCAGAACAGCGCGCCGGAGCCCGCGGCGAGCGCGATCAGCAGCGGGTCCAGGCCCAGCGACGCCGCGACCGGCGCGATGACGCCGGCGGCGGTGATCGCCGAGAGGGTGACCGATCCGACGGCGATGTGCAGCACCGCGGCCATGAGCCAGACGAGCAGCAGCGGAGCGAAGGAGGACGCCGAGAAGTAGCCCTTCAGCACGTCGCCGAGGTCGCCCTGCGCGATCACGGCGGCGAGCGAGCCGCCGATGCCCGTGAGGAGGAAGATCTGACCGCCGTCCTGGAAGCCCTTCACGACGGCCTTCTCGATGCGCTTCGTGCCGACCGCGAGGCGGCCGATCACTCCGGTCGCGATGACGGCGAGCAGCAGGGCGATGATCGGGTTGCCGAGGAACTGCATCGCGGGCACCTCCGCGCCGGCCACGCTCAGCACGGCCTGCGACGCGATCAGCAGGAGCGCCACGAGCATGGGCGCGAAGAGCAGCAGGAGAGGGCGCTGGCGCTCCTCGACGGCACCGGGCCGGAGGGCGGCCGGTCCGCGCGGCACCCCGCCGACGGCGGTGCGGACGGTGCCGGTGGCCGGGGCGGCGGAACCGACGGCGCCGGACGCTCCGGCGAGCACGGCCTCCTCGTCGTCGTCGCGCACGACGACCTGCTGATCGCGCTCCGGATCCCAGAAGCCGAGCCGGAAGGCCAGCGACATCAGCAGGATCGTGACCACGACGGTGGGCGCGACGACGGCGAAGCCGCCGAGCATCATGACCCCGAGGGGCACACCGAGCAGCCCGGCCAGGGCGACCGCCGCGAAGCCGGGCACCATCATCACGATGCCCATCTCGAGGCCGACCGCGAAGGTGACGCCGATGATGCCGGTGCCGGCGGGGCCCAGGCGCGGGGCGATCCTCCGGGCCAGCGGGGCGGCGATGACGATCAGCACGTCGACGAAGATCGTCTGCAGGTACGTGGCGAGCGAGAGTCCGAGCGCGTACGGGATCCCGCGGCGCCCGAAGACGCGCATGAGGCCTTCGACGAGGCGGACGATCGCGCCCATCTCGTTGAGCATCGCGCCGATCAGCACGCCCCAGCCGATCAGGATGCCCGCCTCGGCCATCACCTCGCCGAAGCCGGTCGACATGGTCGAGACCGTGTCGACGGGTCCGAGTCCGGTCAGCAGGCCGATCGCGGCGGCGCCCAGCGCGAGCGCGATGACGGGGTTGATGCGGAACCGGACGATCACGACGACGACCACGACGATCACCAGCGCGACGACTCCGAGGGTGTACCACTCGGGCATGACGAGCCTCCTCTTGCCCGCGGCGGCGCGTGCGAACACACACTAGGGCTTGGTGGACACGAGATCGCCGTCGCGAGCACGGTCTGATCGTGCGAGCTGCAAGGAGGAGGCCGAAGGCCGATGCGGGCATCGACCGAGGTCACCGACGCCGCAGATCGTGCGATCAGGCCGAGCGGAGCACGCGAGATCGTGTCCACCAGGCCCGAGGGCTCCGCAGGGATCGGCCGCGCGGGACACGGTGGCGCTCCGATCACGGGAGGCGGGCGCTCCTCCGGGGCTCTCGTGAACCCCGCGGCGGAACCCGTCGACCACGTCGGCAGCGAGGCGGGGAGCAACGGCCACCTCGGCGGGGAGCTCCGGATCCCGACGCGGTGGTCCGGCGGCGCGTCCGCAGGCCGGACCGGCGACGCCCGCGGCCCTCTCGACTGAAAGGGTTCATCGGCACTGTTCCCCGCCGTGCCGGGCGTGTTAACGTGAACACACCCCCGCTCTCCCCGATGGAGGGGACCGCGGACCGGGCCGAGCGTCCGCGCCGACCCCGGGAGCCCCACCCCACCGATCGGAAAGGTCTCGATGATGAGACGACGCTCCTCGGAGCACCCCGCGCCCCGGCGCCGGACCCGCGCACTCCTCCTCTCCACGCTCGCGTGCACGAGCGTCGCCCTGAGCGGCGCCCTCGTGCCGCTGTCCGCCTCCGCGGTCGACGTCCCCGCCCCCACCGCCCACTACGACATGTCGCACGCGGGCTCGGCCCTCCTCGACATCTCGGGCAACGGGCGCAACGCCGTGCTGACGAACCTGCCCGACTCGTCCTTCGTGGACGCGGGCGGCGACCAGGTCGCCCGGTTCCGCGCCAACGGCTACGCGGCCCTGCCGAAGAGCCTCGTCACGGGCACCGACAACTCCTTCGCGGTCGAGTACACGGTGAAGACGCAGACCGCCGCGAACCAGTTCGGCTGGGTCATCGGCGACGGTGTCGGCCCCTGGAACACGACGACGCTGGGCAACCACGTGTTCGTGAACCCGCGCAGCTCGGAGGGCGCGTACAACGCCCAGGTGCTGGCGGGCATCCGCGTGAAAGACACGGGCAACGGCGAGACGCGGCTCCCCGCCGGCGGCGGCCTCAACCCCGGCTTCACGACCCTCACCCTGGTCGGATCGGGCACCGGCTCGAGCACCATGCTCACCCTGTACCGCGACGGCGCGCAGATCTCGACGGTCACCGCCGCCAAGTCGATGGCGAGCATCATCCCCTCGGGCACCACGCTCGGCTACCTCGGCCGCTCGCTCTACCAGGGCGACGCCCTCTTCACCGGCGACGTCACCGACGTCAAGTTCTGGGACACCTCGCTGACCGCCGAGCAGGTCGGGGCGAGCATGCCCACTGCGGACGCCAAGCAGGCCGCGACGGCGGCGCTCCTGCGCTCCGACCTCCTCCCGGTCGTGCTCAACGGCAATCCGTCGCTGACGTCCGTCTCGGGCAACGTGACCCTCCCGACGACCAGCAACGGCATCAGGATCACCTGGGCGTCGTCGAACCCCGCGGTCGTCTCGAGCACCGGAGTCGTCTCGCGCACGATCCCGACCGACACCCCGGTCACCCTGACGGCCACGCCGGACACCGGTGCGCCGATCGTCTTCGAGCTCGTGGTCCTCGCTCCGAAGATCAACGACGACCTCGACGCGATCGCGCTCGCGCCGCGCACCACCGAGAACCTGCCCCTGGTCGTCAAGGGCGTGAAGAACGGCACCGCGATCACCTGGACGTCCTCGAACCCGGCGCTCGTCACCGGGACGACCGCGGGCTACACCGCCCCGGCCGTCGGCGCGGCCGACCCCTACCAGGGCGGCGGAGTCGTCACGCGACCCGCGTACGGCAGCGGCGACGCGACGGTCACCCTGACCGCGAACGCGACGCTCAACGGGGTGTCGGAGTCGCGCAGCTTCACGCTGACGGTGGCCGAGCTCGGCCGCACCGCTCCCGACGCGGGCTACGCCTCGGCGTACTTCAAGTCGGACGGCGACGAGAAGATCTACCAGGCGGCGACGTCCGGCAACGACTTCTTCACCTTCTCGCCGGTCAACGACGGCAAGGCGGTCATCACCTCGACGACCGACACCCGCGGACTCCGCGACCCGTTCATCCTCCGCTCGCACAACGGCGACAAGTACTACATGGTCGCCACCGACCTCTGCATCTCCTGCGGCACGAGCTGGGGCGACGCGCAGTCCAAGGGCAGCCTCAAGATCGAGGTCTGGGAGTCGACCGACCTGGTGAAGTGGACCCGCACCAACGGCGCCGACACCGGCATCACGGTCAACCAGCCGGCCGCGGGCATGACCTGGGCGCCGGAGGCGTACTGGGACGACGCCCTGCAGTCGTACGTCGTCTTCTTCTCGTCGCGGCTCTACTCCGACGCCACGAAGACGAACAGCGACAAGCTCTACTCGCGCGTCTTCTCGGTGATCACCCGCGATTTCCGCACCTTCACGCAGCCGCCCGCCACCTGGCAGGACACCGGCTACGCGCGGATCGACTCGACGATCACCAAGATCGGCGACTACTACTACCGCTTCACGAAGAACGAGGAGGGCGGCGCCGCCGGCGTCCTCGAGGCGGGCAAGGACATCTTCCTCGAGAAGTCGACGGTGCTGACCGCCCCGACCACCGCGTCGAACTGGAGCGCCGACCCCACGACGACCTGGCAGCTCACCGACACCAACATGACCCGCCTCGAGACCGGTCAGGAGGGCGAGGGCCCCGAGATCGTCAAGCTCAACGCCGGCGACCCGAACGACACGACGGGCACCGGTGACGGCTACGCTTTCCTCGTCGACAACTACGGCAGCGGCGGCTACAAGGCCTTCGTCACCTCGGGCGCGGCCATCGCCGGCAGCTCGCAGGCCTCCCGCCTGTCGAAGTCGGCCGACTGGAGCGTCTCGACCAAGGGCGGCCTGCCTGCCAGCCCGCGCCACGGCGCGTTCGTCAGCGTTCCGCAGACGGTGCTCACCGCGATGAAGGAGTGGGCGCCGGTCAAGGCGGTCGGCTCGACCACGACGCTCGCCGTCGAGGGCCGCACCGCGACCGCGACCGTGAAGGCCGCCGACTCGGGCGACGTGGCGGGCACCGTCACGTTCCGCGGCGGCAGCTGGAGCCAGACCGTGCGCCTGGCCGGCGGTTCGGCGGCGGCGACGGTCCCGGCCGGAGTGACGGGCGTCACCGCCTCGTACGACGGCTACTCCGACGCGCTGGTGCTCGCCTCGACCTCCGCGGCGGTGAGCCTCGACACCCTCGAGCTCGCCCCCACGGTGACGACGCGCTGCATCGCCGGCAAGGTCGTGCTCACGGTCGTCGTCCGCAACGGCGACACCGCTGCGGCCGCCGTCACGATCGACTCCGCCTACGGCACGAAGTCGTTCGCCTCGGTCGCTCCGGGCGCCTCGGCCTCGGCCGCGTTCACCACGCGTCTGCGCTCGATGCCCGAGGGCGCGGTGTCCGTCTCGGGGACCGCGGTCGACCAGCCGGCCTTCTCGGCCTCGGTGCGGTACGCGGCGGCCACCTGCTGACGCACCTCCGGCACGACGGCGCCCCTTCCTCCCGCGCGGAGGGAGGGGCGCCGTCGTCCGCCCCCGCCCGCGGAGCCGGTGCCGCGGCGGAGCCGCTCAGTCCTCGGGCAGCTCGGCATAGGCGCGCTTGACGCCGTTGTACCAGTCGAGCGCCTTCTTCGGCCGCATCCAGCGGCCCTTCATCGCCTCGCGCGCCTCCCGGTGCGACTCGTCGCCCGCCTTCACCGCGTCCTTCAGATGCCGGTCCTGCGCGTTGATGATCTCGTCGGCGGTGGCTCCGCGGTGCTCGAGGGCGCACGGCCCGCCGAGGTCGTGGCACGTCATGGTCTTCATGGTGTCCTCCTCCTGCCGTCGCGCTGCACGACGGCTCCTGCTCCTACGACGGGCGGGGGCCCTCGGATGTGACCGCCGGCGTGTCGCGGGGCCGGCGCACGACACCCGCCAGGACCTCGGGAGCGGCGCGGAACACGATCGACTCGACCCGGCCGTCCAGGACCTCGAAGTCGAAGAGCACCCGGGCCTCGCCGAGGTGGAACCAGGCGAAGCCCGGCCGTCCGGCGGTGAGCACCGGGAGCGCGGCGTGCGCGCTGCCGTCGAAGAACGCGGCGACGGCCTCGCGCCCGTCGATCCGCTCGGGGGTGCCCGCCGCGATCGCGGA
>NZ_MUKN01000087.1 GCF_001995175.1 Rathayibacter rhapontici
GCGGCTGCGGGCGGGGCGACGGGCGGCCGGGTGGCGGTGGCGGTCATGAGCGGGACCTCAGCAGACGGAACTGCAGCGCGCTCACGAGAGCGACGATGAGCAGGAGGAGGAAGGACGCGGCCGACGAGACGCCGATGTTCCCGAAGCCGAACTGGCGGTAGGTGTACAGCGCCATCGACTCCGTGGAGCCGACCGGGCCGCCGCCCGTGAGCAGGTACGGCTCGTCGAAGACCTGGAGGAAGAAGACCGACAGCAGCACCGAGACGAGCAGCGTCGTGGGCATCAGCAGCGGCACGGTGATCGAGATCAGGCGGCGCCACGGGGACGCCCCGTCGAGCGAGGCCGCCTCGTGCACGTCCTCGGGCACCGACTGGAGGCCCGCGAGGAACAGGAGCATCGCGGTGCCGAAGTTGCGCCAGACGCCCAGCAGGATCACGACGGGCATGGCGAGCTGCTCGTCGCCGAGCCAGTTCGGGCCGGCGAAGCCGATCGCTCCGAGGACCTCGTTGACCGTGCCGTCCTGGTTGAACGCGTACTGCCAGATCAGCGCCACCGAGACGATGTTGGTGACGACGGGGGCGTAGAAGAGCGCCCGGAACACGCCGCGGAGCCGCCGGATGCCGGAGTTCAGCGCCAGGGCGAGCACGAAGCCCACCATCATCGTCAGCGGCACCCCGATCACGACGAAGTAGAGGGTGTTGAGCACCGAGCGGAGGAACGCCGCGTCGCCCAGCAGGACCGCGTAGTTCTCGAGACCGGTGAAGTCGACGCCGAACGGCTGCTGCAGATCGGCGCCGCGGATGTCGGTGAGGCTCATGCCGACGGACGCGAGCACCGGGATCGCCGTGAACACCACGAAGATCACGGCGAACGGCGCGAGGAAGAGCCAGGCGATGCCGGAGTGGCGGCCATGGCGGGAGCGGCGCTCGCGCACCGCTCCCACCGCGGACCGGCCGGCGAGGGCGGTCAGAGCCACGCGGTCACTCCGTGCCGATCGAGTCGGCCTGACGCTGGACGGCCGCGAGCGCGTCCGCGGCCGACTCGCTGCCGCGCGCGACCTTCTCCATCTCCTGGCCGAGCAGGGTCGACACCTGGGTCCAGGTGGTGACGGCGGGCAGTGGCTGCACGTTCTGCAGCTGCTCGAAGAACGCGTCCAGCAGCGGCTGGTCGGCGATCACCGGGTCCTGCCAGGCGTCGACCACGGCGGGCATGCTGCCGGCGGCCTCGTACTGCGCGATCTGCGTGTCCTGCTCGGTCGTGGCGCGCACGACCTTCCAGGCCGAGGCGGCGTTGTCGGAGGAGGCGGTCACGCCCCAGCTGCCGCCGGCGAGCTGACCGGAGTCGTTGTCCGGGCCTGCGGGGAGCACGGCGGTGCCGATGTGCGCGTCGGTCCACCCCTCCTCCTCGGCCGTGGTGTCGAGGGTCGCGACGACCCAGGGGCCGCTGATCATCGATCCCGTCCTCCCCGACACGAGGTACGGCTGCGCGTCGAGGAACTGCGGGGTGTCGGGCGAGGAGACGCCGTCGGCGAAGACGGAGGTGTTGTACTCGGCCGCGGCGAGCATCTCGGGGGTGTCGAGCGTCCACTGGGAGCCGTCGTCGCTGAGGAGCTCGGCGCCGGCCTGGTGCGCGAAGGTCGCGAGGGTCTGCCCGTTGTAGGTGTCCCAGCCGACGTCGCGCCGAATCCGCTCTCGGCGCCGCCGGCCTCGAGGCCCTCGAAGAACGGGATGGTCTCGTCCCAGGTCGTCGGAGCGCTCACGCCCCCGGCCTCGGCGAAGTCGGAGCGGTAGATGAGCACGCGGGTGTACGCGTACCAGGGCACGGAGTACGTCGTGCCGTCGCGCTCGCCGGCCTCCCAGGAGCCCTCGAAGAAGCTGTCGGCGTCGACGAGGCCGTCGGGCACCGGCGCGAAGGCGTCGGACGCGAGGAACTGGGTCTGCGCCTCCGTGTAGAGGAACGCGATGTCGGGCGCGGTGCCCGCGGCGACGGCCGTCTGCAGTTTGGTGTTGTACTCGTCGGAGGGGACCAGCGTGATCTCGAGGTCGAGGTCCGGGTTCTCGGCCGTGTAGTCGGCGAGCACCGCGTCGAGCTGGGTGGCGTCGCCGTCGGGGGCCCAGAGGGTGACGGTGCCGGTGGCGGCGGAGTCGTCGACCGTGGTGGCGTCGACGGCGGCTCCGGCGTCGGCCGAGCGGCCGCATCCGGTGAGGGCGAGTGCCGTGACGGCGACGACTCCGCCGAGCAGGGCGAGTCGGGAGGACGGGGCGGTGCGCTTCATGGAGGCTCCTGGGGTCCGGGCGCTTTCCGCTACTTTGTAGCGGAAGTGGGCGCAGGGCGAGGGTCGTGTGGAGGAGGACGGCGGAGGGCGGTCGCCGGGTCCGGTTCGGTCCGGATTATGCGATGTTGTAGCAGAAGTGCGGGAGGAGAAACCCGGCCGAAGCCGGGTCGTGAACGAACCTAGGCCCCTGCTGTTTCGGGCGGATTACCCGCACGGCACGCTCTCGTTACGGAGCGAGCGCCGCCCCGAGCGCGGCGGCCTGCGCGGCCCAGAAGCGCTTCGCCACTCCGGTGCGGCGGAACAGCGCGTCGAAGCCGTGGAACGCGCCCTGCACGATCTCGAGCTCGCAGGGCACTCCGGCCGCGCGCAGGCGCTCGGCGTAGCGGACGTCCTCGTCGTGGAAGAGGTCGAGGGTGCCGACGCCGATCCAGGCGGGTGGGAGACCCGTGAGGTCGTCGCGGCGCGCGGGCGCGGCGTACGGCGAGACGTCCGCGCCGCCGGGCTCGGTGCCGAGGTAGGAGGTCCAGCCGAAGCGGTTGCTGCCGGGAGTCCAGACGCGCACGCCCGGAGGAGTGGGGCCGGGTCGGGTCACGGTGCGGTCGTCGAGCATCGGGTAGACGAGCAGCTGGAACGCGGGCTGCGCCCCTCCGCGGTCGTGGGCGAGCAGGGTCGCCCCCGCGGCGAGGCCTGCACCGGCGCTGGCACCGCCGATGGCGATGCGGGTGGGATCGACGCCGCGCTCGTCGGCGTGCTCCACGAGCCAGTGGAACGCGGCCAGCACGTCCTCGAGGGCGGCGGGAGCGGGGTGCGCCGGCGAGAGGCGGTAGTCGACCGAGAGGACGGTGATGCCGAGGGTGCGGGCGAAGGCGATGTTCGACGCCTCGTCCTGGAACCGGCTGCCGAGCACCATGCCTCCGCCGTGCACCCACAGGAGGGCGGGCGCGGATCCGCGGAGGATGGGGGGGCGGTAGCTGCGCGCGCGGATCGGGGGCGCGCCGTCGGCCCCCGGGATCTCGACGTCCTCGACGAGGAGGTCGGCGGGCGCCTCCCCGCCCACGGCCTCACGCCGGGTGGCGAGGCGGAGCAGGCGCGGGCCGAGGGAGACGGGCGGGATCCAGCGGCCGATCGCGAGATCCGGGTGGAAGAGGGACGCCGTCGCGGCGGTGCGGGCTGACGCGGTCATGCGCGGGAGGCTGCTCCCCGAGCCTCGGCGGCCGCCCCTCTCCCCCATTACGGGCGGACCAGCGTCTTGATCGCGCGGCGCTCGTCCATCGCGGCGTACGCCTCCGCGATCTCGTCGAGCGGGAGCTCGAGGTCGAAGACGAGGCCGGGCTCGATCGCGCCGCTGAGCACGTCGGGGAGGAGCTCCTCCATGTAGCCGCGGACGGGCGCGACTCCGCCGTTCACGCCGACGTTCGACCCGAACATCTGGCGCACGGGCAGCTCCGGTCCGCCGTTGGGCACGCCGACGTAGCCGACCATGCCGCCGGGGCGGGCCGAGTCGAGCGCCTGCTGCATCGACTCCTTGGTGCCGACGCACTCGAGGACGCAGTCGGCGCCGATGCCGCCGGTGAGCTCCTTCACGCGGGCGACGCCCTCGTCGCCGCGCGTCTCGACGATGTGCGTGGCTCCGAAGCGGGTGGCGAGCGCCTGACGGGACTCGTGGCGCGACATCGCGATGATCGTGGTGGCTCCCAGGCGCTTCGCGGCGAGCACGGCGCAGAGGCCGACCGCTCCGTCGCCGACGACCGCCACGGTCGAGCCCGCCGTCACGCCGGCCGAGACGGCGGCGTGGTGACCGGTGCCCATCACATCGGCGAGCGTCAGGAGGCTGGGGATGAGCGCCGGGTCGGGATCGGTGCCGACGCGGAAGAGGGTGCCGTCGGCCAGCGGCACGCGGACCTTCTCGCCCTGGGCGCCGTCGGCGAAGCCCTCGTCGCCCACCTCGGAGCCCCACCAGCCGCCGGTGAGGCACGACGTCGAGACGCCGTTGGCGCAGTTGGCGCAGGTGCCGTCGCAGACGTAGAACGGTGCGATCACGAAGTCGCCGACGGAGATGTCGCGCACGTCGTCGCCGACCGACTCGACGACGCCGACGAACTCGTGCCCGATGCGGTGCGCCTCCTTCGTCGGCGTGACGCCGCGGTAGGGCCAGAGGTCGGAGCCGCACACGCAGGCCGCAGTGACGCGCACGATCGCGTCGCGACCGGTCGACAGGGTCGGCTCGGGGACCTCCTCGAGTCGGACGTCGCGCTCGCCGTGGATGAGTGTTGCTCGCATGAGGGATCTCCTGCTCGAGAGGGGGTGGGGTCGTTTCCACGGTACGCCGGGGCGCGCGCGGGAGGCGGCGCGGGGCGGGGGCTTGCACGGGCGTGCGGAAGGGGCACGGCGCCGCGGGAGCGCCGTGGGGCTCCTCGATCACTCCAGGGCGCTCGTCACGGCGGCGCCTCCGCCCAGCCGTCGCGCCCGACGATCACGTGCGCGAGGAAACCCAGGCCGCACGCTCGGGCTCCCTCGGCGAGCGCGCGAGTGGCGGCGCGGTCGGAGGGGAGCACGGTCGCCTCGCCGGAGTGGCTGTGCGCGAGCGCGACGGTGGCAGCTCCGCGGGCGAGCACCTCGGCCAGCACCGCGGGCACGGGGAGGTCCGCGTGGGAGGCGGCTCCGTCGGCCAGGGCGAGGACGTCGCGCACGGCTCCGGAGGCGTCGAGCGCGACGGCGAGCACGGTCTCGTCGGGCCGCGCGCCCAGCAGGGGCCCACGAGAGCGGCGAGCTCGGCGGCGGTGGTGACGCGCGGCGCCCGGTGCGCCCCGTTCATCCGCCGGCGCAGCTCGAAGGACGCGACGATGCGGCACGCCGCGACCTCGCCGATGCCGCGCTGGCGGGCGAGGTCGACGACTCCGGCCCGTGCGACCGCGTCGATGCCGCCGAACCGGGCGAGCAGCTGCTGCGCGACGACGGTGGCGTTGGCGCCGCGGACGCCGTTGCCGATCAGGACCGCCAGGGTCTCGGCGTCGGTCAGCGCCGCCGGACCGTGCGCGCGCAGCCGCTCGCGCGGGCGCTGCTCGGGGGCGAGGTCGGCCATGCGCGGAGCCGGCGGAGGGAGGGACATGGCGGCGACGGTACCGGCGCGACCGGGAGCCGATGGTGCGCGCAGTCCGGGTCTGTGGACGACCCGGCGGGAGGTGGCCCCTGGGGAGGACGCTGCACGGGCTGTGCCGCGCCGCGCCCACCGGTTCCGCAGAAGTCGCGGGAAGCGCGAGCCTTCACCGCAACTTCTGGAGGAGCGCGCCGAGCCGCACGTCTCGCGCCGCCGCCGGTTCCGCAGAAGTTGGGGGAAGCGCGAGCCGTTCCCGCAACTTCTGGAGGAGCGCGGCGGAGACTGCGGGCTACGCCGCCGTCGGCAGCCCGGCGCTGACCACGAGGCCGTCGCCGTCGTCCGAGACGTCGACCAGCACCACGTCGCCGTCGCGGATCGACCCGTCGAGCAGCGCGGTCGCCAGCTGGTCGTCGATCTCGTGCTGCATCAGGCGGCGCAGCGGTCGCGCGCCGTACAGCGGGTCGTAGCCGCGCTCGGCCAGCCAGCCGCGGGCGCGGGGCGTGACGGCAAGGTCGAGCCGCCGCTCCGTCAGGCGACGCGACAGACGGTCGACGTACAGCGACACGATCTCGCCCAGCTCGGTCTCGTCCAGCGTGCGGAAGATCACGATGTCGTCGAGGCGGTTCACGAACTCGGGCTTGAAGGCCTGGCGCACCATCTGCTGCACCGCCTCGTCCTTCTGCTCGTTCGAGAGCGTCGGGTCGACGAGGAACTGCGAGCCGAGGTTCGAGGTGAGGATCAGGATCGTGTTGCGGAAGTCGACCGTGCGGCCCTGCCCGTCGGTCAGCCGGCCGTCGTCGAGCACCTGCAGCAGCACGTCGAACACCTCGGGGTGCGCCTTCTCGATCTCGTCGAGCAGCACCACCGAGTAGGGGCGCCGGCGCACCGCCTCCGTCAGCTGGCCGCCCTGCTCGTAGCCGATGTAGCCGGGAGGGGCGCCGACCAGGCGCGAGACGGCGAACTTCTCGCCGTACTCGGACATGTCGATGCGCACCAGCGCCTTCTCGTCGTCGAACAGGTGGTCGGCGAGCGCCTTCGCGAGCTCCGTCTTGCCCACGCCGGTCGGGCCGAGGAACAGGAACGAGCCCGTCGGACGGTCCGGGTCCGAGATGCCGGCGCGCGTGCGGCGGACCGCGTCGGCGACGGCCGAGACGGCCTGCTCCTGCCCGATCAGGCGGCGGTGCAGCTCGCGCTCGAGGTGGAGCAGCTTCTCGGTCTCGCCCTGCATCAGCCGGCCGACCGGGATGCCCGTCCACGCGGCGATCACCGCGGCGATGTCGTCGGCGGTGACCTGCTCGTTGACCATGCGGCCCTCGGCGGGCTCCTCCTCCTTCTCGGCGGCCGCGAGGTCGCGCTCGATCACCGGGATGTCGCCGTACAGGAGGCGCGAGGCGCGCTCGAGGCGGCCCTCGCGCTGGGCGCGCTCGGCCTCGATCCGCAGGGCGTCGAGCTTGTTCTTCAGGTCGCCGACGCGGTTCAGGGAGGCGCGCTCGCGCTCCCAGCGCTGCTGCAGCTCCTCGAGCTGGGCGCCGCGGCGCGCGAGGTCCTCGCGCAGCTTCTCGAGGCGGGCCTTGGAGGCCTCGTCCTTCTCCTTCTTCAGCGCCAGCTCCTCCAGCTTCAGCCGGTCGACGGAGCGGCGCAGCTCGTCGATCTCGACGGGAGCGGAGTCGATCTCCATCCGCAGCCGCGACGCGGCCTCGTCGATCAGGTCGATGGCCTTGTCGGGCAGCTGGCGCGCGGTGATGTACCGGTTCGACAGCGAGGCGGCGGCGACCAGGGCGGAATCGGCGATCGCCACCTTGTGGTGCGCCTCGTAGCGCTCCTTCAGGCCGCGGAGGATCGCGACGGTGTCCTCGACGGACGGCTCGCCGACGAACACCTGCTGGAAGCGGCGCTCGAGAGCGGCGTCCTTCTCGATGTACTCGCGGTACTCGTCGAGCGTCGTGGCGCCGATCATGCGCAGCTCGCCGCGGGCCAGCATGGGCTTGAGCATGTTGGCGGCCGCGACGGAGCCGTCGCCGCCACCGGCGCCCATGAGCGTGTGGAGCTCGTCGATGAACGTGATGATTCGGCCCTCGGAGTCGTTGATCTCCTTCAGCACCGCCTTCAGCCGCTCCTCGAACTCGCCGCGGTACTTCGCGCCGGCGATGAGGGCGGACAGGTCGAGGCTGACGAGTCGCTTGCCCTTGAGGCTGTCGGCGACGTCGCCCGCGACGATCCGCTGGGCGAGGCCCTCGACGACCGCCGTCTTGCCGACGCCGGGCTCGCCGATGAGCACGGGGTTGTTCTTGGTGCGCCGGGTCAGCACCTGGCTGACGCGGCGGATCTCGGCGTCGCGACCGATCACCGGATCGAGCTTGCCGCTCGCTGCGATCGCGGTGAGGTCGACGCCGTACTGCTCGAGAGCGGACTGCTGCTCGTCCTGCTGGGGCGTACGACCGGCCTGCATCTGTGGTGTCCTCCGTGAAGATCGAAAGTTGAGTTCGACTGACTCAACTTTACCGCGCTGCCGGGTATTCCCGAAGGTCTCCGATGCCGCCGGAGTTCACGCGGTCAGCCGACCGTCGCCCGCGCCGCCGCGGAGCGAGGTGAGCGCGTCGCGCAGGATCCGTCGCAGCGCCGGCTCCCCCACTCCGGTCAGCGCCGCGATCTCGGGCTGGGTGTAGCGACCGGCGACGGCCAGCAGCAGCAGCTCCCGATCGGGGCACGGCAGAGCGAGGAGACCGGTGCCCATCGGACGCCGGGCGAGCGCCCGAGAGGTCCCGAGGGTCTCGCAGAGCACCTCGAGCAGCCAGAGCACCGGCGTCTCGGAGCGGGCGCCCTCGGGGCAGCGGCGCCAGACCTCGGCGAACGCCTCGGTGCAGAGGCGGTCGCGCGTCGCGGCGTCGGAGTGGACGGCGGCGACCGACGCCGAGAAGAGGGCGCCGAAGCGGTCGAAGAGCAGGGCGAACGCGGCGCGGTCGCCGGTGGCGGCGGAGCGGAGCAGGCGCGCGGCAGCGATCCCGACCGAGTAGACCTCGCTCGCGACCTCGTCGTCGGTCCCCGCACTCACAGGTTCAGAGTGTCACCGGATCGGCGACGCCGTGAGCAGTTGCGCGCGGGGTCGGCGCCGAGTAGGACTCCGGATCAGAGACGCGGCCAGCGCGCCCGGGCGAAGCAGTAGACGCCGTACGCGATGAGGCCGAGCGCGACGAAGCCGAGAAGGAACACGCCGAACGGCAGCTCCGTGAGCGACTTGAGCGCCTCGTCGAGCCCGCCGGCCTGCTCGGGGTCGTGCTTCACCGCGGCGACGATCAGCAGCACGCCGAGCGCCCCGAGCACGATGCCCTTGGCGGTGTAGCCGACGATGCCGAGCCAGGTGACGACGGTGCCCGCGGTGCCGCCGGGTTCCGCGATGTTCTCGAGGAACTTCTTGCTGACACCCCGGTAGACGAAGACGCCGCCGACCGCGAGGACGACCACGCCGACGAGGACGAGGAGGACGACTCCGCCCGGTGCCGACAGCAGCTGGGCGCTCGCGCTCTTGGACGACTGGGACGAGCTCGATCCGTCGCCCATCGCGAAGCGCAGCGCTGTCACGCCGAGTGCGGCGTAGACGACCGCCTTCGCCGCCTCCTTCAGCCTGCTGCCCCACTTCTTCAGCTCGGTGTCGCCCTTGGCGACGAGGAACGCCTCGAGGATCCCCCACAGCGCCAGGCCGAAGAGGCCGACGGTGCAGACCCAGAGGACGACGGTTCCACCGGGCGAGGAGGAGAGTGCGCCGAGCGCTCCGGACTGATCGGCCGACCCTCCGCCGCCCTGCGCGACCTGGAGGGCGATGACCCCGATCAGGATGTGCACCAGGCCGTTCGCGGCGTAGCCGAACCGGGCGAGCGTGCGCACCGCCGTCGAGTCCTGCGCGTCGTCGGCCGCCTGCTTGGCCTGGGTACCACTCGGAGTGTTCACAGGCGGGACGCTACGCGTTTCCACAGGTATCCACATCCCCTTGCGCTGTGTTCCCGCGGTCCGGTGGCCCTGTGGAGGAGTTGTCCCCACGGTTGTCCACAGTTCTCCACAGGGTTGTCCACACCTGTGGATTCGCTAGAACGGCTAGACGTCGACGGCGCGGACCAGGCCGTCCTGGACGGCGCCGAGCCAGTCGTAGACGCTGCGGATCGCGGCCGCGTTCTCGTCCTCGGGCTCGAGCCCGTCGTCGGAGTCGAGGATGCCGGGGCGGGCGGCGAGCGCCAGGCGCATGTCGGTGAGCGCGCGCATCCACGAGAGCGCCTGCGGATCCTCGAGGCGCACCGAGATCTCGCCGAGGCCCGCGAAGACGCGTCCGTTCCCGGAGTCGTCCCCCGCGTCGAGCGCGGCGGTCACGGACCGTGCGTCGTCCATCTTGCGTCCGGCGAGATCGGGGGCGGTGAATCGCCGGAACTCGGCGGCGGCCTCGGCGTCGTCGCGGTAGGCGTCGGGGAGCAGGCGCGCGAGTGCAGGATCGGTGCGGGCGAGGTCGTCGTCGACGCTGCGATCGAGCAGCTCGAGCATCTCGCCGGCGAGGTGGCGGAGGATCCCCGCCTCCTCCCGGTCGAAGCGGGCGACGGCGGCGCCGGAGGAGTCGCGGCGGAAGGCGCGCATCAGCGGGGGGCTCTCGAGGGCGGGCGGGGGT
>NZ_MUKN01000088.1 GCF_001995175.1 Rathayibacter rhapontici
CCCACTCGACCCAGCGCGACACCCCCGACTCGACCCGGAACGGGGCCCGCACGCGCCCCAGCGCCCGCTTCGCGCCCACTCGGCACCGGGGATGCGGGGGTCGGACGGCGTCGCCGACCACCGTCGACGAGCGCCCGGCGTTCCCTCTCGAGCCCCGATCGGTCAGGATCGGAGGCGTGCCGATCCGCGACCTCGCCCCCGCCGACCTCGCGTCGCCGCCGTTCCTCGAGCTGCTGCGGCTGGCCGCCGAGCTGCCGGAGGAGGAGCTCGCGCGCATCCGGGACGAGGAGCTGCCGGCGCTGACCGTGATCGGAGCCGTCGAGGACGGCCGGCTGGACGCGTTCGCCGCTGCTCGATCCGTCGAGGAAGGCCTCGAGATCGAGTACCTCGCCTCGATGGTGCGCGGGCGGGGGTCGGCCCTCCTCCGCGAGCTGCAGCGGACGCATCCGGGAGCCGCGATCATCGCCCAGACCGACGACGACGCGATCGGCTTCTACCGGCGCCTCGGATTCACGGAGGCGCCCGCCCCCGCCGACCCGCGCTGGCCCGACCGCCCGCGCTACCGGTGCACGCTGGCGGTGGCGTCGTGAGGCGGGTGCTGCGCGCCGTCGCCGTGCTCGCAGTCCTGGGCGGCCTGGCGGCGTGCACGACTGCTCCGGAGCCCGAGCGGGTGGGTGCGTACGGCGATCTGCACGTCGCTCCCGACGGCTCGATGGAGTTCTGCGCGTTCGACGTCGACCCGGGGTTCGACGGCCCCGACGAGCCCTGCGTCGACGGCATCGAGACGACCGGGATCGACCCCGACGTCCTCGTGGAGGCGCCCGGCGGCTTCGTGGTCGTCGGAAGCGACGGCCTCCGCCACGAAGGCTCGGCACCGCGTGCTCCCCGACGCGCGCCCGACGGCACCCTCCTCCACTCCGCCTTCCTCGTCGGCACGATCGAGGACGGGGTCTTCGACGTGACCGAGCACGGCACCGAGCGCCACACGCTGCCGGCCGAGTACCGCGAAGCGGCGCTCGACGAGCCCGGCGGGTTCCTCGGCCCCGTCGTCCCGGTGCCGCGATGACCGACCCGCGGAACCCTCGATGACCCGGGCGGGTCGCGCGGCTCTCGTCGGCGCCGCCGTCTTCGTCCTCGGCATCCTCGTCCTCGCCGGCGCGACCGTGTGGTCGGCCGCCGAGTACAACCGCTTCGAGGACCTCGGCCTCGAAGGATCCCCGACGCTCGCGGTGTCGGCGACCGCGGCCGTCGGAGTCGCCCTCGTCGCGGTCGGCCTCCTCGGCGCGCTGGCCGCCGTCGCCGTGCTGATCATCCGGAGTCGCCGCGGCTGACGTGCCCCGCCGGCGCGTCCAGCACCACCCGCGCATCGAGCCCCAGCCGCTCCAGGAACGCCTCGTCGTGGCTGACCACGACCAACCCGCCGCGCCAGGCGGCGAGCACGTCGACGAGGTGGTCGGTCGTCGCCAGGTCGAGGTCGTTCGTCGGCTCGTCGAGCACGAGCAGCTGCGGAGCCGGCTGCGCGAGCACGAGTCCGGCGAGGGCCGCGCGGAACCTCTCGCCGCCCGACAGCGTCGCCGCCGTCCGGTCGACGATCGCGCCCCGGAGGAGCAGCCGCGCCAGGGCGTTGCGCAGCTCGCCGGCCGGCACGGCGGGCGCCGCGCGCGCGACGTGCTCGAGCACCGTGCGGTCGTCGTCGAGCAGCCCCTCCCGGCGCTGCGGCAGCCGGCCGACGCGGTCGGTGAGCGCGGTGGCGTGCGTCTCGGCGATCGGATGCGGTCGCGCCTCCGCCCGCACGAGCTGCTCGAGCAGCGTCGTCTTGCCCGTGCCGTTCGCGCCGACCACGGCGATCCGCTCGCTCCCCTGCAGCACCGTCGTGCGCCCCCGCACCGTGATCTCGGCCAGCCGCCGCCCCGCCGGCACCCCCGGATCCGGCAGCTCGATGCGGACCGCGTCGTCGTCCCGCACCGCGCGCGACGCGGCGTCGACCTGCTCGCGGGCGCGCGCCTCCGCCTCGCCGTGACCGGAGCGGAGGCGCCCGGCGGTGCCCTCGGCCCGGTTCTTCCGGGCGTTCGCGAGGATCTTCGGCATCGACTCCGCCGATCGGGCGCCCGCCTTCGCCCGCCGCGCGATCATCGTCTCGGCCTCGATCCGCTGCCGCTTCTCGGCGCGGAGCACCTGGTCGGCGTCGCGCAGATCCCGCTCGGCCGCCGCGCGCTCGAGGGCGAGACGCTCCTCGAAGTCCGAGAAGGTGCCTCCGGAGGTGCGGATCGCGCCGCCCCGCAGCTCGGCGATCTCGTCGACGTGCTCGAGCAGCTCGCGGTCGTGGCTGACCACGATCAGCGTGCCGCGCCACCGGTCGACGAGGTCGAGCAGCAGGCCGCGCGACCGGCGGTCGAGGTCGTTGGTGGGCTCGTCGAGCACGGCGATCGGGCGGGCTCGAAGGCGCACGCCGGTTACCGCGGTGAGGACCGCCTGCCGCCCGAGAGGGTCGCGACGGGTCGGCGCAGGTCTTCCGGAAGCCCTGCCTCCCCGAGCGCGGCGGCCGCCCGGGCGTCGAGGTCCCAGTCGTCGTCGAGGACTTCGAAGTGCCGCGGATCGGCGTCGCCCGCAAGGATCGCGTGCAGGGCATCGAGCTTCCGGCGGATCCCGAGCAGATCGGCGACGGTGTCGTCCGGTCCGCGCCGGAGCCGCTGCGGCAGCAGGTCGACCGGCCCCGTCGTCGAGACCGTGCCGCGCGTCGGGGCGAGGTCGCCGGTGACGAGCCGGACGAGCGTGGACTTGCCGGCGCCGTTGGCTCCGACGAGCCCGGTGCGGCCGCGGCCGAACGCGGTGCTGACCCGATCGAGGACGACATCGCCGTCGGGCCAGGCGAACGAGCAGTCGGTGAGGACGACGGAGGGTGTGGTGATGGAGGGCACGGTGCTCCCAGTGGTGGTGTGTCGGCGCGCGACGACCACCGGGCTCCCGGCGTGCGGGAGCCGCGCCCTCAGCGGGCGGGCACGGGGGTCGTCAGTGCGAGGTCAGCGTCTGCGTCGTGGACGCAGTACCGGTGCTGATGCGCAAAGGACCGTCTTCCGTGCGGGGAGCCCCCGTGTCCGCGAGCCGTCCGGTCGGCCGGTGAGGTGGCCGCACCGACGTCGCGGCTCGCGACGAGGTACGTCGGTACGGTACGCGCGGGGCGCGGAAGGGCGCAAGGGTGAGGCCTTCCCTCCGCCCCGCGCGCCCGGCACCATCGAGTGCACGGCCCGCACAGCGCGCGCCGCAGAACGGAGCAGCATGATCGCGATCGATCTCACCGGGAAGACGGCACTGGTCACGGGATCCGGGCAGGGCATCGGGCTCGCGATCGCCGTCGGGCTCGCACGAGCCGGGGCGGAGGTCGTCGTCAACGCCCGCTCGCAGCGCTCGATCGACGCGGCGGTCGCGGAGGTGCTGCAGGAGGTCCCGGAGGCGTCCGTCCGCGGAGTCGCCGCCGACCTCGCGACCGACGAGGGCAGCGCCGCCCTGCTCGAGGCCGTCCCGACCGTCGACGTCCTCGTCAACAACCTCGGGATCTTCGGCAGCGCCGATCCGCTCACGATCAGCGACGACGAGTGGCGCCGCTACTTCGAGGTCAACGTTCTGACCGGCGTGCGCCTGACCCGCGCCTACCTGCCCGGCATGATCGAGCGGGGCTGGGGGCGCGTGCAGTACATCGGCAGCGACTCCGCCGTCGCGACGCCGGCCGAGATGATCCACTACGGGGTGTCGAAGACGGCGCTGCTCGGAGTCTCGCGGGGCTTCGCGAAGGCCGCGGCAGGCACCGGAGTCACGGTGAACAGCGTGCTCGCGGGCCCGACGCACACGGGCGGGGTCGAGGACTTCGTGCACGAGCTGGTCGACGCGTCGCTCCCCTGGGACGAGGCGCAGCGCGAGTTCATGCGGCTGCACCGGCCGAACTCGCTTCTGCAGCGGCTGATCGAGCCGGAGGAGATCGCCAACATGGTCGTCTACCTCGCGTCGCCGCTCGCCTCGGCGACCACGGGCGCGGCGGTGCGGGTCGACGGCGGGTACATCGACTCGATCGTGCCGTGACGGCCTCCTGACGGGCCCTCGGCAGTACCTCCGGCTCGCGAGAACCGGTTCGGCTCGTCCGGACCGGTGGATCCTGCGAGCCGAATGCGATTCCGCGAGCCGAGACCGACACCGGACAGCGCGCGAGACCTACCCGCGGTCGATCGCCGACCGGTCCGCCCCGCCCGGGCGTCGAGCCGGCGCGACCGATCCGCCGGTCCGCCACTCCCCGCCGATGCGCTCCTGCACGAGCGGTGCCGCCGGGTCCTCGAGCCGTGCGAGCAGCGCCTCCACTCCCCTCCGCCCGAGTTCGTGCGCGGGTGAGACGAGCACGTCGAGCTCGGGATCGCCGAAGTCGGCGACGTCGGGGGTCGAGGCGAGCAGCACGATCGACACGTCCTCCGGCACGCTCACTCCGCGGTGCCGCAGCTCGTGCGCGAGGCCGAGGGCGATCCCTCCGTCGAACACGAGCACCGCCGTCGCGTCGCCGAGCTCCGCGGCGAGCGCGCGTCCGCCGCGAGCCGACTCCTCGGCCTCGAGCAGCACTCCGGAGAGACCCCGCTCCCCCGACACGCGGCGGAACGTCTCGCGGGCGCGAGCGTTCGCTCCGAAGCCCTCGACGCGCTCTGGACCGCCGAGCACCAGGGCGATGCGCTCGTGACCGAGCGACGACAGGCGCGCGAGCGATTCCTCGACCATGCCCTCGATGTCGATGTCGACCCAGTCGAGAGCGGAGGGGTCGCGCGTTCGCCCGATGAGCGCGAAGGGCGTTCCGGAGTCGCGCAGCACGTCGACCCGGTCGTCGTCGAGGGCCACCTCCATCAGCACGACGCCGTCGACGAGACCGTCGGCGCGGAGGCCGGCGAGGCGCTCGGAGGAGTCGAGCGAGGGCCAGAGCACGATCGAGTAGCCGCGCTCGGCCGCCGCCTCGGCCGCTCCCGCGAAGAAGAGCGTGGCCGTGTTGAGCAGGCGCGGGCGCACCAGCGGGAACACGACCGCGAGGATCATCGAGCGGCGGCGGGCGAGGGCCCGGGCGAGGGCGTGGGGGCGGTAGTCGAGCTCGGCCATCGCGTCGACGACGCGCTGCCGGGTCGCCGCGCTCACCGGCTTGGAGTCGTTGACCACGAACGAGACCGTCGCGATCGAGACGCCGGCGCGGTCGGCCACGTCGCGCATGGTCGCCATGGTGCTCCTCCGATCGACGCCCCTCGCGGTTGACGATCGGCGGTGACGTCCATCATCCTGGACGAAGCGGTAAAGCGGTTAACCCCCTTCCGCGACCCGTCAGTGCCGACCAGCGAAGGACCCGCCCGTGATCACTCCCTCCTCCCCCGTCCGCGTCCTCGTCTGGGGCGAGAACCGCCACGAGCAGATCGAGGAGGAGGTGCGCGCGATCTACCCGGACGGCATGCACACGACGATCGCCGCGGGCGTCTCCGAGAACCTCGGCGACCGCGCGCAGGTCTCGACCACGACCCTCGACGAGCCCGAGCACGGACTCACCGAGGACGTCCTCGCGGCCACCGACGTGCTCGTCTGGTGGGGGCACGCCGCGCACGGCGAGGTCGCCGACGAGGTCGTCGAGCGCGTGCACCGCCACGTGCTCTCGGGCATGGGACTGGTGGTGCTCCACTCCGGCCACTGGTCGAAGATCTTCGGGAAGCTCATGGGCACCACCTGCACCCTGCGCTGGCGATCGGAGCAGGACCGCGAGCTGGTCTGGACCGTCGACCCCACGCATCCGATCGCCCAGGGAGTGCCCCACCCGTTCGTGATCCCGCAGCAGGAGATGTACGGGGAGTTCTTCGACGTGCCCGCGCCCGACGAGCTGATCTTCCTCTCGACGTTCTCGGGCGGCGAGGTGTTCCGCTCGGGGATGACCTGGAAGCGGGGGCACGGCAAGGTGTTCTTCTTCTCGCCCGGCGACCAGGACTACCCCGTCTACCACCACCCCGACGTGCGGCGTGTGATCGCGAACGGAGTGGAGTGGGCGCGCACCCTCCGCCCCGAGCGCACCCTGCCGGTGCTGCAGCGGTACGAGACCGAGGACTTCCACAACGGTCACGACTACGAGGGCGCGCTCGTCCGATGAGCGCTCCCGTGCGCATCGTCCAAGTCGGCGCGGGAGCGATGGGGCGCGCCTGGCTGCACGCACTGCGCGACTCGGCCGACGTCGAGCTGGTCGGCCTCGTCGACCTCGACACCGATCTGGCCGAGCGGGCCGCGGCGGAGGAGGGGGTCGCGCCGGTCGCGATCGGCACCTCCGTCGCCGAGGTCGCCGCGCGCTCGGGCGCCGAGGCCGTGGTCAACGTGACCGTGCCGCGCGCGCACCTGCCGGTGAGCACCGAGGCGCTGTTCGCCGGGCTGCCGGTGCTCTGCGAGAAGCCGATCGCGCCGACGGTCGCCGAGGCGCTGGTGCTCGCCGCGACGGCCGAGGCCTCCGGACTGCTGCTGATGACCAGCCAGTCGCGCCGCTACTACGCCGCGATCGCCGCGTTCCGCGAGCAGGTCGCCGGGCTCGGGACCCTCGGCAGCGCCTCCGTCGAGTTCGCGAAGGCACCGCACTTCGGCGGGTTCCGCGAGGAGATGCCGCACGTGCTGCTCGTCGACATGGCGATCCACGCGTTCGACGCGGCGCGGTACGTGCTCGACCGCGACCCGGTGTCGGTGTACTGCGAGGAGTACAACCCGGAGTGGAGCTGGTACGCCGACGGCGCGGCGGCGACCGCGGTGTTCGAGTTCGCCGGAGGGGTGCGCTTCACCTACACGGGCAGCTGGTGCGCCGACGGGTTCGAGACGTCCTGGAACGGCAGCTGGCGCGTGAACGGCGCGGGCGGCACGGCCCGCTGGGACGGGGACGGGGCGCCGGAGGTGCAGGCGCGCGAGTCGTCGGAGGTGCGGACCGGAGTGCTCGAGCCGGTGCCGGAGGAGATCCGCGGCTCGCTCGCCGAGTTCGTCTCCGCGCTGCGCAGCGGGCGCACGCCGTCGGGCGAGGTGCACGCGAACGTGCGGAGCCTGGCCATGGTGGAGGCGGCGGTGCGCTCCTCCGAGACGGGCTCTCGGGTGCGGATCGACGACGTGCTCGAGGGCGCGTACGCGGAGGCTCTGGGGCTGGCGAGCGACGAGCGCGTGCGGGAGGCGCTGGCGGCCTGGGGGACGGCGGCCGCGGGTCTGGCGGCACCCCCGCTGGTCGAGTAGCCGCGCAGCGGCGTATCGAGACCCGCCCTTCTGGATCACGGGGATCTCGATACGCCCGCTCCGCGGGCTACTCGATCAGCAGGAGAGGAGCGCGCCCTCGCCTCACGAGTAAGGCTCAACCGACTGATCCGCCCACGCTCGCCCGGATCCCCGCGCCCAGCCTGAGTTCCGCTGGTCGAGTAGCCGCGCAGCGGCGCATCGAGACCCCACCCTCCCCCGCGCAGGCACCGCGCGTTCACGTCGCGGCGACCGCGCGTTCACCCGGGCCGACCAGCGTGGACGGGTTCCCTTCGAACCCGCTCAGGAGACCCGTGCCCCGTCCTCATGCCCCCCGTCGCGCCGCCGGCGCCGCGATCGTCCTCACCCTCGCGAGCTGCACGCTCGGAGCCGCCCTGCCCGCCGCAGCGAGCGGCGACTCCTTCTTCACGCGCATCGCCACCGTGCCCGCGTACCTCAACGCGGCCGACCCGGCCGTCGACTCCGCCGTCGCCGAGATCTCGAGCGCGTCGCCCGACGGCCGCCTCGTCTACTCGACCGACTCTGCGGGCCAGCGCATCGACGTCCTCGACATCAGCGACCCCGAGTCGCCGGAGCCGCTCGGCGGCGTCGGTGTCGGCGGCGAGCCGACCTCGGTGTACGCGACCGGCGAGTACGTCCTCGCGGTCGTGGACACGAGCGACGGCGACTTCGCGAACCCGTCCGGCCACGTGAGCGTGCTGCACGCCGCCGACCTCGCGCCCGTCGCGACGATCGAGCTCGGCGGACAGCCCGACTCCATCGACGTCACCACCGCCGGCGACACCGCGGTCATCGCGATCGAGAACCAGCGCGACGAGGAGTTCACCCCCGAGGGCGCCGAGGAGGGCGACCTGCCGCAGGCGCCCGAAGGCGAGCTCGTGGTCATGGACCTGGCCGGAGACCCCTCCACCTGGGTCGCCGAGCACGTCTCGCTCACCGGACTCGCGGGCCTCGACACCCCCGAGGACCCCGAGCCCGAGTACGTCTCGATCAACCCCTCCGACACGGCCGTCGCCGTGACTCTGCAGGAGAACAACGCCGTCGCGATCGTCGACCTGGCCTCGCGCGAGGTCCTCACCTCGTACTCCGCTGGCACCGTCTCGGTCGACGGCATCGACACGCTCGACGACGACACGATCTCGCTCACCGGCTCGATCACCGACGTCCCGCGCGAGCCGGACGCCATCGGCTGGGTCGGCGACGCGCACGTCGCGATCGCGAACGAGGGCGACTGGAAGGGCGGCACGCGCGGCTGGTCGATCCTCGACGCGGCCACCGGAGCGGTGCAGTGGGACGCGGGGAACACCTTCGACCACCTCGCCGTGAGCCTCGGCCTCTACCCCGACAAGCGCTCCGACGCGAAGGGCTCCGAGCCCGAGGGCCTGCTCTCGGCGACCTTCGACGGCGTGCCCTACGTCTTCGTCGGCGCTGAGCGCGCCAACTTCGTCGCGGTCTACGACGTCTCGGACCCCACCGCGCCGCGCCTCGTGCAGGCGCTGCCGTCCACGCCCGGTCCGGAGGGGCTGCTCGCCCTGCCCGAGCGCGACCTGCTCGTCGTCTCGAGCGAGACCGACGACGCCGAAGCCGCTCTGCGCGCCACGGTGCAGCTCTACGCGCTCGGCGCCTCCGCCCCCGCGTTCCCGACGCTCGTCTCGGCCGACGTCGACGGATCGCCGCTGCCCTGGGGCGCCCTCTCTGGCCTCTCGACCGATCCGGCCGACGCCGACCGCCTCTACGCGGTGAGCGACAGCGCCTACGCCCCGAGCACGATCCACTCGATCGACACCTCCGTCACCCCCGCGGTGCTGGACGCGACGACGACCGTCACCGAAGGCGGTGAGCCGGCCGCACTCGACCTCGAGGGCATCGCGGCGCGCGCCGACGGCGGCTTCTGGGCCGTGACCGAGGGCGCGACCGGACCCGAGAACGCCCTGCTGCGCCTCGACGACTCCGCCGCGGTGCTCGAGCGCATCGCGCTCCCCGCCGAGGTCGCCGACGCGCTCGGCTCGCAGGGCTTCGAGGGCGTCACGATCGAGACGGGCGCCGAGGGCGAGATCGTCTGGACCGCGCTGCAGCGCGAGGCCTCGATCGACGCGGCAGGAGTGGTGCGCCTCGGCCGCTACGACGTCGCCGCCGGCACCTGGAGCTTCTTCGGCTACCCGCTCGAGGCTCCCTCCGGAGCTGAGGGCGACTGGAACGGCCTCTCCGAGATCACGCTGACCCCGGCGGGCACGCTCGCCGTGATCGAGCGCGACAAGCGCAACGGTCCGGATGCGTCGCTCAAGGCCGTCTCCACGGTCCCGCTCCCCACGGGCCCGGGCGCCGCGGTCGGCGAGGAGCTCCCGATGCTCGAGAAGACGCTCGCCGCCGACGTGCTGCCGGCACTCGAGGCGGGCGACGGCTGGACCCAGGAGAAGCTCGAGGGGCTCGGCATCACGGGCTCCGGCGAGGTCTTCGTGGTCACGGACAACGACGCGGTCGACGACGCGAACGGCGAGACCGTGCTGGCGTCGCTCGGCTCGGCGGAGTCGGTCTTCGGCACGGCGGTCTCGCCGGAGCCGACGCCGGTGCCGACGGGCGAGCCGACCGTCGCACCGACGGCGGAGCCCACTGCGGCACCCACCGCGATGCCGACGGTCGCCCCG
>NZ_MUKN01000089.1 GCF_001995175.1 Rathayibacter rhapontici
GCCGCGAGCGCGGCCGGGTCGGTGATGATCCGCGGGCCCCTCGCCGCCGTCTCCCCCACGATCCGCACGTCCCGGCCGCGCACCGCGTCCCGGGCGATGCCGACGAGCAGTCCGGTGGTGGCAGCGGAGGTGTTGGGGTTCAGGACGACGAAGGTGCGCACGGCGCTCAGTCCTCCGCCATCGGGCGGCCGACCGTCTCGCGGGGGAACTGCACCGCGATCGCGCAGATCGCGAAGAGGCCCGCGAGCAGGGCGAACATGCCGCCGACGCCGGAGGCGTCCAGCACCGCGCCCGCCAGGAGGGGGAACAGGCCTCCCGAGAGCGACCCGAGCGCGAGGATGACGGAGGTGCCGAGCCCGCGGATCCGGGTCGGGTACTGCTCCGGGGCGAACAGCCAGATGGTGGTGTTGAGCACGATCACCGAGAAGTTGAAGAGGAAGCCGAACATCAGCACGAGCGCGACGGTCGTGCCGAGGAACCCGAAGCCCAGGCCCGCTCCGACTCCGAGGATCGCGGCGACCGTGAGCGTGAGCTTGCGGGGCAGGCGGCGGGCGGCGAGGGCCGCGACGAGCGCCCCGACCAGAGAGCCCGATTGCATGACGAGGGTATACCAGAGGGCACTCGTGATGTCGAAGCCGCGGGACGTGAGGATCAGCGGGATGAGGGTGAGCATCGAGATCTGCGCGGCGTACGACATGCACACCGCGACCCCGAGGGCGATCGTCGTGCGGCGGTGGCGCCGGCCGAAGAGCTCGGTCCAGCGCGGAGTCGCCGCGGCGGCGATCGGCGCGGTCTCGGCCGCGCGAGGTAGTCGACCTCCTCGGTCAGCGGCCGGTGCAGCCGCCCCTGGGCGAGACGGTTGACGACGGTGTTCGCCTCCGCGACGCGTCCGCGGGCCGCGAGGTAGCGCGGCGTCTCGGGCAGTGCTCGGCGGTAGACCACCACGGCGAGGGCGGGGATCACCAGGAGGCCGAAGAGCCAGCGCCAGCGGTCGTCGCCCGTGAACACCGTGAAGACGATGACGCCGAACAGCGGCGCCAGCATGTTGCCCAGCCCGGCCGCCGCGACGTTGATGAGGCCGACCGCCGTGCCGCGGTGCTTGGCCGAGAAGAACTCGGCGAGCATGATCACGGCGGTCGCGATCTCGCCGCCGAGCCCCAGGCCGACCAGGAAGCGCGCCGCGACGAGGATCTCGTAGCTCGGCGCGAGGGCGCAGAGAAGGCTGCCGACCGCGAAGATCATCAGGTTCGCGCCCAGGAGCGTGCGCCGGCCGACCCTGTCCATCACGACACCCGCGAGGACCCGGCCGAGAGCGACGGCGGTGAAGGTCGCGGTGTTGAGCAGGCCGAGCTGCGCACCGGCCAGACCCCAGTCGGCCGCCAGCACCGGCCCGGCGACTCCGACCGTGTTCTGCTCGATCGCGTCGAAGAACACGCCGAACAGGATCATCGCGACGATGCCCACGTGAGCGCTCGTGACTCCGATGCGCGAGTAGGCGGCTTCGATGCGGTCCCCCATCGTCGTCGAGGGCGGAGGGTTCGTGACGGTGCTCATGGGCGGATCCTTTCGAACGGAGTCAGGGAGGCGCTCGGTATACCGAAGCACGACGGCAACGCTACGGTCGTGCTCCCGCCCGCATGTTTCGCCCGCGTGAAATCGCTGTTACGGCTGGCGATCACGGCGCCCGCTACCCTGGCCCCACCCGCACAGGTAGACCCGAGGAGACGCGATGGTCGAGAAGAGCCCGGCGAAGACGATGTCGCAGACCGTCTACGAGGAGTTGCGCCGCAGGATCCTCGACGGCAGGCTCCCCGCCGGCGAGCCGATCCGGGAGCGCGATCTCGCCGCCGAGCTCGCCGTCTCGCGCGTCCCGATCCGCGAGGCCCTCCCCTGGCTCGAGCTGGCCGGCCTCGTCACCGTGCGCCCCCGGAGCACCGCCGTGGTGACGATCGTGACCCGACGCGACGTCGACGAGCTCTACGACATCCGCTCGGCCCTCGAGCCGCTCGTGGCGCGCAAGGCCGCCGAGGCGGTGTCGCGCGGCGCCGACGCCTCGGCGCTCGTCGCGTCGTGACCGACGCGAGCACGGCTCTCGCCGAGGGCGATCTCGCGCGCTTCCACTCCGAGAGCGGCCGCATCCACGGCGCGATCGAGGCGATCGCCGGCAACCGCCTGCTGATCTCGACCATGGGCCCGCTGGACGAGCGGAGCAACCGCCTCAACATCGCGAACATCCAGGCGGAGCCGGGCGTGCGCCACGACGAGCACGTGCGGCTCGCGGAGGTGGTCGCCGCGGGGGACGCGGGCCTGGCGTCCTCCGTGGCTCACGCCCACGTCGAGTGGGGCCGGCGGCGGACGATCGCGACGCTCGCCGACGTCCCCGGCTTCTCGGCGGAGTGAGACCGGCGGCTCAGGCGGTCAGCCCGAGCGCGTCCATCCGCCGGGTGTGCGAGGCGATCAGCTCGGTGAACACCGGCTCGATGCGCGACTCGTCCGAGTCGTGGTTGCCGGACCCCATCAGCGCCGACCGCGCGACGAGCAGCGTGTCGCCCACCAGGCGGCGGCCCCAGACCGCCAGGCGGGAGCCGAGGCGCTCGTCGGCGGCGATCTCGCGGCGCAGGATGGTGATCAGCCCGTCGATGCCGGTGTCCGCGCCCAGGGTCTGCGCGATCCGCGGGCCCACGTCGCTGGGCAGTCCGCCGGTCAGCCGGATGAAGAAGTCGTCGAGCAGCCCGGCCGTGATGTACGCCGAGAGGAGCGTCTCGTGCAGGTCCGCTCCGCGGGTCAGCCGCTCGAAGGTGTCGATCGCCGGGCGGAATGGCGCCATCGCCTCGCCCGGCTCCACCTCGCGCCGGCGCAGCTCGGCGACCACGGCGTGGTGCTTCGAGAGAGCCGTGCCGGCCGCGGCCGAGATCGCCTCCTTGTCGGCGAGGTCGTCGGTGTCGGCGACCGCCCGGGCGAGCGCCTCGAAGATCGCGAGCTGCAGGTAGGCGACCTGCCCGAGGTAGGGCAGCACCTCCGGGGTCAGGTCCGCCAGGTCGACGCGGTCGCGCTTGGCGGACTCGCCCCGCGGCGTCAGACGAGGGGCCTCTCCGGAGGGACGTCGGCGTCGGAACCAGGCTGCCATTCGCCCAGCTTAGAGCGCGGGCGGTGCGCCCCGCCGCCGCCTTCGGGGCCGCGGAACGAGCGTGGCGGTAGACTCGCCGGGATGTCACCGGCGCTGGATCGGTGACCCTGCGCCCGGAGTCGTACAGGGGCGTAGACCGTTCGACACGACAGGCGCTTCACTCCCGTGACTTTCTCCGATCTCAACATCGACGACGACATCGTCGCCGCACTCGCCTCCAAGGGCATCCTCGAGCCGTTCCCCATCCAGGAGCAGACGATCCCCCTGGCCCTGCAGAAGCAGGACATCATCGGCCAGGCCAAGACCGGCACCGGCAAGACCTTCGGCTTCGGCCTCCCCCTCATCCAGGCGCTGGGCACCGACCCGGAGCCGGGCGTCAAGGCGCTCATCGTGGTCCCGACGCGCGAGCTCGCCGTCCAGGTGACCGAGGACATCGAGCTCGCCGCCTCGAACCGCCCCACCAAGATCGTCTCGATCTACGGCGGCAAGGCGTACGAGGGTCAGATCGAGCAGCTCAAGGCCGGCGCGCAGATCGTCGTCGGAACCCCGGGCCGGCTGCTCGACCTCGCCGGTCAGCGCCTGCTGTCGCTCGCGAACGTCCAGGTGATGGTGCTCGACGAGGCCGACAAGATGCTCGACCTCGGCTTCCTCTCGGACATCGAGAAGCTGTTCGCCCAGACCCCGCAGACGCGCCACACCATGCTGTTCTCGGCGACGATGCCCGGCGCGATCGTCGCGCTCGCGCGCCGCTTCATGAACAAGCCGATCCACATCCGCGCGACCGACCCCGACGAGGGCATCACGCAGGCGAACATCAAGCACATCGTCTACCGGGCGCACTCGCTCGACAAGGACGAGGTCATCGCGCGCATCCTGCAGTCGGAGGGGCGCGGCAAGACCGTCATCTTCACCCGCACCAAGCGCGCCGCGGCCCGCATCGTCGAGGAGCTGAACGACCGCGGCTTCAACGCCGCGCCGTGCACGGCGACCTCAACCAGGAGCAGCGCGAGCGGGCGATGGCGGCGTTCAAGGCCGGCAAGAAGGACATCCTGATCGCCACCGACGTCGCCGCCCGCGGCATCGACGTGAACGACGTCACCCACGTGATCAACCACACGATCCCGGACGACGACCAGACCTACCTGCACCGCGTCGGCCGCACCGGCCGCGCGGGCAAGACCGGCATCGCCGTCACGTTCGTCGACTGGGAGGACCTGCACAAGTGGGCCCTCATCAACCGCGCGCTCGAGTTCGGCCAGCCCGACCCGGTCGAGACCTACTCCTCGTCGCCGCACCTCTACACCGACCTCGACATCCCCGTGGGCACGAAGGGCCGGCTGAAGCCGACCCCGATCCCCGCCGAGGCGAAGGCCGACGCGCAGCCCGAGCGCAGCACCCGTCAGCGCGAGCCCCGCGAGGGCCGCGAGCCCCGTCGCCGCACCCGTGGCGGAGGCGAGCAGTCCGAGGCCGCCGCGCCCCAGACCGGCCCGGCGCCGTCGAGCGAGAGCAAGGAGCACCACGACGGCAACAGCGAGCCGCGTCGCCGGACCCGCCAGCGCCGCCGCAGCCCGCGCCCCGACGCGCAGGTCTGACGCAGCACCTCACCGGCCCCCTCCGCGAGCGATCGCGCGAGGGGGCTCGTGCGTTCACCCCGGGGTGAGCGTCGGCGTCAGTCCCGAGCGGAGGCGCGGATCGCGTCGACCGTCGCCCACGGAGTCGTGTTCTCGCCGAGCCGGTTCGGCTTGCCCGTGCCGTGGTAGTCGCTCGAGCCGGTCGTGACCAGTCCGTAGCGCTCGGCCAGCTCGCGCAGCCGCGTCCTGCCGCCCGGCGTGTTCTCGCGGTGCTCGACCTCGAGGCCGAACAGCCCCGCGTCGACGAGGTCGGGCAGCATCGACTCGACGACGATGCCGCGCGTGCTGGTCGCCGGGTGCGCGATCACCGGCACGCCGCCCGCGGCGCGGACGAGGCGGACCGCATCGACCGGGTCCGGGGCGTAGTGCGGCCGGTAGTAGCCGCCGCGCCAGTCGAGGATCCCCGCGAAGGCCGCCGAGCGGTCGGTGGCGAGGCCGCGGGCGACGAGGGCGTCGGCGATGTGCGGGCGTCCGATCGTGGATCCGGGGCGGGTCTGCGCGAGGACGTCGTCCCAGGTGAGGTCGTAGTCGGCCGAGATCGCGGTCACGATCGCCTCGGCGCGGTGCCTGCGCTCCGACCGGATCCGCGCGGTCTCGGCGAGGAGCCCCGGATCCTCCGGATCGACGAGGTACGCGAGCACGTGCACGCTCGCCCAGCCCACGCGCGAGGAGAGCTCCATGCCGGGGACCAGCTCGATGCCGCAATCGCGGGCCGCGTCGATCGCGGCGGACCAGCCGCCGGTCGAGTCGTGGTCGGTGAGAGCCACTCCGGCCAGGCCCGCCTCGGCCGCCGCTCGCACGAGCACCTCGGGCGGCTCGGTGCCGTCGGAGACGAGGGAGTGGGTGTGGAGGTCGAACCCGCCTCCCGCGACATGCATGCCCCCCATCGTAGACGCGCGTCCTGCGGCCCAGGCCGGGAGGATGCCCTACCCTGACCGGGATGGGGACGAGACTGGTGAAGACCGCGGTGGCCGCGGCGGTGGCGATCGTCCTGCTCGTGGCGACCGCGCCGGGGTTCTTCGGCCTGGCGCGCGAGGCGCCCTTCGCCCAGCTCGTCTCGTTCCGGCTCGGCACGGCGCTCGGCGCCGTGGCGGTGGCCGTCGTCCTCGTCGTCGTGGCGGTGCTCGTGCGCCCGGTGCGCCGGCTCGCGCTCGTGCTCGCGGGGCTCGGGGTCGCGTTCGCCGTGGTCCTGGGCGGTCTCCAGGCCGTCCGGGGCGACGACTCCTCGCCGCCCCGCGCCCACCGCCTCGCGGACCTGCGGGTCCTGACCTGGAACACCCTCGACTCGGTGCCGGTCGACACCGTGGTCGCACTGGCCACCGGCAGCGAGGTCGACGCCCTGAGCCTCGTGGAGGTGTCGGAGGGTCCCGCGCAGGAGATCGCCGCGGCTCTCGGAGCCGCCGGACGCCCGATGACCCTGCACTACGCGGCGGGGATCGGGAGCACGGCCGGCACGGCGCTGCTGCTCGCGCCGTCGCTGGGCGCCTACTCCGTCGATCCCGAGAGCACCCCCACCGGCACCCTCGCCTCGCTCGTGGTCCGGCCGGACACCCCCGAGCGCCCGGTGATCGCCGCCGTGCACGCCGCTCCCCCGATCCCCGCACTGATGGCCGACTGGCGCAGCGATCTCTCCCGTCTCGCCGCGCTCTGCAGCACCGAGGAGGACGTGGTCGTGGTCGGCGACCTCAACTCGACCCTCGACCACTGGTCCGGCCTGCCCGGCACGGCCGATCTCGGCGGCTGCACCGACGCCGGCTCGCTCGCCGGCGGCGCCGCTCTCGGGACCTGGCCCGCCTCGCTCCCGCCGCGGCTCGGTGCTCCGATCGACCACGTCCTCTTCTCCGGGCGCTGGGAGGTCTCGGGCTACGTCGTCGTCGACGACCAGGACGACGCGGGGAGCGACCACCGGCCGGTCCTCGCCCAGCTCTCGGTGCGCGGTCTGGTCAAGGAGACGTCCTGACCCCTCCCCCGGACGAGGAGGAGAATGGGGGCATGACGAACACGGACGAGCAGACCACCCCGACGCCCGACCCCGCCGCCGCGCCCACCCCGCGCGCGACCGCGAACCGCTCGACGACCCCCGCCTCCGACCGCTTCCGCGACTTCATCGCCTCCGGCTGGGCCGAGCGGGACGAGCCGCTGCCCGCCGCGCGCGAGCAGGCCTCCTTCGCCGCCGCCCGGCGCGAGCGCCTCTCGGCGCTGCGCACCGGCGAGCGCGTCGTGATCCCCGCGGGCCGGCTCAAGCAGCGGGCGAACGACACCGACTACCCGTTCCGCGCGCACTCCGCGTTCACGTGGCTGACCGGCTGGGGCGCCGACTCCGAGCCGGGCGCCGTCCTGGTGCTCGAGCCCGCCGAGGCGGGCCACACCGCGGTGCTGTACTTCCGCGAGCGCGCCGGCCGCGACTCCGACGAGTTCTACGCGAACCCCGAGATCGGCGAGTTCTGGATCGGCCCGCGGCCCTCCCTCGCCCAGGTCTCGGCCGACCTCGGACTCGAGGCCCGCGGCATCGACGAGCTGGACGCGGTCCTGGACGCGCAGGACGACGTGCCCGTCGCCCTTCTGCGCGAGGCCGACCCGCTGGTCGCCGAGCGGCTCGCGCACCGCACCTCGGACGACTCCGACGCCGCCCTCGAGCGCGACCTCAGCGAGCTGCGCCTCGTGAAGGACTCCTACGAGATCGCCGAGCTGCGCGCCGCCGTCGACGCGACCGCCCGAGGCTTCGAGGACGTGCTCGCCGATCTGCCGCGCATCGTCGCCCACGAGCGCGGCGAGCGCCTGATCGAGGGCGTGTTCAACGGCCGCGCGCGCGCCGACGGCAACGCGGTCGGCTACGACACGATCGCCGCCGCCGGTCCGCACGCCTGCATCCTGCACTGGACGCGCAACGACGGGCCCGTGCGCCCCGGCGAGCTCGTCCTGCTGGACGCGGGCGCGAGCAGGAGAGCTACTACACCGCCGACATCACCCGCACGTTCCCGGTCGACGGCGTCTACACCGAGGCGCAGCGCCGGGTCCACGAGACGGTGCGGGAGGCGGCCGACGCCGCGTTCTCGATCGTCCGCCCCGGCATCCGCTTCCGCGAGGTGCACGCGGCCGCCATGGCCGTGATCGCCCGCCGCACCGCGGAGTGGGGGCTCCTCCCCGTCAGCGCCGAGGAGGCGCTCGAGGCCGACAACCAGCAGCACCGCCGCTACATGGTGCACGGCACGAGCCACCACCTCGGCCTCGACGTGCACGACTGCGCGAAGGCCCGGCGCAAGATGTACCTCGACGGAGTGATCGAGGCCGGCATGGTGTTCACGATCGAGCCCGGCCTCTACTTCCAGCCCGACGACCTCACGGTGCCCGCGGAGCTGCGCGGCATCGGCGTGCGGATCGAGGACGACGTGCTGGTCACCGAGGACGGAGTCGAGAACCTGTCGGCCGGGATCCCGCGCTCGGCCGACGAGATCGAGGCCTGGATGGCGCGGCTGGCCCGCTGAGGCGCCGCGCCGCTCAGGCGGCGAGCGCCGGAGCCGCGAACGCGCCCTGAGCGGTCGCGAGCGCGAGGCCCTCGAGCAGCACCGCGAGCTGTCCCGCGGGGGCCTGAGGATCCTCGGGGTGCCACTGCACGGCGACGATCGGGGCGCTGCGGTGCTCGATCGCCTCGACGACCCCGTCGTCGGCGCGCGCCACGATCTCGAGTCCGGGCGCGAGCCGGTCGACGGCCTGGTGGTGCGCGCTCTGCACAGCCAGGACCTCTGCGCCGAAGAGCCCGGCCAGCGTCGAGGCGGCGGCGAGCTCCACGGGGTGGCTGTGCATCCGCTCGTGCGCGGGGGCCGCGGCGTTCACGTGCGCGGCGCCGGGGCCCAGGTCGGGGACGAGCGTTCCGCCGAGGGCGACGTTGACGACCTGCAGGCCGCGGCAGATGCCCAGGAGCGGCGTGCGGCGGGCGAGGGCGCGGTGCACGAGGGCGATCTGCGCGTCGTCGGCGCGCTCGGCGTGCGGGCCCTCGCCGGGGTAGCCGCGGGCGGCTCCGTAGCGCTCGGGCGCGATGTCCTCGCCACCGGCCAGCACGATCGCGTCGGCGCCGTCGGTCTCGGCGAGCAGCCGGGCGGCGCCGAGGTCCTCGGCGGCGTAGCGCTGCGCGTCCCAGCCCAGCTCGCGGGCGAGGGTCAGGAGGCGGCCGTTCAGGATCTGGACGTACGCGTGGTACTCGTCGCGTCCGGGCCGCGTCCGGGCGACCTCCACGATGGCGAGCGAGCGGGTCATGCCGTCCATCCTGCGCACCTCGTCGAGCACGGTCGAGCGGAGGCGACACGGTCCGTAACACGCGGGCCGTACGATCGCGGGGTGACCTCCGCTCCCCCGCCCCTCCCGGAGCGGCTGCAGCGCGCCCGTGCCGACGTCTCGGTCCTCGCCGGCCTCGCCTCAGAGCGGCAGGTGCGACCGCTGCGCGAGGCCGCCGACCGCGCCGCCGACGCCCCGGAGCACCACGCGGAGGCCCTGCTCGCCGGCGTCGAGGCGATGACGGCCCTGCTCGCCCGCGCCGAGGCCCAGCTGAGCGGTCTCGAGCGCTCGGTGCGCGACGACCTCGAGCGGGCGGACACCCTGTCCGGCGTGCGGACGGCCGCCCAGGTC
>NZ_MUKN01000090.1 GCF_001995175.1 Rathayibacter rhapontici
AGCGGCACCGCATCGCCGACGCGCTCGGAGACGTGCTGAGCGCCTCGCCGCGCATCCGCGGAGTCGAGACGGCGCCGCCGGAGCCGGTCGCCGCGCCGTCGGCCCTGCGCGCCCGCGTCGCGCGGCTCCTGCCCGGACCGGTCGCGCTCGTGCTCGCGGTCGACTCCCACATCGCGCTGCACGCCTATCGCCGGCTCGCCCGGCTCTCGCTGCACCCCGAGATGGAGCGCCTCGCGGAGGCCGTCACCGGGATCCTCGAGCGCCACGCCGACTTCTTCGGCGAGCTGGCCGCCTCCCGTCTCGGACGCCCGCTCCCCGGCCGGATCGCCGCGGCGACGCTCCTCTGGGCGCTCCGCCTCCCGATCGGCGAGGCCGATCTGCCCGAGGCGCTCGCCCGCGAGGGGCGCGATCTGGTCTTCGGGAGGGACGACGGCGGCCTCGAGGGCATCGACGCGGGGGTCACCGGCGCGTTCTGCCTGCCCTGCACCGCAGCCCAGCGCCTCGTGCATCCGCACCGGGCGCCGTCGCTGCGCGCGGCCACCGCGGTCGGCCGCCGCGCGGCCGACGTCGTGCACGCGGTCCGCACCGCGCGCGAGGCCGCGGAGCAGGCGTCGCGCTGACGACGCGCGGGTCAGCCCAGCAGCTCCCGCACGTCCTCGGCCGTGATGCCGCCGGCGGACGCCGCGCCGTCGTCGGACATGACCGCGGCGAACAGGGCGGCCTTGGCCTCCTTGAGCGCCATCACCTTCTCCTCGATCGTGTCCTTCGCCACGAGGCGGTAGACCATGACCGAGCGGGTCTGGCCGATGCGGTGCGCGCGGTCGACGGCCTGCGACTCCGTCGCCGGGTTCCACCAGGGGTCGAGCAGGATGCAGTAGTCGGCCTCGGTGAGGTTGAGGCCGAAGCCGCCCGCCTTCAGCGAGATGAGGAAGACGCCCGCCTCGCCCGAGCGGAAGCGGTCGATGACCTCGTCGCGCTTCTTCGTCGCGCCGTCCAGGTAGGCGTACTCGATGCCCGCCCCGTCGAGGCGGTCGCGCACGCGGCCGAGGAAGCGGGTGAACTGGCTGAAGACCAGCACGCGGTGGCCCTCGGAGAGCGCATCCGCGAGCAGCTCGTCGAGCAGGTCGAGCTTGGTCGAGGGCACCGTGGCGTGCGCCTCGTCGACGAGTGCGGCGTCGAGCGCGACCTGGCGGAGCACCGTGAGCGCCCGGAAGATCGCGAAGCGGTTCTTCTCGAAGTCGCCGATCAGGCCCAGCACCCGTTGCCGCTCCCGGGCGAGGTAGGTGTCGTAGACCTTCCGCTGGCGCGCGCCGAGCTCGACCTCGATGGTCTGCTCCTGCTTGGGCGGCAGCTCCGTGGCGACGAGCTCCTTCGTGCGGCGCAGCATCAGCGGGCGGATGCGGCGGCGCAGCTGCGTGAGGCGCTCGGTGTCGGCCTCCCGCTCGATCGGCTTCTGGTAGTACTCGGCGAAGCCCGCGGGCGAGGGGAACAGTCCGGGAGCGACGATGGAGAGCAGGGACCAGAGCTCCATCACGTTGTTCTCCATCGGCGTGCCCGTGATCGCGAGCTTGAACGGCACGTCGAGGCGGCGCGCGAGCTGGTGCGTCGCCGACTGGCGGTTCTTGACGAACTGCGCCTCGTCGAGCATGAGGCCGGCCCACTGGATGCCCGCGTAGGACTCGTAGTCGAGGCGGAAGAGGGCGTAGGAGGTGACGACGAGCTCTGCCTCGCCGACGGTGCTCGTGAGGGCGCGGCGCTTCTTCTTCGACGTCTCGTCGATGCCGACGACCGTGAGCCCCGGCGCGAACCGCTTCGCCTCGCCGACCCAGTTGGGCACGACGCTCGTCGGCGCGACGACCAGGAACGGGCGCGGGGAGGTGCCCGCGTCGCCCGCGGCGGCCCGCTGCTCCTGCATCGCGCGGGCGATGAGGGCGAGGGACTGCACGGTCTTGCCCAGTCCCATGTCGTCGGCGAGGACGCCGCCGAGCTGGTTGTCGTAGAGGAACGACAGCCAGTCGTAGCCGAGCTGCTGGTAGGGCCGGAGCTCGACCTGGAAGCCGTCGGGCAGGGGTCGCGACTCCAGCGCACCCGTGGCGGTGAAGCCCGAGAGGCCCTCGACGGCGCGGCGCCACGCGGCGGCCTGCGCCTCGACGACGCCGAGCTCGACGAGCTCGTCCCACAGCGAGGACTGGAAGCGGCTGATGCGGAGGGTCTCGCCCGGGTCGTCCGAGAGCTCGCGCGCTCGGCGATCAGCTCGCGCAGCCGGCCGAAGCGCTCGTCGTCGAGGGCGAAGTACACGCCGCTGGGCAGCACCATGTACTCGTCGCCGCGGGCCAGGGCGAGGAAGATCTCGGCGAGCGGCACGGCCTCGTCGTTGACGGTGACCGAGATCTCGAGGTTGAACCAGTCGCGGCTGTCGGGCTGGGCCACGGTCTGCACGGCGACGACGGGCGCGGTCTCGGCCTCGCGGTACTCGACGCGCTCGCCGATCTCCTCGATCTCGACCGTGCCGAGCTCGCGCAGGCGCTCCACCTCGCCGGTGAGGAAGCCCACGGTGGCCATGCCGCGCAGGTCGAAGGTCGGGCGCAGCCGCCTGCTCGAGGGCGAGACGAGGGCCGGGGTCGCCTCGGGGTCGATGCCGGCCGCGCCGAGCGAGTCGAGGATCCGCTGCTCCGCCTCGGGATCCCGGTAGCCGGTCTCGTCGTCCAGTCGCAGCGGCAGGCGCTCCGCGTCGCCGCCTCGGGCGCCCTCGACGCCGTAGCGCCACCACCACGAGCCGCGCAGGCCCGCGCCGTCGGTGTGCTCGAGCGTCAGGCCGAGGCGCGGCTCGGGCACCGCGGGGGCCTCGAAGGAGTCGTCGCGCGAGACGATCGCGAACAGGCGGTGCAGGCGCTGGTAGTGCTCGGTGAGGAACGCCGCCTCCTCCTGCGCCGGGATGCGGATGGGCTCGCGGCTCCAGAGGAAGGTGCGCGCGGAGGAGAGCAGCGGAGCCGCGAACGGCACGAGGGTGACGGGCCGGGCGCGCAGCTCGTCGCCGGGCTCCCAGAGGTAGAGGCCGACCGCGGGGTCGCCGATGAAGCCGAACTCCTCGGGAGCGGGGCTGTCGCCGATCGCGACGAGCGAGCGCAGCTCGAGTCCGGTCGACGTGCGGGTGACGTCGATGGAGGCCGTCGCGGTGGTGTCGAGGATCCGCAGCGGGGTCTGATCGCGGTCGCCCATGACCAGGCCGATGCCCGCGCGGACCGCGCCGTGCAGAGCGGCCCAGATGGCCTCGCTCCGGCAGCCGTCGAGGTAGAGCCAGGTGTCGGGCGAGTAGTAGCTCGAGGCGCTGTGCCCCGAGAGCAGCCCCTGGATCTCGCGGACGACGTCAATCTGGCGCTCGTCGTAGTCGTGGCTGTAGTGCAGGTAGCCCAGGTCGCGCCAGCTGGTGCCGGTGCGGACCCAGCGGTCGCGGTCGCCCATCCGCACCGGGCGCACGCCCAGTCGCGGGCGCGGCTCGGGCGGCGGCCGGTAGCTGTTGTAGCGGCCGGGCGGGCGCCGCACGGGCTCGCCGGGGAGGAGCTCGAACTGCAGGCCGAGCGGGATGCCGGAGCGCGCCCGCTCCATGCCGGCGAGCAGCGGGGCCAGCGCGCTGCGCCACTCCGGGACCGCGTCGGCGCAGGTCTCGCCCGCGAACGGGCCGGCGAGGCCGCCCTCGCGCTCGCGGCGCAGTGCCTCGACGAGCACCGCGGCGACGTGCTTGCACTCGTGCTTGACCGGGCAGCTGCAGGCGCCGCCGAGGAGGATCGAGCGGCCCGCGTCCTCGCGCAGCTGCACGCTGACG
This sequence comes from Rathayibacter rhapontici, assembly GCF_001995175.1. GTDB lineage: Bacteria > Actinomycetota > Actinomycetes > Actinomycetales > Microbacteriaceae > Rathayibacter. Next base: position 3,824 of record NZ_MUKN01000090.1, read on the forward strand.
GCGTAGGGCGAGCGGCCGGAGCCGCGGACCTGGCCGAAGAGGCGCGTGCGGCCGCCGAACCACTGCAGCTCGCCGACCCGGCCCTCATCGGCGTAGGCGGTGCCCTTCTCGAACGCGGCGGTGCCGACGAGCGCGCGGATGTCCTGCTCGGAGAAGGGCTCCTGGACGGCGGGCTCCGGGGCCTCAGCGGTCGCCTGCGGGGCGGGCGCGGCCGAGGGCTGCGCGTCGCTCGAGGGACTCCGGCGGGCCATGGACCTCACGCTCTCCGCGCTCCGAACGGAGCGCATCCGTCCATTCAACCCGATTCCGGAGCCGCTGCGAGCCGCGGGCCGGGATCCGTGGAGGTGCGGGGCCTGCCTACGATGGACGGATGCCCCGTCTGGCCGTCGTCTCGGCGCACACCTCCCCCCTCGAGCAGCCGTCGACGGGGGACGCGGGCGGGATGAACGTCTACCTCGCGGCGGTGCTGCCGGAGCTCGCCCTGCGGGGCTGGGACGTGGTGGTGCTGACCCGCGGCGAGGAGTCGGGCCCGCTCGCTCCCGGGGTGGAGGTCGTGGGCGTGCCGGTCGGGCCGGGCGACAAGTACGCGCTGGCGGTGGCCGCTCCCGTGTTCGCCCGGGCCGCGGCCGGAGCGGACCTGGTGCACTCGCACTACTGGGTCTCGGGACTGGCGGGAGCCCTCACCGGTCTGCCGCACGTGCACTCGATGCACTCGAGCTCGCTCGCGAAGAACGCGCGGCTCGCTCCGGGCGATTCCCCCGAGCCGCCCGAGCGGATCGAGGCCGAGCGCTCGGTGCTCGCCTCGGCCGACGCGGTGGTCGTCGCGGGCGCGGCCGAGCGGGCGGACGTCGAGGGCGGCTACGGAGTGGATCCGTCCCGCGTCGTCGTCGTGCCGCCGGGGGTCGATCCGCGGTTCCGCCCCGGGGACGGCGAGCGCGCCGACGAGATCGTGCTCGTCGGCCGGGTCCAGCCGCTCAAGGGGCAGCTGCTCGCGGTGCAGGCGCTGGCCCGGATCCCGGTCGCCGAGCGGCCCCTCCTCCGCCTCGTCGGCGGGCCGGCACCCGGTCGCGAGGGGTACCTGGCGCAGGTGCAGGAGGCGGCCCGCGAGCTCGGTGTCGCCGCGAGCGTGCGCTTCGACGGAGTGGCCGACCGCGACGGGGTGGCGGACCGGCTCCGGCGCGCCCGACTGGCCCTGGTGCCCTCGGCGGCCGAGACCTTCGGGCTCATCGCGCTCGAGGCCGCGGCATCGGGCACGCCCGTGCTCGCGCGCCGGACGACCGGTCTGGTCGACGCGGTGCGCGACGCGGGGAGCGGCGTGCTGATCGACTCCGCCGACCCCGGCGAGTGGGCCGAGCGGATCCGCGAGCTGCTGGCCGACCCCGACGAGCGGGCGCGGCTGGGCCGCGGCGGCGTCGCCTGGGCGGCGGCGCACAGCTGGGGCTCGGCGGCCGAGCAGCTCGACGCGCTGTACCGCGGGCTGATCCGCGGGTCGACCGGCTAGTCGACGACGGGCACCGTGCCCGGATCGAAGAGGGCGCCGCTCGTCGAGCGGTACCAGGGGGCGAGCCGGTCGGGCGAGACCGCCACCATGGCGGCCCCCGTGAAGCCCGCGTCGTTGCCGAAGCGGGCCGGCACGATCTCGGTGCCGATGTCGAGGAAGCCGGCGAACTCGTCGAAAACGTGCGCGGCCGCTCCTCCGATCACGAACAGCTGCGGCGAGAGCAGCATCTCGAGGTGGCGGTAGTAGACGCTGAGGCGGCCCGCCCACTCCTCGAGGGTGATGCCCTCGCGGCGCACGGCCGAGAAGCCGACGCGCGGCTCGAAGTCGGGGCCGTCGATGTGCACGTGGCCGAGCTCGGAGTTGGGGATCACGACGCCCTCGTGCACGAGCGCCGTGCCGATGCCCGTGCCGAGGGTGGTCAGCAGGAGCAGGCCCTCCCGGTCGCGCATCGCGCCGAACTCGCGCTCGGCGACTCCGGCCGCATCGGCGTCGTTCACGACGACCACGTCGACTCCGGTCGCCTCGGACAGCAGGGCCTGGGCGTCGAGGCCGACCCAGCGCTGCGAGACGTGGGTGGTCTGCCGGACGACGCGCCGCGGACGATGCCGGGGAAGCCGACTCCGACGGGGGTGCCCGCGATCGGCGAGACGTCGCGGACGATGCCGGCGATCGCGGCGGCGAAGTCCTCGGGCTCCTTGCCGAGCGGGTTCGCGACGGCGAAGCGGCGGGCGGCCCTCTCTCCGGTGGTCACGTCGACGAGGGAGGCCTTGATCGACGTACCGCCGATGTCGACGCCGACGGCGAAGCGCGGGAGGACGCCGTCCTGGGGCTGGGTCACGGATGCTCCGACTGCAGAGAGGGTGGGGAAGACGACGAGTCTACGAGTCGGAACCGTGACCGGGCTCGGAGAGGGCTGCCAGGACGTACCGGAGGACGGGCTCGTAGAGGTGGACGGCGAGTCCGTCGTCGATCGGGACGACGACCTCGATCGAGCCCTGCGCCTCGGCGACGAACACCGCGGGGTCGTTGCAGTCGGCGATCGCGATCGTCGGCAGGCCTCGGCGGCCGGCCGCGCCCGCCCAGCCGTGATCGGCGACGACGAGGTCGGGGCGGATGCCGAGGGCGTCGAGCCGGTCGAGCAGGGCGTTCATCGGCTCGGGCGAGTGCGTGTGCATCAGGCTGCCGCCGCGGTAGACGCAGGTGACGCCGCCGGTGCACCAGAGGAACTGGTGCTCGTCGGCGAGCGGCACGCGGATGCGATCGGCCGCCGCGAACGGGAGCGTGTTGACGTCGAGGACGCGGGCGCCCGCCTCCGTCGCGGCCGAGGCCAGCCGCCGGTAGAGGTCCATCAGGGTCGCCGGGTGGGCGGTGGCGAAGAGGATCAGGTCGCCTCGGCGGACGGACTCGGCGAAGCGGCGGCGGTACGCGTCGAGGCGGGCGACGGTGAGGGTCGCGTCGATGCGGTCCTGCCCGCTCTCGAACGCGGGGTCCGTGCTGATGCCGACGCGCTCGCCCATCAGGGCGAGGAGCTCCGGCAGATCCCAGTGCTCGGCGACGTCGACGCCGTAGAGGTGGGCGGGATCGCGCGCGGCGAGCTTGCGCAGGTTGCCGAGGTTGCTCGACCGGTCGGTGAGCACGGCCCCGGTCAGGAGGGTGGAGTCGAGGACGGCGGCGAGGTCGGGATCGTCGGTGCGCATCGGGGCCAGGATATCGGGTGTTGACTTTCCGAACAGTAGCGATATATCTTTAACGCATCGCCGACGGATCGAAGAGCACTCGCTCCGAGACGGGCGATCGGATTCCGGAAGGCGTCCACACGACCGAGAGCAGAGCAGACATGCACCCCAGGAACTTCTCCCCCGACCACGACTCCTCGCGCCACGACGGCGCGCACCACGACGGATCCGGCCGCTCCGGCCACGACCACCCCGGTCGCCGCGAGCGCCGCGGCCCCGGCGGCCACGGACGCGGCTTCGGCCCGGGCTTCGGCTCCGGTCCCGGCTTCGGCTTCGGTCCCGGCTTCGGCGGCCCCTTCGGCGGCCCCGGCCGCGGCGGAGGACGCGCCCGACGCGGCGACGTCCGCGCGGCCCTCCTCTCCCTCCTCGCCGAGACGACCTCGAACGGCTACGGCCTGATCAAGGCGATCGCCGAGAAGACCGGCGACGCCTGGCGCCCCAGCCCCGGCTCCGTCTACCCCACCCTCCAGCAGCTCGTCGACGAGGGCCTGATCACGGCCGTCGGCGAGGGCCGCGGAACCGAGTACCAGCTCACCGACGCGGGCGGCACCTACGTGCGCGAGCACGCCGACGAGCTCGCCGCCGCGTGGGAGGCGACTCCCGGCGCGAGTGACAGCGCCCGCGCGTTCATGGAGAACGTCGGCAAGCTGATGGGTGTGATCCAGCAGTTCCGCGGGGCCACCGACGCTCAGCGGGCCGCGGCCTCCGAGAAGCTGGACGAGGCGCGCCGGGCGCTCTACCTCATCCTCGCCGACTGACCGGGTCCGGCCGGAGGCGGAGGCGTCGGGCTGCGCTCAGCGCGACGCCTCCGCCAGCCGGGCGAGACCCTCGTCGAGCGTCACGCTCGGCGTCCACCGCAGGTCGGCGCGGGTGCGGCGCTGGTCGAACCAGTGCGCGGTCGAGAGCTGCTCGGCGAGGAACCGGGTCATCGGAGGCTCGTCCTCGCCCGGGCGGACCGCCCAGACCCGCTCGACGAGCGAACCGGCGACGCGCGCGACGGACGCGGGCACCGACCAGCGCGGCGGCTCGACTCCGGAGGCGCGGCAGATGCCCGCCAGCAGCTCCGCGACCGGCCGCGGCTCGCCGTTCGTGACCACGTAGGCCTGCCCGTGCACCTCGGGGGCCCGGTCGAAGGCGGCGACGATCGCCGAGGCGGCGTTGTCGAGGTAGGTCGAGTCGATCAGGGCCTGCCCGTCCCCCAGCAGCGGCAGGCGCCCGGCGCGCGCCCGCTCGACGATGCGGGCGACGAGCTGCGTGTCGCCGGGACCCCAGACCAGGTGCGGGCGCACCGCGACCACGGCGAAGCCGGGGGCGTCGGCGGCCAGGGCGAGCAGCTCGCCCCGCGCCTTCGTGCGGGCGTAGTCGCCGCGCGCGTGCTCGGGATCGGCCGGCTCCGCGTCGTCGCCCGTGATCGAGGAGCCCGCGTGGGCCACCGACGGCGACGACACCTGCACGAAGCGCTCCACTCCGGCCCGCTGGGCGGCAGCGAGGAGGCGGCGCACGCCGTCGACGTTCACGCGGTCGAAGTCGCCCGGGTCGCCCGCGAGCGAGACCTTGGCGGCCAGGTGGACGACGCCGTCGACGCCGTCGAGCGCCTCCTCCACCGCGCGGGGGTCGGTCAGCGAGCCGCGCGCGTCCTCGACCCCGACGACTCCGGAGGGGCGGCGCTGGAAGGTGCGGACCTCGTGCCCCTGCGCGGCGAGCAGAGCGGCGACCGCTCCTCCGAGCAGCCCGCTCGCTCCGGTGACCAGGACCGTCACGGCGCCGTCATCCGTCCGCCCGCGAGGATCGCGCCCGCCCAGCGCGAGAGCGCCGCTCGGTCGATCTTCGAGTTGTGCCGGATGTCGGTGGGCAGCGCCGGCACGACCAGCACGGCCGCGACGGGAGCGCCGACGGCGGCCCGGATGTCGGCCGCGAGCTCCGGGTCGGCGAGGCGGGTGCGCGCGACGGCGTCCCTCCGCTCGACGACCGCGACGA
>NZ_MUKN01000091.1 GCF_001995175.1 Rathayibacter rhapontici
GGGTCGAGTGGGCGCGAAGCGGGCGCTGGGGTGCGGGCGGGCGCCGGTCCGCGTCGAGTCAGGGTGTCGCGCTGGGTCGGGTGGACGCGAAGCGGGCGCTGGGGCGAGTGCGGGCCCCGTTCCGCGTCGAGTCGCGTCCGCGCCGTGCCGAGGTGACGCCAAGCGGGCTCGGGTGGCGTCGAGTCAGCAGGAATCGTCGTACTCGCGCTCGAGTACGACAACTCTTGAGGAGTGGGGGCGACCTCAGCCCGCGTGGTGCCGGCCGATCGGCAGGACCAGCGGGGTGTGCGAGACCGGGTCCTCGATGATCCGCGACTCCATCCCGAAGACCGCGCGCACCGTGTCCGACGTCACGACCTCGGCGGGGGTCCCCGACGCGTACAGCGCCCCGGCCCGCACTGCGAAGAGGTGGTCCGCGTAGCGCGCCGCGAGGTTCAGGTCGTGCAGCACGATCACGATCGTGGTGCCGCGGGTGCGGTTGAGGTCGGTGAGCAGGTCGAGCACCTCGATTTGGTGCGAGACGTCGAGGTAGGTGGTCGGCTCGTCGAGCAGGAGCACGTCGGTGCGCTGCGCGAGGGCCAGGGCGATCCAGACGCGCTGGCGCTGGCCGCCCGAGAGCTCGTCGACCGGGCGGTCGGCGATCTCGAGGGTGCCGGTGGCGCGGAGGGCGTCCTCGACGATCGCGTCGTCGTCGGCGGAGGCGCCCCGGCCGAACCAGCCGCGGTGCGGGTAGCGGCCGCGGGCGACCAGATCCGACACCGCGATGCCCTCCGGGGCGATCGGGGTCTGCGGCAGCAGCCCCACCTGCATCGCGACCTGCTTCGTCGGCAGCCGGTGGATCGCCTGCCCGTCGAGCAGGACGGCCCCGCTGCGGGGCGTGATCAGCCGGGCCATCGCGCGCAGGAGCGTCGACTTGCCGCAGGCGTTCGCTCCGACGATCACGCTGATCGCGCCGGTCGGGACGTCGAGCGAGAGGCCGTCGACGACCACGCGCTCGTCGTAGGCGAGCGTGACGGCGTCGACCGCGAGCGTGCGGTGCGCGGACACGGACCCCGCGGACACGGAGGGGTGCCCCGCGTCGGACGGAACGGCCTTCGGTGCGGGCGTGGTCGATGCGGTCACAGAGTGCCTCCGGTGCGGTTGCGGCGGGCGAGGAGCCAGAGCAGGAACGGCGCGCCCAAGGCGCCCGTCACGACTCCGACGGGGAAGCGGGCGCCCGAGAAGGCGAGCCCCGCGACGTGCTGGGCGACGAGGTCGGCCGCGAGCACCACGACCACCCCGACGAGAGCGGAGGGGACGAGCAGCGACCGCGCATCCGGCACCAGGCGGCGCGCGATCGGCCCCGACACGAAGGCCACGAAGGCGATCGGGCCGGTGGCGGCGGTCGCGACGGCGACGAGCCCGACGGCCACGGCCAGCAGTGCGGCGCGGTCCCGGCCGACGGACACGCCCAGGGCGGTGGCGGAGTCGTCGCCGAGCTGCAGCATCCGCAGCCGGCCCGAGAGCAGCAGTGCCAGCGGCACCAGCACGAGCATCGCCAGCGCGAGCGGCGGCACGCCCTCCCAGAGCGCCTGGTTGAGGCTGCCGGTCAGCCAGCGCAGCGACTCCTGCACGTCCTCGAAGTCGGCGCGCGTCTGCACGTAGGCGATGACGCTCTGGAACATCGCGCCCACCCCTATGCCGATCAGGATCAGCCGCGCGCCTGCGACTCCGCCGCTGCCCGCCAGCCCGGCGATGACGAGCGCGGTCAGCAGGCCCGCGGTGACGGCGATCACCGAGACGGTCGCTCCCGAGAGCCCCAGGAACGCGATCGCGACGACGGCCGCGGCGCTCGCCCCCGACGTGATGCCGATGATGTCGGGGCTGGCGAGCGCGTTGCGCAGCAGCGTCTGGAAGATCACGCCGCCCATCCCGAACCCCGTGCCGACCAGCACGGCCGTGATCGTGCGCGGCAGCCGCAGCGTGCCGATCGTAAAGGACGCACCGGGAACCGTGTCGCCGAGGATCACCCGGACGACGTCGACGGGGGAGTAGACGGTGGCGCCGACGCTCAGCGACACGAGCACGAGGGCGAGCGCGAGCGCGGCGAGGACCGCGCAGCCGATCGCAGTGCGGCGGGCGCGCCGGGTCCGCCCGGCCACGATGCCGGGCGCGTCTCCGGGGACCTCACCGGACGAGCGGAGCGACGTGGCCGCGCTCACAGGGCCCTCACCTTCGAGCGGCGCACGATCGCGATCAGCACGGGGGCTCCGATCAGGGCGGTGACGATGCCCACCTCGACGTCGCTGGGCCGGGCGACGACGCGGCCGACGACGTCGGCGGTGAGCAGCAGAAGGGCGCCGAGCAGGGCCGAGGCGGGCAGGAGCCACGCGTGCGCGGGCCCGGTCAGGCGGCGCGCGAGGTGCGGGACCACGAGGCCGATGAATCCGATGGGCCCCGCGACGGCGGTGGCGGCACCGCACAGCAGCACGGCGGCGATGCCGGCGACCAGGCGGATGCGGCCGACGCGGCGGCCGAGGCCGGTCGCGAGGTCGTCGCCCAGCGCGAGGGCGTCGAGTCCGCGGGCACTGGCGAGCGCGAGCAGCGCGCCGACGGCGAGGAACGGCAGGACCTGCAGGATCCCGGCGGTCTCGGCGCCGCCGACTCCGCCGACCTGCCAGAAGCGGAAGCGGTTGAGCGTCTCCTCCTGGGTGAGCAGGACGGCGCTGATCAGCGAGGTGAGCGCGGCGGCGGTGGCGGCGCCGGCGAGGGCGAGCTTCAGCGGAGTGGCTCCGTCGCGGCCGAGCGAGGCGACGGCGTACACGAAGGCGCCGGCGGCGGCCGCGCCGAGGAACGCGAGCCAGATGTACTGCGGGAGGGTCGTCACTCCGAGGACCGAGATGCCCAGGACCACCGCGAGCGACGCCCCGGCGTTCAGCCCCAGGATGCCCGGGTCGGCCAGCGGGTTGCGCGTCATGCCCTGCATGACGGCCCCCGCGAGGCCGAGGGCGGCGCCGACCAGCAGCGCCAGCACGGTGCGCGGCACGCGGTTCTGCACCGCGGCGTCGACGATGGACGCCGGGTCGGGCGACGTCAGTGCCGGCCAGACCTCGGCGAGCGGGATCTCGCGCGAGCCGTAGACGAGCGAGGCGATCGAGGCCAGGGCGAGCGCGACGACGACGGCGCCGAGCCCGAGCGGGCGCAGGCGCGAGCGGCGCCCCGCACGCGAGTGTCGTCGCGGGCGGGGCGCCGGGGAGGAGCGGAGGCGCCGGTGCTCACGACACCTTGTCGGCGGCCGCCGCGATCCCCGCCGTGTACTCGTCGAGACCCCACGGGATGCTCAGCAGGTTGGGCGACGAGGTCGCCATCGCGAGGGACGAGCCGTCGGTGAGGACGTAGACCGAGCCGCGCGCGACGGCCGGGATCTTGGAGAGGAGCGGGTCGGCCTGCAGGGCCGCGAGGGTGGTCTCGTCGCCGTAGACGATGAGCACGTCGGCGTCGAGCCGGTCGGCGTTCTCGGAGCTGAGCGTTCCGCTGAACGCCTCGGAGTCGCCCGTGAGCTCGACGACGCTGGGCGCGACCTCGAGGCCGAGGTCCTCGACGTACTTCACGCGGGCGTCGTTCGGCGTGTAGTAGGTGAAGGAGCTCGCGTCGGTGGGGTCGTACCAGCCGTAGGTGAAGGTCGTCCCCTCGAGGGAGGGGTGCTCGGCGACGGCCGCGGCGATCTCGTCCTCGACCTCGGCGACCTCCGCCACGGCCTCGTCCGCGAGTCCGAGGGCGGCGCCGTCGAGCTCCGCGGAGTCCTGCCAGGTCGTGCCCCAGGCCAGGCCCGGGTAGGCGACGGTCGGGGCGATCTGCGACATCGTGTCGTAGTCCTGCTGCGAGATGCCGGAGTAGGCCGAGAGGATCACGTCGGGCGCGAGGTCGGCGATCGCCTCGAAGGGCACGCCGTCGGTCTCGTCGAAGAGCTCCGGAGTCTCGGCGCCGGCCGCGTCGAGGGCCTCCTTCGTCCAGGCCAGCAGTCCGTCGCCGTCCTCGTCGCCGTAGGAGGCGCGGGCGAAGCCGACGGGAGTGACGCCGAGCGCGAGCGCCACGTCCTGGTTGGTCCAGCTGGTGGCGACGACGCGGTCGGCCGACTCGACGGTGGTCTCGCCGAACGCGTGCTCGACGGTGACGGGGAAGCCGGCCGCGGACGGCGAGGAGTCGTCGGTGCCGGCGTCGGCGCCTCCGGAGCAGGCCGTGAGCAGCAGGGCGGTGAGGCCGAGCGAGGCGACGGCGGTGAGGCGGCGGGGGGTGCGGATGGCGGGCACGAGCGTCCTTCGGAGCGGGGGTCGGGGGATTGCGAAGGTAAGCCTAACCTCACTGCCGCGGGGCCGCCAGACCGCGAGCAGGGTTCGCGCCGGTCTCGCAGGGAGGGGCGCGGCCGGGTTGCGCGGGAATGGAGTACTCGAAAGGGGGACATTCATAAGGGAGCGCCTAACCCCCAGGAATCCCCTTTCAGGGGGGTTAAATGCCGCGGGGAATTCACCCGTGTTTCCGGCATGATTCGCCCCTCAGGGAATCGCGGCCCTTCCGGGGGGCATGCGGGTGACAGATCCTCCGCTCCGTTATCGATTACTAGGACATCAGTAGATTCGCAGCAACCCCATTCCCTTTCGGATACTGCCGGAGTTCTGTTGCCTCTCACGTCTTCTTCCGCTGTCCCCCGAGATAGTCGCAAGCTTTTCCGACGATCGCGGATCATCACCGCGATGATCGCTCTTCTGGTGTCGGTGCTGGCCTTCGGCGGCCTCGCGCAGCCCGCCTGGGCCGCGACTCTGCAGCCCACCTATTCCACCCCCATCAGGGTGCAGGAGAGCAGTGCGGACCTCACCTATTCGGGCTCCTGGACGAAGATGACGGGCGGTGACAGCGGGGGTGCGGTCAAATACCTGAATAGCACCGGATACGTTCAGTTCAAGTTCACCGGAACGGCCTTCCGCTGGCTCAGCCGCACCGGCGCGACCTCGGGAATCGCGAACGTCTATCTCGACGGAAAGCTTCTCGCGGCAGTGGACCGCTACTCCTCGACGACCAAGTACCAGGTGCCGGTATTCACCAAGACCGGACTCCCGGACACCGTGCACACGGTGAAGGTCTCGTACACGGGGAAGAAGAACGCCAAGGCGACGGGCGCCAACCTGATCATCGACGCTTTCGAGCTCGGCAAGGAGACGCCGCCCGCGACGCCGACGCCGACGCCGACGCCGACCACCCCTCCGGTGAGCAGCACGCCGACCGCGTCGCCGAGCGCGCCGACGACGCCGGCGCCCACCGCGACTCCGACGACCGCTCCGGTGATCGTGCCGGACTTCACGCCCACCGGAACCGCTCCGCTGCGCGTCGAGGACGGCCACTCCAAGCTCCGCTGGACGGGCACCTGGCGCTCGATGACCGGCGGTGACAGCGGCGGAGGGATCAAGTACCTCAACAGCGCGGGCCACGTCGAGTTCACCTTCGCGGGCACCGGCTTCACCTGGCTCAGCCGGATGACCGCGTCGGCGGGCATCGCGGACGTGATCATCGACGGGAAGCCCGCCGGCACCGCCGACCGCTACAGCTCGACGACGAAGTACCAGGTCCCGGTCTTCACGAAGACGGGCCTCGCGGACGGCGTCCACACGGTCAGGATCGCCTACACCGGCGCGAAGAACTCGCGGGCGACCGACGGCAACCTCGTCATCGACGCCTTCGACCTCGTCCGGACGGTCGCGGCGCCCACCCCGACTCCGACGGCCACGGCGATCGTGACGCCGACGGCCACGCCGACTGCTACCGCGACGGCCGCTCCGACTCCCACGGCGACTCCGACCGCGACTGCGACGCCGACCGCGACTCCGACGGAGACGCCCACGGCCACTCCGACGCCGACCGCGACGCCGACGGCCACGCCGACCGTCGCGCCCACCGCGACTCCGACGCCCACGGCGACTCCGACCGCGACTCCGACCCCGACGGCGACCCCCTCGCCCGTCGCCGACTTCTCCCCGACCGGCAGCGACCCGCTGCGGGTCGAGGACGGCCACTCCAAGCTCTCCTACACCGGCTCCTGGCGGTCGATGACCGGCGGTGACAGCGGCGGAGGCATCAAGTACCTCAACAGCGCCGGCCACGTCGAGTTCACCTTCGACGGCACCGCGGTCACCTGGCTCAGCCGCACCACCGCGTCGGCCGGCATCGCGAACGTGTACATCGACGGCAAGCTCGTCAGCAGCGTCGACCGCTACAGCTCGACCACCAAGTACCAGGTGCCCGTCTTCACCAAGACCGGGCTCGCGGACGGCGTCCACACCGTCAAGATCGCCTACTCCGGTTCGAAGAACGCGAGCGCGACCGACAGGAACCTCGTGATCGACGCCTTCGACCTGATCAAGACGGCTCCGGCTCCGACGCCCGTCCCCACCGCGCCGACCGACTCCACGTTCCTGCCGACCGGCACGACGCCGAAGTGGGTCGAGCAGAACAACGGCGACCTCGACTACTCGGGCTCGTGGCGCACCATGTCCGGCGGTGACAGCGGAGGCAGCATCGGCTACCTCAACAGCGCCGGCAACGTGCAGTTCACGTTCGTCGGGACGGCGTTCCGCTGGCTCAGCCGCACGACCCCCTCCTCCGGGATCGCGGACGTGTACATCGACGGGACGCGCGTGGCCTCGGTCGACCGCTACAGCTCCACGACGAAGTACCAGGTGCCCGTCTTCGAGCGCTCCGACCTCGCCGACACGATGCACACCGTGAAGATCGCGTACACCGGGCGGAAGAACTCGGCCTCGAGCGACAAGAACCTGATCGTCGACGCCTTCGAGTTGGCCGGCGACGGTCTGGCCGTCGGCGGGGTCCAGGCGTTCCCCCTGGTCGAGGGCTACGTCCTCGGCTGGAACGCGCCGTTCTCCTCGGACGTCGTCTCCTACGAGGTGCACCGCTCCGACGGATCCACCGAGGAGACGATCGCCACGGTCTCGGACCCGGTGCGCCAGTACCGCGACGAGAGCGCTGCGCTCGGCGTCCCGTACTCCTACTGGATCACCTCCCGCGACAACGACGGCCGCGTCTCGGCCGTCACCGAGCCGACCACCGTCACGGCCGAGCAGATGAGCACCCGCGAGACGCTGCAGGCCGCCTTCGACTGCCCGACCCCGACGAAGACGGTGCGGACGGCCGCCGAGCTGAACAGCGCCCTGATCGGCGCCCGCCCCGGCGACGTGATCGGACTCGAGGACGGCGTCTACGTCGGCAAGTTCGCGCTGCGGTCGATCCCGTCCAGCAGCGAGGGCGTGTGGCTCTGCGGCTCGCCGAACGCCGTGCTCTCCAGCGGCACGACGAGCTCGGGAACCGCTCTGATCCTCAACAGCGCCAACGATGTCCACCTCGTCGGCTTCTCGGTGAAGAACTCGTTCCAGGGCATCCACGTGCTGGCGAGCAAGGGTGTGCAGATGGCCGGCCTGACCGTCTCCGAGATCGGCTACGAGGGCGTGCACTTCCGCAACCAGACCACGGACTCGCTCATCGTCGGCTCCACGATCACCCGCACCGGAGTGGTCGCCGCGACCTACGGCGAGGGCGTCTACGTGGGCACCTCCGACCGCAACTGGTGCGAGTACAACGGCTGCGACCCCGACCGGACCGACCGCATCGCCGTCATGGACAACGTGATCGGCAACGCGGGATCGGACCCGATCGAGGCCAAGGAGGGCACCCGCGACGGCTGGATCATCGGCAACGTGGTCACCGGCACCAGCCGGACGGCCGCCGACGTGAACTCGCTGATCATGCTCTCGGGCACCGAGTGGACCGCCGCCGGCAACACGGTGGTGAACCCGCGCATGTACGGGGTGTCGATCATCACCCGCGCCGACGGCTCCGGCAACGGCAACCTCGTCACCGCGAACCACGTGTCGAACGCCCCCGCCTACCCGGTCTACGTGCACCAGCCCTCGAACTGGTCGACCTGGGGCAACGTCGCGACCTGCTCGAACTCGGGCGGCAGCCCGATCAGCAACGTGGCCTGCACGAGGTAGCCCGGCACTCAGGCGCAGGAACGGCCGGTACCGCGGATCTCCGCGGGACCGGCCGTTCCGCGTTGCGGGGCTCCGCGGTGCGACGGCGCCGCCGCGAGTGGACGCGGAGCGGGCTCTGTCGCGTCGCCGACCCCGGTTCGGGTCGTCTCGCGCGCGTCGGCCGTCGCGAGTGGACGCGGGGCGGGCTCTGTCGCGTCG
>NZ_MUKN01000092.1 GCF_001995175.1 Rathayibacter rhapontici
GTCCGGCGGGCGAAGCGCAGTCGCGGACGCAGCCAGAGCACGGCCAGGAGCAGGAGGGGCAGTCCGCCGACCGCGAGGCCCGCCACGATCGCGAGGGCCCCCGCGAGCTGCTGCTGGTCGCGACCCGCGGCGGCCAGCACGGCGGCGGCTCCGCTCGCCTCGTCGAAGGGCGCGCGCACGGCGTCGCCGAGCAGCGGGATGCCGCCGAGGGTGGTCCCGGCGTCGGACATGGTGGACCCGAAGCCGCTGCCCGCGCTCTCGAGGCGGCGCCCGATCTCGGCCAGCCCGGCGATCAGGCTCGCCACGGCGATACCGGCCGCGATCGAGATCGCGGCGACGGCGACGGCGAGCGCGTCGGCCGTGATCTGCCGCGCGCGCACGGCGGGGAGGTCCGCGTAGATCTGCATCCGCCGATCATCCCCCGCCCGCGGCTGCGGATGCGCCCCCTTGCCGACCGGACGGGCGGAGCCCGTCCCGCCCCTCTGCTCGCACCCTCGCTGATCGAGGAGCCGCGCGGCGGCGCATCGAGATCCGCGCGTCCCGGACGTGGTGGGTCTCGATACCCGCCTGCGGCGCTGCTCGACCAGCAGGGGGACGCGGCGCTCAGTGGTCGCTCGGCGGGGCCTGTCGACTCCGCGGGGCCCGTTTCGAGCCGGCTCGGTGCTGATGCCGACTGCGAGTGGGCGCGAGAAGGGGTTCAGCAGGAGGGCAAGGGCCGTTTCGCGGCGGTTCGCACCCTCGCTGATCGAGGAGCCGCGCGGCGGCGCATCGAGATCCGCGCGCCCCGGACGTGGTCGGTCTCGAGACGCCCTACTCGACCAGCGAGTGAGGCGCGGAGCGACGACGGCTGCGGGTCAGTCGAGGAGGTCGTGCAGGACGACGACCTGCTCGCGCTCGGGGCCGACTCCGATGGCCGAGAAACGGGCGCCGCTCATCGCCTCGAGCGCGCGGACGTAGTCCTGCGCGGCCTGCGGGAGGTCGGCGAAGGTGCGGCAGCCGGTGATGTCCTCCTGCCAGCCGGGGAACTCCTCGTAGATCGGCTTCGCGTGGTGGAAGTCGCTCTGCGAGACCGGGACCTCGTCGTGGCGCACGCCGTCGACGTCGTAGGCGACGCAGACGGGGATGGTCTCGAGGCCCGAGAGGACGTCGAGCTTGGTGAGGACGAAGTCGGTGACGCCGTTGATGCGCGCGGAGTAGCGGGCGATGGGGGCGTCGTACCAGCCGCAGCGGCGCGGGCGGCCGGTCGTGGTGCCGAACTCGAAGCCCTGCTTGCGGAGGTACTCGCCCCACTCGTCGAACAGTTCGGTCGGGAACGGGCCGGCGCCGACGCGGGTCGTGTACGCCTTGATGACCGCGATGACGCGCTCGATGCGGTTGGGGGCGACTCCGGAGCCGGTGGCGGCTCCGCCGGAGGTCGCGTTCGAGGACGTGACGAACGGGTAGGTGCCGTGGTCGACGTCGAGCATCGTGGCCTGGCCGGCCTCGAAGAGCACGGTCTTGCCGGCATCGAGGGCCTGGGCCAGCACGAGCGAGGTGTCGGCGACCATGGGGCGCAGGCGCTCGGTGTACTGCAGCAGGTCCTCCATGACCTGCTCGACGAGGATCGCCCGGCGGTTGTAGACCTTCACCAGCAGGTGGTTCTTCTGGTCGAGGGCGCCCTCGACCTTCTGACGCAGGATGTTCTCGTCGAAGAGGTCCTGGATCCGGATGCCGACGCGGTTGATCTTGTCGGCGTACGCGGGGCCGATGCCGCGGCCCGTGGTGCCGATCTGGCGCTTGCCGAGGAACCGCTCCGTCACCTTGTCGAGGGTGCGGTGGTAGCTCGTGATGACGTGCGCGTTGGCGCTGACGAGCAGCTTCGAGACGTCGACGCCGCGGGCGCTCAGCGCCTCGAGCTCGTGGAAGAGCACCTCGATGTCGACGACGACGCCGTTGGCGATGACGGGGACGACGCCCGGCGTCAGGATGCCCGAGGGGAGCAGGTGCAGCGCGTACTTCTCGTCGCCCACGACGACCGTGTGGCCGGCGTTGTTGCCGCCGTTGAACTTGACGACGTAGTCGACGCGGCTGCCGAGGAGGTCGGTGGCGCGTCCCTTGCCCTCGTCGCCCCACTGGGCGCCGGTGATGACGATTGCTGGCATGGCGTGTCCTTCTCGACGGGGAGGTGGGCGCCCGGCCCGTTTCGGGTCCACCGGGCCTCGGCGGGCCGGCCCGGCATCGAGATGCCGCTTCTGCGCGACCAGCCGCTCGATTCTAGCGGAGCGGCTCCGGGGGCGCTCAGGAGGCGGAGGGGATGCATCGCCGAGCAATGCTCTCGAATCCGACACACGGCGTTCACACATCCGGCCTAGGTTCGAAGACGTTCACTCTCCACCCATCACGCGAACAGGACACCGATGCGCCGATACCGCGCTGCCAGCCTCCTCGTCGTCGCCGCCCTCGGAGCGGCCACCGTCGCCCCCTCGGCGGCAGCGGCCACCGTCGAGGACGGCCTCGAGCTCACGCTCGTCTCGACGACCGACACCCACGGACACGTCTACAACTGGGACTACTTCGCGAACGCGCCGTACGAGGGCGAGGACACCCTCGGCCTCACCCGCGTCGCGACCGAGGTCGACCGCCTCCGCGCCGAGAAGGGCGACGAGTCCGTCCTGGTCTTCGACAACGGCGACGCGATCCAGGGCACCCCGCTCACCTACTACTACGGTCTGGGCGACGGAGCCGCGGGCGTCCTCGCCGACGAGACGACGCACCCGATGGCCGCCGCGTTCAACACGATCGGCTACGACGCCCAGGTCGTCGGCAACCACGAGTACAACTACGGCCTCGACATGCTCAGCGCCTACGAGGGCGATCTGAACGCCCCGCTGCTGGGAGCCAACGTCGTCGACGTCGCCACCGGCGAGCCGTATCACAAGCCCTACACGCTGATCGAGCGCGAGATCGACGGCGAGACCGTCACCGTCGGCGTCCTCGGCCTCGTCACCCCGGGCGTCCGCGTCTGGGACGAGCAGTACGTCGACGGCGTGCTCGAGTTCCGCGACATGGTCGAGACCGCGAAGGAGTGGGTCCCGAAGGTGCAGGCCGAGGCCGACGTGGTCGTCGTGCTCGCGCACACCGGCCAGGGCACCGTCGCCGACGCCGACTACGACCCGGCCGACCTCAACGAGGACGTCGTCAACAACATCGCGACGCAGGTCCCCGGCATCGACGTGCTCGTCGCCGGGCACAGCCACCAGGACGTGCCGCAGACGCTCGTCACGAACGTCGCCGGCGAGCAGGTGCTCGTCACGCAGCCCTACTACTGGGCGCAGGGCCTCACCGAGGTCACGCTGAACCTGGTGCCCGACGCGGCCGGCGACCTGCAGGTCGACTGGTCGGCGGGCCGGGCGCCCGCCGCCGAGGCCGTCTACGCGCGCGACATCCCGGAGGAGTCGACCGCGGTGCTCGAGGCGCTCGCCGAGCAGCACGCGACGACGATCGACTACGTGAACACCCCCGTCGCGGAGTCGGTCGAGGAGCTCTCGGCCGAGACCTCGCGCTACGAGGACACCCCGATCATCGACTTCATCAACTCCGTCCAGGCCGAGACCGTCGACACGGCGCTCGAGGGCACGGAGTGGGCGGACGTCCCGGTGATCTCGCAGGCGTCGCCGTTCTCGCGCACCGCGGTCTTCCCGAAGGGGCAGGTCACGATCCGCGACATCGCGGGCCTCTACATCTACGAGAACACCCTGCGCGGAGTGGAGATGACCGGAGCCCAGGTGCGCGAGTACCTCGAGTTCTCGGCCCGCTACTTCAACCAGGTCGCGCCGGGCGCGCCGTTCGACCCGGCCACGGGCACGAACGCGGTCACGGAGGACCGGCCGACGGGCATCCCGGACTACAACTACGACGCTCTCTCGGGCCTGGACTACGCGATCGACATCTCGCAGCCCGCCGGGTCGCGGATCCGCGACCTCACGCAGCTCGACGGCACCCCGGTCGCCGACGACGACGTGTTCGTGATGGCGGTCAACAACTACCGTCAGAGCGGCGGAGGCGCCTACCCGGCCGTCGCCGAGGCCCCGGTCGTCTACGACGAGCTGCAGGAGATCCGCCAGCTGCTCATCGACTGGGCGAGCGAGCGCGGCGTGATCGACCAGGCCGACTTCTTCGACGCGAACTGGTCGCTGACGTCGGTCGCGGCTCCGGCCGTGCCCGTTCCCGCGCCGACCGAGCCGGGCACCCCCGCGCCGACCGAGCAGCCCACGGCCGCTCCGTCGCCGCAGCCCACCGCCACCGCTGTCCCGGTGGCCGGAGGCGGGAACTCGGGCTCGCTCGCGCACACCGGCTCCGACACGGCCGGCTTCGCGGGAGCGGCGCTCCTGCTGCTGCTCTCGGGAGCGGTGCTGACGATCCTGCGGCGCCGCCGCACGGCGTAGCGAGCACGGCGCCCCGCGGGCTCCCTCTGCGGGAGCACCTCCGGCTCGTGGAATCGCGTTCGGCTCGCGGAATCGTCCTGATTCCGCGAGCCGGACGTCTTTCCGCGAGCCGGACGTCTTTCCGCGGGGCCGCTGATCTCCCCGAGGCGTCAGAAACCGCCCACGATCCGCTCGGTCCCCGTCCGCGTCGGCAGGGGACCGTGGCCGTCGCGGACGACGCAGACGACGGCCGCGGCGATCGCCCAGACGATCAGGGCGGCGAGGACGATGAGGAAGACCATGGCGAACTCCTTCGCATTCGGGCGCTCTCTGCGCCGACCACGACGATCCGCGTAAGACCCCGCAGGCCGCATCGGACGATCGCCCTATCCCTGCCGATCCGCGTCATTGCGCGGATCCTGACGCGCCTCCCGCCCGGACGGCGCCGCTCTGCGACCCGGACTCCTGTCGGTCGGCCACCTCGCCCCGTCCGCGGGCTCCTCCTCCGGTCCGCGGATGAGGCGATCGCCCGATGCGCCGCCGGGCGCTCCCGCGTCAGCCTCCTCTCATCCCCCCGACGAGAGGACCGAGATGATGCTGAGCGAGTACTCCTTCCCCGCACTGCTCGAGGAGCGCGAGCGCCGCCTCGAGCAGGACCTCGAGCGCGAGCGGCTCCGACGGGAGCGGGGCCGGGCGATCCGGCGGCCGCTGCGGATCCGCCGCCTCGTGATCGCGCTCCGCCGCGCTCCCGCCCGCGGCTGAACGGCTCCGCCGCGTTCCGGTCGAGCACCGGCGCGAAACCGACATCGCACGTCGCGGACCCCCTCCGGTGTCCGTGCCCGGTGGCACCATGACTCCCATGCCGATCCCGCCCTCCCCGCCCGTCCTCGTCGGTCGCGACGACGACCTCGCGGCCCTGCGGCGCGCCTACGAGCGGATGCTCGTCCAGGGTGCGCGCGCGGTGGTCGTCGGCGGCGAGGCCGGCATCGGCAAGAGCAGGCTCGTCGCCGAGTTCGTGCAGCTGCTGCCGCCCGAGGCCCTGGTGCTCCGCGGCCAGTGCGTCGATCTCGACCGCGACGCGCCTCCCTACGCGCCGATCACCGCACCGCTGCGCGAGCTGGCCCGGGTGGTGGGGCCGGAGGAGCTCGCGGCGCTGACGGGCGCCTCGGTCGAGGGGCTGCGCATCCTGCTCCCCGAGCTGCCCGCGAGCGGCGAGCCGGCCGCGGCCGCCCCGCCCGTCCTCGAAGCGGTCACCGTCGCCCTCGAGGCGGCCTCGCGGGTGCGTCCGATCGTGCTGGTCGTGGAGGACCTGCACTGGGTCGACCCGGCGACGCTCGGAGTGCTCCGCTTCCTCGTGCGCGTCGCGACCGCCGGCCGGATCCTCGTGGTCCTCACCTTCCGCAGCGATCAGCTGCGCCGCGGCGATCCCCTCCGCGCCTGGCTGCCCGAGCTCGAGCGGAGCGACCGGGTGCAGCGGCGCGAGCTCGCCCGGCTCGACCGGCGCGGCGTCGAGGCGATGGTCGCCTCCCTCCGCGGCACGGCCGTCGAGCCCCGGGATCTCGCCCTGGTGGTCGAGCGGACGGAGGGGGTGCCGTTCTTCGTCGAGGAGTTCGCCCGCGCCGAGGCGGCGACCGTTCCCGAGTGCTACCCCGAATCGCTGCGCGACGTCCTGCTCGCCCGCTACGAGGGGCTCAGCGAGCCGACGCAGAAGATCCTGCGCACGCTCTCGGCGGGCGGCACCTGCGTCGAGCACGACCTCATCACGGTGGTGCACGGCGACGCCGACTCGGTCGAGACCGCGGCGCGCGAGGCCATCGCCGGCGGCGTGCTCGTCGTCGACGGCAGCAGCTACAGCTTCCGGCACGCTCTCGTGCGCGACGCCATCCACGACGAGCTGCTGCCCGGCGAGCGGGTGCGGGCGCACACCTGCTACGCCGAGGCGCTCGAGTCGCGGGGCCCGTCCGCCGCCTCCGAGATCTCGTACCACTGGATGGCCGCGCACGACGCGGAGCGGGCGTTCGCCTCCTCGCTCACCGCCATGGCGCACGCGCGCACGTCCTTCGCCCACGCCCTCGCCGCGCGCATGGGCGAGCGGGCGCTCGAGCTGTGGGAGCAGGTGCCGCCCGAGGCCCGCGGGCGCGACCGGGCCGATCTCCTCGGCTCCACCGCCCACCACTTCCGCGACGCGGGCGAGAGCGAGCGGGCGGTCGCGCTGGTCGACGAGGCGCTCGCGATCGAGGGGCTGGGCGCCCCGTGCCGCGCGACCCTGCTGCGCGACAAGGCGTCCTACCTCGCCAACCTCGGCCAGGTCGGCTCCGTCGCCCTGCTGCGCGAGGCGCTCGCCCTGCTCGAGGGCGGGGAGCCCAGTGCGCTGCGCGCCCGGATCCTCGGCGAGCTCGCCGCCCGGTTGATGCTCGAGGCCGACCTCGTCGAGGCGGTCTCGGTCGCCGATGCGGCGGCCGCCGAGGCCGAGGCGGTCGGCTCGCAGGGGCGCAGGAGCGTCGCGGCGAACATCCGCGGCATGGCGCTCGTCGAGCTCGGCCGGATCGACGAGGGGCTGGAGCAGCTCGAGCTGGCCGGCGCGCTCGCGGGCGAGGACGACTCCGCCCGACTGAGGTACTGGCTCAACCTGTCGGACGCCCTCTCGCTCCTCGGGCGGTTCCGCGAGGCGGTGGCCGCGGGCGAGGAGGGCGCCGAGCACGCCCGGCGGCACGGGGTCGCGCGCACCCTCGGCGCGATGCTGATGGCCAACACGGCCGACGCGCTGGCCTCGACCGGCGAGTGGCGCCGCGCCGAGGAGCTGCTCGACCGCGCGCTGGAGCTCGACGCCCCGCTGGGGTTCGCGGCCCACCTCCAGCGCCGCAAGATCTGGACGGTGCTCTGGCGCGGGGACCGCGCGCAGGCGGCGTCCCTCCTGACCCGCTGGAGGCAGCCGCTGAGCCGCCAGCTGCGCACCGAGCGGCTCTCGCTCGTCGGCCTGGCCAAGGTCGCCGGAGCGATCGCGCTCGAGAACGGCGACGTCGCGGGCGCGTGGGCCGAGGTCCGCGACGCGATCGGTCCCGAGCACCGGCCGCTCCCCTCCGCCGATCTCTTCCTGCTCGTCGTCGTGGCCCGCATCGTGGCCGCCGCCCGCCGCGAGGGCGTCGCGCTCGTCGACGGGCGGGGTGAGCGGATCGACGCGGAGGCGAGGCTGCGCGAGATCCTCGCGACGGCCGCCGAGTGGCCCACGGGCGCCGCCCTGATCGCCGTCATCGAGGCGGAGCTCGCGGGTGTCTCGGGAACGGGGGACGACCCTCGCGCATGGGCGGACGCCGCCCGGGCGAACGAGGCCGACACGGCGGAGGTTCACCTGCTCCCCTACTCGCGGCTCCGCCTCGCCGAGGCGCTGGCGGCCGCCGGTCGGCGCGAGGAGGCCGAGCGGGAGGCGCGCGAGGCCCGCGTGGTCGCGGAGCGCGCCGGACTCGGGCTCCTCGTCGACGCCGTCGACCGCTTCGAGCGGCGCCTCGGCCGGGTCGACCCCGCGGCGAGCGCCGGCATCGCCCCAGGCGGCGCGGAGCCGCTCACCGACCGCGAGCGCCAGGTCCTCGCACTCGTGGCGCAGGGGCTCGGCAACCGCGCGATCGCCGAGGAGCTCTTCATCAGCATGAAGACCGCGAGCGTGCACGTCTCGAACATCCTGCGCAAGCTCGGCGCGGCCACCCGCACCGAGGCCGCGTACCTCGCCCGGAGGTCGGGTGGCTGAGCTGCCCG
>NZ_MUKN01000093.1 GCF_001995175.1 Rathayibacter rhapontici
GGCGAGGCGGGGCGGATCCGCGATCTCGCGCCGGCAGCGCGCGACCAGTTCCCGTAGCGGCGTCTCCCGGCGCTCGGCCGCCTCGGCCAGCTCGCGGGCGCGCTGCCGGTCGCGCTCGAGCCCGCGGCGCTGCGACGCGGCGATGATCAGGTCGCGCTCGAGTCGGGCGGAGTCGCTCTCGAGCTGTCCGAGCGGGCCCGACACGTCGGCGCCCCTCCCCGCCTTCTCGGCCAGCGCGTCCAGGCGCGAGCGCAGCACGGCCACGCGCTGCGCGGCGGGCCGGTCGACCACTCCGCGCGCGTCCTGCGTGAGGTCGCGGCAGCGCTCGATCTCGGCACGGACTCCCACGATGCGTCCCGCGGTGTCGGTGCCGCTCGGATCGAGCTCGAGCCGCGACTTCAGCTGCCCCACGACGGCGTCGCAGAGGCGCACGGCCTCGACCAGCGAGACCGCCGCGCTGCCGCCGCGCCCGCTCGCCGCGTCCAGCCGTCCCCAGATGAGCTGCGACATCCGCTCGCGGGCCACGGAGTCGACCCGTCCTGAGTCCCAGACGGTCTCGAGCTCGGCGAGCCGCCGCGTGACCGATTCGCGCAGCGACTGGGCGAGCACGATGTCGGAGGTGTAGCTGTCGGCCTGCGGGGACGCGAGCGCCGCCGCATCCAGCCGCGTGAGCTCGCGGCCCGTGCGGTCGAGCCAGCGGGTCAGCTGCGCCAGGTACTCGAACAGCTCGCGCTGCGGGATCGCCTCGCCCAGGCGGCCCGGCGCGACCGGCGTGCCCTCCGCGACTCCGGCGACCGCCGTCATCGCCCGTAGACCGGCTGGGGCGGCGCGGCCTCGCCGAGCTCGCCCAGCCAGCGGTCGTAGATGCTCTGCCAGCGGCCGTCCGAGCGGAGGGAGTCGAGCGCGCCGTTCACGAAGCGCACGAAGTCGACGTCGTCGGCCGCCATGCCCAGGCCGTACGGCTCGGAGCTCAGCGGATCGCCGATGACCTTCGCGTAGGGGTCCTGCGCGACGAAGCCCGCGAGGATCGTGTCGTCGCCCGCGATCGCGTCGACGGCTCCCTCCTGGAAGAGCGCGAGGCACTGGGTGTGCGTGTCGGCGGCCACCGCCTCCACTCCGGGGTACTCGTTCTCGAGCCGGCTGAGCGTCGTGGTCGCGCGGGGGGCGCAGACCTGCTGCGGCTCGTCGGCCGCCTCGAGGTCCTGGATGCCCGTCGCATCGCTGCTGGCCGAGACGAGCAGCTTCAGACCCGCTCCGTAGTACTCGGAGGAGAACGCGATGGTGCTCCAGCGGTCGCAGGTCATGGTCAGCGTGCGGGCCACCAGGTCGACCTGGGGCGCGCCCTCGCCGCCGGTCAGGGCGGGGAGGCGCTGCGCGGAGGTGATCACGACGTAGGTGATCGCGTCGGGGCTGCCGAGGACCGCGCGGGCGATCTCGCGGGCGATGTCGATGTCGAAGCCCTCGATGGCGCCGGTGAGCGGATTGCGCGCGCTCATCAGGAGAGTGTCGGCCGAGACGCCCACGCGGAGCGACCCGCGGTCGCGGATCTCGGTGAGGGTCGCGCTGTCGGTGACGCCCGTCGGGGCGTAGGAGGTGGTGGCCGACGGCGTGCAGTCCGTGGTCGGCGGCGCGGCGGTCGTGGTCGGCGAGGGGGTCGCGGTCTCGGCCGGCGCCGAGACGAGCGTGCCGAGGTCGTCGGCTCCCGTGGTGCAGCCCGAGACGGCGAGGACCGCCGCCGTGACGAGCGCGAGGGCCGCGGTGCGGATCCGGTTCATCGGTACTCCTCCAGTCGCTGCGAGACGCCCCGCCAGGCGAGGACGGCGCCCACGAGACCCGCGGCCAGCAGGACCCAGGAGGTGAGCGAGGAGATCGAGCTCCACTCCCCCAGCGTCGAGGAGGCGGTGGCGGCGTCGGTGCGGACGGTCTCGCGGGCGTCGACCTGGAATGCGGTGAACGCGGCGTTGGCCGAGCCCTCCCCGGTGGCGACGGCGAGGGCGACGGCGTCGTCCCAGCGCCCCTCGTCGTCGGCGGTCCGGATGCCCTCGTGCAGGGTCAGCCAGGACTGCAGCTCGCCGAGCAGCGACCCGTCGACGATCCCGCTCTCGATGCCCCGCTGCAGCTGGCGCTCGGCCTCGGTCGCCGCCTCCTGGAAGTCGGCCTCGAGGGCCGCTCCGGAGCCGCGCTTGATGAGGGTGAAGCTCTCGAGCGACTTCGCGTCGGTCGCCGCGGTGAGCGCCTGCGAGACGGCGAGGGTGGCGCGGTAGCTCTCGGAGCGCACCGTCGCGGCGTTCGAGGCCGCGACCCCGTAGACCGCGGTGCCCGCGATGCCCAGCAGCAGCAGGAGCCCGGTCGCGGTCGCGAGCGGCCGGTTGAGGTAGCGGTGCGTGCGCCTCGCGAGCGCGATCTGCGCGGCGATCAGCACCAGCAGCATCACGAGGGAGCCGATCATCAGCAGGACGCTGAAGCGGACCGTGTCGTACGCGCTCGCGACCCGGTCGGCGCCCTGCGTGACGAGCGAGTTCAGGTCCTCCACGATCCCGTCGTCGCTGTCGGTCAGCTGCGCCGACGCCCGGTCGAGGTAGGCCGAGCCCACGGGGAAGCCCTGGCGGTTGTTGGCCCGGGCCTGCTCGACGAGGCCGCTGTAGACGGCGACCTTCGTGGCGACGGTGGCGAGCAGCGGTGCATCGGCCGGCTCGGCCGCGGCGAGGTCGGTCAGCTGCGACGAGGCCGCGGCGAGGCTGTCGGAGTAGCGCTGCCGCTGCTCCGCCGGCTCGAGACCGCCCACCAGGAACGTGTTGGCGGCGACGGCGTTCGCGTCGACCAGGAGGTTCCGGACCTCCTGCACGCCGACGAGCTGCGCGGACTGCGCGCGGGCCTCGGCCGCCGCGCGCGCCTGCAGCGCCCCGGTCTGCTGGGCGAAGAGCCCGAACAGCACGGCGGCGAGCGCCGTGAGGACCAGGAGGGTGCGGAACAGGCGCGGAGTGGTGGAGGTGGCGCGGACGAGGAGCGACGGCTTCTTCGCGGCGGGGCGGTTCGCGATCTGCACGAGCGGCGGCGGCGGAGCCTGCTGCGGGGGCGCGGCGGCGGGGCGGGCGGCGGGCGCGGTGCTCATGCGGTCTCCTCCGTCGGCGGGGCGTCGGGTGCTGGGGTCTCCTGCGCGGCCTCCGCGCTCTCGGTGATGTCCTCGGGCTGCAGGATCCGCAGGTCGTCGAGCGTCGGCTCCTCGACGTCGCGCAGGCGCCACGCGTGGCGCGCGATCGCGGCGTCGAGCACGTTGCGCACCCACCGGCCGTTGCCGAACGCCTCGGTGCGCTGCTGCGCGGACGCGAGCTCGGCGAACGCGGCGACCGCCTCCTCCGTCGGCTCGAAATCGGCCGAGGAGGCCAGGCGCGCGAAGATCGCCGACAGCTCGTCGTCGGTGTAGTCGGCGAAGTCGATCGTGGTCGAGAAGCGGCTCGCGAGGCCGGGGTTGGTGTCGAGGAAGCCCTGCATGCGCCCGGAGTAGCCCGCCACGATGACGACCAGGTCGCCGCGGTGGTCCTCCATGTCCTTCACCAGGGTCGTGACCGCCTCGGCGCCGTACTGGTCGAGCGCGAGGGCGTAGGCCTCGTCGATGAAGAGCACGCCACCGCGGGCCGAGGCGATGACCTCGGCGGTCTTCGTCGCCGTCTGGCCCAGGTAGCCGGCGACCAGCTCCGAGCGGTCGACCTCGACGAGCACGCCCTTCGAGAGGATCCCGAGCGAGCGGTAGATGCGCGAGACGAGGCGCGCGACGGTGGTCTTGCCGGTGCCCGGGTTGCCGGTGAAGACCAGGTGGCGAGTGAGAGTCGGAGTGGACAGCCCGGCCGCCTGCCGCAGCGTGTCGATGCGGAGCAGCTGCGTCTGCCGCTTGATCTCGCTCTTCACCCGGTCGAGGCCGATCAGGGCGTCGAGCTCCGCCATCAGGTCGTCGATCGACTCCGCCGGAGGGAGCTGCTCGGGCTCCTCCCGCGCGGCGGGGGACGCGGAGGGGGCGGCCGCGGTCGGTCCGCCCGGCTCGTCCTGCGGCCCGTCGTGCTCGGTGCGGCGCAGCGCGCGAGGATCTCGTCGACGCCGGGGACGCCCTGCGGGAGGAGATCGGGGGCGGGGAAGAGGGAGTCGGCGGGTGCTGTCGGCGCGGCGGGTGCGCGGGGCGCCTCCCGCTGCGGGATCGCCGCGAGCTGGGCCGCGGCGGTCGCGGACGCCGCGGCGATGCCTCCGATGCCGGGGTCGCCGAGCGCGCTCGCCGCCGAGACGACCTCGGTGAGCGCCCGCGCGTAGGCGGGGGCGTGGTCGGATCCGGCGCGCACGAGCGCTGCGAGGTGGTCGGTCGGTCCGCTGCGCCAGCGGCGGGCGCTCGACGCCGCCGTGAAGAAGGACTCGAGCCCGCCGGAGGTGCCGGTCGCCGCGAGCCAGTCGGGGCCGGCTCCGGTGATCGACTCGGCGACGGCGGCCGCGAGGCGGGCACCCTCGTCGCGCACGGCGGCGGCGTCGAGTCCGGCTGCGGAGCCGGCGAGCACGAGGGCGTCGAGCGCCGGGGCGAGGGCGGTCACGAGGCGCTCGGCGGGGTCAGCGGGCCGTTCTGCTGCGGACGGGGCGGCGCGCTCGAGTCGAGCGAGCGGCCGTCGAGCGAGTTGCCGCCGAGCGACGACTCCGCGAACTTGTCGGCCAGGAACTGCCCGTGCGCGATGAGCGCCGACGCGTCCTGGCGCGAGACGGCGTCCGAGATGCGGTCGAGCGTCCCCCCGAGGATGTCGAGCTGGTCGGTCAGGATCATCAGCGAGGTCTTCCCCTTGTGGACGGCGCGACGGTCGGCGAAGTCGCGGGGCAGACGGAGGTAGCCCTCGACCGCCTCCGGCAGATAGCTCGTAGCGGTCGCGACGACCGTGTGGCCCTGCTGGCTCATCCCGCCGAGGCGGTCGAGCCGGGGCACCATCTCGCGCACGGTCTCGTCGATCCGGCGGATGCGCGCCGCGACGAACGGGGCGACGCGCCCCTCCGTCTCGGCCTTGACCCGGTCGAGCGCCGCGAGGATGTCATCGCTCGTCGGCGCGGCCGGGAGCGCCGGGGCCGCCTCCGCGGGAGCGGGATCGGAGCCGCCGAACAGGCGCGACAGCCAGCCCATCCCGTCTCCTAGCGGCCGAGATCGAGCGAGGACGTCGCGTCGATGTCGGAGTTGCTGCGGCGGGCCCGCTCCACGTACTCGCCGGCCTTCGCGGTCTCGGTCTGCAGCACGCCCACCGTCTGGGCCATGCTGTCGAGCGCCTTGATCTTGAAGTCCGAGATCGAGTCCATGGTCTGGTAGATGTTCGCGAACGCGGCCTGCAGCTGCGGCAGCCCGACGGTCGCCGACGCCGCCTGCGACTGGATGTTCGCGGACTGCTCGGCGAGCATCCGCGACGTCGCCTCGATCATGTTCGAGGTGGTCGTGTTCAGCGCCGTGATCTGGTCGAGCACCAGGCGCTGGTTGGCGAGCGCCTGCGCCACGATGACCGCGGTGCGCAGCGCCGACACGGTGGTCGTGGTCGCGCGGTCGACGCCCTTGATCAGCTCGACGTTGTTCTTGATCACGACGTCGATCGCGAGGTAACCCTGGATCGACACGGCCAGCTGGGTCAGCAGGTCCTGGTGCTTCTGGCGCGCGTAGAAGAGGACGTCCTCGCGCAGAGCACGGGCGCGGTCGGGGTCTGTCGCGTCGAGCTCGGCGATCTTGGCCGACAGCTTCACATCGAGGCGCTCAGCGACGTAGATGTACTCGTTGAGACGCGTCATCGTCTCCCAGAGGTGCTGCTTCTCGAGGTTGAGCGCGGCGTTGTCCTTGCGGAGCTCGTCCTGCCCGTCGTAGAGCGCCTGGATGATGGCGTTCAAGTGCGTCTGCGCGCTCTCGTAGCGGCGGAAGTAGTCGGTGATCTTGTTGCCGAACGGGATGAAGCCGAGGATCTTCTTCTGCACGTTGTCCTCGGACGGATCGAGGTCCTCGACCGTGCGGCGCAGCTCCAGCAGCGTCTTGCCGATGGTCGAGCCCTCGCTCAGGCCGCCCTCCTGCAGGGCGCGCACCGGCGCCTTGAGCAGGCGGTTCGAGGAGTCGGCGGCCGAGCGGATGTCGGCGTCGCCCATCGTGCGGATGTCGTTCGCCTTCGCCGCGAACTCGGGGCTGCGCGCCTCCGCCTGCAGCAGGGACGCGAGGTAGCCGTCGACCTTCGCCTCGAGGCCGGGCAGCGCCTGCTCCGGCACCTTCGGCGCGATGGAGGGCGCCGAGGTCGTGGGCACGGCGGCGACGGGCTCCGGCGGAGTGAGCGACAGAGCGTTCTGGACAGGCGGCTGCAGGGCCTCGGTCATCGGGGGATCCTCACCGTTCCTGGCGCGCGGCGCCGACTCTGGTTGAACGTCCCGCCAGCATATCCGAGGGCGTCCGGAGGGAGCCTGTGCGCCGGCTGTCGCGGTGCGGGTGGTTCGCAGCACGGAGGTCCACCATGGGCGGGTGCCTGCCCTCGAACCCCTGACCCGCTCCGCTCCCCCGCTCGGCGGGCCGCGGATCCTCCGCCAGCGCTGGACCGAGGCCGCCTTCCTGCACTGGCGGGTCGACCCCGCGCTCGTGGCGCCGCACCTGCCCCGCGGCACCCGGCCGGACGAGCACGACGGCTCCTCCTGGGTCGGCCTCATCCCCTTCCGCCTCTCGCGCACCGCGTTCCTCGGCGGGCCGCGCGTGCCCTGGCTCGGAACGTTCCCCGAGGTGAACGTGCGCCTCTACTCCGTCGACGAGCAGGGCCGCCGCGCGGTCGTCTTCGTCTCGCTCGACGCCTCCCACCTCCTCCCGGTGCTCACCGCGCAGGCTGTGTTCGGGCTGCCCTACCGGTGGGCGCGGATGAGCATCGAGCACCGTCACGGCGCCGTGGTCTACGAGACGTCGCGGATCGGGCGGCCCGAGGCGCGATCGCGGATCGTCGTGCGGCCCACGCCCGGCTCCTCGGCGGCGGAGGATCCGCTCGCGTCGTTCCTGACCTCGCGCTGGGCCTACCACGAGACGCACCTGGGCTCCACCTGGTACGGGCGGAACCTGCACCGGCCGTGGCCGCTGCAGCGCGCCGAGCTGCTGTCGCTCGACGACGGGCTGCTCGAGCAGGCCGGGTTCCCGGGGCTCGCGGCGCGTGCTCCGGACTCGGTGCTGTACTCACCGGGCGTCGAGACGGTGTTCACGGTGCCGCGGCGGGTGCGGTAGGAGGAGGGAACGCGCTGCTCCGGGCGGCGCAGAGGCATCCGGCCCTTCCCTGCTGATCGAGAAATCCCTCGACTGCTGATCGAGTGACCCCTCCCTGCTGATCGAGCAGCCCCTTCCTTGCTGATCCAGCAGTCGCTTCCCTGCGGATCGAGCAGTCGCTTCCCTGCTGATCCAGCAGTCGCTTCCCTGCGGATCGAGCAGTCGCTTCCCTGCTGATCGAGTAGTCGCTTCCCTGCTGATCGAGTAGCCCGCGCAGCGGGCGTATCGAGATCCGCGTCCCCCAACGGGTCGGCCTCCGGACCGCTCCTGGCGCGTTCCGCCTCTGGATGGCGCGATCATGCCGGTGGTGTCGGTGGTCGTTGGTGTCCTCTTCGCATGGTTCTTCTGGATGTCGAGGCGAGG
>NZ_MUKN01000094.1 GCF_001995175.1 Rathayibacter rhapontici
GGATCGTCGGGAGGGTGCGGTCATGTCGGAGTCTCCAGAGAAGGGTGCTGCGGGAGGGGGGGGGGGGGGGCCGGTGCGCGGTGATCAGCGCAGGGCGGCCGCGAGGCTGCGGGTGCCGAGGATCACGAGGGCGGCGTCGTCCTGCGGAGGGTGCACGCGCGAGGCGAGCACGTCGCGCAGGTGCCGCTCGAGCGGGTGGTGCCGGGTGAGGCCCGGATTGCCGAGGGCGGCGACGGCGGTCTCGACGGCCGTGACCGCGGACCTCGTGGCGAGGAGCTTGCCGGCGAGGACGCGCTCGGCGGCCTGCGGGTCCCCCGTGTCGACGCGGGCGGCGAGCGAGAGGAGCACCTCCTCCGCCTGGACGAGCTGCGCCTCGATCTCGCCGGCGACGGAGCGGATCCGCTCGGTGGTCGCGATGGGCCGCCCGAGGGAGGTGGGCACCCGCTCGTTCGCGAAGCGCACGAAGAAGTTCTGCGCGGCGCGGCCCACGCCGACGTAGAGCGCGGCGACCGCCAGGCCGAAGCCTCCGGCCGCACCCGACTCCGGAGGCAGCTGCGAGCGCGGGGTGCCGCGGAAGTGCTCGAGCGGGATCCGCACGCGGTCGTAGACGACGTCGTGGGTGCTGGAGGCGCGCTGGCCGAGGTGGTCCCAGGTCCGCTCGATCCGCAGGCCCTCGGCGTCCGCCGGCACGATCGCGTGGCCGAGCTCCGGCTCGCCCGACGGACCGTGCGGATCGACCGCCCAGACGAGGTGGTAGGCCAGACCCTCGGAGCCGGTGGCGAAGCCCTTGCGCCCCTCCAGCACCCAGTCCTCGCCGTCGCGGCGGATCGTGGTGGCGGGCAGTCCGCCTCGGGCCGGCGCGCCCCACTCCGGCTCGGCCCGCACGGCGTTCAGCAGCACGGGGCGCTCGCGCGAGTCGTGGAGTACCGAGCGGTAGAGCTCGTCGGGCCAGATCCCGGAGCGGTCCTGCGCCGCGTGCTGCAGCGCGGTCATCGCCGAGATCAGCGCGACGGCCGGGTCGCCGGCGCCCAGCGCGCCGAACACGCGCACCAGGTCGACGGTCGAGGCGGGGGTGCCGCCGTAGCGGGTGCCGACCGCGAGGGTGAGCAGGCCCGCGTCGTGGACCGCGCGGATCCCCTCCCACGGGAACTCGGCGGTGCGGTCGTGGTGCTCGGCCGTCTCGGCGAGGCGCGCGGTGACGCGGGCGAGGGCGCGGTCCGAGAGATCGGGGGCGTCGAGCAGCGGTGCGGTCAGGAGGCTCACGCGGACACCTCCGCGAGCTCGCGCTCGGCCTCGAGCGGCGGCTGCGGGACGATCTCGCCGCGGCGCCCGGTGGCCTCGCGGTGCGCGAGCTCCTGCCGCACGAGCGGGACGAGGTAGCGGCCGTAGTCGATCGCGTCGTCGAGGTTGTCGTACCCGCGGATCGAGATCAGATCGGCGCCCAGGTCGACGTAGTCGAGGATCGCCGCCGCCACCGTCTCGGGCGTGCCGACGAGCGCGGTCGAGGCGCCCTGAGCTCCGGTGGCCGTCGCGGTCGGGGTCCAGAGCGCGCGGTCGTGCAGATCCCTGCGCTTCGCGATGTCGAGCAGGCGCTGCGACCCCACGTTCGCAGGGCCCGAGGCGCCGGGCGTCTGGACCCACAGCCCCTTCTCGCCCTTGCGCGGAGACCCGGTCGTCGCCGAGCGCCCCTGCAGGATCCCGAGGATGCGGTGCGCCTTCTCCCAGGCGAGCTCCTCGGTGGGCGCGATGATCGGGCGGAACGTGACCCAGGTGCGCGGCGTGTCCGCACGCCCTGCCGCGATGGCCGCGTCCGCGATCCGGTCGATCTGCTGCTGCGTGTCGGCCAGCGGCTCGCCCCACAGTCCGAAGATGTCCGCGAGCGCCCCGCCCTGCCGGTAGGCTCGTCGCTCGAGCCGCCGACCGAGACCGGGATGTCGCCGCGCACCGGGCGCACCCGGGAGACGAAGTCCTCGAAGCGGTAGTAGCGGCCGTCGTGGTCGAACGGCTCGGTCGCCGACCAGACGCGGCGCAGGATCCGGATGTACTCCTCCTGCCGCGCGTAGCGCTCCGCCTTGCCGAGGCGGTCGCCCTCGCGGGCCTGCTCGTGGTCGCTCCCGCCGGCGATGAGGTGCACGACGGCGCGTCCGCCCGACAGCTGGTCGAGGGTGGCGAGCGCCTTCGCCGCGACGGTCGGGTACACCGTGTTCGGGCGCAGGGCCACGATCGGCTTCAGGTGCTCGGTGTACTGCGTCACCGCCGCGGCGATCGTGAACGGGTCGTGCCCGGCCGAGCCGTACGGGACGAGGGTGTAGTCGAAGCCGCCCTCCTCGAGGATCCGGGAGTAGCGGCGCAGGTGGGCGACGTCGACGGCGCTCTCGGTGAGGCCGTTGACCTCGTTCGAGCGGTTGACGTTGATGGCGGAGATGAACTCGACGACCACGGTGGCCTTTCGGAGAGTGCGTGCGGGCACGGCGGAGAGACCTCGCTGCGGAGGCCGGAGGCGCCCGGGAGCGGGGCGCGGAGGGGTCGGGCAGGACCGGAGGTCCGGGCTCGACGAGTGCGACGCGACGAGCGCGCGACGCGCTGCGGGAGGGACGGAGCGGCTGGAGCGGAACGCCCGGAGGGGCGCGTCAGCAGCGGCGCGTCAGGCGGAGGCCGGACAGGAACATCCGCGCACCGGCGCGGAGGTGTTCCCGTCCCGGCGCATTCGCGCGGAGGTCGATCCGTCGACTCGACCGTGCGGCGCACGGCGGGCGCCGAGGGGCGCGGCCGGGGCGAGGGCGCGGGAGGAGGTCATGTCCACGACGCTACGGGGAGCGGAGTCGGGGCGTCCAACGATGATTCCGGATGCGTTCCGATCGGCGCTCCCGATCGTTGGTAACTTTCCGACTTGTTCGCCGGGCAGCGGCGCGGGAGCCCTCATGCGCGGGCCCCGGCGGGCACCGGAGTCGGTCGCGAGCGGACCGCTCCGAACACCTCGGCGAGCGCCGCGAGCGCGGTCTCCTCGATGTCCGGTGCGAGCCCGCGGCGCGAGACGAGCCGGAGGTTGACCGATCCGAGCGCGGGCAGATCGCGGCGCACCTCGAGCCCCTCCGCGACCGCGCCCGTGTGCGCTGTGGGCAGCACGGCGACTCCGATGCCGGCGCGCGCCGCGGCGATCACGCCCTCGAGCCCGGCCGACTCGGCGACCACGTGCACCTCGTGGCCGAACGCCCCGAGCTGCTGCAGAGCCCGTCGGCGCATGCCGCACGGCTCGGAGTACGCGACGAGCGGCAGGGGGACGCCCTCGGGGGCCTCCCACCCGGGCGCCGCGTACCAGTCGAGCGGGAGCGTGGCCACCTGGCGGCCGGGCAGGTCGCCGCCGACTCCGAGGATCACCGCGAGATCGACGACTCCGCGGGCCACCGCCCCCGCCAGCTGGGTGGAGCGGTCGAGGGAGAAGCTGACCGGCCTGTCGTCGAACGCGCGGCGCAGCGCGCCGAGCAGTGCCGGGAGCAGCTGCTCCGCGGCCGGCTCGGTGAGCCCCAGGGCGAGCGGGTTCTCGGTGGCGGCGTCGAGCGTCTCGAGCGCGTCGTCGTGGACGGCGAGTATCCGCCGGGCCTGCACGAGCAGCCGCTCGCCCGCAGGAGTGAAGCGGGCCTTCCGCCCGGCCTTCTCGATGAACGTCCGCTCGAGGCGGCGCTCGAGGGTGCGCACGTGCTGCGACACCGTGGGCTGGCTGATGTGCAGGGCGACCGCCGCGCGGCCGAAGCCGCCGCAGTCGGCGATCGCCACGAGCGTGCGCAGGTGGACGATGTCGAGGGTCTCCGGCATGCTGCGAGGCTAGACAGGCGCTCGCCGCGGAGCGACCCGGAGTGCAACACGGCGACACGGCGACGCCCTCCCCCGCGGGGCCGGGGCCGGGCGGAGGAGGGCGTGCGGGGTCGATCAGTGCGCGAGCACGGGCTCCCCGGCCGGGACCGCCGGCACCGCGGAGCGACGGCGGAAGAGCAGCACCGACAGCACAGCGCCGAGCGCGAAGAAGCCGGCGCCCCATCCGTACGCCACGGAGTAGCTCTGCACCGCGGCCTCGGCCGCGACCGCCGCGGTGACCGGGGAGTTCGCGGCCAGGTAGTCGGTGACCGCGGTCGCGGCGAGCGTGTTCAGCAAAGCGGTGCCGATCGATCCGCCGACCTGCTGGCTCGTGTTGACCATCGCCGAGGCGACGCCGGCGAATCGCGGATCGACTCCGCGCGTCGCCGTCTGCATCGACCCGGGCATGATCGAGCCCATCGCGAACCCGAGCACCATGAGCGCCGGCAGCACGTCGGACGCGTAGGCGCTGTCGAGGTCCAGGCGGGTGAGCAGCAGCATGCCGACCACTCCGAGCACCATGCCGGACGGCACCATGACCTTCGGGCCGAAGCGCGGCAGCAGCAGGTTGGTCGAGAGCTGGGCGGCGAGGACGAGCATGCCGATCATCGGCAGGAACGACAGCCCGGTGCGGATCGGCGAGTAGCCCAGCGAGACCTGCAGGTAGTAGGTGACGAAGAGGAAGATGCCGAACATCCCGGCGCCCGCGATCAGCACCGAGAGGTAGGCGGCGCCGCGGTCGCGGTCGAGCACGATCGGCAGCGGCAGGAGCGGGTGCTCGGTCGTGCGCTGGCGCTGCACGAAGGCGGCCAGCAGCACCACCGCCGCGACGAGGGGGCCCCAGGTCATCGGCGAGTCCCAGCCGTCGGTCTCGGCGTTCGCGAAGCCGAAGACCAGGCCGAACAGCGCACCCGAGACCAGGAGGGTGCCGGGCACGTCGAGCCGGGGCCGCGGGCCGGTGCGGTCGATCGGCGGCACGAACACGATCGCGCCGATCACGGCGACGACTGCGATCACGACGTTGATGTAGAGGTTCCAGCGCCAGTCGAAGCTCTCGGTGAGCACGCCGCCCAGGAGGAGTCCGACCGCGCCGCCGGCGCCGGCGATCGCACCGAAGACGCCGAACGCGCGCGCCCGCTCCTTCGGCACGGTGAAGGTCGTGGTGAGCACCGCGAGGGCGGTGGGAGCGAGGAGCGCGCCGAATACGCCCTGCAGCGCGCGGGCCGCGATCAGCAGCTCGAACGTGCCGGCGGCCCCGCCCAGAGCGGAGGCGATCGCGAAGCCGATCAGGCCGATCACGAAGGTGCGCTTGCGGCCGAGGAGGTCCGAGAGGCGGCCGCCGAGCAGGAGGAGGCTGCCGAAGGCGAGCGAGTAGGCGGTGACGACCCACTGGCGGTCGCCGTCCGAGAAGCCGAGGTCGGCCTGAGCCGCGGGGAGGGCGATGTTCACGACGGTCGAGTCGAGGACGACCATCAGCTGGGCGAGGCCGACGGCCACGAGGGTCCACCAGCGGCGGTTCGAGGGGGCCGCGGCCGCGGGGGCGGCGGGCACCGGCAGGGAGGAGGTCTGCGTCATGAGGGAGAACATATACGAGACCGCGGGGTTTCGATACTGAGAAGTCTCGAAACTTTCGAGTTCCGCATTCCACGGCGTCCTGATCTACCCTGGAGCGACGAGCCGCCCGGACGGACGGCCGCCCGCACCAGACAGGAGACGCTGCGATGACGCCGCCCCCTCCCCCCGCCGTCGGCACCGACGCCCCCGTCCGCCCCGGCCGCCGCCGCGATCCGAGCCGCGACGGCGAGATCCTGAGCGCCGCCCTCGACGTCCTCGCCGAGACCGGCTACGACGGCATGACCATCGACATGGTCGCCGCCCGGGCCCGCGCCGGGAAGGCGACCCTCTACCGCCGCTGGCACTCCAAGGCCGAGCTCGTGGTCGACGCCCTGGCCTGCCTCAAGGGCGCCGACCTCGCCCCCGACCGCCTCCCGGACACCGGGACCCTGCGCGGGGACCTCGTCGCTCTCATCCGCCCGCACACCATCGAGGACGCCGAGCGCAAGCTCCGGATCATGGCGGGCGTCGTCGCGATGATCTCGAAGTCGCCCGAGCTCTCGGACGCCGTCCGCGCGGCGATCATCGAGCCGAGGGCCGAGGCGAACCGCATCCTGATGCGCCGGGCCATCGAGCGCGGCGAGATCGCGGCGGACATCGACCTCGAGACGCTCGCGCTCGTCACGCCCGCGATGGTCGCCTACCGCGTGCTGCTGCTGCGCATCCCGGTCGACCGCGCGTTCCTCCTGTCGCTGATCGACGGGATCCTGCTGCCGGCCGTCGGGCTGGGGCGCTAGGACCTCGCTCGAGCGCTACTGCGCACCGTCCTGGGCCCCTCGATCGCCGGGTGGCGTGGATCGGACCGGAGGACGAGCACGGCCCGCCTCTCGATGAGAGGCGGGCCGTGCTCCCTCTCCGGCTACTCGCAGGCGATGAGGTCGTTGTCCGCATCGAGACGGGCGATGTCCCCGTAGAACGGGTAGTAGGTGTTGAACCACTGCTGCGCCGCAGCCTGGTTCCCGTTGAAGTCGGGGCAATCGACGTCCGCCGGCCTGGCGGGGGCAGGACCGGGCCCCGGTGCCGGTGCCGGCGCCGGAGCCGGCCGGTTGCTCTGCCACAGCGGCCGGCCCGACGTCGAGTAGATCACGAGGTTCCCGTCGTTCTGCATGACCATGCGGGCCCCGGCGTTCCCGCTCGTGGCCGACTGCCAGACCGGTCGGTTCGCGGGGCTGTAGACGACGGCGTTGCCGTCCGCCTGCATCACGAGACGGCTGCCGGCCGCGGAGGTGCCGGTGAACCAGCGGACCGCGCCGCGGCTGTAGACGACGAGATTGCCGTCCGCCTGCATCGCGGCCTCGCTGCCGCCGTCCGCCGAGCGCAGACCCCGCCCGGACGCGAGTTCGCTGCCGGAGGTGAGGACGTCGGCGATCACCGGAGCGGGAGGCGCCGGCGGGGCGGGCGGCACGTACGTGGACCACAGCGGACGACCGCCGGTGGAGTAGATCACCAGGTTCCCGTCGTTCTGCATCACCATGCGGGCCCCGGCGTTGCCGCTCGTGCCCGACTGCCAGCGGACTCCTCCGGCCGCGGCGTAGACCACGGCGTTGCCGTCCCTCTGCATCACGAGGCGGTTCCCGGGACCCGAGATGCCCGAGTTCCAGTTCACACCGCCTCGCCCGTAGACGACGAAGTTCCCGTCGGCCTGCATGACCGCCCGGGAGCCCCCGTCACCGGAGGTGAGCCGCTGGTCGGAGCGCAGCTCGCCGCCGCCCTGGAGCGTGTCTCCGACCACGGCAGGCGGCGGCGCCTGGTACCCCGTCGCCCAGGCCGGCGAGCCGTCGGCGCGGTAGATCACGAGGTTGCCGTCGCTCTGCATGACCAGCCGGGCTCCCGGAGTGCCGCCGGTGCCCGAGTTCCAGACCGCGGCGTTCGAGGAGGAGTAGACGACGAGGTTGCCGTCCGCCTGCAGGACGATCCGCGACCCGGCGACGGAGGTGCCCGTGTACCAGACCGGACGGTTCGAAGCGTCGTAGACGACCGCGTTGCCGTCCGTCTGCATCACGAAGCGGAACGCGCCGTTGCCGGAGACGAGCGACTCTCCCGCGGTGAGGGCCCCGTCGGCGACGAGTCGATCACCGGGCACAGCCGGCGGTCGAGGGGGTGTGGGGGCGGGAGGACGAGTGGGAGTCGGAGCCGGGGCGGGGGTCCT
>NZ_MUKN01000095.1 GCF_001995175.1 Rathayibacter rhapontici
CGTCTCGGTCGCCCTGATCGCCGACCGCTCCCGGATCGCCACCATCGCGGGCTTCGAGCACGCCGAGCGCCTCGGCGGCGTCCTGCGGCTCGGCGGGGGAGCCGGCGCCGATCCCGGCACGGCGCTGCGCGACTCCGCCCGCCCGCCCCTCCCTCCTCGCCGCGGCGGCCTGCGGAGAACTCGAGGTCGTCCTCGGCCCCTCGTTCCCGCTCGCCGAGGCGGCCGCCGCCCTCGAGCTGGTCGCGTCGGGCCGGGCGGGCGGCAAGGTGGTGCTGGTCCCCTGAGCGAGTCGTCCACGGTGGACCTCACCGCGAACGGGCCCGTCGACCTCGCGGCCGCGGCGAACCTCCTCCGCAACCACGCCCTGCCCGGGGCCGAGCGGGTCGCCGACGGCGGCCGCCGACTCGAGCGGCTGCTCACCGTCGACGGTCGGCTGCGGCACGTCGCACTCGAGCTGACGGAGTCCGGCGCGCGCGTCACCTCCTCCACCGATGCGATCGACCGGGTCGTCGTCCTCGTGCGGGCGTGGCTCGATCTCGACAGCGACGTCGAGGCGATCGGAGCCGCGCTGTCGGCCGATCCGCGACTCGCCGTGTCGGTCGCGGCGAGGCCGGGGCTGCGCGCCGTCCGCTGTCCCGAGGCGTTCGAGGCCGCGATCGCCGCCGTGCTCGGGCAGCAGGTGTCGGTCGCGGCGGCACGCACCTTCGGGGGGCGGGCGGTCGCGCCTTCGGCGGCAGCGGCTCCGAAGGGCTCCGAGCGTTCCCGACGGCGCAGGCGCTGCTGGACGTGCCCCTCGAGGAGCTGAGGGCGGCGATCGGAGTCACGAACGCGCGGGCGCGCACCGTGCGCGCCGTGGCGGCGGCGTTCGCCGACGGCCTCGTGCTCGACCCCGCAGCCGACCTGCCCCGGCAGCGGCGGCTCCTGCTCGCGATCCCCGGCATCGGCCCCTGGACCGCCGACTACCTCGCGCTGCGCCTGCTCGGCGACCCCGACGCGTTCCCGGCGGGCGATCTCGTGCTGCGCCGAGCACTGGGCGGCGTCTCGACGGCAGCGGCCGACGCGGAGTCCGAGCGCTGGCGACCGCACCGCGCCCACGCGGCCTACCACCTGTGGGCGCTGGCGGGCGCGGTTTGAGAGCGTCCGGCGGTCTCTAGCTCAGGTACTCGACGTCGTCGTAGTGGAACGGCGCGTCCTCGTCGTCGGGATCCTCGGCAGGCACGTCCTCGTGCTCGAGGATCACGGCGACTCCGGGCGAGACCAGGACGCAGACCTCGCGCTCGCCGGCCACGGTGAAGCTCACCATGTCGCCGTGATCGCGCACCGCCTGGACGAGGCGCTTCTCGAGGGCCTCGGTGTCGAGCTCCAGTGAGAGCAGGAACCGGCGTCCGTCGATGCTGAGGATGGTGCGTCTCATCGTGTCCTCCTGCTCCGGGCCCCCACCGCGTGTCGAGCGACCGGGGGTGACCGCCTTCACGCGCAGCGAGGCGGCGTGCATCCGGATCACGGCGTTCATGCGCGCTCCGGCCGGGACTCGTGGTGACGGCGGCCCGCCGTGCGGCGGTCCTCCTTCATCTCGGACTCGAAGAGGTGGCGGCGGCCGTCGGCGAGCTCGTCGCGCGCGGCGCGCTCCTGCTCGCGGAATTCGCTGTAGTAGGTGTCGTCGTAGTCCTCGACGATCTGGAAGGTCCAGCGCCCCTCGATGACGTTGCGGCCGACCAGCTGCGACTCCAGGCGATCGGCGACCTCGTCGTGCCCCGCCTCGCGGAACGCGTCGACGGCCTCGCCCAGCGCGAGGTCGGCGGCGCCGGTCAGACGGTGGAAACCGTAGAGGAGCCCGCGGGCGTGCTCGACGGTCTCGAGCGCCTCCGAGAGCTTGCCCAGTGCGGCGACGGTGGCGTCGTCGAGCCCGGCCGGGCGGAGGTGCGCGGTGTCGGGGTTGTCGTGCGAACCGGTCATCTCAGTGAGCTTAGGCGGCCCTCACTTCACCGCCACCCCCTTGCGCCGGGCTCGCGAAACGTCCTGGAACGAGTGCGAGGGGGTTCGTCAAGGGCCTCGCCGAACCCGACGGGCGTCGCTTAGCGTCGCGTCATCGGGCCCCCCGAGCGACGACGTGGTCGCGGGGTCCGCGATCGGGAGGCACCGTGCTCGGCTTCGGAATCGAGGAGGAGTTCGTCCTGCTGGACGCCGCCGGTCTGCACCCGCTGGACCTGGGGAACGCCGTCTACTCCGAGTTCTTCGGCGACCCGAACTTCGGCGGCTGCCTCGGCCGCGAGTTCCTCGCCTGCCAGCTCGAGTTCACCTCGCCGGTGCTGCGGAGCCTCGCGGAGGCGCACTCCTGCCTGTCCGGGTTCCGCTCCCGCCTGACCACGACCGCCGCGGCGTTCGACGCTCTCGCGGCGGGAGTCGGGGTGCCGTTCGCGTCGCCGGGGCGGCCGGTGCTCTCTCCGGTGCCCCGCTACCGGGAGGTCGGCGAGCGGATGGGCGCGCTCATCGACGAGCACCGGGTGCAGGCGCTGCACGTCCACGTCGAGGTGCCCAGCCGCGACGCGGGAGTGGCCGCGCTCAACCGTCTCCGGATCTGGCTGCCGACGCTGCTCGCGCTGTCGGTGAACTCGCCCTTCCACTCGGAGGCCGACACCGGCTTCGGCAGCTGGCGGAGCGTCGCGCTGCGGCGATGGTCGACGGCCGGCTGCCCGCCGCGGTTCTCGAGCGCCGACGACTACGACCGCCGCGAGCGCGCGCTGATCGGGCTGGGGGCGACGGTCGACCGCGGAGCCATCGGCTGGCAGGCCCGGCTCTCCTCGCGCTACCCGACGCTCGAGATCCGGGTCGCGGACGCGCAGCTCGATGCGGCCGACGCCGTGCTGATCGCGGGCATCTGCCGGGCGCTCGTGCGCTCGGCGCTCGACCGGGCCGAGGGCGGCGAGCCGTGCTCGCCCATCGCCCCCGAGCTGCTGGACGCGGCCCTCTGGCACGCGGGCCGGTTCGGGCTCGACGGCACCCTGCTCTCGCCCGGCGAGGGCCGGGCCCTGCCGGCCGCCGAGGTCGTCGCCGAGCTGCGCGAGTGGATCGACGGCGGGCTGCACGCCCTCGGCGACGCGGAGGCGGTGGACGACGGGCTGGAGCGGCTGACGCGCCTCGGCACGGGGGCCGCTCGACAGCGCCGGGCGTTCGCGGAGGGGGGCACGCGCGGGCTCGGCGAGCTGCTGAGCACGCCGGGCAGCCCCGCACCGAGGAGCCTGCTGCGCGAGCTGTCGAGGAGGCGGGACTAGAGGGACCCGCGCGGCGCGGCGCTCCTCGGCACGGCCGGCGCCCTCGGCGGCAGCTCCACGAGCCGCACGTCGTGCAGCGCCCCGGCCTCGGCCACCGCGGTCAGGTAGGTGCAGGCCGGCTGGCGGCGCCGATCCGTCGGCGAGCCCGGATTGAGCAGGCGCAGGCCGC
This sequence comes from Rathayibacter rhapontici, assembly GCF_001995175.1. GTDB lineage: Bacteria > Actinomycetota > Actinomycetes > Actinomycetales > Microbacteriaceae > Rathayibacter. The sequence goes on from NZ_MUKN01000095.1 coordinate 3,442, forward strand.
CCGGGCTCACCGAGTCCCAGGGGATGTGGCTGTGGCCGAAGACGAGCACGTCGACGTCGGGGTGCGCCGCGTCGGCGCGCGCCTCCCGGCCGCTCGCCGCACCCGTCTCGTGGATCACGGCGATGCGCAGGCCGCCGACGACCGCGCGGGCGACCTCGGGCAGGCGGGCGCGCAGCCCCTCCGGATCGTTGTTGCCCCAGACGGCGAGCAGCCGCGGCGCCCGGGCCTCGAGAGCGTCGAGGCTCGCCTCGTCGACCCAGTCGCCCGCGTGCACGACGAGGTCGGACTCGTCGACGGCGCGCCAGACCTCCTCGGGCAGCTCCCTGGCCCGCTTGGGCAGGTGGGTGTCGGCGAGCAGCAGGAGGCGGACAGGGCCGTCCAGGCGCGGGGGAGCGCCGGCGGCGTCCGGGACGAGGAGCGCCATCAGCGCCCGGGGGTCGGCTCGACCCCGCCCTCGGCGCCGGGCTGCTCGGGAGTGCCGGAGCCGTCCAGGCGCGCGTCGAGGGCGTCCAGCGCCGGCACGAACCAGAGGTGGTCGCCGCCGTTCGACTCGACGACGAAGTCGTGGAAGGCGCTCGACTCCGAGACCGCCGTCGTGATGTCCCCGACGACCACGAGGCGCTTGCGGTAGTCGACGAGCGTCTGCACGAAGCCGCCCGCGATGCCGGAGCGCAGGTGGAAGAACTCGGGATCGAGACGGCCGACCGGCACGACGATCGTCTCGACCGCGCCGTCGTAGCTGCCGCCGACGAGCGCGAGCGCATCCTCGGGGGTGGAGAGGGCGGGGCCGTCGTCGTCGACGAGGAGGAGGGGGACGCCCTGACGGGTCTCGGTGCGCATCGCCCCAGTCGATCACGGCGGACCCGGGAGCGCCAGGGTCCGCCGGGGGGCGCTCGGGCCCGTGCGCGGCGCGGTGCTCAGCCCTGCGCTCGGAAGCCCCGCAGGCGCAGGCTGTTGAGCACCACGAACACGCTCGAGAACGCCATCGCCGCGCCCGCGACGAGGGGGCCGAGCAGCCCGGCCATCGCGAGCGGGATCGCCGCGACGTTGTACGCGAAGGCCCAGAAGAGGTTGCCTCGGATGATCCCGAGGGTCCTCCTGCCCAGTCGGAGCGCGTCGGCACCCGGGCGAGGTCGTCGCCGACGAGCGTGACGTCGCTCGCCTCGATCGCGGCGTCGGTCCCGGCACCCATCGCGATGCCCAGATCGGCCGCGGCGAGGGCCGCCGCGTCGTTCACGCCGTCGCCCACGAGGGCGACGCTGCGGCCCTCGGCGCGCAGGCGCTCGACGACCGCGAGCTTCTCCTCCGGGAGCACCTCGGCGATCACCTCGACGATGCCGACGGCCGAGGCGGCCGCTGCGGCCGCTCGGGGGTTGTCCCCGGTGAGCAGCAGCACGCGGAGCCCGCGGGAGCGGAGCGCCGCCACGGCGCGAGCGGCCTCGGGGCGCGGCTCGTCCCGCAGCACCGCCAGGCCGCGGAGCTCGCCCTCCCAGCCCACGCCGACCACGGTCCCTCCGCTCGTCGCGGCCCGCTCGGCCTGCTCGGCGAGCGCACCGGGCGCGAAGCCCCACTGCTCCTCGAGCCAGCGGAGGCGGCCCGCGACCACGAGGCGGCCCTCGACGCGGGCGCGGACGCCGAAGCCGGCGCTGGCGCGGAAGCCGCTCGCCTCGGGGACGTCGAGGCCGCGCTGCTCGGCGCCCCTGACCAGCGCCGCGGCGAGCGGGTGCTCCGAGCCGCGCTCGACGGCGGCGAGCATCCGCAGTGCCTCGTCACCGCTGGAGTCGACGACCTCGAAGGCGCCGGTGGTCAGGGTGCCGGTCTTGTCGAACACGACCGTGTCGATCCGACGGCTGGTCTCGAGGACCTCGGGTCCGCGGATCAGGATCCCCAGCTGCGCACCGCGACCGGTGCCGACGAGCACCGCGGTCGGAGTGGCGAGGCCGAGCGCGCACGGGCAGGCGACGACGAGCACGGCGACGGCGGGCGAGACGGCCGCCGCGAGGTCGGCGCCGGCGAGCAGCCAGCCGACGAGGGTGGCGAGGGCCAGCACGACGACGACGGGCACGAAGACCGAGGAGACGCGGTCGGCGAGGCGCTGCACGCGCACCTTGCCGGCCTGCGCGTCCGAGACGAGGCGGCCCATCCGGGCGAGGACGGTGTCGGAGCCGACGCGGTCGACCCGCACGCTCAGCACGCCGTGGGCGTTGAGCACGCCGCCCGCCAGGACGGAGCCGGGGCCGACCTCGACCGGCACGCTCTCGCCCGTGAGCATGCTCGCATCGACCGCGCTCGAGCCGTCGAGCACCGTGCCGTCGGCGGCCACGACCTCGCCGGGGCGCACGCGGATCCTGTCGCCGACCGCGAGCGACGTCGCGGCGACCCGCTCCTCGGTGCCGTCCGCGGCGAGGCGCACCGCGTCCTTCGCGCCGAGGTCGAGCAGTGCGCGCAGCGCCGCTCCGGCGTCGCGCTTCGAGCGCGCCTCGAGGTAGCGGCCCGCCAGGACGAAGACCGGCACCGCCGCCGCGACCTCGAGGTAGATCTCGTCGTGGCCGGAGCGCGAGCCGAGCAGCTCGAACGGCATGCTCATCCCGGCTCGGCCCGCGTCGCCGAGGAAGAGGGCGTACAGCGACCAGCCGAACGCGGCGAGCACGCCGAGGCTGATCAGCGTGTCCATCGTCGTGGAGCCGTGCCGCAGCGCCTTCACCGCGTTCCGGTGGAACGGCCAGGCGCCCCAGACGGCCACCGGGGCCGCGAGGGCCAGGCACAGCCACTGCCAGTTCGCGAACTGCAGCGGGGGGATCATCGACAGCAGGACGACGGGCGCCGCGAGCAGGGCGGAGACGCCCAGGCGGGTGCGGAGGGTCCGGCGCTCGAGGTCGGCGGGGTCGGCCGGGTCGGATCCGGTCGGCTCCGCGGTCTCCCGCGCGGGCACCGTCGCCGTGTAGCCCGCGGCCTCCACCGCGGCGATCGCGTCGGCGGCGGTCGTGCCCTCGGGCAGCACCACCGTGGCGCGCTCGAGCGCGAGGTTCACGGTGGCCGTGACTCCGGGCAGTGCGACGAGGCGCTTCTCGACCCGGGCGACGCACGAGGCGCAGGTCATGCCGCCGATCGCGAGCTCGAGCGCAGCGGGAGCGGTCGCGCGGACGAGCCGGCCACGTCGGGAGAGGAGTGCGAGCCCACGTCAGGCGAGGGGTGCGAGGCGGTAGCCGGCGTCCGCGACGGCGGCCGCGATCTCCTCGCGGCCGAGCGGGCGGAGCGAGCCGACGGTGACGGACGAGACGCCCTCGGGGGAGAGCGAGACGTCGACGCCGCTGACCTCGGGGTACGCGGCGAGCTCCTCCGTCACGCTGCGGACGCAGTGCTCGCAGGTCATGCCGGCGACGCCGAAGGTCTGCACGGAGGGGGCGCTCATCGAGGACGACGCGCCCTGCGACCCGCCGTGGCCGCCGCAGGCGCAGCCGCCGGTCGAGCCGCAGCCGCAGGAGCCGCCGGACGGCGCGTCCGAGGTCGTCTTCGCGGTCAGGCCGAGGTCGGGTCGAGTGGTCATGTCGGAGCTCCTCGTGGTGGCGGTGCGGGTCCGCGCCGTGGTGATCGAATACCCCAGGGGGGTACTCCCATCGTAGGTCGGAGCGGGCTCTCGGGCAAGACGCGGGGCGGCGGGGGAGAATCGGGTGGTCAGCGCGATCGGAGGAGGGGACGTGGACGCAGGTGCACCGCCGCCGTGGGGCGCTCCGACCCGGGAGTCGACGCGAGGGCCCGTACGGGCCGCGCCGCTCCCGCCGCGCACGAGGTTCGAGCCCGCCGTGCTGCTCACCTCGCCCGGCGAGCTGCTGCGCCTGCGCGAGAGCGTGCGCTCGCGGATCCACCACGCCGCTCCCGCCCGGCAGCGCCGGCTCGCCGAGCTGGCCGACGTGGGCGAGGGCTTCACGGTCCTCGGCGCCCGTGAGCTCGAGCGCTCGCTCCGGCGGGCCGCCGCCCCCGCCGCCGAGCGGCGCCCCGACCCGGTCTCCGTCGTCGCCCTCGGCTCCGACGGGCCGGCGCTCGCCGCCGAGCGCTCCGACTCCCTCCGCATCGCCCTCTGGGAGGACGTCGTCTCGGTCCAGGTCGCCACGGTCGCCCTCGGCGCGCGGCGGGTGCGCGCGCTCGCCCTGGGAGTGCTCGCGCCGGGC
>NZ_MUKN01000096.1 GCF_001995175.1 Rathayibacter rhapontici
TCCCTCGCCGCCGTCTCAGGCGCGGCGCCGCCGGGACCGCCAGGCCGCGAACGCCCCGGTCGACCAGAGCGCCCAGATCACCAGCAGCGGCTGGAACACGAGCCGGATCGCGCGCGCGGCGTCGGACTCGAGGCCGAAGGCGTCCGTCCGGGTGACGAGCTGCGAGACGTTGCCGGGGAACACGGCCACGAAGAACGCCGCTACCACGACTCCGACGACCACCCGCCACCGCGCCAGCAGCACGAGCGCGAGCCCCAGCGCGATCTCGACCACTCCCGAGGCGACGACCACGACGTCCGGATCGAGCGGGAGCCACGGCGGCACCTGCGCCTGGAAGGACTGCCGCGCGAAGGTCAGGTGGCCGACCCCCGCGGTCACGAGCACGAGGCCCAGGAGGATCCGGGCGATCGTGCGGGGGACGGAGCGGCCTGCTCCGCGCGAGGAGGACGGAGAGGCGCGCATGCCCCCAGTCTGCGCTCGGGGAGCGTGCCGGACGCGCCCGCTCGACCCGGAGCCCGCCGGACGCGCGTTCCCGCGCCGCCCCGTATCCTCGTAACCGCCCCGTCCGCAGACCGTGAAACGAGAAGCATGAGCACCCTGCCCCGCCTGATGGCCTTCGACCTCGACGACACCCTCGCCGCCTCGAAGTCCCCCGTCGACCCGGCGATGGCCGACCTCCTCGTCCGCCTGCTGAAGGCGACCGAGGTCTGCATCATCTCGGGCGGGCAGATCGCGCAGTTCCGGATGCAGGTGCTCGACCGCCTCGAGGGCGCCGACCCCGAGGCCCTCGCCAAGCTCCACCTCATGCCCACCTGCGGCACGCAGTACTACCGCTTCGAGAACGGCGACTGGGCGCAGATCTACGCCGAGAACCTCACCGAGGACGAGAAGTCCCGTGCCCTCGCCGCCGTCGAGGAGAAGGCGAAGGAGCTCGGCTACTGGGAGTCCGAGACCTGGGGTCCGATCCTCGAGGACCGCGAGTCGCAGATCACGTTCTCGGCCCTCGGCCAGGCCGCGCCCGTGCCCGTCAAGCAGGCCTGGGACCCGACCGGCGAGAAGAAGAACACCCTCCGCGAGGCCGTCCAGGCCGTGCTGCCCGACCTCGAGGTCCGCTCCGGCGGCTCCACCTCGGTCGACATCACCCGCAAGGGCATCGACAAGTCCTACGGCATGAACAAGCTCACCGAGCTCACCGGCATCCCGCTCGACGACATGATCTTCGTCGGCGACCGCCTCGACCCCGACGGCAACGACTACCCGGTGAAGGCCATGGGCGTCGAGTGCTTCGCGGTCGAAGGCTGGCACGACACCGCCGCGTACCTCGAGTCGTACGGCATCTGACAAGCGGGATCGAACCGCTCCGCGAGGCCCTCTGCTCCGGCAGGGGGCCTCGCGTCGTCCGGGCGCGCACCCCGGCAGGGGGTGACGGATCCGTCCGGGCGAGCGCCTCGGCGGGGGTGACGCGAGGAGTCGACCGGCCTAGCATCGGAGGCAGCCACCGCGGACGCCCGCTGGACGTGCCTCCGCACCGCCCCGATCGAGGGAGAAGCGACATGAGCACCGACGAGATGATGAAGGCCATGCCGATGGCCGACGCCGCGACGATGGACACGACCGCGATGCAGGCCTGCATCGACGCGTGCTCCGCCTGTCTGCAGGCCTGCACGATGTGCTCCGACGCGATGTCGTCGATGGACGGCATGGGCCGGTGCGCGTCGATGTGCGCCACCTGCGCCGACGTGTGCCTCGCGATGATGCGCATGATGATGCGGCCTGCGAGCACGGAGGCCGCCGTGCTGCGCCCGATGCTCGAGGCGTGCATCGCCGTGTGCCGCGCCTGCACGGCCGAGTGCTCCTCCCACGCCGAGATGAGCGAGACCTGCCGCCTGTGCGCGATGGCCTGCGAGGACTGCGCGTCGGCGTGCGAGGCGATGCTGGCGACCCTGCCGGCCTGACCGGCGCGACGGGCCGAGTCGTCAGTGCGTCGCTCCGCTAGCCGCGGGCGACGCTAATCTGCTGCGCGCCCGCCGTCAGCACGCCGTAGCGCACGTGGAACGACACCGGAGCACCGGCGGCGAGCGCCGTCGGGGCGTGGTGCCAGACGCGCTCGGTCGCGCCCGACTCCCAAAGCACGAGCTCGATCCAGCCCGCGTCGTCGACCGACGCGACGATCGCGTCGACCCGGCCCTGCGGAGTTGCGCGAGCCAGCCGCAGCTGCAGTGCGCCCAGTCCGTGGCCGGATCGATCGTGCACGCACATCGCGCCGCGCTCGCAGGCGGTGTCGACCGTCGTCTGCAGGCTGGCGCGGGGTGGCATGGCGCGTCCTCTCGTGGGGGGGTGTTGCACGCCACGGTAGGCGCGCACTCGGCGCCCCGCATCCGAGGGCGTCACACGGCGCAACAGCGCGTCAGGCGTCCTCGGACAGCGAGCCGCTCCGCGTGCCGTCGAGGGACAGCCGGAGGGCGCGCGGCAGCTTCGCGACGATGATCGCGTGCGACTCCTGCACCAGCTCGGCGGCCAGGCCCGGATCGACGCGGGCGAGGTCGACCGTGACCCAGTGCGTCTTGTTGAGGTGGTACCCCGGATCGACGCCGTCGACCCCCGCGACGAGGTGCACCACGTTCTCGGGCAACGCCTTCACGCTGATGCAGGCCCGGCCGCGCAGCTCGGACTCGAGCGCGAACACCTTGCCGCCGACCTTCCACACGCGCGTGCCGGGGCCGAACGGGAAGCCGGGCTCCGCTCCGGGGAGATCGGTGAGCAGCTGCTCGAGCGCGTCGGGATCCACGGAGCCAGTGTGCCGCGGGCGGCCCCGCTCGCGCATCCCGCGACGGGGCGGTCCGCAGACCGGTCGGTAGACTCGCCGGGTCGATCGAGCAGCCAGCGGAGCGCCTCCGCTTTCGGTCGGCCGGAATCGGAACCCGCATGCCTGACTCCCCGGCACCCTCCTCCCCGAGCCTCACGACCGCCCCGCGATCGGCGCTCGGACGCGCTGCCGGACGGTACTCCCGTGCGTTCGCGGTGCCGGGATCGCTCGCGTTCTCCTCCTCGGGCTGGTTCGGCCGGTTCCCCAAAGGCAGCCTCGCGATCGGCGTGCTGGTGCTCGTCACCGAGGTCTCGGGCAGCTACGCGCTCGGCGGAGCCGTCTCGGGCACGCTGACGCTCTCCCTGGCCGCCGCCGGGCCGGTCTGGTCGCGGGTGATGGACCGCTGGGGCCAGCGGCGCGCGCTCGCCCTGTCGCTGCCGGTGCTCGTCGCGGCGTCGCTCGGACTCGTCGCCGCCGTGCTGCTCGGCGCGCCCGTCTGGAGCTGGTTCGCCCTGGCGGTCCTCGCCGGGCTCGCCGTGATCGACATCGGCTCGGCCGTGCGCTCGCGCTGGAGCGCCGCGACCTCGGACCCCGGGCTGCGGCACACCGCCTACTCGGTCGAATCGGTGGCCGACGAGGCGGCGTTCGTCGTCGCTCCGCCGATCGTGACCCTGCTCGCCTCCCTCGTGCATCCCGCGGCGGGCGTGCTCGTGGGCCTCGCGATCGGCGTGATCGGGAGCGGCTCGCTGCTCGCACAGGTGCGGACGCAGCCCCCGCTCGCGGTGCGCTCCCCCGGAGGCAGGACGGCGCCGGTGCGCCTGCCCGCGGCGCTGATCGGGGTGGTCGCCGTGTTCGCGACGATCGGAGGGGTCTTCGGCACGTTCAACGTGGCCGCGATCGCGACGGCGGAGGCGGCCGGCGCGGACGCCGCGTCGGGCCTCCTGCTGTCGGTCTACAGCATCGGCAGCGTGCTCACCGGAGTCGTCGTCGGCGCCGCGCACCTGCCCGGCAGCCCGCTCTCGCACTTCGTCGTCGCCGGTCTCGCGTTCGGCGTCGTCGTGCCGGTCCTGGTCTTCTCGAGCTCCCTGCCCGTCCTCGCCGTGCTCGCGTTCCTCGCGGGCCTCGCGACCTCCCCGCTCCTCATCACGGGATCGAGCCTCGTCGAGACGATCTCGCCCCGCGCCCGCCTCACCGAGGCCCTCGCCTGGCCCCCCACGGGCCTCGCGATCGGAGTGACCGCCGGCTCCTCCCTCAGCGGCCTCGCCGTCGAGTCCCTCGGCCCCCAGTCCGGCTTCACCGTCACCGCCGCCTCCGCCGCCCTCGGCGCCCTCCTGACCCTCGCCACGGCCGCGGCACTGCGCCGCCGCTGACGGCCCGCACAGGCCAGGACCGCCCGACGCGTCCTGCGCAGAAGAGGCTGAGCGCGACGACCCGGCGGGATCCTTCCGCCTCGCCCCTCTCATCCTTATCTGCGAGCCCGCAGCGGCGTGCTGCGGCTCACCGCCGCATCCCGCCTGGAGGACGCCGGTCTCGATACGCCGCTCCGCGGCTACTCGACCAGCAAGGGGGGCCCACCCTTCCATCCCGCTCGTGCCGCAGGCACGGCGCCCCCCCTCTCTTCAGAAGGTGGCTGATCGGCGTCCGGTTGCGGTGATCGCAAGGCGGAGGAGGGAGTCGTAGCGGGAGCTACGGCGACCGACGACAACGCCGCGAGCACCGTGACCGGGCGCCGATCAGTCTTCGCCGAGGATGACTATGGAGGCGGTGGGGGGGAGCGCGTCCTCGTGGTAGCGCTCGATCTCCGGAATCGCGGCCGGGTCGGCCTGCTGGAGGAAGGTGGTGAGGCGGTCGACCTCGTCGGTCTCGCCGATCGATTCGGCGGCGCGGCGGAGGGCGTAGAGGGCGAGGAGGAAGCCGCGGTTGGGTCCGTGGCGCCAGGGGATGGGGCCCTGGCCGCGCCAGCCGGCGGTGCGGAGGAGGTCGAGGCCGCGGTGGTAGCCGACGCGGGCGTAGGCGTAGGACGGGAGGGCCGCGTCGATGCCCCAGACGCTGTCGGCGAGGAGCGCCCAGGCCAGCGGCGAGCGCGGGTGGGCGGCGGCGAGGGCGGCGAATTCGACGGCTCCCGGTGTCGCGTGCTTCGCGAGGGCCGCGGTGACCGCGGGGTCCTCGGGGAGGAGGGTCGGTTCGGGGCCCAGCAGGTTCTCGCCGTTCATGTCCCCAGGCTAACCCCGTCCTCCTGGAGCGTAACCCCGCGGGCGACCTGATCTTGCACACTGTTGTGCAACTTCATACGATGAACGGGTGACCACGAGCAGAGCACCCCGGCGCGACGCCGCCGACAACCGCGCCGCGATCCTCCTCGCCGCGCGGACTCTCCTCCGCACCGACTCCGACGCCTCGCTCGAGGCGATCGCGAGCGAGGCGGGAGTGACGCGCCGCACCGTCTACGGCCACTTCTCCTCCCGCGAGGAGCTCCTCACCACCGTGTTCCGCGAGGGTGCCGCCCGCATCGCCGCGGTCCTCGCACCCGTCCGGCACGAGGACCCCGCCTGCGAGCTCGCTCTGATCGGCTCGCGGATGTGGCGCGAGGTCGAGTCGATCCGCGTCCCCGCCCGCTCGGCCCTGCGCTCGCCCTTCGCCGAGCTGGTCGCCGAGACCCTCGAGCCCGTGCGCGCGCAGCTGCGCGAGACCGCGGCCCGCGGCATCGCCTCCGGCCGCTTCCGCCCCGATCTCGACGCCGGTCGCCTGGCGCGACTCGTCGAGGACGCGGCGATCGCGGTGCTCGACGAGGCCGCCGACTCCGATCTCGGCGAGGCGGAGGCCGAGCGCCTCGTCATGGTCGACGTCCTCGCGATCGCGGGCTTCGGCTGGAGCGACGCCGACGCGCTCGCCGCCCGAGTCGCCGCTGAGGAGGCCCGCTCGTGAGGATCGAGCTGCACGACGTCGCCAAGGGCGGCGCGCTCCCGGCCGTCTCGCTCGCGTTCTCGAGCGGATCCGCGACGCTCGCCCTCACCGAGACGGAGCAGCGTCCCACCGTCCTCGGCCTCCTCGCGAGCGGGCGGATGCGCCCCGGCGCCGGCCGCGTCACCGTCGACGGCGCCGAGGACCCGAAGCGGATGCGCGCCGCGGTCGCCCTGGTCGACGCCCCGGTGGTCAGCGAGCCCGCCCCCGACGTGACCCTCGCCGGAGTGGTCGCCGAGGAGCTCGTCTTCGCCGGGCGCGCCTCGCACACGCGCGCCGTCTCGCGCGCGCTCGACGCGCTCGGCGTCTCGGACCTCGCGCGCCGGCCGGTGTCCGAGCTCTCCGCGCTCCAGCGCGTCCGCGTGCTCGCCGAGCTCGCGCTGCTCCGCGAGGGGGTGGAGGCGCTCGTGATCGTCTCGCCCGACCGCCACGGCGGGGATCCCGCCGCGTGGTGGGCGCTCGCTAAGGAGCTCGCCGCACGGGGGCCGGCCGTCCTCGTGATCGCGGGCACCGCCTCCGCCTCGGCCATCGCCGCGACGGATCTGCTGCGCACGCAGTTCGACCCCGCACCGCCCACCGCCCTCGCGACCCTCGAGGACGGCTTCGAGGAGGAGACCGTCGGCACTCTGCACCGCGCCCTCGCCCCCTCGCTCCTCCCCGAGACCGCTCCCGATCCGATCGACGACACCCGCCCATGAGAATCCGCGTCCCCCAGATGATCCAGGCGGAGCTGCGCCGCCTCACCGCCACCCCCATGGCCCGCCTCGCGCTGATCGCGCTGATGCTCGTGCCGATCCTCTACGGAGGCCTGTACCTCTGGGCCAACCAGGACCCGTACGCGAAGCTGACCGACGTCCCGGTGGCCCTGGTCGTCGACGACGCCGGCACCACCGCCGACGACGGCACGGTGACGAACACGGGCGACGAGGTCGCCGACCAGCTCCTCGAGGACCACGCGTTCGACTGGCACCGCGTCCCGGCCGAGGAGGCCGCCTCCGGAGTCGACGACGGCACCTACGACTTCAGCGTCACCCTGCCCGCCGACTTCTCGGCCGCCCTCGCCTCGAGCGGCAGCGATGCGCCCTACCGTGCCAGTGTCGTCCTGACCACCAACGACGCCACGAGCTACCTCGCGAGCACGATCGGCGAGCAGGCAGCGAAGACGCTGCGCGCCTCCATCGTCGAGAAGGTCGACGAGGAGGCGGCGGCGCAGTTCCTCGTCGGCCTCGCGACGATCCGCGGCGACCTCTCGACGGCGGTCGACGGCGGCTCGCAGCTCGTCGACGGCGCGACGACCCTCTCGGGCGGAGCCGCCTCCGCGCAGGACGGCGCGGGCACCCTCGCCGACGGGGCCGCTCGACTCGCCGACGGAGCCTCCTCCCTCGCCGACGGCACCGCGCAGGTCGCCGGCGGAGTGCAGCAGGTCGCCGACGGGAGCGGCACGCTCGACGCCGGCCTGCAGCAGCTGCGCGGCGCCACGGCCGACCTGCCCGCGCAGACCGCG
>NZ_MUKN01000097.1 GCF_001995175.1 Rathayibacter rhapontici
GGAGCCCGAGCAGCACCGCCACCGCGGCCGCGCGCCGCGGGCAGGGCGAGCAGCAGCACGAGCGCACCCACCGCAGAGACGAGCGCCGGCAGGCGCAGCGCCGCCGCTCCCCACTCGACGCGGCGGACGATCAGCGCGACCAGCTGGGCGGCGACCGCGAACGCGAGCAGCGCCTCGGCGTCGAGCACGACGACCGCGACCACCGAGACGAGGCAGACCGCCAGCTGCGCGACGACCGGGACCCCGGTCCGCGTCGAGCGCTGCGCGAGGGGATCCGGGATCTCGCCGGACTCGGCCAGGCGGACGAGGGCGCCCGCGTCGCGGCGCTGCAGCACGACGAGGGCGAGGAGCCCCGCGAGGACGGCCGCGACCGCCACCGGCACTTCTGCGGCGGTGCCCGCGACGGCGGTGCGGAGCGGAGTGGCGGTGCCCGCGAGCGCGGCCGGGCCGACCAGCAGCAGCAGGCCCGCTCCGAGCGCACCGGCCACGAGGGCGACGACACCCGTCGAGACGAGCGACGGTCCCAGCCGCACGAGGGCCCCCGACGCCGGAGGCGCGAACAGGAGCAGCGCGAACGCCGCGGCGGACGCGGTGCCCTCCACCCCGCCCGGACGCACGTCGGACTCGCCGAGCACCGGCGGCGCCACGGCGACGATCACGGCGGCGGCCACCAGCAGCAGGAGCACCAGGGCGCCGAGTCCGCGCGCGAGACCCGCTCGCACGACTCCGCCGCGGAGGACGAACACCGTGACCGCGACGAGCATCAGCACCGCGACGGGTCGGGCGGTCGCGTCGAGCACGGAGTCCGCGGCGGTCAGCGCGAGCGCGGACGCGCCGAGCGCCCGGCCGGCGAGTGCCAGCCACTCCGCCGTCGGGCCGTCGGTCAGCTCCCGACCGGAGTCGGCGAGGGCGCTGATCGCGGTCAGCGCCGCCGCGACGCCGATCCCGAGCAGCAGCCACCAGCCGGCCTCGAGAGCGGCGGGCGAGTAGACGAGGAAGAGACCGGCGAGCGCGATCGCACCGGTCGGCTCCGCGGGGCGCGCCCGAGCGCGATCAGCGCTCACTCGCCCGGGCACGCGGCACCCCTAGGACGGGACGCTGCTCACGCGTCGCCGTCGAACATCGAGGTGACGGATCCGTCGTCGAACACCTCGTGGATCGCGCGCGCCAGCAGCGGGGCGATCGGCAGGATCGTCAGGCGGTCCCACTTCTTCTCCTCCGGCAGCGGCAGGGTGTCGGTGACGACGACCGAGTCGATGAACTCGGAGCTCAGCAGCTCGCGCGCCGGGTCCGAGAAGACGGCGTGGGTCGCGGCGACGACGACGCCGATCGCTCCGGCGTTCTTCAGCGCCTCGGCGGCCTTCGCGATCGTGCGACCGGTGTCGATGAGGTCGTCGACGAGCAGGCAGACGCGCCCCTTCACCTCTCCGACGATCTCGTGGACCGAGACCTGGTTGGCGACCTTGGGATCGCGGCGCTTGTGGATGATCGCGAGCGGCACGCCGAGCTTGTCGCTCCAGATGTCGGCGACGCGGACGCGGCCCATGTCGGGCGAGACGACCGTGAGGGTCGAGGGGTCGAGCTTCTCACGGAAGTGCTCGAGCAGCACCGGCATGGCGAAGAGGTGGTCGACGGGGCCGTCGAAGAAGCCCTGGATCTGCGCGGCGTGCAGGTCGACCGACATGATGCGGTCGGCGCCGGCGGCCTTGAAGAGGTCGGCGACCAGGCGGGCCGAGATCGGCTCGCGGCCGCGGCCCTTCTTGTCCTGGCGGGCGTAGGGGTAGAAGGGCGCGACGACCGTGATCCGCTTGGCCGAGGCGCGCTTGAGCGCGTCGACCATGATCAGCTGCTCCATGAGCCACTCGTTGATCGGCGAGGTGTGCGACTGGAGGACGAACACGTCCCCGCCGCGCACCGACTCGCCGTAGCGGACGTAGAGCTCGCCGTTCGCGAAGGTGCGCCCCTCGGTGGTGACCAGCTCGGTCCCGAGCTCGGAGGCGACGGCCTCCGCCAGTGCCGGATGCGCCCTCCCCGAGACCAGGACCAGGCTCTTCTTGTTGCTGGCGGTGATGCCCGTCACTGTTCTCCGCTTCCTTGGGTCGGCCGGTCCGAGCCCTCGGGCTCGGGCACCCCGGCCGCCTCGGCGGCGGTCGCCGCCGCGGTCCCGGGACGGTGGGTCTGCACCCAACCGGCCATGTTGCGCTGCGGAGCGACGGTGATGCCGAGGGCTCCGGCGGGGATGTCCTTGCGGATGACCGTGCCGGCGCCCGTGTACGCTCCGTCCCCGATTCTAACGGGGGCGACGAAGACGTTGTGCGACCCGGCCCGCACGTGCGAGCCGACGACGGAGGACGCTTGGTCACTCCGTCGTAGTTGGCGAAGATCGAGCCGGCGCCGATGTTCGACTCCTCGCCGATCGTCGCGTCGCCCACGTAGGACAGGTGCGGGACCTTCGAGCCGGCGCCGATGGTCGCGTTCTTGGTCTCGACGTAGGTGCCGATCTTGCCTCGCGCGCCGAGCACCGTGCCCGGGCGGAGGAACGAGAAGGGGCCGACCTGCGCGCCGGCGCCGATCACGGCGAGCGTCGCGTCGGAGCGCTTCACGATCGCGTCCTCGCCGATCTCGCACGAGTCGAGCGTGGTGTCCGGGCCGATGACCGCGCCCGTCGCGATGACGGTCGGTCCCTTGATCTGCGTGCCGGGGAGGATCTCGACGTCGGGCGCGAGCACCGCGTCCACGTCGATCCAGGTCGTCGCGGGGTCCTGGATCGTGACGCCCTCGAGCTGCCAGCGGCGGACGATGCGCGCGTTGAGCTCGAGGGCCGCGTCGGCCAGCTGCACGCGGTCGTTGATGCCGGCCACGAGCCACCGGTCCTGCACCGGGACGGCCTGGATCGCACGGCCGGCCGCCTTCAGCGCCGCCGCGGCGTCGGTCAGGTACATCTCCTTCTGCGCGTTGTCGGTGCCGATGCCGCCGATGACGGCGCGCAGGGCGGAGGCGTCGAAGGCGTAGACGCCCGCGTTGATCTCGGCGATGGCGAGCTGGTCGGCGTCGGCGTCCTTCTGCTCGACGATCGAGGCGAAGCCGCCGTCGGAGCCGCGCACGATGCGCCCGAAGCCCGTCGGGTCCTCGAGGACGCAGGAGAGCATCGTCAGCGCGTTCGCCTCGGCGAGGTGCGCGTCGACGAGACGGCGCAGCGTCGGGGCGTCGAGGAGGGGCACGTCGGCGCTGAGCACCACGACGGTCCCGTCGAAGTCGGCGGGCAGGGCGCCGAGCCCGAGCTCGACCGCGCGGCCGGTGCCCGGCACCTCGTCCTGGTCGACCACGACGGCCGCGGGCGTGTGCTCGAGCACCGCCTGCGCGACCCGCTCGCGCTCGTGCCGCACGACGGTGACGACGTGCTCCGCCTCGAGCGAGGCCGCGGTGTCGAGGACGTGCCCGAGCAGCGGCCGTCCCGCCAGCCTGTGCAGCACCTTGGGCGTCCTGGACTTCATGCGGGTGCCCTGGCCTGCGGCCAGGATCACGACCGCGAGAGTGCTGTCTATGATCGCGTCTCCTCTTCGGCGGGCGCACCCGGGCGGTGCGCGCTCGTCATCCCCGCTCCGCCACCAGGATTCGAACCTGGACCGGACAGCTCCAAAGGCTGCCGTGCTGCCGTTACACCATGGCGGACCGCGCTCGCGCGCGTCGTCCATCCTGCCATCCGGTCGAGACCCTCGGAGAACCCGGAGTCCGCCTCTCCGCGGGCACCCCGGCGAGCCGCTCGGGCCCGCACCCGCCACAATGGAGGGGTGAGCGCGAACGACGAGGTCGACGGCATCGTCGACGCCTGGGTGAGGGAACGACCCGACCTGGACTTCACGCCGCTGCAGGTCTTCTCCCGCATGCGGCGGCTGGCCAAGCAGCTCGAGCGCGCCCGCGGGTCGGCGTTCGGCCGCTCCGAGCTCGAGACGTGGGAGTTCGACGTGCTGTCGGCGCTGCGCCGCGCGGGAGCCCCCTACCGCCTCTCCCCCAAGCAGCTGCTGCAGGCGACCATGGTCACCAGCGGCACCATGACCAACCGCATCGACCGCCTCGTCGAGCGCGACCTGGTCGAGCGCCTCGACGACCCCAACGACGGACGCGGGGTCCTCGTGCAGATGACGCCCTCCGGGCTCGCGCGCGTCGACGCCGCCATCACCCGGCTCGTCGACGCCGAGCAGGAGCTGCTGGGAGCGCTGACGCACGCGCAGCAGGAGCGGCTCGCGCAGCTGCTCCGCAAGCTGTCGCTCGACTTCGGCTGAAGTCCGGCCCTAGCCCTCCAGCTGCTCCGAGAGCTCCAGCCAGCGCAGCTCGAGCTCGGCGGTCTCGTCCTCGTAGCC
Source organism: Rathayibacter rhapontici (assembly GCF_001995175.1). Classification (GTDB taxonomy): domain Bacteria; phylum Actinomycetota; class Actinomycetes; order Actinomycetales; family Microbacteriaceae; genus Rathayibacter. Next base: position 4,362 of record NZ_MUKN01000097.1, read on the forward strand.
GCGGAGCGTCGCGTTCAGCGCCAGGATGCCGTCGTAGTCGTCCTGGTCGTGCGTCGCCATCTTCTCGTGCACCGTCTTCGTCAGCTGGGTCAGCTTGTGCAGGCGCCGGTCGATCGCCGACACCTCCTTCTCGGCGGTGCGGCGCTCGGCGCCGCCGAGTCCGGAGGGCGCCGCGGAGCCCGAGGAGGACAGGGCCGCCGGCCCCGCCTTCTCGAGCGCCTTGCGCAGCTCCAGGTACTGCTCGACTCCTCCGGGCAGGTGCCGGAAGGCGCCCTCGAGCACCGCGTACTGCTGGTCGGTGACCCGCTCGAGCAGGTACCGGTCGTGCGAGACGACGAGCAGCGTGCCGGGCCAGGAGTCGAGGAGGTCCTCGATCGCCGCGAGCATGTCGGTGTCGAGATCGTTGGTCGGCTCGTCGAGGATCAGCACGTTCGGCTCGCTCAGCAGGATCAGCAGGAGCTGGAGGCGCCGCCGCTGGCCTCCCGAGAGGTCCTTCACCGGCGTCGACAGCTGCGCGCTCGAGAAGCCGAGCCGCTCGAGCAGCTGCCCGGGCGTCATGTCCTTGCCGCCGATCGAGTAGCTGGTGCGCTGCTGCGCGATGATCTCGCGGACCGGCTGGTCCTGCACCTCGGTCAGCTCCCGCAGCTGCTGGTCGAGGATCGCGACGCGCACGGTCGTGCCGCGCTTCACCGTGCCGCTCGTGGGCCGCACACTGCCGGCGACCAGGCCCAGGAGGGTCGACTTGCCGGCGCCGTTCACGCCGAGGATCCCGGTGCGCTCGCCCGGGGCGATCCGCCACTCGATGCGGTTGAGCACTGTGCGGTCGCCGTAGCGGACCGTCACGTCGAGCAGGTCGACGACGTCCTTGCCCAACCGCGAGACCGCGAGCTGCGAGAGCGAGACGGAGTCGCGCACGGGCGGCTCGTCCTCGATCAGCTGGTTGGCGGCATCGATGCGGAACTTGGGCTTCGCGGTGCGGGCGGGGGCTCCGCGGCGCAGCCACGCGAGCTCCTTCTTCATCAGGTTCTGCCGCTTGGCCTCCATCGTGGTCGCCATCCGGTCGCGCTCGACGCGCTGCAGGATGTAGGCCGCGTAGCCGCCCTCGAAGGGCTCGACCAGGCGGTCGTGCACCTCCCAGGTGGCGGTGCAGATCTCGTCGAGGAACCAGCGGTCGTGGGTCACGACGGCGAGTCCGCCGGACGCGGTGGCCCAGCGGCGCTTGAGGTGCTCGGCGAGCCAGGCGATGCCCTCGACGTCGAGGTGGTTGGTGGGCTCGTCGAGGAACACGACGTCCCAGTCGCCGACCAGCAGCTTCGCGAGCGCGACGCGGCGGCGCTGCCCGCCCGAGAGGGAGCCGACGACGCCGTCCCAGGGCACGTCGCGCAGCAGCCCGGCGATCACGTCGCGGGTGCGCGCGTCGCCCGCCCACTCGTGCTCCTCGAGCCCGCCGACGACCGCCTGCGCGACCGTCAGGTCCTCGTCGACCGTGTCGGCCTGGTCGAGCATGCCGAGGGTGACGCCGCGGCGGTGCGTGACGCGGCCGGAGTCCGGCTCGATGCGCTGCGCGAGCAGGCGCAGGAGGGTCGACTTGCCGTCGCCGTTGCGGCCGACGATCCCGATGCGGTCGCCCTCCTCGATGCCCAGCGAGACGTCGTCGAAGATGACCCGCGTGGGGTACTCGAGTCGCAGCGCCTCAGCGCCCAGGAGATGTGCCATAGGGATCGATTTTACGGGGCTCCCTGCCGCCCGGTTCGACCGTCCCCTTTTCCGCGGGGCTCCGCGGTCACGCGACGGCGATTGTTCGGCGGTGGTGACCCGTCGCGCCGTCCGGCGCCGGCCGCGCCTCGTCGGCGGTCTGCACGAGCCCCTCGGAGTCGGTGGCCCGGACGCTCAGCACGTGGTCGCCGGGCGTCGCCTCCCACTCGAGCACCCACTGGATCCAGGTGTCGGCGGTGACCGCCTCGGCGAGGCGGGCCTCGCGCCACTCCCCTCCGTCGACCTGGACCTCGACCGTCGAGATGCCCGTGTGCGGCGCCCAGGCGACTCCGGCGACGGCGACGGTGCCCGCCGAGACCGCCTGGCCCTGCCGGGGCACGTCGATCCGCGACTCGACCTTGATCGGCCCGCGCTCGCTCCAGCCGCGCGTCGACCAGTAGGCGAGGTCGTCGGCGAAGGTCGTGATCTCGAGCTCGGTGACCCACTTCGTCGCCGAGACGTAGCCGTAGAGGCCGGGCACGACCATCCGCACCGGGAAGCCGTGCTCGAGCGGCAGCGGCTCGCCGTTCATGCCCACGGCGAGGATGCTCGCGCGGCCCTCGTCCTGCAGCACGTCGAGCGGGCTCGAGGCGGTGAAGCCGTCGATGCTGCGCGAGAGCACCATGTCGGCGCCCGCCGTCGGGCGCGCCCGGGCCAGCAGCTCGCGGATCGGGTACCCGAGCCAGAGCGCCGTGCCGATCAGGTCGCCGCCGACCTCGTTCGAGACGCAGGACAGGGTGACCAGGTGCTCCTCGAGCGGCAGCGCGAGCAGCTCGTCCCAGGTCAGCACGACCTCCTCCTCGACCATGCCGTGGATCCGGAGCGACCACTCGGCGGGATCGACGGAGGGCACCGCGAGCGCGGTGTCGATGCGGTAGAACTCGGCGTTCGGGGTGACGAAGGAGCTGATGCCCTCGACGTCGTCGAGCACGGCCGTCGGAGGGACGGGCGGAGCGGGTGCGGCGGCGCGCGGCAGCGCCACGGCCTCGCGCACCGCGGTGACGGCGGCCGAGGCGGCGGTCGCCATCCGCGCGCCGACGCCCACGACGACGGCCGC
>NZ_MUKN01000098.1 GCF_001995175.1 Rathayibacter rhapontici
GGTGCTCGGGGTGGAGGCGGCCGTCCGGACGGGGGTCGGGATGGTGCGGTACCTGGGGGCGGAGCGGCCCTCCGGGCTCGTGCTCGCGCGGCGGCCCGAGGTGGTCACCTCGGTCGGGCGCGTGCAGGCGTGGCTGGTCGGGTCGGGGACCAGCGCCGAGGACCGGTCCGATCGGGAGCGGCGCGTGCTGCTCGACCAGCTGCACTCGGGGGTGCCCGTCGTCCTCGACGCCGGAGCGCTCGACCTGGTCGACGAGGTCGCCGGACCGGTCATCGTCACCCCCCACTTCCGCGAGCTCGCCGGAATGCTCCAGCGGGCCGGAGTCGAGGTCGACGCTGCGGCGATCGCCGCCGACGCGGCGGGATGGGCGCGCCGCGCCGCCGAGCGGTTCGAGGTCTGCGTGCTGCTGAAGGGCGCCACGACGCGCGTGGTCGCGGGCGACGTCGCGCTCGAGGTCGGCGGGTCGACTCCGTGGCTCGCGACGGCCGGCAGCGGCGACGTCCTCGGCGGAGTCCTGGGAGCCCTGCTCGCGGGGCGCTCGGCCGACGCCGAGGCGAGAGGGACGGCGCTCAGCGATCTCGAGCTCGCCTCCACGGCGGCGGCCGCCGCCGTCCTGCACGCGCAGGCCGGTGCCAGGGCGTCCGGAGGAGGGCCGATCGCGGCCCTCGACATCGCCGAGCACCTCCCGCGCGTCGTCGCGAGCCTCCTGGAGTGATCCGCCGGGTCGTCCCGCGAGAAGGACAGCCGGGCAATGAGCCGGACGTCTGAACCGATCCCGGCGCCCCGTCGTTGTCCCGGGAGAAGCGCGCATCGCGGCTGCGTCACCGCAGCCCCACGGCCGCCTCATCGGAACCCCACAAGTCCCGCCCCTACGGTCGGGACCGACAGCCGCGTCCGCCCCCCACTCAGGAGAACAGACATGACCGCGAAGACCACGACTCCCGTCCGCTACGCCCTCACCCTCCTGGCCGGAGCGGGCACCCTCGCCGCCCTCGCCGCCTGCTCCAGCACGGCCACCGCCGGCACCGACTCCGCCGAGGAGACGACCGGCTCGAGCTCGGCCGCGGCCGAGCCCACCACCGCGTCGACCGAGGCCGCGACCGGCGACGTGGCGGCGGGCGACAGCGCCTACGCCGACGGCACCTACGACGCCGAGGGCGCCTACACCTCGCCCGGCGGCAACGAGACCGTCGGAGTCGAGCTGACGCTCGAGGGCGGCGTCGTCACGGCCGTCACCGTCACCCCGCAGTCCGAGAACCCCACCGGCGAGCAGTACCAGGAGCGCTTCGCGGGCGGCATCGCCGGCGAGGTCGTGGGCGTGCCGCTCGACGAGCTCGACGTGAGTGTCGTCTCGGGCTCCTCGCTCACCTCCGGCGGCTTCAACGACGCCGTGGAGACGATCAAGGCCGATGCCGCGGCCTGACGACCGGCACGTGCTCGAGCACGTCTGGCGGTTCGACGCGATCGGCACCGTCTGGCGGATCGACTCCGGCGACGCGCTCGACGCGGGTGTGCGCGCCCGCGTCGACGCGGTCGTCGACCGGTACGACCGCACCTGGTCGCGGTTCCGCGCCGACTCCGAGGCGGCGCGTCTGCGCACCGACCCGGGGGAGCACGTCTTCCCCGAGGAGGCGGAGGAGCTCTTCGCCCTCTACGACGACCTGCACGAGCTGACGGAGGGGGCGGTGACCCCCTTCGTGGGCGACGCCCTCGAGCAGCTGGGCTACGACGCCGACTACACGCTCGTGGCCCGCGGGCCCGCCGTCGCTGCGCCGTCCTGGCCCGCCGCCCGCGCGCTCGGCGGACGCCGCCTCGAGACCCCGGCTCCCGTCGTTCTCGACGTCGGAGCGGCGGGCAAGGGCCACCTCGTGGACCTCGTCCTGGCCGTGCTCGACTCCGCCGGCGTCGAGCACTCGGTCGTCGACGCCGGGGGCGACCTCCGCGCCCGAGCAGCCGGTCCGTTCCGCGTCGCGCTCGAGCACCCGTACGACCCGGCTCGCGCGATCGGCGTCGCCGTCCCGGGCGAGCGGGCCCTCTGCGCCTCCGCCAGCAACCGCCGCGCCTGGGGGGACGGCCTGCACCACGTGCTCGACGGTCGCACCGGCCGACCGGTCGACACCGTCGTCGCCACCTGGGCCGTCGCCGACTCCGCCCTGCTCGCCGACGGCCTCGCCACGGCGCTCTTCGTCGCCCCGCCCGAGACGCTCGCCGAGCGCTTCGACTTCGAGTTCGTCCGCGTCTTCAGCGACGGCACCCTCCATCACTCGCCCCGCTTCCCCGGAGAGGTCTTCCGATGATCGGCACCCTCGATCGCACCCTCGGGCGCATCACCATGTACCGCCTGGTCTGGAAGACGCTCGCCGCCCTCCTGCTCGTCGCGCTCGCCTACTCCGCGGCCGGGCTGATCTTCTTCACGCCGCTCGAGATCGCCGCGACCGCGGTGGTCGCCGTGGTCTCGACGACGGGCGCGACCTGGCTGATCGCCCGCGCGGTGCGCTCGCCGGCGCACCGCGAGTCCTCGCTGGTCACCGGCCTCCTCATCGCGTTCCTGCTCTTCCCGACCGCGGAGCCGCGGGCGCTGCTGGTCGTCGCGCTGGTGGGCGCGATCGCCGCGGCCTCGAAGTACGTCCTCGCCTGGCGCGGGCGCCACCTCTTCAATCCGGCCGCGGTGGCCGTCCTCCTCGTCGCGCTCGCGGCGGGACTGCTCGAGGGCACTCCGCTGGACGGCTCGCTCACCGCGGCGGCCTGGGTGCTGCCGACGGGCGCGCTCTGGCCCTGGGTGCTCGTGGCGGCGCTCGTGATCGTGGCGCGGGTGCGGCGCTGGGAGATCTTCCTCGTGTTCGTGCTGGTCGCCGGTGCCGTCTCGATCACGCAGTCGGTCCTCGGCGGACAGGAGCCGGGCGCGGCGGCGCTCTCCATCCTCACGGCCTACCCGTTCGTCTTCGCCGCGGCCTTCATGCTCACGGAGCCGTTGACGCTCGCTCCACGCCGCTCGCAGCAGCTCGTCGTCGCCGTCGTCGCTGCGCTGATCACGAGCGTCCCGTTCCACCTCGGGATCTTCTACTCGAGCCCCGAGCTCGGACTGGTCGTCGGCAACGCGCTCGCCTTCGCCTTCGCGTACCGCCAGCGCCGGCGGCTGCCGCTCGAGCTGCGCTCGGCCGAGACGATCGCGCCGGGCGTCACGGAGTACCGGTTCCGCTCGCGCACTCCGCTGCACTTCGAGGCCGGGCAGTGGCTCGAGCTGGATCTGCCGCACCGCTCCGACGCGCGGGGGAGCCGTCGCACCTTCTCGATCGCCTCCGCCCCCGGCGACGACGAGCTGGCGATCGCGATGCGGGTTCCCGAGAAGGCGAGCAGCTTCAAGCGCGCGCTCGCGGCGCTCGAGCCGGGCGCGTGGTCCGCGCCACGGGCGTCGGAGGCGACTTCGTGCTTCCGGCCGATCCGGCCGTCCCGATCCTCCTGGTCGCCGGCGGCATCGGGATCACCCCGTTCGCCGCGCAGCTCCGCGCTCTCGCCGCCGGTCCGGCCCGCGACGTCGTGGTCGTCTACGCGGCGCCGCGGATCGAGGACGTCGCCTACCGCGAGCTGCTCCGCGAGTCCGGCGCACGGGTCGTGCTGGTCGCGCCGACCGCTCCGGACGTGCTGCCGGAGGGCTGGACCCACGCGTCGGGACGTCTCACCGCCGAGTCCTTCGCGGCTCTGGTGCCCGACGCCCCGCGCCGCATCGGCTTCGTCTCGGGCTCGCCGGTGTTCGTGGACTCCGTCCGGGGTGCCCTGCGCGGCGCCGGCGCGAAGCGCATCCGCACCGACGCGTTCGCCGGGTACTGAGGATCGGCCCCCGGGCCGCACCTGCCAGGATGGCGTCCGACGCCCGCTCTATGATGACGCCGTGACGACCCCAGGACCCCGCGCGACCGCCCGTCCGACCGCCTGGCTGCGCGAGAACCGCGACTCCGCCACGGTGCTCTGGGGCGGCTTCGCACTCGTGCACGTCGTCCTCTCGGTGCTGGCGCTCTTCGCTCCGGGCCTGCCGATGGGAGACGTCAGCATCGTCTACAAGCAGTGGATGCAGACGGCCGTCGAGGGCGGAGGCATCGCCGGAGTCGACACCGGCTGGGTCTATCCGATCCTCGCCTGGGCGCCGATCGCGGCGTCCTGGCTGTTCGGCGCCGCCGGGTACGACCTGGTGTGGCTCGTGCTGGTGGCGCTGGCCGATGCGGCGGCCTTCGCCGTTCTCGTCCACGGCCGACGGCCCGCGCGGCTGGTCGCCGCCCGCTGGTGGCTCCTCTTCCTCGTGCTCCTGGGCCCGATCGCGGTCGGACGGATCGACGCGTTCACGGCGCCTCCCGCGATCGCCGGGATGCTGTGGGCCGCCACCCGGCCCGGAGTCTCCGCCCTGCTGCTCACGGCCGCCACCTGGGTGAAGGTCTGGCCGGCGGCGATCCTCGCGGCGGCCGTCCTCGTGCTGCGCGGTCGGGTGCGCCGGATCCTCGTGCCCGCCGCGGTGTCCGCGGTGATCGTCGCCGGGGTGGTCGTCGTGGGAGGAGGGGAGCACGTCTTCAGCTTCGTCTCCGACCAGACGACGCGTGGACTGCAGATCGAGGCGGTGGTGAGCACTCCGTGGATGTGGCTCTCGGTCGTCCCCGGTTCGGGGAGCTACGTCTGGTACGCGGCCGACATCAACACCTTCGAGATGCACGGACCGTTGACCGGCACCGCCGCCGATCTGATGACGCCGCTGCTCGCCGTGAGCATGCTGGCCGTCGCCCTGCTCGGGCTGCGTGCGCTGCGGGCGGGCGCCCCGGCCGAGCGCCTGTTCCCGCTGCTCGCGCTCGCCTTCGTCGTCGTGTTCATCGACGTCAACAAGGTGCTCTCGCCGCAGTACGTCGTCTGGCTCGCCCCGCCCGTCATCGCGGGTCTCGTCGTCGGCGTCGACGCGTTCAGGACGGGTGCCCGGCTGACGCTCGCGATCGCCGCGCTCACCCAGCTCGTCTACCCGTACCTGTACCTCTTCCTCCTCTACTCGCAGTGGTGGATGGTGCTCGTGCTCACCGTGCGAAACGTCCTCCTGCTGGTCCTGCTGGGCTGGGTCGTCCGCGAGCTGTGGCGCTCGGGCGCGCGCGTCGCCGAGGGCGCGATGACGGACGGCGTCGCTCGCCGGGCGGCCGTCGCGCGCTGAGGCCGCTCGGCTCGTAGGCTCGGGGACGAGCGGCCGATCCGCGGCCGCGCAGCAGGAGGTCCCCATGCTCGTCGCGTTCTCGGTCGCTCCCTCCGGTGGCGAAGGCCCCGACGCCTCCGTCCACGATGCGGTCGCCGCCGCGGTCCGCATCGTCCGCGACTCCGGACTGCCCAACCGGACGACCTCGATGTTCACCGAGATCGAGGGCGAGTGGGACGAGGTGTTCGACGTGATCAAGCGGGCGACGGAGGCGGTCGGTGCGCACGGCTCCCGCGTGTCGCTCGTCCTGAAGGCCGACATCCGTCCCGGGTACTCGGGCGAGATCGACGCCAAGATCGAACGGCTCGACCGCGCGCTCGGCGAGTGAGGGGCGCGGGAGGGCTCTCCCGCTCGAATCGTTTCGACCCGCTCCGGAATCCGCGTACCCTGGTCCGGTGACTCTCTCGCCCGGACGGACCCGCCTCGCCCTGCTCGCCCTCGCGATGGGCGGTTTCGGCATCGGCTCGACCGAGTTCGTCGCGATGGGCCTGCTCCCGCAGCTCGCGCCGACCTGCTCCCCGGCGTCTGGGCGGCGGACACCGAGCTGGCCAACTCGCAGGCCGGCATGCTCATCTCGGCGTACGCCCTCGGAGTGGTCGTCGGCGCCCCCACGATCGCCGCGGCGGCCGCCCGCTGGCCGCGCAAGCGCCTGCTCCTGGGCCTGCTGATCGCCTTCACGGTCGGCACCGTCGCGTCGGCCCTCCTGCCCACGTTCGAGCTCGTCCTCGTCGCCCGCTTCGTCGCCGCGCTGCCCCACGGCGCCTACTTCGGCATCGCGTCGCTCGTCGCCGCCGATCTGATGGGCCCCGGCAGCCGGGGGAAGGGCGTCGCCTTCGTCCTCTCGGGCCTCACCATCGCGAACGTCGTGGGGGTGCCGGCGATCACATGGATCGGGCAGAACGCCGGCTGGCGCACCGCCTACCTCGTCGTCGCCGCGATCTTCGCCGCCACGGTCGTGGCCGTTCACCTGCTCGTGCCGCACCAGCCGGGCGATCCCCGCGCGACGATGCGCAACGAGCTCAAGGCCTTCGGGCGACTGCAGGTCTGGTGGACGCTCGCGATCGGCGCGATCGGCTTCGGCGGGCTCTTCGCGATGTACAGCTACATCACTCCGCTCTCGACCGAGATCACCGGACTCCCGCTCGGCGCGGTGCCGTGGGTGCTCGTCGTGATCGGACTCGGCATGACCGTCGGCAATCTCGTCGGCGGCTGGGCGGCCGATCGGAACGTGACGCGCGCTCTGATCGTGTTGTTCGTCGGAGTGGCCGTCTCGCTCATCGGGCTGGCGCTGACGGCCACCACGGCGGTCGGCCTGCTCGTCTTCGGGTTCCTCGCCGCGGGCTTCTCGGCGGGCGCCTCGCCCGCGATCCAGACGCGGCTGATGGACGTCGCCCGCGACAGCCAGACGATCGCCGCGGCCCTGAACCACTCGGCGCTGAACATCGGCAACTCGGTCGGCGCCGCACTGGGCGGAGTCGCCATCGCGGCCGGCTTCGGCTACCTCTCGCCGATCTGGGTCGCGTCGTGCTCACCATCGCAGGCATCCTGCTCGCGATCGGCAGTCTCGCCCTCGACCGCGCGCGCGGCACCGTGCACACCGGCCCGCGCGAGCCTGCCGCCCCCGGCACCGGCAGCGTCCCGATCAACGCCCTGTAGGCGCCTCGTCGGTCCCGCCGCTGGACGGCCGACCTCGGAGGATGCGGGTCTCGATACGCCGCCCTGCGGCCGGCTACTCGACCAGCAGGGGAGAGGCGGCACTCGATCTGATCAGGACACTCTGCGGAACGCCGCACGTCGCGAACCCGACCGCTGCCCAGCCGTCGGGACCGCCGGTTACAGACGTTACGGCCGCCGACTGCGGCTCGGCCGACGGGGACCGCCGGGCAGGCGACACGCG
>NZ_MUKN01000099.1 GCF_001995175.1 Rathayibacter rhapontici
GCCGCGCGCAGCCTGCACGAGGTGCCGGAGGAGCAACGCACCCTCGGACAGCTGCGCGCCGACGTCGCCGCCGCACTCCTCCTCGATGGCGAGACCGTCAGCCGCCCCGACGGCTCTCGACCCGCCACCGCAGTCCCGCACGGGATCCGCCCCCGTGTTTCCGTGACCGTTCCCGTCCTGACCCTCCTCGGGCGCTCGGATGAGCCCGGCATCCTCGACGGCTACGGACCCATCGACCCGGCGACCGCTCGGCGCCTGGCAGCCGACGCGCCTTCTTTCGCCCGGATTCTGACCCATCCCGAGACCGGCGCGGTCCTCTCCGTCGGACGTACCACCTACCGCGTCCCGGCCGATTTGCGCCGGGCCCTCGCCACCCGCGACGTCACCTGCCGCTTCCCCGGCTGCACCCGCTCCGCCCGCGACAGCGACATCGACCACAGCATCGAGTGGCAGCACGACGGCCGCACCGACACCGGCAATCTCGCCCACCTCTGCCGGCACCACCACCGACTCCGCCACACCACCACCTGGCAGGTCCACCACCGACCCGGCGGCGTCCTCGACTGGACCAGTCCCACCGGACGACACCACAGGACCGCGCCGGAGCGACCGGAACGGCCGGAGCGGCCGGAGCGGCCGGAGCGGCCGGAGCGACTCTTCGGAGGTGCGCCGGAGTGGCGGCGCGACGGCAATCCCCCTCCGTTCTGAGCGGCAGGGGATGCAGGGCCGGCAGTCGCCGACGGAGGGGGGCATCGGTGACGATGGTCGACGGGAACGGCGGCGAAACGAGAGCGGGACGATCGGGGAGACGATGACCGGCGAGCACACGATCCAGGAGCGCGCAGCGGCGAGGCGCCACCTCGTCGACGTCGAGCTCGAGGGCTGGGCGATGGACTGCTGCGGGGAGCCGTTCGCGGTCGGCGACAGGGTGACCTGGACGCTGATCGCGCTCGGACCTCGGATCCCCGGGCTCCGCGCGAGGTTCCTGAAGGAGCACCACGAGCCGGCGAGGCCCTCTCGACCGGTGGCGGGCGTGGTCCGCGGGCTGGTCGGACGCACGGTGCTCGGCGAACGGCTCGCGATCGGCGAGGGAGTCCTCGTTCCGGACAGGAGCCGCCGGCGCGTGCAGCGGCTCGACGGCTGGGACGGCACTCGCGGCGGGGTCGACCTGACGGCGGTCCTCGAGGTCGACGACCGCACGGACCTCCCCGGGTACGAAGCGCCGCGGGAGGCCGTGCGCGAGTCGCCTCCTCCGCCGCCGGCCGAGGTGATCGCCGCGCTCCACGAGCGGCTGGTGCGGCTGCACCACGACCACGGCCCGCGGCTGCGCATCCGCTCGCTCGACGGAGGACGGAAGGCGAGCCTGCTGCCCGAGGCCGAGGGCGCCCGCCCGGTGCACTGGAGTGTCGGACCGACGTCGCTGTCCGTGAACCTCGGCGACCGGCGCTTCCTGCTGCCCGCCGATGCCGACGGGGTCGCCGAGGTGGACCGGATCCTCGAGGCGGTCGTGCGGGGCGACATCGCGCAAGGGGGTCTCACCCCGCCGCTCGCCCGGAGTAACGTGCCGTCCTCCCCCTGGTGACGGTGCCGGGCCGACGACGACAGCGCGAGCACGACGACAGCGCGAACGACCCGACAGCGGAGGACGACACGAGCATGACGGCAGACAGCACGACCACGAGCACGAGCACGAGCACGAGCACGAGCACGAGCGACACCACCACCTCGCACCGCACCCGCACCACCGCGGTGCTCTTCGACATCGACGGCACGCTCGTCGACTCGAACTTCCTGCACATCGAGGCGTGGGCGCGCGCGTTCTGGCAGTGCGACCTCGAGGTGCCGGCCTGGCGCATCCAGCGCGCGATCGGCGCCGACTCGTCGGAGCTGATCGGCATGCTGACCGACGACGACGTCGACGAGCAGACCCGCACGCGACTGAAGGCCCTGCACGCGAAGAACTACGCCGAGCTCGGACCCCGACTGGTGCTGCTCCCGGGGGCGCGCGAGCTGGTGCGGGCGATCGCCGGGCGGGGAGCACGCGTGATCCTCGCGACCTCGGCGCCGCAGGAGGAGCTGGACCTCCTCCTCCGCGTGCTCGATCTGGGCGACGCGGTGCACGCGGTCACCAGCGGGGAGGACGTGGACACGGCGAAGCCCGACCCCGGCATCATCGCGATCGCGCTCGAGCGCGCGGAGGCGGGGCCCGACGACGCGATCATGGTCGGCGACGCCTCGTGGGATGTGCTCGCGGCCGAGAGGGCCGGGCTCGCGACCGTCGCGGTGCTCTCGGGCGGCACGGGCGAGCACGAGCTGCGCGAGGCGGGCGCGTCGCGGTGTACGACGACGCGGCCGCGATCCTCGCGGACCTGAACGGCGGGCCGCTGGCCGACCTGCTGCGCTGACGCCGGAGCGCGCGCAGCAGGCCGCAGCGGCTACTCCCGAGGACGCCGGCGCAGCACCAGCATCGTGACCCCGACGGCGAGGGCGACCGCGGCGAGCGCCCCGCCGATCCACAGTACGTCCCCGATCGGCACGGCGTCGGTTCCCGAGGGGGCGGCGTCGGCGGAGCCGGACTCGGCGGAGGCCGACTCCCCCGAGACGTCGACCGTGCCGTTGCAGTCCGGCACCGACTCCGAGCCCTCCGCGAGGGCGACGCCCGCGGCGGGCTGCCAGTCGAACGAGTACTGGCCCGACACCGGGTGGCCGTCGGTCGAGACGACCTGCCAGGTCACCTCGTACGCACCGGCCGCACCGAGCTCGAGGGGCATCGACGCCTCGGGTCCGAGGACGGTGACGCAGCCGTCGCCGTAGTACAGGCCGTCGGGTCCGGTGACTCGCAGGCCGGCGGCGCGGCCGTCGTCGCCCAGCACGAGCAGGTCGTCGTTGGTGGTGACGGCCAGGGTGCCGGGCTGCTCGGTGAGCGTCGCGTCGGCCGCGGGAGTGCTCGAGACGAGGTAGTTGTGCGCGCTGGCGGGCGCCGCCACGACGACCGAGCCGGCGAGGCCGACCAGGATCGCCGCGGCGGCGACACCGGAGCTGCGGCGCAGGGTCACGCCGAGGCCTTCGGTCCGCGACGGCGCGAGGCGAGCGCGACCGCGACTCCGACGGCGCCGACGACGAGGCCGCCGACACCGAGGACGCGGGCGACGACATCGGCGCCACCGGCGGAGCTCGTCGAGGAGGCGGTGGTCGCCGCGGCGGTCTCCTCGTCCTCGTGCGAAGCGGAGCCGGAGCCGGCGCCGTGGTGGCCCTCCCCCTCCTCCGCAGCGGTCACGGCCACGACCGGAGCGGGCAGCTCCGGCTCGTCCTCGCCCTCGACGGTCGGCTGGTCCCAGGCGGTCGAGCCGGTCTCGCAGGTCTGCAGCACCGGGAACGCGAGGGTCTCGCCCGCCGCGTCCTCGGGGAGCTGCAGCTGCAGCGAGACGGTGTCGCGGTAGCCGTCGGCCAGCGGGGTCTTCGCGGTGTAGACGACGTCGGAGACGCGCTCGGTGACGGAGGCGCCGTGCGAGTCGGTGATCGGCTCGGCGAGGGCGACCTCGTTCTTCACGACCTCCCAGTTGGGGTTCACGGTGGGGCTGACCGAGTTGATCCCGTCCGGGATCGTGATGGTGAGGCCCGTGGTCGGCGAGCCCTCGCAGCCGTGAGCGAGCGAGAACGTGACGACCGTGTAGGCGCCCGCGGCCGTGGTGCTGGCGGCGGCGGTCACGTGCGCGCTCGCCGCCGCCGGTGCGGCCAGCGCGAGGGCGACGGAGCCGGCGGCGACGAGTGCGCCGCTGCCGACGAGGCGGAGGCGCTGCGAGCGGCGACCGGAAGAGGAACGGGCGGAAGAGGAACGGGCGGAGGTGGAGCGGGCTGCGGAGGAACGAGTGGTCGAGGTCATGATGACGAGTCCTTGAAGGGGGCCGGCGGTCGCCGGGCATCCGGAAGCGCAGCGCGGTCGTGCGGTGCGCGCATGGACGCCGACCGGCACGAGCCCCGGAGCGGGGCGGTGTCAGACGGCGCGCAGGGCGCGCAGCGGCGGACCGCGGTGCCGCAGGTGCGTGAGCGCGGCGTCGAGCGGACGCGGCGAGCGCGGCTCCGGAGCGCCGTGCACGGCGACGGAGGGAGCGACCGGTCCGAGCAGCAGCGCACCGGCCCGGACGACGAACCGCACCACGACGCGGGCGAGCCGCTCACCCAGCGTCCAGAAGAGCCCCTCGCCGCGCCGCAGCGCAGCGATGGTGAGGACGCCGGCCACGAGGTGCGCCAGCGTCATCAGCGGGGAGTGTGCCGCGTGCCCGCCGCCCGCGGCCACCAGCTCGACGGTGCCCCCGTCGTGGAAGTGCGCGCCGGTCGCGGTGGTCCCGACGACGCTGACGTCGCCCCCGCCGCTCGCGAGGAAGAGGACGTGGAACGCGAGCTGGCTGAGCAGCACCGAGAGCGAGAGGCGCACCAGCGAGAGCCGGCGGCCGGCGAGGAAGACGCACACCACGGCGGCGAAGGCGGCCGCGAGTGCGAGGACGGCCGGGCTCGGGGCGTGGGCTCCGGCGAGGGTGTGCGACGCCGCGGCGGTGGCGGTCGCGGCGACGGCGGCGGTGACGCCCCGTGCGACTCGCGCCCACCTGGTCTGCACGTCGGATCCCGTTCGTCGAGGCGGACCCGGAGGATCGCGCGGTTGCTCCCGGCGGATCGCGAGGACCGTGCACCGGCGCCCGCGAGCGCAGGCGGACTCCAGGGTAATCGACGCAGCCGAGCGCCCGAGGGGCGTGGAGGACCTGCACGGCGGGCCGCCCGACCCCGTTACGAAGCCGTTACCGAACTTCTCCGATCCGATCCAAACCCCCTCGGGCAGGGCTCCGAAGACATGTCAACGGCCGCGAAACGGTCCACACAGCACGAACCCCCTCTGCACGACCAGGACAACGGAGCCCCTCACCGGGACCGTCTCACGAAGGAGAAACATCATGCGAACCACCAAGCGCACCACTTTCGCCGCATTCGCCCTCATCAGCGTCGCGACCCTCGGCCTCACCGCCTGCTCCAGCGGCAGCGGCTCGACCACCGAGTCCACCGAGGACTCGATGTCGTCCTCCGCTCCCATGGAGACCTCGACTCCCATGGAGACCGAGACCCCCATGGCGACCATGGACCCGGCCGCGAACCTCGTCGGACCCGGCTGCGCCGCCTACGCCGAGCAGGTCCCGGACGGCGCCGGCTCGGTCGCCGGCATGTCGCTCGACCCGGTCGCCACGGCCGCCTCGAACAACCCGCTCCTCAAGACCCTCACCGCGGCGGTCTCCGGCCAGCTCAACCCCGACGTCAACCTCGTCGACACGCTGAACGGCAGCGAGTTCACCGTCTTCGCCCCCGTCGACGACGCGTTCGCCAAGCTCGACGCCGCGACGCTCGCCACGCTGGCCACCCCCGAGGGCGCCGCGACGCTGTCGTCGGTCCTGACCTACCACGTCGTCCCCGGCCAGATCGCCCCCGCCGACATCGAGGGTGCGCAGACCACGGTCCAGGGCACCGACCTCACCGTCACCGGCTCCGGCGACGACATCAAGGTGAACGACGCGTCGGTCATCTGCGGTGGCGTCCAGACCGCCAACGCGACCGTGTACCTCATCGACACCGTCCTCATGCCGGCTGCGTAAGCAGTCGACCCGCGGTCACCGACCGCAGCAACGCCGAAGGGCGGGCACCGTGAGGTGTCCGCCCTTCGGCGTTGCCCTGTCCGCCTACTCGGCGGGGGCGCTGATCTCGGCGAGCACCCGGTCGCCCGGGAACGCCTGGACCATGTCGGCCTCGATCTCGGCGCGCTCGAGCAGCTCCTCCATGCGATGGCGGCGGTTGCGCGTGATGAGCGTCACGACGGTGCCCTTCTTGCCCGCGCGGCCTGTGCGGCCCGAGCGGTGCAGGTACGTCTTGTACTCGTCGGGCGCGTCGGCCTGGATGACCAGGTCGATGTCGTCCACGTGGATGCCGCGGGCGGCGACGTCGGTCGCGACGAGCACGTCGACACGGCCGCTGGTCAGCAGCGCGAGGTTGCGCGTGCGGCGCGACTGGTTGAGGTCGCCGTGCAGGCTGGTCGCCGGGATGTCCGCGTGCTCGAGCTGCTCGGCGAGCTGCTCGGCGAAGGCGCGGGTGCGGGCGAAGATCAGCGTCTTGCCCTCGCGCGCGGCCAGCTGCTCGATGATCTGGGCCTTGTCGCGGTGCTCGATGACCAGGACGCGGTGGTCGATGGTCGAGGACGCCTGGTCCTCGCCGGCGACCTCGTGCACGCTCGGCTCGACCAGGAACTCGTCGACGAGCGTCGCGACGCCCTTGTCGAGGGTGGCCGAGAAGAGCAGGCGCTGTCCGCCGGACGCCGTGCGGCGGAGGATCCGCTGCACCGGCTCGAGGAAGCCGAGGTCGCACATGTGGTCGGCCTCGTCGAGGACGGTGACGGTCACCTTCGACAGGTCGAGGCGGCCCTGCTCGACGAGGTCCTCGAGACGGCCCGGCGTCGCGATGACGATGTCGACTCCGCGCTGCAGGGCACCGACCTGCTTGTACTGGGGCACGCCGCCGAAGATCGTCGTCGTGAAGAGGCCGACGGAGCGCGCGATGGGCTGCACGGTGCGGTCGATCTGCATCGCGAGCTCGCGGGTCGGGGCGAGGATGAGCGCGCGGGGGGCGCGGCCCTGCTTGCGGTCCTTGCCCCCGTTGTTCTCCATCAGGCGCTCGACGACCGGGGCGCCGAAGGCGATGGTCTTGCCGGAGCCGGTCTTGCCGCGGCCGAGGACGTCCTTGCCGCGGAGCACCTCGGGGATCGTCGCGGCCTGGATCGGGAACGGCGCGGCCGCCCCCATCGAGGTCAGCTGCCGGACGATGTTGGCGCCGAGGCCCAGGTCGCCGAAGGACACGCCCTCGACGTCGACGGCGAGGGTCGCGGTCGCCTCGAGGCGCTCGAGGACGACGTCGTCGACCTGGTGCGAGCCGCGGGTGTCGCGCGAGGGGTAGAAGTCCGAGGAGTCGCGACGGGGGCCGCGGGCGCGCCGGCGGGACGGTCGTTGCGGTCGTACGAGGTGCGGGCCGGGCGGTCGCTGCGCTCGAAGGAGCGGGCGGCGGGACGGTCGCCGCGGTCGA
>NZ_MUKN01000100.1 GCF_001995175.1 Rathayibacter rhapontici
CGTCCCCACGGCGGCGCCCACCGGCACCGCCGCTCCGCTGCCCGTCGGCGGCTCCGGCGGAGGCCTCGCCTCGACGGGTGTCGAGTCGGTCGGCCTGATCGGCGGCGCGACGGCGCTGCTCGCGGCCGGAGCCGCGGCCCTGGGCCTGAACGCCCGCCGCCGCACGGCCGAGTCCGAGGGCGACTCGGAGGCCTGATCCGCGGGAGGGGGCGGGGGCGCACTGCTCCCCCGCCCCCTCCTCCCCTCTTCGCTAGGATGACCCGATGCCGACCCTCAGGAGCCGCGAGTCGGCGATCATCGCCGCCGTGCAGCGGTCCCCGCTCACCCGCCCCCTGCTGCCGATCGCGCGGGGGCTCAGCTTCTTCGGCGAGCACGCCGCGGGCTGGCTGCTGCTCGGGGTGCTCGCCGCGTTCCTCGACCCGTCGCGGTTCTGGGCCTGGGCGCTCTGCGACGTCGCGATCGTCGTCGCGCACGCGCTCTCGATCGGCGTGAAGCGCATCGTGCGGCGTCCCCGCCCGCTCGGCGAGGGAGTGGAGGTGCGCGGCAAGGCGCCCAGCAAGCTGAGCTTCCCGAGCTCGCACGCCACCTCGACCACCGCCGCCATGATCGTGTTCGCCGTGATGCTGCCGGCGCTCTGGCCGCTCGCGGTCCTCGTCGTGATCGCGATGATGCTCTCGCGGCTCGCACTGGGCATGCACTTCCCGTCCGACGTGCTCGCCGGGGCTGCCCTCGGCGCCCTCACGGCGCTGGCGGTCCTGCCGCTGCTGCCGCTGGTCTCGTAGGGCGCCGGCCGAGCGTGGGGGCTCTCGCCTGACGGCGGAAAGGCCCCTTCTCGGCCGGCGTTCCGCGGCCCGGGAACCGCTCAGGCGCCCGGTACGGGCGGCCCCGTGCGCCAGCGCAGCAGCGCGGCCGCGTCCGCGTCGTGGGGCAGGGCGACGACGTCCTCGCCGTCCGGTGCGGTGCGGGAGTCGGTGCAGAGCACGCGGGCGTCGGTCAGCAGCGCCGCCCGCACGAGCGCGAGGGCCGCGCCGACCGGGCCGATGACCTCGGCGCCGAGTGCCTCCTCCGGAGCCGCGGCCACCCACGGCTCGGCCGCGAGCGCCAGCAGCTCGCGCTCGCTCAGCCGCTGCGTATCGATCACCAGCGTGTCGACCTGGGCCGCGGAGAGCGCCTGCACGATCGCTCCGAGCGAGAACTCGACCGTGTTGTCGTGCCGCCCGTCATGAGTGCGGAGCGCGTCGAGCACGTCCTCCTTCTCGCGGCGCAGCAGGCGGTCGATCTGCTCCTGCACGAACTCGTCGAGCGCGCCGTCGTCGCTCCCGTCGGCACGGGTGTTGGCGGGCAGCACCGCCAGGATCGCCGCGCTCGACGGCGAGAGCTGCTCGGCCAGCAGGCGGCGCGCGTGGATGTCGCCGGCGACGACGAGCAGCTGCGGCCGGCGGGTGCGCACGATCTCGTCGACGGAGGAGGCCAGCTCGGCCTGCGTCTGCCGCCAGATCTCCTCGGCGTGGCTGTGGAAGCGGTCGTGCCGCCATCCGCCGGCCTGCGCCTTGTGCAGGGTGTCGGTGCGGCCCTGCACCGATCCCTCCTCCTCCGGGCGCTCGCGCCGAGGCGGTGCAGGCGCACCTCGCCGCCGTCGCGGGAGGTCTCGACGACGAGATAGCGGACGTCGGGGCGGTGCTGCAGCAGCGGGACGACGTCGGGGAGCGTGCCGTACGCGGTGTGCTCGGGCGCGACCGGGCGGCCCGGCAGCACCTCCGACAGCACGATCGAGCCCTCGACGGCGACGGCGAAGAGGCAGGAGCGGCCCTGCGGCCGGCCCGCCCCGGTGAGCAGCGCGGTCAGCGCGTCGATGTCGCCCTGGGGCGCCCCCTGCCTCCGCAGCTCGTCGGCGACGGCGGTGCCGCGCTCGAAGGCGATGTCGGGCGGATCGCCCGAGTCGAGCGAGACGTCGAGGTAGATCTGCGAGACCGGTCGGAGGTCGCGGTAGACGTCGGCGAGGGTCCGCAGCGCGTGAATGGTCGGCATCCGTTGTCGTCCTTTCCCATCGGGTCCGGACAGTCTCGGACGGGGTGGGCGGGGGACTCCACGGGGTTGACTGCGGGGGCGGAGCGGCGACTCCGGGCGCGGTGAACCGGGGTGCGCAGGATCCGGAGCGGGTGCGCACGATCTGCAGGGGAATGTGCGATCTGCAGGGGAATGTGCGATCTGCAGGGGAAGGTCGCTCAACCCGACAGCGCCGCGCGGAGGAAAGCTCCTTCCGGCTCGAATCACCTGCAGATCGCACAGACCCACACGCCGGAGTGGCGCGCAGTGCGATCCGGAGGGGGTGAGTGCGATCTGCAGGGGCCGGTGCGATCTGCAGGGGCCGGTGCGATCTGCAGGGGAAGTTGCCGCAACCCGACGGTGGTGAGCGGCGGGAAGCGCTGTCCGCCGCGGAATACCTGCAGATCGTACGGACCCCCGGCGGGCACCCGCCCCGGATACGGTGGAGCGGCCACCCCTCCTGAAAGGCGACCATGCAGCACCTCACCGATCGCATCCTCTTCGGCGCGGCCTACTACCACGAGTACCAGCCGACCTCGCGGCTCGGCAGCCGCGACCTGGCGGAGGACCTACGGCTGATGAAGGCCGCCGGGTTCACCGTGATCCGCGTCGGCGAGTCGGTCTGGTCGACCTGGGAGCCCGAGAACGGGGTCTTCGACCTCGACTGGCTGCAGCCGGTGCTCGACGGGGCGCACGAGCACGGCATCTCGGTCGTGCTCGGCACGCCCACCTACGCGGTGCCGATGTGGCTCGCGCGGCTCCACCCCGAGATCAACGCGGACCGCGCGACCGGGCAGCCCGTCGGCTGGGGCGCGCGCCAGGAGATCGACTACAGCCACCCCGCGTTCCTCTTCCACGCCGAGCGCGTGATCCGCCGCATCGTCGAGCGCTACGCCGCGCACCCCGCGGTCATCGGCTTCCAGGTCGACAACGAGCCGGGCAACGAGATCCTCCACAACCGGCAGGTGTTCGAGCGCTTCGTCGACCGTCTGCGTGCGACGTACGGCACGGTCGAGGCGCTCAACGACGAGTGGGGGCTCACCTACTGGTCGCACCGGCTCTCGACCTGGGCGGACCTGTGGACCCCGGACGGCAACGCGCAGCCGCAGTACGACCTCGCCTGGCGCCGCTTCCAGGCCTCGATCACCACCGACTTCATCGGCTGGCAGGCCGACCTGGTCCGCGGCATCACCGAGCGGATCGGCCGCGACGACCAGTTCGTCACGACCTGCATCTCGTACGAGCGCGCGACCGTGCAGGACGAGGAGCTGGTGCGCCGGCTCGACGTGACCGCGGGCAACCCGTACTACCGGATGCAGGACGGCCTCGAACTGCCGGACGCGCGGCCGTTCGACCAGCACTGGACCACCTCCGGCACCTGGGCGCTCTACGCGACCGCCGACCGGATGTACGGCTCGAAGCAGGCGCCGTTCCTCGTCACCGAGACGGACGCCCAGGCGATCGGCATGTCGTGGTCGAACGAGCCGGCTTACGACGGCCAATGGCGCCAGGCGGCCTGGGCGCTCGTCTCGCGCGGCGCGACGATGATCGAGTACTGGCACTGGCACACGCTCCACCACGGGGTCGAGACCTACTGGGGCGGGGTGCTGCCGCACTCGCAGGAGCCGGGCCGCGTCTACGAGCAGATCGCCGCGCTGGGCGCCGACTTCGCCGCGGCGGGAGACCGGGTCACGGAGCTCGTGCCCGACTCGGACGTCGCGATCCTGTTCTCGAACGAGAGCAAGTGGGCGCTGGAGGAGCACCCCGCGTTCAGCGACTCCGCTCAGGGCGGCGACGCGGCGCGGGGCATGCCCCAGCCCGACCGGCGCAGCTTCCAGACGGCGCGCGACGCGTTCGCGCGGGGCGCGTTCGATGCGGGCCTGCAGGCTGCGACGGTGCACCCGTCCCAGCTCACGGCGGTGCCGGCGGCAGAGTACGCGGCCGCGCATCCGGTGCTCGTGGCCACGGCGTTCACGATCGCCGACGACGCGCAGCTGCAGTGGCTCGAGGCGTACGCGGCGGCGGGCGGTCACCTGATCATCGGTGTGCGCACGGGCTACGAGGACGAGGAGGGACGCGCGCGCCTGCAGCGCAAGCCCGCGTTCCTCGCGGAGGCGGCCGGTGTGCACTACGACGAGTTCGCGAATCTGGCGGTGCCGCTGCCGGTCGACGCGGAGTCGGGCTTCGCTCTGCCCGAGGGCGCTCGCGCGACGGTCTGGGCCGACGGGGTGCAGGTCGACGACGCGACGGTCCTCGTGCGCTACCGGCACCCGCACTACGGGCGCTTCGCGGCGGTCACGACCCGCGCGCACGGAACCGGTCGCGTGACCTACGCGGGCACGGTGCCGGACCTCGAGCTCGCGAAGGCGCTGATGGAGTGGGCGATGACGGAGTCGTCCGCCGCATCGACTCCGTGGCGCGCGGCCTCGCCGACGCAGACGGTGACGAGTGCGACCAACCGGCACGGCGAGCGCGTGCGCTTCGTGCACAACTGGTCGTGGGAGCCGTCGACCTTCGCGCTGCCCGAGGCGGTCGAGGACGTGCTCTCGGGGGCGTCGGCGGCGGCGGGAGACGTGCTGGAGCTCGGACCGTGGGACGTGCGGGTGCTCGTCTCGCGCGACTGAGGGCTCCGGCGAGGACGGACCACCGACCTCCCTGCTGGTCGAGCAGCCCCGCAGGGGCGTATCGAGACCTGTCGGCCTGAGCGGATCCGTTCGATGATCAGGCGTCCGGCGCTGGTGGATCTCGATACGCCCGCATGCGGGCTACTCGATCAGCAGCAGGGCGGTGGATCTCGATGCGCCCGCGAAGCGGGCTACTCGATCAGCAGGAGGGCGGTGGATCTGCTGAGAAGAGACCCGTGCCTCCTCGCTGGTCGAGGAGCGCCGAAGGGGCGTATCGAGACTCACGTCTCCCAGAAGATCCGTCTTCTCCCCGCCCTGCGCCGGCGCCGAAGGCTCCCCCTCCGCTCGAGACGCTCGAGAGCGGGCTGCTCGATCAGCAGGGACGGACGGCGGGTCAGAGCAGGCGGCGCGCCGACGCCCAGGCGGTGAGCTCGTAGCGCGACGAGAGCTGGAGCTTGCGGAGCACGGCCGAGACGTGGGACTCGACGGTCTTGACCGAGATGAAGAGCTCGGCCGCCGCCTCCTTGTAGGCGTAGCCGCGGGCGATCAGGCGCATCACCTCGCGCTCGCGGGCCGAGAGCCGGTCGAGCTCGTCGACCGACTCGGCCTGCTCGCCGGCGAGGGCGCCGAACGCGTCGAGGACGAAGCCGGCGAGGCGCGGCGAGAACACGGCGTCACCGCCCGCGACGGCCTCGACGGCGCGGCTCACCTCGGCTCCCGAGCTCGTCTTGGTGATGTAGCCGCGGGCGCGGCGCGGATCACGCCGACCACGTCCTCGGCGGCGTCCGAGACGCTGAGCGCCAGGAACCGCACGGACTCGAGGAGTGCGGCGCTGCGCCGGAGGACCTCGGCGCCGCCTCCGCCCGCGCCGCCCGGCAGGTGCACGTCGAGCAGCACCACCTCGGGGCGGGTCTCGGCGACGAGGCGCACCGCGGAGTCGACGTCGGCGGCCTCCCCCACCACCTCGAGGGTCGGGGCGAGGTCGGCCCGCAGGCCCGACCGGAAGATGGAGTGGTCGTCGACCAGCACGACGCGCGTCACGGCCTGCTCCCCAGGTGCAGGTGGACCTCTGTGCCCGAGCCGCCCGCTCCGGGACGCACGACGGCGCTGCCGCCGGCACGGCTCATCCGGCCGATGATCGACTCGCGGATGCCCAGCCGGTCGTCGGGCAGCGCCCCGAGATCGACTCCCGGACCGCGATCGCGGACGAAGACGTCGACGCCGTCGGGAGCCGACTCGAGGTAGACCGAGATCTCGCCGCCCGCGTGGCGCGCCGCGTTCAGCATCGCCTCCCGTGTCGCGGCGAGCAGCGGAGCGGCCCCCGGCACCGAGACTCCGACCGCGACCACCTCGAGGGTCGCCGGGTAGTCGAGCTCGATGGCGCCGGCGATGGCGCGGATCTCGGCGGCCAGGTCGTTGGCGACCGGCACGTCGCGCTCGAACAACCAGTCGCGCAGCTCGCGCTCCTGGGCCCGGGCGATGCGGGCGACCTCGCTCGACGCGCCGGCCCGGTTCTGGATGAGCGCCAGCGTCTGCAGGACGGAGTCGTGCAGGTGCGCGGCGATCTCGGCGCGCTGCTCCTCGCGCACGCGCGCCGCCCGCTCGCCCATCAGCTCCGTCCACAGGCGCACGATCCGCGGAGCGGCCAGCACCCCCGCCACGACGATCAGCACGCCGACCGCGAGGACCGCGTTGAGGGCGCTCGGCCTGTTCGCGAGCACCGCCGCTCCTGCCAGCAGCAGGGCGGCGCACGAGGCGAGCCGCACGCGGATCTGCGCCCGCGGGGCCGCCGAGGGGTCGTCGCGACCCGGACCCGTGCGCCCAGGC
>NZ_MUKN01000101.1 GCF_001995175.1 Rathayibacter rhapontici
CGGTCGGGGGCCCGGGCGCGGTGCCGCGGGCCGAGCGGGGGAGGAGCTGTCCGCGGCCGCGCGCGCCCGCTTCTTCTTCGAGGACGCCATCGTCAGAAGATCATGGGCCGGTCGTCGTCGAGGGTCGTCTCGAGATCGAGGTCGACGACCACGGGGACGTGGTCGCTCGGGGCGTCGCCCTTGCGCTCGTCGCGGTGGATCGAAGCGGCCGTGACCAGCTCGCCGAACGCGTGCGAGCCGAGGACGAAGTCGATCCGGAGGCCCTCGTTGCGCGGGAAGCGCAGCTGCTTGTAGTCCCAGTAGGTGTATCCCTCCGGCACGAGCGGGCGCACGACGTCGCTCAGACCGGCCGCCTCGAACGCGGCGAAGGCCTCGCGCTCGGGGATCGAGACGTGCGTGGATCCGGGGCCCAGCGACGGGTCGCCCACGTCGCTGTCGAGCGGAGCGACGTTCCAGTCGCCCACGAGCGCGAGCGGCAGATCCGGCTGCGCGGTCAGCCACTCGCGGGTGCTCGCCTCGAGGGCGGCGAGCCACTCGAGCTTGTAGGAGTAGTGCGGATCGCCGACGGCGCGGCCGTTGGGCACGTAGAGGCTCCAGACGCGCACGCCGTCGACGGTGGCGCCGATCGCGCGGGCCTCCAGCGGGAACGAGCCGTCCTCGGAGGGCGCCTTGGCGAAGCCGGGCATGCCGGGGAAGCCGACCTGCACGTCCTCCATCGGCAGGCGCGAGGCGATGCCCACGCCGTTCCACTGGCTGATGCCCGCCATCTCGACGTGGTATCCCGCCTCGGCGAAGGCCTCGTGCGGGAACTGCTCGGGCTTGCACTTCAGCTCCTGCATGGCGAGCACGTCGACGTCCTCTCGGACCAGCCAGTCGACGACGCGGCCCGTGCGGGCCCGGATGGAGTTCACGTTCCACGTGGCGATGCGCATCCTCGAAGTGTAGGAGCCGCCGCCGACAGGACGGTGCGGGCGGGACTGCGGGGGCGGGAGCGGCCCGCCCGCTCCACCGCTCCGCCGTCCCCTCGGTCATCCGCCCGGCGGATTGCGGAACCCGTGTCGGTGGTCGATGGTTGTCTGTGCGCCGTCCCGATCGGCGCCGCCGCGTCGTCCCGGCGCCGCCTCTCGCGGTCGCCGCTCCTCCTCCCGCCGCCCCTCCGCCGTCACCCGATCCGCAGCCCCCGCCGCCGCCCGACCCTCGGTCGCCGCCCGCGCGGGAGCAGCCGATCGGAGCGCGTCGTCCCCTCCGGATCGGCCCGCCACCGCTCCCCGCACTCCCACTCCGTCTCGAGGAACCCCGTGATCCTGCTCCGACTCGCATCGTCCTACGCGAAGCCCTACTCCCGCTGGATCGCGGCGGTCGTCGTGCTGCAGCTGATCTCGACGCTCGCCGCGCTGTACCTCCCGAGCCTCAACGCCGAGATCATCGACCAGGGCATCGGCACCGGTGACACCGACTTCATCTGGTCGACGGGCGTGACCATGCTCGGCGTCTGCCTCGTGCAGGTCGTCACCGCGATCGGAGGCGTCTACTTCGGCGCCCGCACCGCGATGGCCGTCGGGCGCGACCTGCGCCGCGACGTGTACCGCCGCGTCGACTCCCTGAGCGGGCTCGAGGTCGGCCGGTTCGGCACGGCCACCCTGATCACCCGCGGCACGAACGACGTGCAGCAGGTGCAGATGCTCGTGCTGATGACGCTCAACTTCATGGTCTCGACCCCGATCATGTGCATCGGAGGGATCGTCTTCGCGCTCCGCGAGGACGTGGGCCTCTCGTGGCTGGTCTGGGTCTCGGTGCCGGTGCTGTTCGTCGTCGTCGGCGTGCTGGTCTTCCTCCTGCTGCCGCTGTTCCGCCTCATGCAGGACCGCATCGACGGCATCAACGGGGTGCTGCGCGAGCAGATCACGGGTATCCGCGTCGTGCGGGCCTTCGTGCGCGAGCCCTTCGAGTCCGAGCGCTACCGCCGCGCGAACGCGGCGATCACCGAGGTGTCGATCAAGGTCGGCAACATCTTCGTGCTGATGTTCCCGGCGATCATGATGATCCTGCACCTCGCCACGGCCGCCGTGCTCTGGTTCGGCGGGCAGCGCGTGGATGCGGGCCAGATGCAGATCGGCTCGCTGACGGCGTTCCTGCAGTACCTCCTGCAGATCCTCACCGCGGTGATGATGGGCGTCTTCATGGTGATGATGATCCCGAGGGCCGTCGTCTGCGCCGAGCGCATCGACGAGGTGCTCGGCACCCGCACGAGTCTCACCAACCCCGCGGGCGGAGCGGTCACGCCGACCCTCGGCCGCGTCGAGTTCCGCGACGTCGTCTTCGGCTACCCCGGCGCCGAGCGCCCCGTGCTCTCGGGAGTCGACCTCGTCGCCGAGCCCGGCCGCACGACCGCGATCGTCGGCTCCACCGGCGCCGGCAAGACGACGCTGCTCGGTCTCGTGCCCCGCCTGTTCGACCCGCAGGAGGGGTCGGTGACGATCGACGGCGTGCCCGTCTCGTCGCTCGACCGCGCCCAGCTCGCCGAGGTCATCGGCCTCGTCCCGCAGCGCCCGTACCTCTTCTCGGGCACGATCGCCTCGAACCTCCGATTCGGACGCCCCGACGCCACCGACGCCGAGCTGTGGGAGGCGCTGCGCATCGCCCAGGGCGAGGACTTCGTCCGCAGCAAGGAGCACGGTCTCGACGAGCCGGTCTCGCAGGGCGGCACGAACGTCTCGGGCGGTCAGCGGCAGCGGCTCTGCATCGCGCGGGCCCTCGTCGCCAGGCCCCGCGTCTACCTCTTCGACGACTCCTTCTCGGCACTCGACGTCGCGACCGATGCGCGGCTGCGCGAGTCCCTCGCCGCGGCGACCACCGACGCGACCGTGATCATCGTCGCGCAGCGCGTCTCCACCATCCGCCACGCCGACCAGATCGTCGTCCTCGACGCCGGTCGCGTGGTCGGCCGCGGCACCCACGACGACCTCCTCGAGACGAACGCGACCTACCGCGAGATCGTCGAATCGCAGCTGAGCACCGAAGGGGTGGCCTGAGATGGCACGCGTCCGCGACACGGTCGACGAGCAGCCGGCCGAGCCGGAGTCGCTCGCCCCCGAGTACGAGCCCGGCGAGGCCGACGGCGGCATGTTCGGCGACGGGCCGCCCGCGCGCAAGGCTCAGCACTTCTGGCCCTCCGCGAAGCGGCTCTTCAGCCTGCTCGGCCCCGAGAGGGCCCGGATGATCGTGGTCGTCGCGCTGGTCTCGGCGTCGGTCGTCCTCACCGTCATCGCGCCGAAGATCCTCGGCCAGGCGATGGACACGATCTTCAACGGCGTGATCGGATCGCAGCTGCCCGCCGGAGTGCCGCTCGAGCAGATCATCGAGCAGCAGCGCGCCTCGGGCAACGGCACGTTCGCCGACATGCTCTCCAAGACCGACATCGTGCCCGGGCAGGGCATCGACTTCGTCGTGCTCGGCCGGCTCATCATCATCGTGCTGCTGATGTACGTGGTCGCCTCCGTCCTCATGTGGGCGCAGGGCTTCCTCCTCAACGGCCTCGTGATGCGGGTCGTCTACGGTCTGCGCCAGGACATCGAGGCCAAGCTCAACCGGCTGCCGCTGCGCTACTTCGACACCCGGCAGCGCGGCGACGTGATGTCGCGCGTCACGAACGACGTCGACAACATCCAGACCGCCCTGCAGCAGGCGTTCTCGCAGCTCGTCCAGTCGGTGCTGACGATCATCGGCATCGCGGCGATGATGTTCATCGTCTCGTGGCAGCTCGCGCTGATCGCCCTGATCTCGCTTCCGCTGTCGGGCATCATCGCCGGGGTCATTGGCGCCCGGTCGCAGAAGCTGTTCGCCGCGCAGTGGAAGAACACCGGCGCGCTGAACGGCCACATCGAGGAGTCGTTCTCGGGCCTCGAGATCGTGCGCGCCTTCGGCCGCGACCGCGAGATGCTCGAGGAGTTCGACCGCCGCAACGACGACCTGTACACCGCGTCCTTCGGCGCCCAGTTCGTGTCGGGCATGATCATGCCCGCGATGACCTTCGTCTCGTACCTGTCCTACGTCCTCATCGCCGTCGTCGGCGGGCTCCGGGTGGCCTCGGGGCAGCTGACCCTCGGAGACGCGACCGCGTTCATCCAGTACTCGCGCGAGTTCACCCAGCCGGTGACCCAGCTGGCGAGCATGGCCAACATGCTCCAGTCGGGCGTCGCCTCGGCCGAGCGCACCTTCGAGCTGCTCGACGCCGACGAGCAGGACGCCGAGACCGTCACCGACTCGCTCCCCGAGCGCACCGACGGCCACGTCGAGTTCCAGGACGTCTCGTTCTCGTACGACCCGGAGCAGCCGCTGATCGAGGGGCTCTCGTTCTCGGCGCAGCCCGGGCAGACCGTCGCGATCGTCGGCCCGACCGGCGCGGGCAAGACGACGCTCGTGAACCTCGTGATGCGCTTCTACGAGCTGACCGGCGGCCGCATCCTGCTCGACGGCGTCGACATCACCCGCCTCGCCCGCGGCGACCTCCGCTCGCGGGTCGGCATGGTCCTCCAGGATGCGTGGCTCTTCGCGGGCACGATCCGCGAGAACATCCGCTACGGCCGACTCGACGCGACCGACGACGAGATCGCCGACGCGGCGCGGGCCACCATGGTCGACCGCTTCGTGCAGCAGCTCCCCGACGGCTACGACACGGTGCTCGACGCCGACGGCGGCAGCGTCTCTGCCGGAGAGCGCCAGCTGATCACGATCGCGCGCGCGTTCCTCGCGAATCCGTCGCTCCTGATCCTCGACGAGGCGACCTCCTCGGTCGACACCCGCACCGAGCTGCTGGTGCAGCACGCGATGGCCGCGCTGCGCACCGACCGCACCTCGTTCGTCATCGCCCACCGGCTCTCGACGATCCGCGACGCCGACACGATCCTCGTCATGGAGGCGGGCCGCATCGTCGAGCAGGGCGCCCACGACGAGCTCCTGCGCCGCCGCGGCGCCTACTACGAGCTCTACATGACCCAGTTCCGCGGGGGGAGCGACGAGCCGGCGGGGGAGACCTCGCCCGCGGGCCTCCCCGGAGGCGCCGAGACCGCCCCGTAGAGTGGCCCTGTGAACGACGCACGCCAGCAGCTCATCGAGTACATCGGCTCCGACGCCGTCTTCCACGGGGACTTCACCCTGACGAGCGGCAAGAAGGCGAGCTACTACGTCGACCTCCGCCGGGTCAGCCTCGACCACCGGGTCGCCCCGCTGATCGGGCAGGTCATGCTCGACCTCATCGCGCCGATCGAGCGCGTCGACGCCGTCGGCGGGCTCACCATGGGCGCCGATCCGATCGCCTCGGCGATCCTGCACCAGGGCGCGGCCCGCGGGCTCGCCTACGACGCGTTCGTGGTGCGCAAGGAGCCGAAGGACCACGGCCGCGGCCGGCAGGTCGAGGGCCCCGACCTCGAGGGCAAGCGCGTCGTCGTCGTCGAGGACACCTCCACCACCGGCGGCTCGCCGCTGAAGGCCATCGAGGCTCTGCTGAAGGTCGGTGCCGAGATCGCCGGAGTCGCCGTCGTCGTCGATCGCGCGACGGGTGCACGCGAGATCATCGAGGACGCCGGGTACCCCTACTTCGCCGCGATCGGGCTGGCCGACCTCGGGCTGAGCTGATGGTCGACGACGGCAACCGCGGGCGCGGCGACCACCCCGAGGGAGAGGACCGCCCGAAGGAGCCCGAGCGCCAGGTCGGCGGCAGCGAGTGGCTCCTGCAGCAGCTGAGCGGCGGACGGCTGAAGAGCATCTTCGATGCTCCGCGCCCGGCCGCTGACGGATCCGGGTGGACGCCCGTCGATCCGGAGGAGTCCGACGCCGCGCACGAGGAGCCCGCGCACGAGGAGCCCGCGCCGAAGGAGCCCGCGCAGGACGAGCCCGCGCACGAGGAGCCCGCGCCGCAGGAGTCCGCACCGGAGCGGCCGACGCCGACGGTCGGCCGCGAGGAGCCCGAGGCGACGACGGTGCACGTGCCGCCGCTCGTCGCGGCCGAGGCCTCTGCTCCGCCCGAGCCCACGATGGTGCTGGAGCCGACCCCGCCCCTGCAGACCTCTGCACCCGGCGAGGAGCGCGAGCAGGACCGCGGCCCGGAGCGCGAGCCCGATGCGATCCGCGAACCCGCTCCCGATGCCGCTCCTGCTCCCGAGCCCGAGCGCCCCGCGGAGCCCGATACCGAGGTCGCCGTCGACCGCGGACGTGCTGCGGAGCCCGAGCGCCCCGCAGCGCCCGTGCGCTCGCAGCCGCGGTTCGACGCCGCGCGCCGGGACCCGGCCGAGAGCGCCTCGACCGCCCGCCCCGTTCCTCCCGTCGCCGGCCCCCCGTCGTCCG
>NZ_MUKN01000102.1 GCF_001995175.1 Rathayibacter rhapontici
CGACGCGCGCCTCGATCCGCTGCTCCGGGCCGACGGGCGTGACGACGCCCTCGGCGGTCACGACGACGTGCGGGAGGCGGCCCTCGACCCAGAGCCGTCCGTCGGAGTCGACGCGGCCGACGTCGCCGGTGCGGTGCCAGCGCTCGCCGGGCACGGCGCCGATGCGCGCGGCCCGATCGGTCAGCCAGAGCCGCTCGTAGTGGTCCTCGACGTGCCCGGCCGAGACCACGATCTCGCCGGTCGTGCCGATCAGCTCGTCGAAGGAGTCGGCGGCGCGGCCGTCGGCGCGAGCGGGGCGATGCGCACGCGGACGCCCGCCGCGGGCACGCCCACGCAGACTCCGCCGCGCGGGTCGTCGTCGGCCGCGGCCGCGCGGATGCCCTCGAGCGAGGCGTCGGTGAGGAGCAGTCCCTCGGTCATGCCGTAGGGGGTGCGCGCCGACGCGTTCGGCATCAGCGCCTGCGCCTGCGCGAGCAGGCCCTCGGACACGGGCGCGCCCGCCGAGAGGAAGGTCCGCACCTCGCGAGGACCCGGCGGTCCTCGCCGGTGAGCGCGTCGGCCGTCGCGACCACGTTCGCGAGGGCGGCGGGCGAGAGGAACACCACGGTCGCCTCGACCTGCGCGGCAGCGTCGGCCACAGCGGTCGCGGTCAGCGTGCGCGGCGCGGTGACCTCCATGTCGGGAGTCGCGGAGCGGGCGCCGAGCGCGGGGCCCAGCAGCGCGAACGGAGCGAAGCCGGCGACGAGTCCGGTGCCCGGCCCGATGCCGTACTGGCGGGCCAGGGCGTCGCGGACGCCGGCGAGCTGGCGGTGCGTGTAGACGACGCCCTTCGCAGGCCCTGTCGAGCCCGAGGTGAACAGGATCGCGGCGACGTCGTCGGCCGCGGGCGCCTCGGCGAGCAGCCCGGGATCGGCGGCGAGCTCGGCGCGGCCCAGCTCGATCAGCTGGCCGATCGAGCTGTCGACGCCGAGGGCCGCCGCGGAGGCGCGCGGGAGCGTCTGCGTCGAGACGCGGCCGCCCGGCCAGCCGAGGGCGCGCGCGACGGTCAGGCCCGGGAGCGCACCGACCACGAGGTCCGGCCACGCGCCGCGGACGGCCCGCGTGAGGCCCTTCAGACCCAGGCCCGCGTCGGCGACGACCACGACGGCCCCGATGCGCAGGCAGGCGTAGAGGAGCGCGGTGAGATCGGCGCCCGGCGGCACCAGGAGCGAGACGCGGTCGCCCGGGCGCACGCCCGAGGCTCGGAGCCCCGCGGCCAGCTCGTGCACCCGGCGCGAGAGCAGGCGCCAGGAGACGCGGCGCGGGCCGTCCCCGCTCGGCGGGGCCATCTCGACGAGCGCGAGCCCGTCGTCGTCGGCGTGCGTCTCGAGGTGGCGCCAGAGCGGCTCGATCGGAGCCGTCGGACGGCGGACGTCCGGAGCGGCGCCCGACTCGGAGAAGGCGTCGCCGAGCCAGGTCAGCACGGCCGGGGCGTAGTCGACGTCCTCGGCGACGAGGTGGCCGGCGCCCTCGAAGCGGTGCACCTGCGCGTGCGGCAGGCGGGTGACGAGGTCGTCGAGGTAGCGGTCCGAGAAGATCGGGTCGAGCGGGCCCCAGAGCATCAGGGCGGGCACGTCGAGGCCCGGGACGCCGGCCGCGATGCGGGTCAGCTCGCCGTGGCTCGGGTGCGCGGCGTCCACCGGGATGTCGGCGACGAATCCGCCGACCCCGCCCCGTCGCTCCGCTCCGCGGTAGGGGGCGCGGTACCCCTCCTTCACGGCGGCGGGGAGCGCCGGATGCGCGATCGCGAGCGTGGTCTCGAGGAACGCCGGCGTGCCGACCGTGGAGGCGCCGAGGACCCCCGACGCGAGCGCCAGGCGCAGCGGCGCGGGGATCGGCTCGCCGTCCGGCTGGTGCACGGCGGTGTTGAGCAGCATCACGGCCGACAGCGCGTCGGGGTGGTCGACCGCCCAGCCGAGCGAGACGACTCCGCCCCAGTCGTGCCCGAGGGTGACGACGTCGCTGTCCAGGCCCAGCACGTCGGTGAGGTTCGACAGCTCCCGGACGCGGTCGGCGAGCGCGTGCAGCGCGCCGGTGCGCTCCGAGAAGCCCATCTCGAGCTGGTCGACGGCGACGACGCGCCAGGCGGGCCCGCCGCTCCGTGCGGTCTCGACGGTGGCTGCGGCCAGGCGGCGCCAGAGGTAGGACCAGGTGGGGTTGCCGTGCACGCACAGGATCGTGCCGACGGGCTCGGCGCCGAGGGCGTCGAGCGTGTCGAGCAGGTGCCAGCGGCGCGGCACGCCCTGGGCGTCCGGAGCATCGACGAGCCGCGACCACGAGGGGTCCAGCCCCTCCAGCCCGGGCGGCGGCAGCTGCGCCGGCGCGGTGGAGCCGAGCGCGGAGCGGATCCGCGCGCCGGGTGGGGACCGGCGGGCGGGGTCACCAGGCGATCTCGAGCATCGCGGTGTTGATGCCCGAGCCCACGCCCATCAGCAGCACGCGGTGGCCGGGCTGCAGGGTCTTCGACTCCTGCGCGAGCGTGATCGGGATGGAGGCGGGGCCGACGTTGCCGAGCATCGCGTAGGTGGTGGGGACGCGGTCGCGGTCCAGGCCCACGGCCTTCACCAGTGCGCTGGTGTGCACCTCCGAGACCTGATGCATGATGTAGCGGTCCATGCCGCTCCACTTCCAGTCGCGCTTCGCCTCCTTCCAGGCGGAGACGACGAGCTCCATGCCGCCCTTCAGCAGGGCCTTCGCGTCGGTGAACATGCCGTCGACGCTGCCGACGCAGAGCTCGTTGAACTGGGTCGCCGCGCGGGTGATGCCGCCGAGCAGGCGGTGCCCCTTCGGGTGCGCGTCGGCCGGGCCGAGGATGGCCGCCGCCGCTCCGGACCCGAGCGTGAGGCTGGCGAACTCGCTCATGAAGTCCTTGCGCGAGACGCCGTCGCGGCTGAGGCGCTCGATGGTGTTGACCTGGATCTCGTCGGCGTCCTCGCCGTCGATGATCATCGCGTAGCGGATCTGGCCGGAGTCGATCAGCTGGGCCGCGAGCGTCATGCCGCTGACGAAGCCCAGGCAGGCGTTGGCGATGTCGAAGTTGATCGCCGAGGACGGCAGGCCGAGGCCGTGGTGCAGGCGCACCGCCACGGACGGCTCGAGGTGCTTGCGCGTGACGGAGGTGTTGATGATGAGGCCGATCTGGTCCGGCCGCACCCCCGCCTCCTCGAGCGCGCGACGCCCGGCGTCGATGGCCGCCGCGTCGAAGGTCTGGTCGGCGCCCCAGTTGCGGCGCTCGTGCACTCCGGCGACCCGCTGGAGGAGGCCGGTGGGCAGGCGCAGCCGCTTGAGGGCCGGCGCCAGGCGCGCGTCGATCTCCTCGGAGGTCGTGACGTTCGGGGCGATCGTGGTCGCGACGGACAGCAACGCGACGTTGCGGTGCGTGGTCGTTGCGTTTCCGTCCAACGGAACTCCCTGTCGAGTTGTCGATCGTGGCAGGTGCCGCGATGATTTTACGCTTTCGTTCACTCCGTGAATCCTGGACGGCGGCTGGGTGCGAGGGGAACCCCCTCGACTCCCCGACTCCCCTGTCCTCGCGCGGATCGCGGCCGATGGCCACACCGGGAGCCCGCTGTCAACCTCCCCGGGCGCGACGCCTCAGGTCCCCATCGCCCACGGCTCGCGGTCGCCCCGCAGCCGTGCGGCGAGCGCCATCGCCTGCTCGTCGGTCAGCGTGGCGACGTAGTCGACGATGCCGCGGGCGCGGCCCAGCCGCTGCAGCGACTCCGGATCCACGCGCGGCCTCCCCCGCTCCCCCGCGGGCAGCCACTCGGGCCGGTCGGCGCGCAGCCGGAAGTACCCGTCGGTGGCGAGCTCGATGAGGTCGAGCAGCTTCTGCGGGGCGCGCGAGCCGTCGCGCGGGTCGTCGAGCCAGTCGTCGAGGTGCGTGACGAGCGTCTCGAGCACTCGCGACTGCCCGCGCTGGTAGGTCGCGAAGTCCGGGCGGTCGATGACGAAGCGGGTGTGCACGAACTTCAGCACGGCCACGTCGTGCCAGGCGTCCGGGAGCAGCGACACGTGCCCCGAGCGGACGTTCGGCTCGGCGAGCACCAGCACCGAGCGCTGCAGGCGGCCGATCCAGGACGACACGAACGACTCGATCGCCCGCTCCGTGCGGGTGGAGCCGTCGAACGGCACCGCGAGGAGCCCCTCCACCAGCTCGGTCGACACCCGCTCGACGGAGGAGCGGAAGTGCTCGTCGCTGGCGATCCACGGGTCGCGGGCGACGAGCCGTCGCCGCAGCATCTCGAGCGAGTGCCCGGGCGCGCGGGCCCAGAGCTCGCCCGCGTCGAGGGCGGCGAGCGCGTTCTGCTCGCGGAGGAACGCGCGGAACTCGACGGCGACCGCGGCCTGCTGGAGCACTCCGGCGCGGTAGAAGTCGTCGAGGTCGTGCAGGGAGTAGGCGATGTCGTCGGCGACGTCCATCACCGAGCACTCGAGCGTCTGCTGCCAGGGAGCGATCGCCTCGAAGCCGCTCCGCGCATCGAGCAGGTCGTCGAGGTCGAGGGTGTAGGCCGAGAACTTGGGCGGTGCGGTCTCCCACCGGCTCGCGGTCGAGCCGCGCGGCAGCTCGGTGGGGTCGGCCGACTCGATGTCGGGCCGGCAGACGGTCCTCCCCCAGGGGTACTTCAGAACGGCCGCCCGGGAGGCGGCGGTCAGGTTCAGCCCGGCCTCGACCGTCTCGCAGACGTCGAGCTCCGACAGGATCCGGAAGGACTGGGCGTTGCCCTCGAAGCCCTCCTCGAGCCCGAGCCGCTCGCGCGCCAGGCGGTCGAGCGCCTGCTCGCCGAGGTGCCCGAACGGAGGGTGACCGAGGTCGTGCGCGCTGGCCGCGGCCTGCACGACCACCGGATCGCAGCCGCCGAGCCGCTCGACCAGGTCGCGCTGCGCCGGGTCGGTGGTGGTCAGCTGCATGGCGATCGCCCGGGCGACGGCGGTGACCTTGATGGAGTGGGTCAGCCGGTTGTGCACGACCTGCCCGACCCCCGAGGGCGAGATGACCTGGGTGACGGCGGAGAGCCGCGCGAAGTAGGGCGAGAAGCGGATCCGCTCCAGGTCCACCCGGTACTCGGGGAAGTCCTCGCCGGTGGCGAAGCGGTCGACGGGCTCGGGGATGCGGCGGTCGGTGCGGCGGTCGCGGTGGTGCCGGACGGTGCCGCTGCTCTCGACGGTGCCGCTGTTCTCGACGGTGCTCTGCTGGGCCTCCATCCCGCTCACCCTAGACGAGGGTCGGGTCGACGTCGGGACGCCTCCGGGGGCCGACCGCCGTGAAGACCGCCGCCGCGAGAACGGCGCCCAGCACGTAGGCGACGAGGTCGAGCCAGGCGAAGGTCGTGCCGAGGACCAGGCGCAACGGCTGCCACTGCTCGACGAGCCGCGCGGCGACTCCGATCGCCTGCAGCTGCTCCATCGCGATCGACCAGGCGAGCGCGACGCCCGCGGCGGGCACGCCCGCGAGTCCCGGGAGGACCGCCGCCACCAGGAGCGCGACGAGCACGACGTAGAGGACCCCGCCCGCCAGGTCGGCCGGCAGCCCGACGAGGAGGAAGCGCAGGGCGAGGCCGAGCGCCAGGGCCGCCACGGCGGCGAGCAGGTACGGCGCCCGCGCCCTCACCGGCCGCTCCCCGGCCAGGCCGCGAGCAGCCGGTCGTGGGCGCGGAGGAAGGAGCGGTCGTCGGCGACGCTCCAGCCGAGCGGACCGGGCGAGGCGACGACGAGGGGCACGAGCACGGTGC
>NZ_MUKN01000103.1 GCF_001995175.1 Rathayibacter rhapontici
GTGGCGGGTTAAACAGCGATGGCCACCCATTTCTGGGTGGCCATCGTGAATGGTGTCCGGCGGTGTCCTACTCTCCCACAGGGTCCCCCCTGCAGTACCATCGGCGCTGAGAGTCTTAGCTTCCGGGTTCGGAATGTGACCGGGCGTTTCCCTCTCGCTATAGCCGCCGTAACCCTTGCGACACACCCACCACACGCTTGGTGCTGGTGGGGGTCAAATCTGGGTTACACGTCAAGCGTGTATTCAATTATGTGCACCACCTGTTGGTGGCGCGGTGCCCGTATTCTGGGAACCACAAAGTGGACGCAAGCAATCTCTGACCACTCCTACCAGCCTTTACAACGGTATGAGTGTAGTGATTATCAAGTTATCGGCTTATTAGTACCGGTCAGCTCCGACAGTCTTTAGTCCTGTCTTCCACATCCGGCCTATCAACCCAGTAATCTGGCTGGGAGCCTCTCCCCCGAAGGGATGGAAATCTCATCTCGAAGCCGGCTTCCCGCTTAGATGCTTTCAGCGGTTATCCGTTCCGAACGTAGCTAATCAGCGGTGCTCCTGGCGGAACAACTGACACACCAGAGGTTCGTCCATCCCGGTCCTCTCGTACTAGGGATAGATCTTCTCAAATTTCCTACGCGCGCAGCGGATAGGGACCGAACTGTCTCACGACGTTCTAAACCCAGCTCGCGTACCGCTTTAATGGGCGAACAGCCCAACCCTTGGGACCTACTCCAGCCCCAGGATGCGACGAGCCGACATCGAGGTGCCAAACCATGCCGTCGATATGGACTCTTGGGCAAGATCAGCCTGTTATCCCCGAGGTACCTTTTATCCGTTGAGCGACAGCGCTTCCACAAGCCACTGCCGGATCACTAGTCCCGACTTTCGTCCCTGCTCGACTTGTCAGTCTCACAGTCAAGC
This sequence comes from Rathayibacter rhapontici, assembly GCF_001995175.1. GTDB lineage: Bacteria > Actinomycetota > Actinomycetes > Actinomycetales > Microbacteriaceae > Rathayibacter. The sequence continues at coordinate 922 of NZ_MUKN01000103.1, forward strand.
TCCCTTGTGCACTTACACTCGCCACCTGATTGCCAACCAGGTTGAGGGAACCTTTGGGCGCCTCCGTTACTTTTTAGGAGGCAACCGCCCCAGTTAAACTACCCATCAGGCACTGTCCCTGAACCCGATTAGGGTTCGAAGTTAGATATCCAGAGTGACCAGAGTGGTATTTCAACAATGACTCCACGAACACTAGCGTGCCCGCTTCAACGTCTCCCACCTATCCTACACAAGCCACACCGAACACCAATACCAAACTATAGTAAAGGTCACGGGGTCTTTCCGTCCTGCTGCGCGTAACGAGCATCTTTACTCGTAATGCAATTTCGCCGAGTTCGCGGTTGAGACAGCTGGGAAGTCGTTACGCCATTCGTGCAGGTCGGAACTTACCCGACAAGGAATTTCGCTACCTTAGGATGGTTATAGTTACCACCGCCGTTTACTGGGGCTTAAATTCTCAGCTTCGCCTTGCGGCTAACCGTTCCTCTTAACCTTCCAGCACCGGGCAGGCGTCAGTCCGTATACATCGTCTTGCGACTTAGCACGGACCTGTGTTTTTAGTAAACAGTCGCTTCCCACTGGTCTCTGCGGCCATCGAACGCTCCCGGAGCAAGTCCGTTCACGCCTCAGGCCCCCCTTCTCCCGAAGTTACGGGGGCATTTTGCCGAGTTCCTTAACCACGATTCTCTCGATCTCCTTGGTATTCTCTACCTGACCACCTGAGTCGGTTTGGGGTACGGGCAGCTAGAACCTCGCGTCGATGCTTTTCTTGGCAGCATAGGATCACCGATTTCGACTTGCGTCTACCCATCAGATCTCAGGCTATATAAACGACGGATTTGCCTATCGTTCGCCCTACATCCTTAGACCGGGACAACCATCGCCCGGCTCGGCTACCTTCCTGCGTCACACCTGTTAATACGCTAAACGCACCAGCACGGGGTCGTACGCTAGGCCCAACGCTTCACCCCGAAGGGATCCATCAAAGGGATTCAGATACTTAGCACTACTGGATTGTCTTGGGCGGTTCTTCGCCGGTACGGGAATATCAACCCGTTGTCCATCGACTACGCCTGTCGGCCTCGCCTTAGGTCCCGACTTACCCAGGGAAGATTAGCTTGACCCTGGAACCCTTGGTCTTCCGGAGGACGGGTTTCTCACCCGTCTTTCGCTACTCATGCCTGCATTCTCACTCGTGTGGCGTCCACGGCTGGTTCACACCGCCGCTTCACTCGCCACACGACGCTCTCCTACCCATCAACACGGCTGGACCACGAAGGCCTACCACAAAATGTCAATGCCACAACTTCGGTGGCGTGCTTGAGCCCCGTTACATTGTCGGCGCGGAATCACTTGACCAGTGAGCTATTACGCACTCTTTCAAGGGTGGCTGCTTCTAAGCCAACCTCCTGGTTGTCTGTGCAACTCCACATCCTTTCCCACTTAGCACGCGCTTAGGGACCTTAGTTGGTGGTCTGGGTTGTTTCCCTCTCGACTATGAAGCTTATCCCCCACAGTCTCACTGCTGCGCTCTCACTTACCGGCATTCGGAGTTTGGCTGACGTCAGTAAGCTTTTGGGCCCCATCGGCCATCCAGTAGCTCTACCTCCGGCAAGAAACACGCAACGCTGCACCTAAATGCATTTCGGAGAGAACCAGCTATCACGAAGTTTGATTGGCCTTTCACCCCTATCCACAGCTCATCCCCTCCATTTTCAACTGAAGTGGGTTCGGTCCTCCACGACGTCTTACCGTCGCTTCAACCTGGCCATGGATAGATCACTTCGCTTCGGGTCTAGACCCTGCGACTGAATCGCCCTATTCGGACTCGCTTTCGCTACGGCTGCCCCACACGGGTTAACCTCGCCACAGAGCACTAACTCGCAGGCTCATTCTTCAAAAGGCACGCCGTCACCCCTACAAGGAGGCTCCGACGGTTTGTAAGCAAACGGTTTCAGGTACTATTTCACTCCCCTCCCGGGGTACTTTTCACCTTTCCCTCACGGTACTTGTCCGCTATCGGTCATCTGGGAGTATTTAGGCTTATCAGGTGGTCCTGACAGATTCACACGGGATTTCTCGGGCCCCGTGCTACTTGGGATACTCTTCACGCCATAACACCATTTCGACTACGGGGCTCGCACCCGCTCTGGCCAGGCATTCAAACCTGTTCGTCTATGATGCGCTGTAACGTTCCGTGCTCGGCAGAACACGACGAAAAGTCCCACAACCCCGACCATGCAACCCCTGCCGGGTATCACACATGGCTCGGTTTAGCCTCTTCCGCGTTCGCTCGCCACTACTAACGGAATCACTGTTGTTTTCTCTTCCTGTGGGTACTGAGATGTTTCACTTCCCCACGTTCCCTCTACCCGCCCTATATATTCAGGCGGGAGTCACCAGGTCACCACAAGGGGCCTGGCGGGGTTTCCCCATTCGGAAATCCTCGGATCACAGCTCGTTTATCAGCTCCCCGAGGCTTATCGCAGATTACGACGTCCTTCTTCGGCTCCAGATGCCAAGGCATCCACCGTTTGCTCTTAAAAACTTGAAAATCACATGAGTTAAGAAACTACAATTCGAAGATTGCAGATTTCAATGATTTGCAGGAACACCCGAAGGCATCCCTGCGCCTCTGTCGATCCAGAACTCGAAAGTCCTGAATCTAAGATGCTCGCGTCCACTGTGTAGTTCTCAAAATACGGGCGGTACCCCTCCCCCACACACCCAGGCGTAGGAAAAGGATCCAGAAGGTCGACCCGAACCATCCGAAGACAGCGGCCCGGTCCCTCAGGACCCAACAGCGTGCATGTGCAAGCCACCCTCCACCCCATGCGTTCCCAACCCGAAGGCTGTACTGACACGAGACGAACTCGACCTGCACCTAGTTCAATGTTCCACCCATGAGCTACCAGCGAAGACATTCGCTTCGATCTGGCGCCTGGAACACCCTGCGGTGTCCAGATGCTCCTTAGAAAGGAGGTGATCCAGCCGCACCTTCCGGTACGGCTACCTTGTTACGACTTAGTCCTAATCACCGATCCCACCTTCGACGGCTCCCTCCCACAAGGGGTTAGGCCACCGGCTTCGGGTGTTACCGACTTTCATGACTTGACGGGCGGTGTGTACAAGGCCCGGGAACGTATTCACCGCAGCGTTGCTGATCTGCGATTACTAGCGACTCCGACTTCATGAGGTCGAGTTGCAGACCTCAATCCGAACTGAGACCGGCTTTTTGGGATTCGCTCCACCTTACGGTATCGCAGCCCTTTGTACCGGCCATTGTAGCATGCGTGAAGCCCAAGACATAAGGGGCATGATGATTTGACGTCATCCCCACCTTCCTCCGAGTTGACCCCGGCAGTCTCCTATGAGTTCCCACCATGACGTGCTGGCAACATAGAACGAGGGTTGCGCTCGTTGCGGGACTTAACCCAACATCTCACGACACGAGCTGACGACAACCATGCACCACCTGTATACCGACCTTGCGGGGCAACCATTTCTGGAAGTTTCCGGTATATGTCAAGCCTTGGTAAGGTTCTTCGCGTTGCATCGAATTAATCCGCATGCTCCGCCGCTTGTGCGGGCCCCCGTCAATTCCTTTGAGTTTTAGCCTTGCGGCCGTACTCCCCAGGCGGGGAACTTAATGCGTTAGCTGCGACACGGAGACCGTGGAAAGGTCCCCACATCTAGTTCCCAACGTTTACGGCGTGGACTACCAGGGTATCTAATCCTGTTCGCTCCCCACGCTTTCGCTCCTCAGCGTCAGTAACGGCCCAGAGAACTGCCTTCGCCATCGGTGTTCCTCCTGATATCTGCGCATTCCACCGCTACACCAGGAATTCCATTCTCCCCTACCGCACTCTAGTCTGCCCGTACCCACTGCAGGCCCGAGGTTGAGCCTCGGGTTTTCACAGCAGACGCGACAAACCGCCTACGAGCTCTTTACGCCCAATAATTCCGGACAACGCTTGCACCCTACGTATTACCGCGGCTGCTGGCACGTAGTTAGCCGGTGCTTTTTCTGCAGGTACCGTCAAACCGAAGTCCTTCTTCCCTACTAAAAGAGGTTTACAACCCGAAGGCCGTCATCCCCCACGCGGCGTTGCTGCATCAGGCTTTCGCCCATTGTGCAATATTCCCCACTGCTGCCTCCCGTAGGAGTCTGGGCCGTGTCTCAGTCCCAGTGTGGCCGGTCACCCTCTCAGGCCGGCTACCCGTCGTCGCCTTGGTGAGCCATTACCTCACCAACAAGCTGATAGGCCGCGAGTCCATCCTTGACCGAAAAACTTTCCACCCGCACCCGATGCCGGGGCAGGTCGTATCCGGTATTAGACGCCGTTTCCAGCGCTTATCCCAGAGTCAAGGGCAGGTTACTCACGTGTTACTCACCCGTTCGCCACTAATCCACCCAGCAAGCTGGGCTTCATCGTTCGACTTGCATGTGTTAAGCACGCCGCCAGCGTTCGTCCTGAGCCAGGATCAAACTCTCCGTAAAAAAATTACGACTCCAACCCCGAAGAGAAGGAAGTCAAGTTTGACCTCTAGCAAATAAGACATCATTACTGACATCAATTTCCAAAGGAATCCCAACCGAGTCACAAGACCCGGACGGGGTTATAAAATTGGCATTGAACATAGTGCACGCTGTTGAGTTCTCAAGAATCGGACACACCCCGCCTCCACCCCACAAAGGAGCTTCACAACGAGAGTGATCGAAGTATTCGT
>NZ_MUKN01000104.1 GCF_001995175.1 Rathayibacter rhapontici
CGGTCGGTTCGGAGGTGGGTGCGACGACGGCGGGCAGTGCCGACGCGGTGGGGGCCAGGGAGGCGATCCCTCCGATCGCGATCAGACAGGACAGGGTGATCGCGGTGACGCGAGGATGGTGCGGCTGGGGCACGGGCGGGCCTTTCCGAGGCGGAGGAGGAAGGGGAGGCTCGTCGTCGAGCCTTCCTGGGCGGAGCCTGGCACGCGCAGGCCGAGCCCGTCCACTCGACCGCGGGGAAACGCTCAGCGCCGGTGCGTCACTCCACCAGGGCGGCGAGCTGCGCCGCGACCGTCCCCCAGCCCTCCGCGAAGCCGAGGCGCTCGTGCTCGGCACGCGTCGCCGGATCCTTGTGCATCACCTGCGCCCGGTAGAGCGTGCCCTCGGGGTGGTCCTCGAGCGTCACCACCGCCGTGATGAACGGCGAGGCGGCCGGGCGCCAGCCCTCGACCAGGGCGGTCGTGAACACCAGCCGCTCCTCCGGATCGACGACCAGGTAGCAGCCGGAGAGGTGCGGCTCGAACCCTCCCCCGTCGCTCATCGACGTCTCGAGCGCACCGCCCGGCCGCAGGTCCATCGCGTCGACGCGGCACAGCAGCGGGGCGGGGATCCACCACTGCGCGAACAGCTCGGGAGTGGTCCACGCCGCCCAGACCGACGAGCGCGGGACGCGGATCACGCGCGAGATCTCGAGGTCGAGCGAGGGGTCGAAGGCGGTCATGGTGCTGTCCTCTCGTCGGACTTTCGCGGCGTCGTCGGACGGCGGCGCTCGGGGTCGGCGTGCCCGGAGGCCACCCGCTCCAGGCGGTCGGTGCGCTGCTCCCACTCCGAGCGCTGCTCGGCGAGCCAGTCCTCCACCGCGGCGAAGGCCGCCGGATCGAGTCGGCAGGTGCGCACGCGCCCCTGCTTCGCGGTGCGGATCCAGCCGCCCTGCTCGAGCACGCGCAGGTGCTTCAGGAACGAGGTGAGCGCCATCGGGAAGGGCTCCGCCAGCTCGCCGACGGTCGCCGGACCCCGGCGGAGGCGGCTCACGACGGCCCTCCGCGTCGGGTCCGCGAGCGCGCGGAACGCCGTGTCGAGCACGTCGCCATGGTGAGCCATACGGCTCAGTATGCCACCGGCGGCGCGAGAGGGGTGCGCGAGCCTCCTAAAATCGGAGCCATGTCGAAAGTGTTGAGCAGTCTGCCCGTGGGCGAGCGTGTCGGAATCGCATTCTCGGGAGGCCTCGACACATCCGTCGCTGTCGCCTGGATGCGCGAGAAGGGCGCGGTGCCCTGCACCTACACCGCCGACATCGGCCAGTACGACGAGCCCGACATCGACAGCGTCCCGTCGCGCGCAGCGCAGTACGGCGCCGAGATCTCGCGTCTCGTCGACGCGAAGAGCGCCCTCGTGGAGGAGGGCCTCGTCGCCCTGCAGTGCGGCGCGTTCCACATCCGCTCCGGCGGCAAGACCTACTTCAACACCACTCCGCTGGGCCGGGCCGTCACCGGCACCCTCCTGGTGCGCGCGATGCGCGAGGACGGCGTGGACATCTGGGGCGACGGCTCCACCTACAAGGGCAACGACATCGAGCGGTTCTACCGCTACGGCCTGCTCGCCAACCCCCGCCTGCGCATCTACAAGCCGTGGCTCGACGTGCAGTTCGTCAACGAGCTCGGCGGCCGCACCGAGATGTCGGAGTGGCTCGTCGCCCGCGGCTTCCCGTACCGCGACGCCACCGAGAAGGCGTACAGCACCGACGCGAACATCTGGGGCGCCACCCACGAGGCCAAGCGCCTCGAGGAGCTGAGCTCCGGCATCGAGCTCGTCGAGCCCATCATGGGAGTCGCGTCCTGGCGCGAGGACGTCGAGATCGCCTCCGAGGTCGTCACGGTGCGCTTCGAGGCCGGCCGCCCCGTCGCGATCAACGGCACCGAGTTCTCGGATCCGGTGGCGCTCGTGCTCGAGGCGAACGCCATCGGCGGCCGCCACGGACTCGGCAGCTCGGACCAGATCGAGAACCGCATCATCGAGGCCAAGAGCCGCGGCATCTACGAGGCCCCCGGCATGGCCCTCCTCCACCTCGCCTACGAGCGCCTGCTCAACGCGATCCACAACGAGGACACCATCGCGCAGTACCACTCCGAGGGCCGCCGCCTCGGCCGCCTGATGTACGAGGGACGCTGGCTCGACCCGCAGTCGCTCATGCTGCGCGAGTCGATCCAGCGCTGGGTCGGCTCCGCCGTCACCGGCGAGGTCACCGTGCGCCTGCGTCGCGGCGACGACTACACGATCCTCGACACCGCCGGGCCCGCGCTGAGCTACCACCCCGACAAGCTCTCGATGGAGCGCGTCGGCGACGCCGCGTTCGGCCCCGAGGACCGCATCGGCCAGCTGACCATGCGCAACCTCGACATCGCCGACTCGCGCTCGCGCCTCGAGCAGTACGCCGCCGCCGGTCTGGTCGGGGGCCCGACCGCCGAGCTGGTCGGCCACCTCGAGATCGGCGAGGGCGAGGCCATCACCGAGGGCGGCGGCTCGGCCGCCGCCGACGCCCTCGGTCGCGCGACCGACCTCGCCTCGGAGGGAGCAGCGTTCGACGCCGGAACCGACTGACGCGACACCGCACGACAGGACCCCCCTGGCGCCTCCCCCGGAGTGCGCCAGGGGGGTCCGTCCGTTCCGGAGCCGTCGCGCGGCGCCTCCGGGTCAGGGGGCGGGGCTGCGCACCAGGGCGAGCGCCGCGTCCACCGTCGCCACCGACTGCGCGGAGTCGACCCGCGCGAGGACCAGCGCCGCGACGAGCAGCGACACGAGCACGTCGGCCTGGCCCGAGCGACGGGCGGGGGCGGCGTGCGGCCAGAGCGCGTCGGCGCCGGCGCGCATCGCCCGCAGGAGCTCCGCCCGGTAGTCCGCGATCACCTCGCGCACCGCCTCGTCGCGCGAGATCGGCGCACCCGCCGCGTTGAGCAGGAGGCAGCCGCTGCGCGCGGAGATCGTCCGCGCATCGCTCAATGCGGCACGGAGACCCGTGAAGTACTCCTCCAGCGCATCCGGAGCGACGACGTCGGACCGCAACGGCGCGAGTCGCGGTCGCACCACCTCGTCGAGGTAGCTCCGCACCGCGGCATCGAAGAGCCCTCGCTTGCTGCCGAACGCGTGGTAGAGGCTGGAGCGGCGCAGCCCCGTGGCCGCCTCGAGCTCGGGGACGGACGCCTCCTCGAAACCGCGCTCCCAGAACACCGACCGTGCGGCGCGGACGACCTCGTCCGTGTCGAACCCCTGCGTGCGTCCCACGGATGCCCTCTTTCTGTATCGGTCGTTCCATTATGCACCGCGCAGGCCTATAGTGGATCGAACGTTACACAATCAGGAGGTCCCGCCGTGATCGTCATCGGACTCGTGCTCGCGGCTCTCGCCGCCCTGCTGCACGTCTACATCTTCGTGCTGGAGTCGCTGCTCTGGACGACCCCGCGCGCCCGCTCGACCTTCGGCACCTCCGAGGACGAGGCGCGCGCCACGAAGGAGCTCGCCTTCAACCAGGGCTTCTACAACCTGTTCCTGGCGATCACGACGATCGTCGGCGTGGTCGTCCTCGTGTCCGGAGCCACGGCCGTGGGCGCCGCCCTGGTCTTCACCGGCACCGGCTCGATGGTCGCCGCGGCGCTCGTCCTCCTCCTCTCCTCCCCCGCCAAGCGCCGTGCGGCGCTCACCCAGATGGCTCCCGGCCTGCTCGCGATCCTCGTGCTCGCGATCGGCCTCGCGGCCTGACTCCGCGGCCCGCACCCGACCTCCTCCGGAAGGCTCCATGACCACCGCCACCAGCACCCAGATCCAGCTCGTCCGCCGCCCCGAGGGCTGGCCCGTCGCCGACGACTTCCGCACCGTCCAGGTGCCGTACGACGCGCCGGCCGCCGGCGAGATCCGCGTCGAGAACGCCTTCGTCTCGGTCGACCCGTACATGCGCGGCCGGATGAACGACGTGAAGAGCTACACCCCGCCCTACGCCCTCGGCGAGACCATGACCGGAGGCGCGATCGGCCGGGTGAGCGTCTCCTCCGATCCTGCGTTCCCGGTGGGCGCGGTCGTGCTCCACCAGCTCGGTTGGCGCGACGTGGTCCAGGCCCCCTCCTCCGCGTTCCGCGTCGTCCCCGAGGTGCCCGGCGCCCCCCTCTCGCTGCGGCTCGGGATCCTGGGCATGACCGGCCTCACCGCGTTCGTCGGGCTCACCGCGATCGCCGGGATGAAGGAGGGGGACACCGTCTTCGTCTCGGGCGCCGCCGGCGCGGTCGGCTCGGCCGCCGGGCAGATCGCCCGCCTCCTCGGAGCGGGCCGCGTCGTCGGCTCCGCTGGATCGGCCGAGAAGGTCGAGCTGCTGACCGGGAAGTACGGCTACGACGCCGCCTTCGACTACCACGCCGGCCCCGTCCGCGAGCAGCTCGCCGCGGTCGCCCCCGACGGCATCGACGTCTACTTCGACAACGTGGGCGGCGATCACCTCGAGGCCGCTCTCGACGCCTTCCGCGACGGCGGCCGCGCCGCGCTCTGCGGCGCGATCGCGGGCTACAACAGCACCGAGAAGCCGGCCGGTCCCGACAACATGGCGAACATCATCACGCGGGGGCTCACCCTCCGCGGCTTCACACTGTCGGGCTATCTCGACCGCGCGCCGGAGTTCGACCGGCTGATGTCCGGCTGGTTCCAGGAGGGGCGGATCGCGTACGACGAGACGGTCGTGGACGGGATCGGGAACAGCGTCGAGGCGTTCCTCTCGATGATGCGCGGCGGCAACACGGGGAAGATGGTCGTCCGCGTCTGACGCTCCGGCGAGGATGCGCTGTCGCGGGGATGCCGCGGCGCGGCGGCGGTGGCAGACTCGGCGCATGCCGTCCCTGCTCAGCCGTCCGAGGACCGCGGTGCTCGTGGCCCCGGCGCTCCTGGCCGCCGTGCTCCTGATCGCCGGGTGCGCGGGGCGCGCCGACGTCGCGGCCTCGCGCACCCCGCT
>NZ_MUKN01000105.1 GCF_001995175.1 Rathayibacter rhapontici
GCCGAGGGCGCCGCCCAGGTCGCCGCGGGCGACTCCGCCCTCGCCGCGCAGGCCGACGCCGTGGGCGCCGCCTCGCAGCAGGTGGCCGACAGCGTCCCCGCGATCCGCGGTGGCATCGAGGCGAGCCTGCAGGAGTCCGGACTGGATCCCGCGCGCATCGCGGAGGTGCTCGCTCTGCTGGATCCGCTCGGCGACGACACCCTGGCCGCGAACGCCCAGGCGCAGGGCCAGGTCGCGCTGATCGACCGGCTCGCCGGAGGAGCGCAGCAGGTCGCGACCGGCGCGCAGGCCCTCGCCGACGCGACTCCGGCCCTCACCGCGGGCATCGCGAGCGCGGCCGACGGCTCGTCGCAGCTGACGAGCGGAGCCGCCACCGCCGCCGCCGGCGCTCAGTCCGCCGCGGACGGCGCCGCCACGCTCCGCGACGCGCCTCCTCCCTCCGCGACGGCTCGGCGACCCTGCGAGACGGCCTCGGCGACCTCACCACCGGACTCGGCGACCTCACCACCGGCGCCACGACGCTCCGCGACGGCCTCGAGGACGGCGTCGTCGCGATCCCCGACCGCTCGGCGGAGCAGCAGGCGGCGCAGGCCTCCGCCATCGCCGATCCGGTGGCCGTGGACCGGAGCGAGGTCGCCTCGGCCGGCACGTACGGCGCCGGGCTCGCCCCGTTCTTCGCGAGCCTCGCGGGCTGGATCGGGATCTATGCCCTGTTCCTCATCGTCAAGCCGGTCTCGCGCCGCGCGATCACCGCGCTGCACTCGCCCCTCCGGGTCACCCTCGCCGGCTGGCTCACCCCGGGCCTGCTCGGCGTGGTCCAGATGGCCGGGCTCTTCGCGATCATCTCGCTCGCCCTCGGCTTCGACGTCGCCTCGCCGCTCGGCGTCTACAACGTGATGGCGCTCGCCTCGCTGACGTTCGCCGCGATGATCCTGGCCCTCAACGTCTGGCTGGGCAGCGTCGGCCAGTTCCTCGGCCTCGTGCTGATGGTGGTGCAGCTCGTGACCGCGGGCGGCACGTTCCCCTGGCAGACCCTGCCCGGGCCGCTCGCCGCGCTGCACCACGTGCTGCCGATGGGCTTCGCCACCGACGCCGTGCGGCAGCTCATGTACGGCGGCGACGGCGGGGCGGCGCTGCACGACTCCCTCGTGCTGCTCTGCTGGCTCGCGGGCGGTCTGGCCCTCGCGGCGATCGGAGTGGTCCGCATGACGCGGTTCCGCACCCTGCGCGACCTGCAGCCGTCCCTGATCGGCTGAGCCCGCCTCCCCGGCCCGGGCGCGACGGGGGCGCCGGAGATAGCATCGGGGGCATGGCAGCACATCGCGGCGAGGTCGAGGCCTGGCTCACCGACATGGACGGCGTGCTCGTGCACGAGAACAAGGCGCTCCCCGGCGCGCCCGAGCTGATCCAGGAGTGGACCGACGCGGGCGTCCCGTTCCTGGTGCTCACCAACAACTCGATCTTCACGCCGCGCGACCTGGCCGCGCGCCTGCGCGCCTCGGGGCTGCACGTGCCGGAGGAGCGCATCTGGACGAGCGCGCTCGCCACCGCCGACTTCTGCGCCTCGCAGATGCCCGGCGGCAGCGCGTTCGTGATCGGCGAGGCGGGAATCACGACCGCGCTCCACGAGGCCGGCTTCATCATGACCGAGACCTCCCCCGACTACGTCGTCGTCGGCGAGACCCGCAACTACAGCTTCGAGGCGATCACGAAGGCGATCCGCCTGATCATCGGCGGCGCCCGGTTCATCGTGACGAACCCCGACGCGACGGGGCCGAGCTCCGAGGGCGTCATGCCCGCGACGGGAGCGATCGCCGCCCTGATCACCAAGGCCACCGGCAAGGACCCGTACGTCGTCGGCAAGCCGAACCCGATGATGTTCCGCTCGGCGATGAACAAGATCGGCGCGCACAGCGAGAACACCGGCATGATCGGCGACCGGATGGACACCGACATCGTCGCCGGCATCGAGGCGGGCCTGCACACGGTCCTCGTGATGACCGGGATCAGCGACGCCGCCGAGATCGAGCGCTACCCGTTCCGTCCGGACGAGGTGCTGAGCGGAGTGCACGAGCTGCTGTCGGGCGAGCCGCTCGAGTCGGAGTTCCCGCCGGACGTCGTGGTCTGACCCGCGGGTCCGTGGGCGGCGGCCCGTCGCTCAGAAGCGCACGTGCTGCAGCACCCACGCGTGCATCGCGACCGCGGCGGCCGCCGACGCGTTGATCGAGCGCGTCGAGCCGAACTGCGAGATCTCGAGCACGGCCTCGGAGGCGGCGATCGCCTCGTCCGACAGCCCCGGCCCCTCCTGACCGAACAGCAGGACGCAGCGCTCGGGCAGCGCGAAGGTCTCGATCGGGACGCAGCCGGGCACGTTGTCGATCGCGACCAGCGGCAGCCCCTCCGCCCGCGCCCACTCGACGAGCTCGGCCACCGTCTCGTGGTGCTGCACGTGCTGGTAGCGGTCGGTCACCATCGCGCCGCGCTTGTTCCAGCGGCGCCGGCCGACGATGTGCACGCCGCGGGCTCCGAACGCGTTGGCGCTGCGCACGATCGAGCCGATGTTCATGTCGTGCTGCCAGTTCTCGACGGCCACATGGAACGGGTGGCGGGAGCGGTCGAGCTCGGCGACGATCGCCTCCATCCGCCAGTAGCGGAAGCGGTCGATCACGTTGCGCGCGTCGCCGTGCGCGAGCAGCTCCGGGTCGAGCCGCTCGTCCTCGGGCGGCTCGCCGATCCAGGGGCCCACACCGTTGGTCGTCGCCTCGACGGAGGGCGCGGGGCCGGTCCCGGAGGGCCTCTCGTTCTCGTCCACGATCGGCAACCCTACAAGCAGGGCCCAGCGGAGGACGGCCGCTTCCCTCCGTGCAGCGACGCCCGGGATACTGACGCAGGGGCACGCCCGGAACGGTGCCCGCGAGGAGACGACCATGACCCGCTTCCACCCCGCGCTGCGCACCGGAGTCGCGACGGCCGCGGTGCTGCTCGCCCTGACCGGATGCGCCGAGACGGCGACGCGGATCCCCTCGACGCCGAGCGCCGCGGCGACGGCCGTGCCGGCGCCGACGGCCACCGGATCGAGCGCGGTGCCGACGACCGCCGCTCCGAGCACCGGGGCCCCGTCCGGCGGCGCGACCACCGACCCGGGCACTCCGGCCGCCCCCGCCGCTCCGGCCGGGCCTCCCGCGCTCAGCGATCTCGTGCTCACTCCGGACGGCCTGATCGCGCCCGGCGGCGCCGGCTCGCTGCTCGTCGGGCAGCCGATCCCCACGGACGCGGGCGCGTCGGCCCTCGCCGCGTTCGACGCCGACTTCTGCACCCCGGCGTGGGAGGAGGCGGGCGTCGAGGTGGACGGAGCGCCCGGCCGCTGGGTGCCGAACTACCCCGACGAGACGCAGCCGGGAGTGATGGGGCGTTTCCCGTTCGGCCTCCTCGCCGACGAGCAGACCGCTCCGCTGCGGCTGATCGTCGTGAGCAGCCCGGCACTCCGGACCGCGGGCGGCGCCGGCATCGGCTCCACGCGTGCGGAGCTCGAGGCGGCGCTCGCGGGGACCGCGCAGGTGACCGGCACCGACGACCCGGTGGGCGTGGACGCGTACACGGTGCGCGGCGCGAACGCGAGTCTCACCTTCGAGGTCGGCAACGGCACGGACGTCGTCGAGCTCGCCCACGTCGGACCGCTGCTGGACGTGCCCCTCACGCTGTGGGGGACGGACGCCGGCCCGTACGGCTGCAGCCTGGTCTGACTCAGGCCGCGGCGGAGCCGGCGAGCGAGCCGACCAGCTCGTCGCCGCCCTCGCGGTCGACGAAGCAGAACGACCGGCGCTCGCCCGCGTCCCACTGCTCCTGCGTCACCGTGAACGAGGCCGAGACCTGGACGTCGCCGTAGGTCTCCGCGGCCGCGACGTCGACCACTCCGGCGCCTGGCAGAGCGAGGCGACCGAGAGCGCGAGAGCGTCGGGTCCGGGGAACACCTCTTCGGTCAGCGGCTCGGCCGCGACCAGCTGCCCGGCGTGCGGAGCGGCGCAGTCGACCACGGTGAACTCCTCGGCCCAGACGGAGTCGAACGGCTGCAGGCACTCCCCGCCGAGCAGGGCGCTCCACGCGTAGGTGCCGGCGGGCAGGGGGCCGACCGTCGGGAGGGCCGCGGTGGGCTCGGGGGTCGGGCTCGCCTCCTCGGTGGGAGTCTGCGTGGCGATCGGCGCCGCGGCGCCGGGGCGGTTCGCGGACGCCACGGCGTAGCCGATGGCCGCGACGACGGCGAGGATCACGACGACTCCGACCGCGATCAGGGCGATCAGGAGTCGGCGCCGTCCCGCCGTCCGCCCGGGGGACGGCGGCGAGAGCGGAGCGATGCTGGGGGGCTCGGTCGCGATGCCGGCCGTGGTGGGGCCGCTCGGTGCCGGGCCGTCGGCGCGCGGAGGCTTCTGCCGGGCAGCGCGCGCGGTCTTGTCGCGCGGAGTCCTCTCGCGCGGGGTCTTCTCGCGCGGAGTCCGATCGCGGGCGGGCTTGGACCGGGGCGCCTTCTCGCCGGAGGCGTTCACGTGCGCCGACGCGGTCGTCGTGCTGAACGGAGCGTCCGCACCGTCGGCGGAGGAGGCCTCGCGCGGACCGGACGCGTCGGACTCGTCGGAGTCCGTCGGCGCGAGGTTCCACGCGAACGCGGTGCCCCGCCAGAGCTCCTCGTCGCCGGCGTCGTCGTCCGGTTCGGCGGGCGGAGTGACGACGTCCTCCCAGACGGGTGGCGCGTCCCAGCCGCCGCGCGGGTCGGGCCACTGGTAGACGGTGCCGTTCGGCGCGGTGTCGCGCTGCGACGGCGCGGTGGCGCCCTCGGGGCGGTCGTCGCGCTGCGGGTCGGAGCGCTGCGGGTCCCGGGCGACGGGAGGTGCGGCGGACGACGGGGGG
>NZ_MUKN01000106.1 GCF_001995175.1 Rathayibacter rhapontici
GTCGCACCTCGGCGGCATCGTCCTCGCGGTGAACGCCGAAGGCGTGCTCCGGATGGGCGGCGCGAACACCGGCATCTCCGGCGGGACGGTGATCCCGGGCCGCTGGTACGTCTTCGCCATCACCTTCACCGGCACCACCGCGACGATCAACTTCAACGACGCGCTCATCACCTCCACCGCTCTGACCCGAGGCGCCAACCCCGGCTACTCCTCGCTCGGAGCGGCGCCCGATGGGAGCTCGCCCCTGTTCGGTGCGCTCCGCGAGATCAGCTTCTACCCGACCGTGCACACCCCGGAAGCCCGGGAGAGCATGGTCGCAGCCCTCCGCTCCTGGTACAGCGCGAGCTGAACCCGGCCCCGACGCCCCCTCGCCCTCCCTCGGGAGTGCGAGGGGGCGTTTTCGGCGTTCCCGGCGGCGGCTGGCCGCGGCTAGGATCGCGGCACACGCACACCGACACTGGGGGATCTCCATGGCCGACATCAGCTTCAAGGGCAGCAACGGCGCGATGTCGTTCGATGGCCGCAGCATCACCATCACCAGGAAGGGCCTCGGCGCTGCAGTGTTCTCGGGCGCTCGGGGGACCGAGAAGCAGCTGCCGATCAGGGTGGTCTCTTCGATCCAGTACAAGAAGAGCGGCATGCTCGTCGGCTACATCCAGCTGACCGTCCCGGGGGATGCGCAGCGCGTGTCGGGTGGGAAGACGCAGACGATCCAGCAGGACGAGAACGCGGTGACGTTCTACTCGAAGCAGAACGAGGAGGCAAAGCGGTTCGCGGACGCCGTGAACGAGGCGATTCACGCCGCCCACAGTGGCACGGCGGCGCCGGCCGCGCCCGACCTCGCCGACCAGCTGCAGAAGCTCGCCGGCCTCCGCGACGCGGGCGTGCTCACCGAGGACGAATTCGCAGCGAAGAAGGCCGAGCTGCTCGCCCGCATGTAGCGGGTGTCGGTGGCCCGGTCGAGGATCGGAGCATGGCACACCACTGGACTCCGCTCAGCATGGTCTCCCGCTCGGTCCGCCCGAACGAGTGGCGCGTTGGCGACAAGCGCGAGGATCTCGGCTGGATCCGTCGACGCGTCGTGGACGGCCGCGAGACGTTCCTGTGCGTGACGCGCGACGAGATCCTCGTCTGCGGCGGCGACACGCTGCGCGACGCAGCGGAGACCTTCCTTGTGTGGAGCCGGCATCGAAGTGGCTGAGGTGCCCCCGGCAGGACTCGAACCTGCGACCGTCAGATTAGAAGGCTGCTGCTCTATCCGCTGAGCTACGGGGGCGCCTCGCAGGGTACTACGCGGCCTCGGGGAGCTCGGTCGTGCGGCGGCGGCCTCGTGCGGCGGTGATGGGGACGACGACGCTGGGGAGTCGCTCGAGCGCTTCGCGTGAGCGGCGATCGGAGGGGCGCGCGTACTCGCGGAGCGTCTCGCCGGAAGAGTGCCGGGCGAGATGCTGGGCGACGTCGGGGTGCACGCCGGCCTCGAGGAGCTCAGTGATGAAGAACGCGCGGAGGTGGTGCCCGGTGTGCTCGATGCCAGCGCGCTTGAAGGCGGCGCTGAGCGTGGCGGAGACAGACTTCCCGCCGACGTGGGCGCCGTCGATGATGGGGGAGGGGAACCACCAGCCGGCGCGCGGGTAGTCCTGCGCTTCACGCCACACGATCGGGTGCAGCGGCCGCCACACCTCCTTGCGGCCCTTCCCCTCGCGGGTGAAGACGCGACGTCCCTCCCAGTCGATCGCGTCGCCGGCGATCGCGGCGATCTCGGAGGCGCGGAGCCCATTGAAGGCGTAGAGCAGGATCTTCATGCGCGTCGCGCCGTAGACGCCGCTGTCGAGGACTCGCTGCAGCTGCTCGCGGGTGACGGGATTCGGCTCGCGCTTCTCGACGCGCGGCCGCGGGAGGCGCGCGGCGGGGTTGTCGAGGCGCAGCTGCTCGTCCTGCATCCACGTGTAGAGCGTGTGGATGTGCGAGCGATAGTTCTGCTTCGTCCGGCCGGAGAGGTCGCGCCGGCCGAGGAACCGGATGAGGTCGTGCCGGGTTAGCGTCAGGAGCTCGCCGCCGGTGTGGCGCTCGAGCGCGCGCATCAGGTAGAGGCGCTCGCGGATCGTGCGCTCGCGGCAGTGTTGCGCGCGCATCTCGGCGGACCAGAGGTCGAGAAGGTCGGGTGTGGAGAGCATTTCGGGAACCCCCATGGATCGTCGGGTCGTCCCGCCAGGTGCGGGGGTCTCGACGCTAGATGTCCGCCCCTCAGATGAGTGGCGCCCACTTGTGGGGAATGACCGACAAGTGTTGGATGAGCGAGAAAGAGACTGTGTGTCTACTCAGGCCGCGGGGCGAAGCTGCGTGACCCGGGCCAAGTAATCTCTTGGTCGCAGGTTCGATTCCTGCCGGGGGCACGTATTCACTGGCATCCGAGGCCATCAGGACGGCTCCGAAGCCGGCCAGCCGACGTTTACTCGACGGAAACGTTTCGCCGATCGCTGATCCGATCGAGCATCACGGATTCGGCGGAGACGGTAGACGACCTCGGGATCGTGGCGTAGCGCGGCGGGGTCCTCGAGCGCACGGGCGAGGCGCTGGTAGTAGCGGGCCGGGCTGCCGAAGAGGGCACGCATCGCGACGTCGGCGGCGGCGCTCGGCCGGTGGTCGCGGGCGAACGCGAGAACTTCGAGGTCGGGCATCAGTGGCGACGCCCGCCGCGGCCTCGCAGCTGCCCCTCGGTGTCGCCCTCCCAGACGTACATGTACCGGCCGGTGGTCGGGTTGGTCACGACCTCCCCGCCGCGCCAGAGGAGCAGCCAGGGCGCTTCCTCGCCGTGGTCGCGGTACGCCTCGACCGCAGTGTCGAGGAACCCGGTCGGCCGGTGCGGGTGGTTCGGGTCGTACTTCGTTCCCATCACCCAAGAGTGCGACCGACCACCGACACGGAAAAGCCCCCCGCCACCCGCGAGGGGCGACGAGGGGCTCTGCAGATGGGTCAGGCGAGGATCAGGCGGTTCAAAATGCCGCGCACCTGCTCCGCCTCCTTGTGGCCGATGCGGAAGTCGATCGTGTTGCCGGCCGTGATGACCGAGACGATCGTGTTCGTGAAGCCGTCGCGCTTCGTGGCGACGCTCGTGATGCTCTTGATCGGGATCATCTCGGTCGCCGCACCGCCGCCCCTCACGCCGGTCGCGAGCGCGGACGCGCCGAGCGTGAGAGTCGCCGCGGTCAGCTTCGCCATCGACAGGCCGCGGGGCTTCTCCCACTCGATTCGGTCCGAGTAGATGCGCACCTGCGCGTTCTTCCCGGCGATGTGAGACGTGAACTGGTGCAGCGGGGCATCGGTCATGAGCGCGATCCTAGCCGCGGCCCTCCACCACAGGGGAGTCCCCATCCGAGCGCGCCCAGGCGAGGAATGCACGAGCCGCGTCGGGGAGGGTGTCGCCGCCGCCGACCACGAGCTCGTCGCGGGTGACGCAGACGTAGGTCGGGACGCCGGCGTAGTCGACGAGGCGGATCCAGCCGAGCTCTTCGCGCTTGTCGCCCATGCGCCATTCGCCGGGGGTGACAGAGCGGGAGACCATGCTCATCGGGGTCCAGTGGTGTGACATGGGCGAGACCGTACGTGCGACGTCCGACAGAGGGGCGGGACCTTCCCTTCACGTCCCGCCCGTCCTGTTCTACCCGAGCAGGCGGCGAACGGCGCGGCGGGTGAAGCCGGTCGTCGCGATAATCTCGGCGACGGGCACTCCGTAGTCGTGCGCGAGGGTCACGATGTAGCGATCGTGGCGGCGCTGACGGTCGTGGTCAGCGCGCAGCAGGGCGAGGTGCTCTCTCGCTGCTGCGAGTCGGCCGGTAGGGTTCATGGAGTCCTCCTGATTGAGAGTCGGCGGGGAATTGGAACGGTCCGGGTGTTGGTAGCGCTCGGGCCGTTTCGCTGTTTAGCGACGGGGCTAGATTCCACCCCCAGTCGAACATCCGTCAAACGGGGTTGTGGACAGGCCTGTGAAGAAAGCGCGGGAATCGCCGCATTTACGGTGGGTAACCTGTGCACTTTTCTGGGGATATCTCTGTGCATCAATTCTTCTTTCTTTCTCTTGACCAGGGAAAAGGCATCTTCCACAGGCTTATGAGTTGAAAAAGTTCAAGGATTGGTGGAGACCTTCGAACGTATCTACGAACTGTGGACAGCAGTGTGGACAACAGAGAACGCCCCCTCGCCGCTCCCGAAGGAGGGCGAGGGGGCGTCGAGCCGAGGGTCAGCCGGCGGTGTACCAGGAGCGGAGGGCCGCGATCGTGCTCTCCCGTGCCTCCGCGGTGTGCACGGTCGGGTAGAAGCTGATCTCGCGAAGCGCACCGAACAGGGGCGAGCTCCCATCGGGCGCCGCTCCGAGCGAGGAGTAGCCGGGGTTGGTCCCCCTGGACAGGTTCGTCGCGGTGGTGAGCGTGTCGGCAAAGTTGACCGTCGCCGTCGTGCCCGTGTGCGTGATCGCGAAGACGTACCAGCGGCCCGGGATCACCGTCCCGCCGGAGATGCCAGTGTTCGAGCCGCCCATCCGGAGGACGCCTTCGGCGTTCACCGCGAGGACGATGCCGCCGAGGTGCGCC
>NZ_MUKN01000107.1 GCF_001995175.1 Rathayibacter rhapontici
CGACCGCCGCCTCGAGCGCGCCCATCGCGGTCCGCAGAGCGGCGCGGCGGGCGCTGGAACCCGCTCCGGAGGCGAGCGTGCCCGCACCGAGCCCCAGCACGCGGTCCGCGACGGTGAGCTCGGCGTCGACAGCGGCGTCGGCCGCCGCCGTCAGGTCCTCGGTCGAGACCCCGGCGAGGGCGGCGTTCAGGGCGGGCACGGAGGCGAGGAGGTCGGCCCTGGCGCTGCCCTCGACGGAGCGGTCGGTGGCCGAGAGCAGGGCGAGCACGTCGTCGCGGACGCTCAGCGCGCGCTCCTTGGCCGCGGTGAACTCGGCCGGAGCGGTCACCTCGATCGACGTCTCGCGCGGTGTCGGAGGGGGCCCGGCCGCGTCCTCCTGCGGGGTGCAGGCGAGGAGCGCGAGGGTCAGCAGGCCCGCCGAGACGGCGGCGGCGGCGCGGCGGGGCGCCCGGTGCCCACCGGGGCGCCGCTCGGTTCGCCGTCGACTCCGCATGACGGCACCTTATCGGGGGACAGAGCCACGATCGGCCCCCGAACAAGGGTGCTTGCCGCGGGCCAGGGGGGTGTGTGTCCCACCCTCCGCCTACCATGGGCGGGTGACAGACCCGTCGGCCCCTCCCGTCCGCCTCCGCCCCGAGATCCTCGCCCTCCCGGCCTACCGCCAGGGTCGAGCGGCGGCCGCCGACGCGTTCAAGCTGTCCTCGAACGAGAACCCGTTCGATCCGCTGCCCTCCGTCCTGCACGAGGTGCAGTCGGTGCACGACTTCAACCGCTACCCCGATGCGGCGGCGACCGCACTGCGGACGGCGCTCGCCGAGGAGTACGGGGTCGGGCTCGACGAGGTGATCGTCGGGGCCGGATCCGTCGCCGTCATCGCGCAGCTCATCAGCGCGGCGGCCGGATCGGGCGACGAGGTCGTCTACGCCTGGCGCTCCTTCGAGGCGTACCCCTCCCTCGTCACCACGGCCGGAGCGACGAGCGTCCGCGTCCCGCTGCGCGCCGACGACACGCACGACCTCGACGCGATGGCGCTGGCGGTCACCGAGCGCACCCGCCTGGTCATCGTGTGCAGCCCCAACAACCCCACCGGCACGATCGCGACCGCCGACGACGTCGAGGCGTTCCTCGAGCGCGTCCCGAGCGACGTCCTCGTCCTCCTCGACGAGGCGTACGCCGAGTTCGTCGACGACGAGCGCGCAGTCGACGGCACGGCGCTGCTGGGCCGGCACCCCAACCTGGTGATCGCCCGGACCTTCTCGAAGGCCTACGGTCTCGCGGGCCTGCGCGTCGGCTACGCGATCGGCCACCCCCGGATCCTGGACGCCGCCCGCTCGACCGCCATCCCGCTCTCGGTGACCCGCTTCGCCGAGACCGCCGCCGTCGCGTCCCTCCGCCACCGCGAGGAGCTGCTCGAGCGCGTGCACCGCATCGTGACCCTGCGCGACCGCGTGCAGCAGTCGCTGCGTGAGGCGGGCTGGACGCTGCCCGAGTCGCAGGCCAACTTCCTCTGGTTCGACACGCGCGAGCAGACAGAGTGGGCCGCGGGCGTCTTCGAGCGGGCCGGCGTCGTCGTCCGGGCGTTCCCGCCCGAGGGCATCCGGGTCTCGATCGGCGAGGAGGAGTCTGTCGACAAGCTCCTCTCGGCGGCGGCCGAGATTGTGGGGTCCCTCCCGCAGGGGCATCCCGCGAGGCGGATAGGTTAGTCGGGTGGTAGTCACCAGCACGGAGTCGCCGACGGTCCAGTTCCTCACCGCGGACGGGCGCTTCGCCCCGACCCCCGCGGCAGAGCAGTACGCCTCGTTCCTCGACGGGATCGGCGAGGAGCAGCACCGCTCCTTCTACCGCGAGATGGCGGTGGTCCGGCGCTTCGACAAGGAGGCCGCCAACCTCCAGCGGCAGGGTCAGCTCGGACTCTGGGTGCCCAGCCACGGCCAGGAGGCGGCGCAGGTCGGCTCGGCCTTCGCGATGCGCCCGCAGGACCACGTGTTCCCCTCCTACCGCGAGCACGTCGTCGGCAAGATCCGCGGCATCGACCTGCTGAACGTGCTCGCGCTGCTGCGCGGCACGACGCACGGCGGCTGGGAT
The DNA here is from genome assembly GCF_001995175.1 of Rathayibacter rhapontici. Lineage (GTDB taxonomy): Bacteria > Actinomycetota > Actinomycetes > Actinomycetales > Microbacteriaceae > Rathayibacter. The sequence goes on from NZ_MUKN01000107.1 coordinate 2,086, forward strand.
CCCGCCGATCCGGCGAACGGCAACTTCCACCTCTACACGCTCGTGCTCGGCTCGCAGGCCCTGCACTCCACCGGCTACGCGATGGGGCTGACGTTCGACGGCGCGACCGGCACCGGCGACCCCGAGAAGGACGCGGCGGTCGTCGTCTACTTCGGCGACGGCGCCTCGAGCCAGGGCGACGTCAGCGAGGCGATGGTCTTCGCCGCGAGCTACCGGACGCCCCAGGTGTTCTTCCTGCAGAACAACCACTACGCGATCTCGGTGCCCGTGGCGACGCAGTCGCGCAGCCCGCTCTACCTCCGCTCCTCCGGCTTCGGGATCCCCGGCGTGCAGATCGACGGCAACGACGTGCTCGCGAGCTACGCCGTCACCGCGAAGCACCTCCAGGACGCCCGCTCGGGCGGCGGACCCCAGTTCATCGAGGCGCTCACCTACCGCATCGGCGCGCACACCTCGAGCGACGATCCCACGAAGTACCGCACCGACGACGAGCTCGCCTCGTGGATCGCGAAGGACCCGCTCACGCGCTTCGCCGCGTACCTGCGCTCCGAGGGCGTGGCGCAGTCCTTCTTCGACGAGGTCGACGAGGAGGCGGAGGACTACGCGTCCGACATCCGCCGCCGGCTGCTCGAGCTGGAGGCGCCGCCGGTCGACGTGATCTTCGACCACGTGTACTCGGAACCGCATCCGCAGGTGGCCGAGCAGAAGGCGTGGCTGCAGCGCTACGAGGACTCGTTCGGAGGCGACCCGCGATGACGATCGACACCAGCACCACGGCTGCCCAGCCGCACCTCTCCGAGGAGCAGCTCCAGTCGATGTCCATGGCCAAGGCGCTCAACGCCGGCCTCCGCCGCGCGATGACCGAGAACGACCGCGTCCTGCTGATGGGCGAGGACATTGGCCCCCTCGGCGGCGTCTTCCGCATCACGGAGGGACTGCACGCCGAGTTCGGACCGCAGCGCGTCCTCGACACGCCGCTCGCCGAGTCCGGCATCGTGGGCACCGCGATCGGACTCGCCATGCGCGGCTTCCGGCCGGTCTGCGAGATCCAGTTCGACGGCTTCATCTACCCGGCCTTCGACCAGATCACCTCCCAGCTGGCCAAGATGACCAACCGGCACGAGGGGCAGCTGAGCATGCCCGTCGTGATCCGCGTGCCCTACGGCGGGCACATCGGAGCGGTCGAGCACCACCAGGAGAGCAACGAGGCGTACTTCGCGCACACCCCCGGCCTGCGCGCGGTGAGCCCGTCCACGCCCAACGACGCCTACTGGATGATCCAGGAGGCGATCGCCTCGGACGACCCGGTCATGTTCTTCGAGCCCAAGAGCCGCTACTGGCCCAAGGGCGACGTCGATCTGCGGGCCTCCGCCGCCCCGCTGCACGCGACCCGCGTCGTCCGGCCGGGCACCGAGGTGACCGTCGTCGGCTGGGGTCCGATGGTGTCGGTGCTCCTCCAGGCCGCCGAGCTCGCGGGCGAGGAGGGGACGAGCATCGAGGTCGTCGACCTCCGCTCGCTCTCGCCGATCGACTGGGAGCCGCTGCTCGAGTCGGTGCGCCGGACCGGCCGCCTCGTCGTCGCCCAGGAGGCGTCCGCGAACGTGAGCCTCGGCTCCGAGATCGCGGCGACCGTCACCGAGCGGGCCTTCTACTCGCTCGAGGCGCCCGTGCTGCGGGTCGCCGGCTTCGACACCCCTTTCCCGCCCGCGAAGGTCGAGAAGATCTTCCTCCCCGACGTCGACCGCGTGCTCGAGGCCGTCGACCGCTCCCTCGCGTACTGACGCTCCCGCGTCCCCTCCCGTCGCATCCGCGTCCCTCCAGCGTCAGAAAGCAGATCCCGACGATGACAGAGCAGTTCCTCCTCCCCGATGTCGGCGAGGGCCTCACCGAGGCCGAGATCGTCGCCTGGAAGGTCAAGGTCGGCGACGAGGTCGCCGTCAACCAGGTCCTCGTCGAGATCGAGACCGCGAAGTCCCTGGTCGAGCTGCCGTCCCCGTTCAGCGGCACCGTCGTCGACGTCCTCGTCGACGAGGGCCAGACGGTCGACGTCGGCACCCCGATCATCACCGTGCAGGCGGGAGCCGGCACCCTCGGCTCCGAGATCCCCGCGATCCCCGCCCACCCGGCGCAGGCCGCTCCGCCCGCCCCGTCCACCACCGAGCCCGGAGAGGGATCCGGCGCCGCGCTCGTGGGCTACGGCACCGCGGGCGGCCACGT
>NZ_MUKN01000108.1 GCF_001995175.1 Rathayibacter rhapontici
CGGGGCGGGCGCTGGTGGCGGTCGGGGCCGGCGCGGAGGTGCCCGCGCTGCCCTGGAGTGCCTGGCGGAGCTTGCGGGCCACGGGGGGCTCGATGCTCGAGGACGGTCCCTTGACGAACTCGCCCAGTTCTTTCAGCTTTGCAAGTGCGACCTTGCTATCGACGCCGAGTTCGGCTGCGATCTCGTGTACGCGTGGTTTTGCCACTTCTCTCCTGTCTTGGGCCTGCGCCCAAGACGGGGCAGGCCATCACAAACGGACGGATCTCATTTCGAGCCGCTCATCAGTCGTTGCTCATGATCAGTTCACGGGCCGTTCTGCCTGTTCTCTCTGCGGTGCGACCGTGCCCTGCGTCGGCTCCTCGTGGGGAGGAACCGGGCCGGTCGGACCGCGGGTGATGTACTGCTCCAGCTCGCTCGGGTCCACGCTCTCGCGCGTCTTGAACGCCCTGGGGAACGCGTGGCGCTTCACCGCGCGTTCGTAGCAGTCGTACGTGTCGTGCAGCCACGCTCCCCGACCAGCGCGAACCGCGCGCGGATCTACCGCGAGGGAGTTCGAGTGGAGGACGAGCCTCAGAAGAGAGGCCCGGGGGGCGCGCAGACGGCAGCCGACGCACGTTCTGACGGGTTCCACTCTACTCCCTCGTCCAGGGGAGCGCTTCCCCGCACGGCCGATGCTCGGGGATCACTCCCCGTCCATCACCGAATCGGGCTGGATGTCGATCTTCGCGCCGGTCAGCTTCGCGGCGAGTCGCGCGTTCTGACCCTCCTTGCCGATGGCGAGCGAGAGCTGGTAGTCGGGGACGAGTGCGCGCACGGCCTTGAGGCTCTGGTCGATCACGAACGCGCTGGTCACCTTCGCCGGCGACAGCGCGCTGGCGACGAAAGTGGGCAGGTCGGAGGAGTAGTCGACGATGTCGATCTTCTCGTTGTTCAGCTCGGCGGTGACCGCGCGGACGCGCTGCCCGAGCTCCCCGATGCAGGCGCCCTTGGCGTTCACTCCCGGCTCCGTCGCGCGGACGGCGATCTTGGTGCGGTGCCCGGCCTCGCGGGCGAGCGACACGATCTCGACGACACCGGAGGCGATCTCGGGCACCTCGAGCGCGAACAGCTTGCGCACGAGCGACGGGTGCGTGCGCGAGACCTGGACCGAGGGGCCCTTCTGACCGCGGCTCACGCTCGTCACGTACACGCGGATCCGGCGCCCGTGGCTGTAGTCCTCCCCCGGGACCTGCTCCTCGGGAGCGAGCATCGCCTCGATCGAGCCGAGGTCGACGTGGATCATCTTGGGGTTCGGGCCCTGCTGGATCACGCCCGCGACGATGTCGCCCTCGCGGCCCTTGAACTCGCCGAGGACCTTCTCGTCGCCGATGTCGCGCAGCCGCTGGTTGATGACCTGCTTCGCCGCGAAGGCGGCGATGCGGCCGAAGTCGCGCGGCGAGTCCTCGGACTCGCCGATCACGGCGCCCTCCTCGTCGATCTCGGGCACGAAGACCGACACGTGGCCGGTCTTGCGGTCGAGGTGCACGCGCGCGTCGACGGCGGTGGCCTTGTCGGCGTCGTCCGCCTGCCCGATGTGCTTGAGGTAGGCGGTGAGGATCGCCTGCTCGATGATCTGCACGAGTTCCTCGAAGGGGATCTCGCGCTCGCGCTCCAGGAGGCGCAGAACGCTCAGGTCGATGTCCACGGCGGGCCTTTCTCTCTATTCACTTGGCGTCGCACAGTGCGACCACGTCGAAGTCTCGCCCGACGCCGGCGGTGCCCCGGCTCCGTCGGGAGCCGGTCCGCGCGTCGGGACCATTGATCTTAGCGGACCCCGGCGTCGAGCACCCGGGACCGGAGAGGGGAACTCCGTCAGGCTCCGAGGCGTGCGAGCGCGTCGGCCACGGGGAGCTGCTCGCGCTCCCCCGTCCGGCGGTCCCAGAGCTCGACGATCCCCTCGGCCGCACCGCGGCCGGCGATCACGATGACGGGCACGCCGATCAGCTCGGCGTCGCCGAACTTCACTCCCGGCGAGACCTTCGGACGGTCGTCGATCAGCACGTCGCGCCCGGCGCTCTCGAGCGAGGCGCCGACCGACTCCGCGAGGGCGAGGGCGGCCGCGTCCTTGCCGGTGGCGATCACGTGCACGTCGAACGGAGCGACGTTCTCGGGCCAGATCAGACCGCGGTCGTCGTGGTTGCTCTCGGCGATGACCGCGAGGATCCGCGTGACGCCGATGCCGTAGGAGCCCATCGTGACGGTGACGAGCTTGCCGTTCTCGTCGAGGACCTTCAGGCCCAGCACCTCGGCGTACTTGCGGCCGAGCTGGAAGACGTGGCCGATCTCCATGCCGCGCGCCGTCTCGATCGGCCCCGAGCCGTCGGGGGCGGGGTCGCCCGCACGGACGTCGGCGACCTCGACGACGCCGTCGGACGTGAAGTCGCGGCCCGCGACGAGCTCGAGGACGTGCTTCCCCGGGGTGTTCGCCCCGGTGATCCACGCCGTGCCGTCGACCACGCGGGGGTCGAGCAGGTAGCGCACGCCGGTGGCCGACTCCTCGCCGAGCACCGCGCCCTCGGGCGACCAGGGGCCGATGTAGCCCTTCACCAGTCCGGGGTGCTTCGCGAAGTCCGCCTCGGTCGCGGCCTCGACCCCGGCCGGGGCGAAGGCGACCTCCGCGCGCTTGAGGTCGATGTCGCGGTCGCCCGGAAGGCCCACGATGACGAGCTCGCGGGTCCCGTCGAGGGCGGTCAGCGCGAGCACGACGTTCTTCAGGGTGTCGGCCGCGGTCCAGGCCCGGCCGTCGGCGCGGGGCTCGCGGTCGTTCGCCAGGTCGACCAGCGTCTGGATCGTCGGGGTGTCGGGCGAATCGAAGACGCGCGCCTCGGGCAGACCCTCGAGGGGACGGGCTTCGGGCACGGGAGTGCGGTAGGCCTCGACGTTCGCCGCGTAGCCGCCGGCGGAGCGGACGAAGGTGTCCTCGCCCACCGGGGTCGGGTGCAGGAACTCCTCGCTGCGCGAGCCGCCCATGGCGCCCGCGTCGGCCTGCACGATCACGTACTCGAGGCCCAGGCGGGCGAAGATCCGCTCGTAGGCGTCGCGCTGCAACTGGTAGCTCGCCTCGAGGCCCGCGTCGGTGTGGTCGAAGGAGTACGCGTCCTTCATGGTGAACTCGCGTCCGCGCAGGAGGCCGGCGCGGGGACGGGCCTCGTCGCGGTACTTGTCCTGGATCTGGTAGATCGACAGGGGCAGGTCCTTGTAGGAGGAGTAGAGGTCCTTGACCAGGAGGGTGAAGAACTCCTCGTGGGTGGGCGCCAGCATGTAGTCGGCGTCCTTGCGGTCCTTCAGGCGGAACACGCCGTCGCCGTACTCGGTCCAGCGTCCGCTCGCCTCGTAGGGCTCGCGCGGCAGGAGCGCGGGGAAGTGCACCTCCTGGGCGCCGGCCGCCTCCATCTCCTCGTGGATGATCCGCTCGATGCGGCGCTTCACGCGGAGGCCGAGCGGCAGCCAGGCGAAGACGCCCGGGGCCTGGCGGCGGATGTAGCCCGCGCGCACGAGGAGGCGGTGGCTCGCGACCTCGGCGTCCGAGGGATCCTCTCGGAGGGTGCGGACGAACAGGTGCGACAGACGGGTAACCACGAGGGACGATCCTATCCGGAGCCCGCGCGCCCGGGGGCGCCGTCAGTCGGGGATCCGCGAGAAGACCAGGCTCCCCCCGACCCCCTCGAGGACGACGTCCTCCGCTGTCCCGCCGAGCACGACCGGACCCGACAGCAGTGCCAGCAGCCGGTGCTCGGCGGGGCCGGGCCGCTCGCCGCAGCCGTCCGTCCAGACGGGCGGCTCCTGCGGTTCCAGCACGCCCGAGTCGATCGTGAACGGAGCGATGACGCTCGAGCACTCGGTGCCGATCACGAGGGTCTCGTACCCGTCCACCCGCTCGGTGCGCAGGCGCACCCGCGCGTCCTCCACCCAGGCGGAGTAGGGGCCCTCCCCCGACGCGGCCGTCAGCACCCAGCGGTCGCAGCCGAACGGGTCGGCGGCCGTGCGGCGATCGGTGCAGCCGTCGATGCCCGCCGCGGCGGCCGGGCGGAGCGAGGCGACGCCGGCCGCCGCGAGGGTCGCGACGACGACGGTCAGCGCGAGGCGGAGGACGGGGCGGACCAC
>NZ_MUKN01000109.1 GCF_001995175.1 Rathayibacter rhapontici
CGGGCGCCGGGGTGGGCTCGGGCTCGCGCTCGGCCTCCGGCTCGGGAGCGGGGGTCTCGTCGACGACGGGAGCGGGGGACGTGACCGGCGCGGCATCGCGCGGGGCGTCCGAGCCGCCGGAGGCGAGGCTCTGGCGCAGCTCCTCGTTCTCCTGGTTCAGGCGGCGGAGCTCCACGACGACCTCGTCGAGGAAGTCGTCGACCTCGTCCTGGTCGTAGCCCTCGCGGAACTTCGTCGGCTGGAACCGCTTATTGACAACATCTTCGGGAGTGAGCGCCATGGCTTTCCACCTTCGATTTCAAGTAGGTACACGTTTATCGACGTTCGACCGAAGCTAGCAACTTCGTGAACGCGGCGCAGTGCGAGCACCGCGGAGAACGTCAGGACGGCCCCCACGATACAGGGAGCGGAAGTGATCCCGGCACCGCCGGGCCCGCCCCGTGCGGGACGACCACCGGGAGCGCCCGGAGTCGGGTCAGGCGGCCCGCAGCCAGGTCGCGATGTACATCCCCACGATCACGCAGAGCATCGTGAGGCTCCAGCCGAAGTCGAGGGCGATCGGGCCGATCGACACGGGCTTGATGAGCCGCCGGAAGAAGGAGATGGGCGGGTCCGTGACCGTGTAGACGGTCTCGGCGGCGACGAGACCGGCGCCGCGGGGGCGCCAGTCGCGTCGGATGACCCGGACCAGGTCGAGCACGAACCTCGCCCACATGGCGAAGAAGTACAGGAGCAGGACGAAGTAGAGGACGCTCCCGAGGAGCGAGACGACGGAGGTCACCGCGGGCCAGGGCTCCCCGGAGTCAGGACTTCGCGAAGAACGACGCGTCGGCGTCGCTCTCGGCGGAGGCCGAATCGCCGGCGACCGTGATGTGCGAGGGCGAGAGCAGGAAGACCTTGCTCGTCACGCGCTCGATCCGGCCGTAGAGGCCCTGCGAGAGGCCGCTCGCGAAGTCGATGAGGCGGCGGGCGTCCGCATCGCTCATCTGCGAGAGGTTGATGATCACGGGGATGCCGTCGCGGAAGTTCTCCGCGATGACCTGCGCGTCACGGTACTGCTTGGGGTGGACGGTGAGGATCTCGTTCATCTCGGCGTGGGCCGTCGCCTCGGAGTCTGGGGGGTGGGCTTGCGGAGCGGGGTGACCGTCGCGCGGGGCTGCTGCGGGGTGGTCTGCTCGACCGGCGGGACGGGCTGGACCGGCGAGACCGGGGCGCGGTGGGCCGTGGTCGGAGCCGCCTCGACGGTGTCGGCGCGCTCGTACTCGACCTCTTCATCGGCGAGTCCGAGGTAGACCATCGTCTTCTTCAGCGGGTTGGCCATCTGTGTCCTCCGTGTCGTGTGTGCTCCCACTAGTGGGTCAGGTCGAGGTTAAGGGCGGGCGGGTCGATTGCCGGTGATTGCCGACCCGATTCGCAGGTGTGTCGCGCCCTCCGCGATCGCCTCGGCGAAGTCGTGCGACATGCCGGCCGAGACGGCGGAGGCCGACGGATCGATGGCGCGCACGCGCTCCGAGAGCAGGCGCAGCCGCGCGAACGCGGGTCGGGGATCCTCGCCGAGCGGCGCGACCGCCATGACGCCCCGGAAGCGCAGGTGCTCAGCGTCCGCGAGGACTTCGGCCAGGTGCTCGACGTCGTCCGACGCCGCGCCCCCGCGCTCGGGGTCGTCGGTGAGGTTGATCTGCAGGAAGACGTCGAGGGGGGCCTCGCCCGCATCCAGGAGCGGGACCAGGGCGAGGCGGTCGACGGAGTGGACCGCCGATGCGTACCGGCGCGCCTGCCGGGCCTTCTTGCTCTGCAGCTGCCCGATGAAGTGCCAGCGCGCAGGAGTCCCGGCGAGCTCGGCGGCCTTCTCCTGCGCCTCCTGGTGCCGGTTCTCGCCGAAGTCGACGACGCCCAGCTCGAGCAGGTCGCGGATCAGCGACACGGGGTGGAACTTGGTGACGACGATCGTGGTGATGCCGCCGGGATCGCGACCGGCCGAGCGGGCCGCGTCGGCGACCCGCTCGGAGACCGAGGACCAGCGCGCGGCCAGCTCCGGATCGGTCACGACGACTACTTGAGAAAGTCGGGGATGTCGAGATCGTTGTCGTCGTCGTCGAACGACGGGTCGGCGACCGGCGCGGGGGCCGCGACGGGGGTGCTCGACCAGATCGACCCGGCGGCGGGGGCGGCTGCGGCCACCGGGACGGGCTCCGGCGACTCGGAGGCGGCGCTCTGCTGGCTGCGCGGCTGGGCGAGGGCCGCGGGAGCCTGTCCGCCCGGCTCGCCGCCGTCGAAGCCGGCCGCGATGACCGTCACGCGCACCTCGTCGCCGAGGGTGTCGTCGATGACGGCACCGAAGATGATGTTCGCCTCGGCGTGCACCGCCTCCTGGACGAGGCGGGCCGCGTCGTTGATCTCGAAGATGCCGAGGTTCGACCCGCCCTGGATGGAGAGCAGGACGCCGTGCGCGCCGTCGATGCTCGCCTCGAGCAGCGGGGAGGCGACCGCGAGTTCCGCGGCCTTGATCGCGCGATCGGCGCCGCGCGAGGATCCGATGCCCATAAGCGCGGATCCGGCGCCCTGCATGACCGACTTGACGTCGGCGAAGTCGAGGTTGATCAGGCCCGGCGTGGTGATGAGGTCGGTGATGCCCTGCACACCCGCGAGGAGGACCTGGTCGGCCGTGGCGAACGCCTCGAGCATCGAGATGCCGCGGTCGCTGATCTCGAGCAGGCGGTCGTTCGGGACGACGATGAGGGTGTCGACCTCGTTCTTGAGCGTCGCGACGCCGGCCTCGGCCTGGGTCTGGCGACGGCGTCCCTCGAAGCCGAAGGGCTTCGTCACGACTCCGATCGTCAGGGCGCCGATCGACTTCGCGATCCGCGCGACGACGGGCGCGCCGCCGGTGCCCGTGCCGCCGCCCTCTCCGGCGGTCACGAAGACCATGTCGGCGCCCGCGAGCACCTCCTCGATCTCCTCCGCGTGGTCCTCGGCGGCGCGGCGCGACCTCGGGGTCGGCGCCCGCGCCGAGTCCGCGGGTGAGCTCGCGGCCGACGTCGAGCTTGACGTCGGCGTCGCTGAGCAGGAGCGCCTGTGCATCGGTGTTGATGGCGATGAACTCGACGCCGCGAAGGCCGAGCTCGATCATGCGGTTGACGGCGTTGACGCCGCCGCCGCCGATGCCGACGACCTTGATCACGGCGAGGTAGTTCTGGTGTGAAGTCACGTGTCCGGCCTCCGGGCTGAACCTTAAACCTGTAGTTGAGGCTTAAAGTTATGCTGAGTATGCATTTGGGGTGTGGGATCGACGGTAGGCGGAGTCCGCTCCCGCTCGCGACAGACACGCCCGCATTCGGCAAAGAGCCGAGCGGATCCGTGCCGGTCGGCGCTCAGCGACTGCCGACGACCGCCGCGGCGGGCGAGGACACGTCGTAGGACGACACCTCTGCCGGGTCCGTGGCCGCCATCAGCTTCTCGAGGACGACCGCCTTGAGAGCCGAGCGGTCCGGCCCGCCCCACATCACGACCGCTCCGTCGCCCAGCGTGAGCGTGACGTCGTCGCCGGTGGTGGCTGTCGCCGCGGCGACCTGCCCGTCGAGCGAGGCGGGGAGCGTGAGCAGGACCCGGGCCAGCGAGTGGAACGCCGTTCCGGTCGCTCCCCCCGACGGCGTGGTGAGGGCCGGGTAGCCCGGCGGCGCCGCGTCGGCGGTCTCGATGACGACGCCGGCCGAATCGACGAGGTCGAAGCGGCTCCCGTTCTGCAGGACGCCCACGGGGGTCCGCTCGACGACGCTCACGACCAGCGTGCTCGGCGGGCGGGTCTGCAGGGAGTAGCTCTGGATCAGCGGGTAGCCGCCGATCGCGTCGCCGACGGCCTCGCGGTCGACGAGGGTCAGCGGGACGCCGATCTGGTCCGACAGCGCGTCCTCGAGTGCGACCGCGTCGGTCCGCGCCGTGCCGGTGATCTCGATGGTCCTGACGGCCATCAGCGGCGAGTAGGCCGCGACCGCGACGACGATCGCGAGGAGCACCAGCGACCCGGCGACGACCAGCGCGGTCAGGCGGCGGCGACGGGCGCGCCGCGTGAACCGCCGGACCTCGCCGCGCT
>NZ_MUKN01000110.1 GCF_001995175.1 Rathayibacter rhapontici
GCGAAGGACCAGGTCAGGGGCAGAGAAGCGGAGAGGCCCTGGTAGGTGTTGTTGGCGGCCGAGTCGAGGGTGACGGCGATGCTGAACGGCGTGCTGACGCCGGCGGCGACGGCGCCGAGGGACTTGACGGGCGAGCCGGCGAGGGTGGCGGCGGTGCCGTTGAAGATCTCGGTGGCGCCGGAGGTGATGACGACCTTGACCTTGGAGCAGAAGTCGGTCGCCGTGCCGCTGAGGGTGCCGTTGGTGGTCTGGGCGCAGGTGGCACCCGGGGTGAGGGTGAAGGTGTTCGCGGCGACGGTGCCCGCGTTCTTGATGGTGATCGCGGTGGTGACCGTCTGACCCGGAGTCATGTTGGTCGAGCCGCCGAACTTGTTGATCGTGGAGCAGGTGGCGGTGTTGGTGCTGACGGTGCCGCCGTCGGTGCTGAGGCAGGTGACGGGCGTGGTGCCGGTCGACTTCTCCTCCATGACGAGCGTGCCGGAGGCGGCGGTGTTGTTCGAGTTGGTGATGCTGGCGACGAAGCCCGACAGAGTCCCGGACATCGAGACGGACAGCAGGGCGGCGGCCGCGATGCTGGTCGCGACGACCAGCGGGGCGAATCGGACGCGCTTGGTCTTGGCGGAAGCGGTGTGGTTCGACATGACAGGACTCCTGATCGGGTAGAAGGTGAACTGCCGGGCAGTTCGTCTCGCTGGTGCGATTGCTTGATGATTAAGCTACTCCGCGATCAAGATACCGGGCAATTCCCAGAAAACCCCCTGTTAGTGGGGCACCGCGCCGAGGTGCTCCCCCGTCAGAGAAGGCACCCCATGACTCCCACCCCTCCACCCGATGACGCGGCGGTCGACGCGCCCGTCGCTGCGCTGCGCCATGCGCTCCGCCTGCTCGAGAGCGCCCAGCGCCAGCTGCGCAGCAGCATCGCGGCCGAGCTCGGCGTCGGCCTCTCGGAGCTGACCGCCCTCGAGACGATCGTCGACCTCCCCGGCCTCACGCCCAAGATGCTCGCCCTCGAGCTCAACCTGACGACCGGAGCCGTGACCGCGCTCCTCGACCGCCTCGCCTCCTCCGGCCTCGTCGACCGCCTGCCGAACCCGAAGGACCGCCGCAGCGTCCTGCTCCGCCTGACCGAGGCCGGCGCGGCCCTGCCCGCCCGCGTCGAGGAGCGCTACGGAGCCGTGAGCGTCGAGGTGCTCCGTGCGTCGCCGCGACTGGGCGACGAGGACCTGGTGGAGGAGCTCGCCCGCGCCGCCGCGGTGATCACGGCCCACACGATCCGCTGACCCGGCGCGGGCGGTAGCGTCGGAGCGCCCTGCGGTCGCGGGCTGCAGGAGGAGGAACCGTGAGCGAGCCCCGCGAGGTCCCGGCCGAGTCGCCGTTCGCCCTCCTCGATGAGGAGGAGGCGGCCGTCTGGTACTCCTACATGAAGGTGCACCTGCGGCTCCGCTACGAGCTGAACCACCAGCTCCGCACGGCGACCGGGCTGTCGCTGGCCGACTACGACGTGCTCGTCGCGCTGACGAGCGAACCCGACGGGCGGATGAGCGTCGCGGACCTCGCCGCGCGGATCGGCTGGGAGCGCAGCCGCGTCTCGCACCGGCTCCGGGGACTGCGCGAGCGCGAGCTGATCGAGACGCGGCCGGCGCCCCGAGATCTGCGCAGTACCGAGGTCGTGCTCACCGAGGTCGGGCGCTCGGCGCTCCGGGAGGCCGGGCCCGGTCACATCGACTTCGTGCGCCGCGCGTTCCTCGACGCGCTCGACCCGGAGCGGATGGCGGCGATGCGCGAGTCGCTCGACGCCGTCTACGACCGGCTGATCGAGCACGGCACCCTTCCGCGGCCTGCAGACCATCCGTAGGCGCCTCTTCCCTTCCGCGTGAAACTTCACCTATTCTGAGCGCACCGACCCGAGGAGCGCTGTGGACGAGACTCTCGCGACCCTGATCGACCGCGTCGCGATCCGCGAGCTCGTCGACACCTGCGCGCGCGGCGCCGACCGCCGGGACGCGGTGCTGGAGGCCTCGGTGTTCGCCGACGACGGCGAGTTGCTCCTCGTCTCCGGCGACTCGGAGACGACCGAGCCGGTCGACGCGATCCGCGGGCGGGACGCGCTCGTGCGGACCTTCGAGGGCCTGATCGCCCAGTACGACGCGACGACCTACCTGAACGGGCAGTCGTCGGTCCGCTTCGCCACCGCCGACATCGCCGAGGGCGAGACGTACTGCCTCGCGCTCCACCTGCTGCACGACGCCGGGCAGCGGTCCCTGCTGACCATGTCGATCCGCTACCTCGACCGCTTCGAGCGGATCGACGGCCGCTGGAGGATCGCGGTGCGCCGCCTCGTCATCGACTGGACCGAACGCTCGCCGTCGTCGCCCTGACACGCCCCACCACCACGAAGGAGAACCATGCCCCTGGACGCCCTGCTGCACGCCAACCTCGTCGAGGTCTTCGGCGAGCGCGATCCCGAGAAGCGCCGCGCAGCGATCGCGCGCACCTACACGCCCGACGTCGAGGTCCTCGACCCCGAGGAGGTGGTCGTCGGGCACGAGGCGCTGCACGCGAAGGCGCAGCGCCTGCTCGACGACGCCCCCGGCTTCGTCTTCTCGGCCGCCGGCCCCGCTTACGAGAACCACGACCTCGGCCACCTCGCCTGGAACTTCGGGCCCGACGGAGCGCCTCCGGTCGTGTCGGGTCTCGACATCTGCCTCGTCGTCGACGGGCGCATCGCGAAGGTCTACACGACCCTGACCTGAGCCCGAGGACGTCAGACCGTCATGTCGCCCACCGGCGGCTCGGACCCGAGGACCCGGTAGCGCAGCTGCACCACTCCGCGGGGTGAGGTGGCCGCCGGCTCGAGGAGCTCGAGCATCGCGGGGGCCGCCGCGCCCTCGAAGACGCGCTTGCCCGCCCCGAGCACGATCGGATGGACCCAGAGCGTCAGCTCGTCGGCGAGGCGCTCGGCGAGCAGGCTCTGCACCAGGTCGAGGCTGCCGATCACGTGGATCCGCTCGTGGCGCGCCCGCAGCTCGTGCACCGCCGCCGTCAGGTCGGGTCCGAGCAGGGCCGACCGCTCCCACGGCAGGGGGACGCCTCGACGGGACGCGACGTACTTGGGGATCGAGTTGAGCAGCCGTCCGATGCCGGCGTCGTCGTGCCGCGGCCAGTAGTCGGCGAAGATCTCGTAGGTCCGCCGGCCCAGCAGCAGTGCGTCCATCCCCTCCATCCCGGACTGCACCCAGCCTCCGGCGACCTCGTCCAGGAGCGGGGCCTGCCAGCCGCCGAACGCGAAACCGCCCTGCGGATCCTCGTCCGGTCCGCCCGGCGACTGGGCGACGCCGTCGAGTGACGCGAACAGGTCGATGCGCACGAGTCCCACGGGCCGCTCCTCCGCTCAGGGCCGCCGCTGCCCGGCGGACGGGGAGACCGTCCCACACCGGCCGTCGCTCGGGCAAGGGCCGCGAGCACCCTCTCGGCCGTAGGGTGGGCGCGTGGACGGGACCGGGGTGTTCGAGGCGGAGCGCGGCCGGCTGACCGGGCTCGCCGCACGGCTGCTCGGCGACCGGCACGAGGCCGAGGACATCGTCCAGCTGGCCTGGCTGCGCCTGCACGGCAGCGACGCCGTGCTCGAGAACCCCGCCGCCTGGCTGACCACGGTGACCACGCGGCTCTGCCTCGACCGGCTCCGCGCCCGCATCCCCGAACCGGTCGAGGCCCGAGAGGACGACCCCGCGTCCGGCGTCGATCCCGCCGACTCCGTGGAGCGGAGCGAGGCGGTGGGGCGGGCGCTGCACGTCGTCGTCGACCGGCTCGCCCCGAACGAGCGGGTCGCCCTCGTGCTGCACGAGTCCTTCGGCTACTCCTTCGACACGATCGGCGGGATCCTCGACCGTTCGCCGGCCGCCGCGCGCAAGCTCGCCTCGCGGGCGCGCGAGAAGGTCGCGAGCGCCGGGCAGGACGGGCCGGTGTCCGAGCGGAGCGTCGTGGACGCGTTCATGGCGGCGGCCCGCGGCGGCGACCTGGCCCGGCTCCTCGCGCTGCCTCGCCCCCG
>NZ_MUKN01000111.1 GCF_001995175.1 Rathayibacter rhapontici
CCAGACGAGGAGCGCGGGGCATCCCGAGGCCAGGAGCGACGCGGAGGCGAGCCGCACGGGCAGCGCGTCGTCGGCCTCGCGCCGCTCGACGACCGCGCCCGCGGCGCGGTAGCGGGCGAGCACGCGGCGCGTCCCGGAGGCGGTGCCCACCACGAGCACGCGGCGGCCGGTCAGATCGAGCGAGAGCTGCATCAGGACTCCTTCACTGCAGCGGAAGCGGACACGGACGCGGACACGGACGCAGGCAAGGACGCCGACAGCGACGCCGGCGGTCCCACGACGCTCACCGGCCCGACCGGGATCGTCGTCCCCGCCACCAGCACCGGCCCGTCGGAGCGCTCGTCGCTCCCCGCCGGACGGATCTGCCCGCGCTCGCGCACCGTCGAGACCCGCGGATCCGCGGTGTCCGGCGCGTTCACGAACGAGCGGAAGCGGCGCAGCCGATCGGGGTCGGCCAGGGTCGCCGCCCACTCGTCGACGTAGGTGTCCACGTGGGTCGCCATGGCGGCCTCCAGTTCGGCGGCGATCCCGAGCGAGTCCTCGCAGACCACCTCGCGCACGTGGTCGAGGCCGCCGGGCAGGTCCTCCTGCCAGCGGGCCGTGCGCTGGAGGCGCTCGGCCGTGCGGACGTAGTACATCACGTAGCGGTCGATGTACTGCACGAGCGTGGCGTCGTCGAGGTCCTGCGCGAGCAGCTGCGCGTGGGCGGGCTGGTAGCCGCCGTTGCCGCCGACGTAGAGGTTCCAGCCGGTGTCGGTCGCGATCACGCCGATGTCCTTGCCGCGCGCCTCCGCGCACTCGCGCGCGCATCCGCTGACGCCCAGCTTGAACTTGTGCGGGGAGCGCAGGCCGCGGTAGCGCTCCTCGAGGAAGATCGCCATGCCGACCGCGTCCTGCACGCCGTAGCGGCACCACGTCGATCCGACGCACGACTTCACCGTGCGCAGCGACTTGCCGTAGGCCTGGCCCGACTCGAATCCGGCGTCGACCAGCAGGGTCCAGATCTCGGGGAGCTGCTCGAGGCGGGCGCCGAACATGTCGATCCGCTGGCCGCCGGTGATCTTCGTGTACAGGCCGTACTGCTCGGCCACCTCGGCGATGACCTTGAGCTTCGCGGGCGTGATCTCGCCGCCCGGGATGCGCGGGACGACCGAGTACGTGCCGTCCTTCTGCATGTTGGCGAGCGCCCGGTCGTTGGTGTCCTGCAGGGGCGCCTGGCCCGCATCGAGGATGTAGGCGTTGGTCTGCGTGGCGAGGACGGAGGCGATCACGGGCTTGCAGACGTCGCAGCCCAGCCCCGAGCCGAACCGCTCCATGACCTGCTCGGCCGAGTGCAGGCCCAGGATCCGCACCGACTCGAACAGCTCGCTGCGGCTGAGCGAGACGTGCTCGCAGAGGGCGCGCGACACCTCCACACCGGCGCGGGTGAGCTCGATGTCGAGCAGCTTCTTGACCAGCGGGACGCAGGAGCCGCACTGGGTGCCGGCGCGCGTGCACGCCTTCAGCGGCCCGAGCTCGGTGCAGCCCTCGCCGATGGCGTGGCGCACCTCTCCCACCGAGACGTTGTTGCAGGAGCAGAGCTGCACGTCGTCGGGCAGGTCGCCGCTCGGCGCGTCCGCCCCGGCGGCCGCGAGGTACGCGCTGGGCTCGGCGGGCAGCTCGCGGCCCAGCAGCGGGCGGAGGGAGGAGTAGGGCCCCGCGTCGCCGACGAACATGCCGCCCAGCAGGGTCTTCGCATCGTCCGAGACGACGATCTTCTGGTACAGCCCGCGGGCCGGGTCGGCGTAGACGACCTCGAGGGCGCCCTCGCCCGCGCCGAGCGCGTCGCCGAAGCTGGCCACCTCGACGCCCGAGAGCTTGAGCTTGGTGGCGTCGTCCACTCCGGGGAACGTCGCGTCGCCGCCGAGCAGCCGGTCGGCGACGACCTCGGCCATCGCGTTCGCGGGGGCGACGAGGCCGACCGTGCGGCCCTGGATCGCGGCGACCTCGCCGATGGCCCAGACGTGCTCGCGACTGGTGCGGCAGGCGTCGTCGACGACCACTCCTCCGCGCGGAGCGACGTCGATGCCGACCGCGCGCGCCAGCTCGTCGCGGGCGGTGATGCCGATCGAGAAGACCACGAGGTCGGCGCCGATGCTCGAGCCGTCGGTCAGGGTGACGCCCAGCACGGTGCCGGTGGGCGAGGTGAGGATCTCGGTGGGCCGGTTGCCGAGGTGCAGCGCGATGCCCTGCGCCGAGATGATGCGGCCCAGCGCCTGGCCGGCGCCCTCGTCGAGCTGCGCGCTCATCAGCCAGCGGCCGGAGTGGATGAGCGCGGTGCGCGCCCCGAGCCGGTGCGCGCCGCCCGCGGCCTCGAGGCCGAGCAGTCCTCCTCCGACCACGACCACGTTCGCCGGGCGGCCCTTGCGCTCCTGGAAGGCGGCGAGGTCCGCCACGAGCGAGTCGACGTCCTCGAGCGTGCGGTACACCCGGCCGTGCTCGGCACCGGCGATCGGGGGCACCGTGGCGGAGGAGCCGGTCGCCAGAACGATCTCGTCGCCCTCGAACCAGCGGCCGTCGGCCAGCTCGACCCGCGGGTGCTCCGGATCGATCGCGACCACGCGGGAGGAGGTGATCAGCCGTGCCGACTCCCACAGGGCGCCGTCGCCGAGGGTCAGGTCCACGCGCCCCTCGAGGCGCTTCGAGAGCGCGACGCGGTCGTAGGGGTGGTGCACCTCCTCGCCGAAGACGGTGATGTCGAGAGCGGAGTCGGCCCGCGCGACGAGCGCGTCGACCAGGCGGTGCGCGGCGGGGCCGGCGCCGACGACGAGCACGCGTCGGGGGGCGTCGGCGGCGGGGTTCGCTCCTGCGGTTGTCATGCCCTCCACCGTAGGCAGGCGCCGTTTCCCCGCCGTTGCCCGGACGTAACGCTCTGTGACGGGCGTCTCACGGTGCCGCGGAGCGGTCGTGAGAGCTTCGTTACGCCCGGGACACCGCAGACGTCATCGGCTGAAACGCGGGGTCCCTACCGTGTCCTTCACCGCCTCCGATCGGCTGCGGGATCCTCGATCGAGAAGGCGGGACCATGACACTCCTCGACCTGACCCGCTCCCCCTCGTCGACCACGACCTGGGTCCCCGTCTGCAACCGCCTCGAGCTCGAGCCGCTCTGGGGCGAGGCCGCGCTCGTCGGCGGCGTCCAGCTCGCGCTCTTCCTCCTCCCCGACGGACGCGTCTTCGCCGTCTCGAACCTCGACCCCGCGACGGGGGCCGCCGTGCTCTCCCGCGGCATCGTCGGCTCGCGGAACGTCGACGGCGTCCAGCGCGCCACCATCGCCTCGCCGCTGCACAAGGACGTCTTCGACCTCGAGACCGGCCGGTGCTACACCTCCGAGTCGCTGCACCTCGCGACGTGGAGCGTGCGGGAGTCGGACGGAGTGATCGAGGTGGCCCAACGGACCGCTCTGGTCGCCGCCTCGCACGGCACCTCGGACGACGACGGCCGCCGTGCCGTCGCCGCGCTGGTCGACGCGGTGCGGACCGCGAACCCCGCGATCGACGTGCTCGACTCCTTCGTGGACGTGCAGCAGCCGGACGTGCCCGAGACCCTCGGCACCCTCCAGCCCGACCGCCCCGCGGTCGTCGTGCCTCTGCTGCTCAGCGCCGGCTACCACGTGCACGTCGACCTCGCCGAGGCCGCGGCCGAGGCGGAGCGACCGGTGCGGGTCACCGGCGCGCTCGGGCCGGATCCGCGGCTCGCGACGGTCCTGGCCCGCCGCCTGCACGAGGCGGGCCTGGGCGAGGGCGACCGGATCGTGCTCG
>NZ_MUKN01000112.1 GCF_001995175.1 Rathayibacter rhapontici
CGCGAGCCGGAGCGCCCTGCGCCCGCCGCGGTCGTCCATCAGCGACCGGCGGGACCGGGGACGCCCTGGACCGCGGCGCGCGCCCGGCGGCCGGTGCGGGTCTGGGATCTGGTGCTCACGATCGTGCTGCTCGCGGGCGAGTTCGTGCTGACCGCGCTGCTGTCGTACTTCGGGCTGTTCCTCGCGATGGCGAGCGATGCCTGCATGGGTGGCAACGACTGCGACTCCGGGCTGATCGGCAGCGGAGTGCTCGTCGCTGCGGGCGGCGTCTGGATCGGGATGCTCGTGGCGCTGGTGGTGTCGATCGTGCTGCTGATCCAGCGGAGGATCGCGTTCTGGGTGCCGATCGCGGGCACGGTCCTGTCGGTCGTCGCCACCATCGTCGGCGCGGGGATGGCGATGGCCGGGACGGGGACGTGAGCGGGGTGCCGGCTCCGTCGGCCGTGGTGTCCCGGCGACCGGCGCGGGTGTGGGACCTCGTCCTCACGATCGTGCTGCTCCTGGCCGAGGTCTGCGCGACGCTGCTGCTGACCTACGTCGGCCTGTTCTCGGGCATGGCGAGCGACGGCTGCATGGGCCGCGACGACTGCGACTTCACCCTGCTGAACTGGGGCGTCCTGATCGCGGCGGGCGGGGTCTGGATCGGGATGCTCGCCGCGGTCGTCGCGTCGATCGTGCTGCTGATGCGGCGGCGGATCGCGTTCTGGGTGCCGATCGCCGGGACGGTGCTGTCGTTCGCCGCCACCGTGATCGGCATCTGGATGGTGACGGTCAGCACGGACTGATCGGCGCTCAGTAGCTGTCCCAGCCCGGCTCCCAGTCGGGCTCGTCCGGCGGCACCCAGTCGTCCTCGGGCGGGGCGGAGGAGACGGGCGGGCCCGAGGTGCGCTCGGACGCACCGCCGCCGAACGCGGGGCGTGCGCCCTTCGCCGCGCCTGCACCGCCGGAGCGGGCGGCACCCGAGCGGGCGGGGCGCCGGGGAGCGGGCTCCTCCTGGTTCGCGTCGGGCTCGGCGATCTCGGGGGTCTCGCCGGCGACGACGGCGAGCACCGCGGCTCCGTAGGTCACGAGCTTCTTCTGACCGACACCGCCGATGATGCTGAGCGCATCGATCGTGGCGGGCTCGGCGGTCGCGATCTCGCGGAGGGTGGCGTCGTTGAAGACGATGTAGGCGGGCACCGACTGGGCGCGGGCCTGCGCGGCCCGCCACTCGCGGAGCCGCTCGAACAGCGGCTGCGCCTCGGTCGGCAGGTCGGACACGGTCGAGCGCCCGGAGCGGGACGACCCGCTCGAGCGGGCGGGCTTCTCGGGCTCCTGCCGCAGCTCGACCTTCCGCTCGCCGCCGAGGACGGAGCCGGACGCCGGAGTGATGACGAGCGTGCCGAAGCCGTCGTCGTTCACGCCGAGCAGCCCCTGCGCGAGCAGCTGGCGCGCGACTCCGCGCCACTGGGTGTCGCTCAGGTCGGCACCGATGCCCCAGGTCGACAGCGCGTCGTGACCGTGCTGGGTGGTGCGCGGGGTGGTCTTGCCGCGGAGGATGTCGATGACGTGGCCGGCCCCGAACTGCTGGTTGCGCTCGCGCTTGAGCCGCACGACGGTCGAGAGGAACTTCTGCGCGGCGACCGTGCCGTCCCACGAGGCGGGGGGCTCGAGGCAGGTGTCGCAGTTGCCGCAGGCCGTGCTCTCCTGGCCGAAGTAGGCGAGCAGGTTCACGCGGCGGCACTGCACGGTCTCGGACAGCGCCAGCATCGCGTCGAGGTGGGCGGACATCCGCCGGCGGTGGGCGAGATCGCCCGGCGACTCGTCGATCATGCGGCGCTGCTGCACGACGTCCTGCAGGCCGTAGGCGAGCCACGCGGTGGACGGGAGTCCGTCGCGGCCGGCGCGGCCCGTCTCCTGGTAGTAGCCCTCGACCGACTTGGGCAGGTCGATGTGCGCGACGAAGCGGACGTCGGGCTTGTCGATGCCCATGCCGAACGCGATCGTGGCGCAGACGATCACGCCCTCCTCGCGGAGGAAGCGCGACTGCGCGGCGGCGCGCACGCGGGAGTCGAGACCGGCGTGGTACGCCACCGCGTCGAAGCCCGCGTTGCGCAGCGCCTCGGCGGTGGCCTCGACGCTCTTGCGCGACAGGGCGTAGACGATGCCCGCGTCGTCCGCGTGCTCGCGGCGGAGGAAGTCGATCAGCTGCTTGCGCGGCTCGACCTTGTTGACGATCCGGTACTGGATGTTGGGCCGGTCGAAGCTCGAGACGAAGTGCCGGGCCTCGCCCATGTGCAGGCGCGTGGTGATCTCGCGGTGCGTCGCCTCGGTCGCCGTGGCGGTGAGCGCGATGCGCGGGACGTCGGGCCAGCGCTCGGCCAGCTCGCCGAGGGCGAGGTAGTCGGGCCGGAAGTCGTGCCCCCACTGGCTCACGCAGTGCGCCTCGTCGATCGCGAAGAGCGCGATGCGGCCGCGGGCGAGGAACTGCTTCATGCCCTCGTTGCCGAGGCGCTCGGGGGCGACGTAGAGCAGGTCGAGCTCGCCGTCGAGGTAGGCGCGCTCGACGCGGGCGCGCTCGCCCGGGTCCTGGGTGGAGTTGAGGAACTCGGCCCGGACGCCGTTGGCGCGCAGGGCGTCGACCTGGTCCTGCATGAGGGCGATGAGGGGCGAGACGACCACTCCGGTGCCCTCGCGCACGATCGAGGGGATCTGGTAGCAGAGCGACTTGCCGCCGCCGGTGGGCATCAGGACGACCGCGTCGCCGCCTCCGATGACCTGCTCGACGATCTGCTCCTGCTCGCCGCGGAAGGAGGAGTAGCCGAAGACCTTCTCGAGGATCGCCTGCGCGGGCGTCGGAGAACCGGGCTGCTCGGCGAGCGGGAGGGCGGTCGCGGTGGTCTCTGTCACCCGGGGAACTCTACCCGCCGCCTCCGACGGCGCTCCGGGTCCCACCGAGGCTGGGGAGAGCTCTCGGGAGGCGCGGCTGGGGAGGAGTCAGAGCTCGGTGATGGTCCTCGTGTCGCCGTCCCAGAAGCGCACCCCTGCGAGACCGACCGTGAACGGCTCGCCCAGCAGCGGGACGGCCCGGGCGAGATGCTCGGCGCGGAGGCGGCGCGAGACGCTCACGTGCGGTGTCCACGACTCCGGGAGCGAGGTGGGGACGCCTCCGGGGACCGCGGCGACGGTGCGCCGGTGCAGCGCGTCGAGGGCGGGCGAGCGGACGGCGCCCCAGGCGAGCACGAAGCGGCCCGCGTGCGGGAAGAGCAGGACGGCGCCGAGGTCGACGCTCGCGGGGAGCGGACCGAGGGCGCCGGTCGCCGGGCAGGGCAGCTCGGGGCCGGCGACGAGCGTGATGTGGGGGCGGTTGCTGTCGGAGCGGTGCAGGGCGAGGCTCGGGATCCCGGCGGCCTCGAGCGCCTCCCACTGGCTGCGGACGCGCGTTTCGGACTCGGGATCGAGCAGGAGTTCGACGCTGCGCATGCGTCCATCCTGCCGCGGCGGGCGCGGGGCGGTGCGGGCTCGCCGTTCCGCAGGAGTTGCGGTAACGGCGCGCGCTTCCCGCAACTTCTGGAGGATGGACGGGCCCGAGGACGGGCGACGACGTCGAGTGCGCAGGAGTGGTCGTAGTCGAGCTCGAGTACGACGACTTCCGAGGAGCCGAT
>NZ_MUKN01000113.1 GCF_001995175.1 Rathayibacter rhapontici
CGTCGGCCCCGGCCGCCCCCGCTCCGGCCGCCCCCGCTCCCGACCGCCCCGTCGCGGCTCCGGACGCCGAGCCCACCGTGATCGAGCCGGAGGCGGACGCGACGACGCAGCAGTCCGCTCTCGCCCTCGACGCCGACTACGTCGACGTCGAGATCCCGGCGCGCGCCGAGGTGCAGACGCACCGCGTGACGATCGCGCTGGTCGCTCCGCAGGGCACTGCCCCTGGCGGGTACTCGACCGCCGACGCGGTCCGCTCGCTCGAGCTCGTCGACCGGTTCTACTCCCGCGAGACCGGCGGAGCGATCCGCTTCGAGCTCGAGCAGGTCGTCGACTGGCAGGTGGTCGACCAGCCGATCGCGTGCACGAACACGGGCGGCCTGCACGACTGGATCCAGCAGCGCACAGGCTGGCAGCGCGGACCGGGGCGCCACCTCGTCGCCATGGTGCCCCAGGGCGACCCGTGCCCGAACTGGGCGAACGGCGAGCAGCCGGGCGACCCCGACGACGGCGGACTCGCCTTCCAGCCCGGTCCGGACGCGTACCTGCTCGCGCACGAGCTCGGCCACAACCTCTCGCTGCCGCACGCCTACAGCGTCCACTGCAGCACCACGCGCGACTACCCCTCGACCCCGCTGCCGGCCGACTGCAGCCGCGAGGAGTACGGCAACCGGACCGACGTGATGGGCGACGCGTGGTCGTTCCTGCCGCTCTCGTCCCCGTCGCTGGCGCGCCTGGGCACGCTGCCCAACACCCGCCAGCCGGTCTGCGGCGCACCGCGCACCACGACGCTCGACACCCTCGGAGCCGGGCCCGCCGGCCGGCGCGCCCTCACCTGGAGCGACCCGCAGGACGCGACGATCCGCTACTGGGCCCAGTACAACGACCGCGCCGACACGACGTCCGACGGCGGCGCCTACGCGAGCCCCTTCCAGGTGCGCCGCGACGTCTCGGGCGTGCAGATCCTGCGCTCGAACCCGGGCCAGGCGTACGCCGGCGACCTGCTCGAGCGCCCGGGCGACGCGAGCGAGGCGAACGAGTTCGTGCTGGCCGGCGAGAGCGCGGTGCTCAACTCCGGCATGTCGGTGCGGGTCGACCGGATCGACGAGCTCACCCGGACGGCGACGGTCACCGTGACCGTGCCGTGCACCGACTACGTCGGCGACATCGCTCCGCTCGCCTCGTCGACGAGCGCCTCGTACACCTCGCCGTGGACCTCGGTCGGGGCGGTCGCCGACGGCGCCGCGTCCACGATCTGGGGCTCCTGGCCGCGGGTCGGCGAGCAGCACGTCGAGCTGCGCTGGCCGAGCGCCGCGACCGTCGACAGCGCCTCGGTGCTCTTCGCGAGCGACGCGGCCGACGCCGACGGACGCGGGCTGATCCCCGCCCGGTCGTGGCGGGTCGAGCACCTGGTCGGCGACGTGTGGACTCCCGTGAGCGGAGCCGCTCCCGGCCGCGAGCGCGACGTGCTGAACCGCGCGTCGTTCGCCCCGGTGACCACGACGGCGCTGCGGCTCGTGTTCACGGCGTGGGGCACCGGCGAGTACGGCGGATCCACGGGCGTGGCCGAGATCGAGGTGAACGGGATCTCCCTCGCCGCCTCGGTCGAGGCGCGCGGGACGCTGCAGAGCGTGCCGACCGCGACGACGCGCGACCTCGCGCAGTCCGTGCTGGTGCGCGACTCCGCCGGTCGTGCTCTCGCGGGCCGATCGGTCGACTTCGCGATCACCGGGCCGGCCGCGTTCGAGAGCGGAGCGACGACCGCCGCGGTGCTCTCGGGCGCCGACGGCATCGCCTCGCTGCCGCGCATCCGCACCGGCACCACCGCCGGCACCGTCTCGATCACCGCGCGCGTCGACGGCGGGACGACCGCGCTGGCCGGGGCGAGCGTCACTCCCGGCGCCTCGGTCACGGCGAAGGCGACCTCGCGGCTGGTGCTCGGACGCGTGGTCGTCACCGTGACGGCGACCAACACCGGCCGGGCGCCGGCCGATCTGACCGTCGTGACGCCCTACGGCACGGCGACCTCGGCCGCGGTCGCCCCGGGCACCACGGTCACCAAGGTGTTCCGGACGGGGAAGAGCTCGATCGCGGCGGGCACCGCCACGGTGACCGCCGTCTCCGGCGGCTCGCGCGCGAGCGTCTCGGTGGTCATCCCGCGGGCGTGACCGTGACGGGGGCGATCCGCCCGCCCGGACGGCTCCGGGCGGGCGAGTCGCTGCTGTTAGCGTCGAGGTGACCTGCTCGGCGTCGTGCCGTGGCGGAGGGATCGGGGGACACGATGAGACGGACGACCGCAGGGATCGCACTGGCAGGAGCACTGCTGCTCGCGCTGACGGGGTGCGCGGGCGGAGGCGGGACGGTCGGCGAGGTCAGCACGCCCAAGCCGATCCCGACCCTCACTCCGACGGCCGCCGCCCCCGAGGCCCCGGTGGCCGCCGCGCAGCTGGGCGAGCCCGAGCTCGCGGCCGTGTTCACCGGCATCCAGTTCGTCCCGGACCAGTACGCGAGCATCCAGGAGATGCTCGACTCGATCTACCCGGGGCTGACCGCGACGGACGCGAGCTGCCTGTCGCCGTTCGGGCTGGGCTGGGACACGGCGTCGCCGGGCTCGACGGTGCAGTACGGCACGAGCAACGACCGCTCGATGACCTCGGTCGTGGCGAGCGCGGCCGACCCGGCCGCCGCCTCCGCCCTGGTGGCCGAGGCGAAGGGCGCCCTCGAGCGCTGCGCGAGCGGCTCGGCGCTGTTCGCGATGGAGGGCGTGCCGGTGCAGACGACGGTGGCGCAGACGGTGCCGACGACGACCGGGACCGACGAGTCGGTGGGCTGGACCGTCACCGGCGCGGTGGGCTCGAGCCCGTTCACGCTGGTCGGCATCACGGCGCGGGTCGGCGGGAACGTCGTGGCGCTGGTCGGCTGGGACCCGGCGACGAACGCGTCGTACGTGCCTCAGGCGACGCAGATGTTCGTCGACGCGCTCTAGCGGCTTGCCGCCGGGTCGGGTGCCGCTGGCGGCGTTTCCGCAGAAGTTGCGGTAACCGCGAGCGGCTACCGCAACTTTTGGAGAAGTGAAGCCGGGCGCGTCCGC
>NZ_MUKN01000114.1 GCF_001995175.1 Rathayibacter rhapontici
CCCTCGAAAGGCCCCTCCCATGACCGAGACGTCGACCGACCGCGGCGCGACCGGCGCCCCTCCCGCCCCCGACCGGCGCGCGTGGCGCTCGCTCGTCGTCCTGCTGGCGGGCATGTTCATCGCGCTGCTCGACACCACGATCGTCAACGTCGCACTGCCGACCATCCGCACCACCCTCGACGCCTCCGAGTCGACGCTGTCGTGGATCATCTCGGGCTACGCGCTCGCGTTCGGGCTCGCCCTCATCCCCTCCGGCCGCCTCGGCGACCGCTTCGGCCACAAGTGGGTCTTCGTCAGCGGAGTCGCGCTGTTCACCGTCGCGAGCTTCGCCTGCGGACTCGCCGCCGACGACCTGCAGCTCGTCGTCGCGCGCGTCGTGCAGGGCCTCGCCGGCGGCATGTTCGTGCCGGCCGTCAACGCCTACATCCAGTTGCTCTTCCGCGGGCCTGCGCGCGGCAGGGCGTTCGCGATCATGGGCGCCGTCCTCGGCGTCTCGTCGGCGCTCGGACCGATCATCGGCGGACTGATCATCCAGGCGTTCGGCGACGAGAACGGCTGGCGCCTGGTCTTCTGGGTGAACCTGCCCATCGGCGTCGTCACGCTGATCGCCGCGGCCCGCCTGCTCCCGGCCCGTCGCGAGCTCGAGTCGGGCGATCGCGCGCCCAGCGGCGGCGTCGACTGGCTCGGCCTCGTCCTCGTCTCGGGCGGTCTGGTCGCCCTCCTGGTGCCGCTCATCCAGGGTGAGGACGAGGGCTGGCCGCTCTGGACGATCCTCTCGATCGTCGGCGGAGTCGTCCTGCTCGCGGCGTTCGGCGCCTGGGAGGTCCTCTACGTCCGCCGCGGCCGCACTCCCCTCGTGCCCCCGTCGCTGTTCCGCCACCCCGCCTTCACCGGCGGCGTGATCCTGGCGCTGGTCTACTTCGCGGCCTTCACGAGCATCTTCTTCACCATCTCGCTGCTCTGGCAGTCGGGGCTGGGCCACACCGCGCTCGAGTCGGGGCTCGTCTCGATCCCCTTCGCGATCGGCAGCATCATCAGCTCCTCGCAGAGCAACCGGATGACTGCGCGGCTGGGCCGCAACGTCCTGGTCATGGGCAGCGGGCTCCTCGCCATCGGCCTCGCCTGGGTGTGGCTCGTGCTCCTCACCGCGACTCCGGACTCGATCACCAACTGGCAGCTGCTCGCTCCGCTGCTGATCGCCGGGCTCGGCAACGGCTTCTTCATCGCCCCGAACGTCCAGTTCATCGTCGCGACCGTCGACCCGCAGGACGCCGGCGCGGCGAGCGGAGTGATCTCGGCCATCCAGCGCATCGGCTCGGCCGTGGGCATCGCCGTGATCGGCAGCGTGCTGTTCGGCGGGCTCGTCATCACCGGGCCCGACACCGTGGCGTCCGGATTCCTCGACGCCGCGGCGCCCGCCATGCTGCTCAGCACCCTGATGGCGGTCGCGGCCTTCGCGCTGGTGTTCGTGCTGCCGAAGTCCGTCTCGCGCCGCTGAGACCGGAGGGGGCGGCTCGCGCCGCTCCCTCTACGGACGCGCGGCCGCCGCCGCCTTCGCCGAGGCCGGCAGCGCTCGGACGATGCGGTCGACCGCCGCGTCGTCGTGCGCGGCTGAGACGAACCAGGCCTCGAACACCGACGGCGGCAGGGAGACCCCCGAGTCGAGCATCGAGTGGAAGAACGCCGGGTAGCGGAACGCCTCCTGCGCCTGCACCTCGGCGTAGTCGCGGACGGGCCGGCCGAGGTCGGTGAAGACGAAGCTGAACAGGTTGCCCGCCGTCTGGACGGTGTGCGCCACGCCCTCCGCCGACAGCGCCGCGGACACCTCGCGCTGGAGCGTCGCCGCGGTCGCGTCGAGAGCGGCGTAGACCGCGTCGTCGGCGAGCTGCAGGGTCCGGATGCCCGCCGCGACGGCGACCGGGTTACCCGACAGGGTCCCCGCCTGGTACACCGGGCCCAGCGGAGCGAGGTGGTCCATCACGTCGGCGCGGCCGCCCAGCGCGGCGACCGGCATGCCGCCGCCGATGACCTTGCCGAACGTGTAGAGGTCGGCGCGGTACGGAGCCTCGGACGCCTGGTTCTCGAGACCCCACCAGCCGCCGGCGCTCACGCGGAACCCGGTGAGCACCTCGTCCATGATGAGCAGCGAGCCGTTCGCGTGCACCAGCTCGGCGAGGGCCGCGTTGAAGCCCGCCTCCGGAGCGACGACGCCCATGTTGGCGGCCGCGGCCTCCGTGATCACCGCGGCGATCTCGGAGCCGCGCTCGGCGAGGACGGCGCGCACGGCGTCGAGGTCGTTGTAGGGCAGCACGATCGTCTGCGCGGCCGTCGCGGCGGTCACTCCGGCCGAGGCGGGCAGCGACAGGGTCGCGAGACCCGAGCCGGCGTCGGCCAGGAGGCCGTCGGAGTGGCCGTGGTAGTGGCCCGAGAACTTGATCAGCAGGTCGCGGCCGGTGACGCCCCGAGCGAGGCGGATCGCGGTCATCGTGGCCTCCGTGCCCGTCGACACGAGCCGCAGCTTCTCGATCGGCGACACACCGCCGGCCGTGATCCGCGCCTCGACGAGCTCGGCGAGCTCGGTCTCGGCGGGAGTGGACGCGCCGAACGAGAGGCCGCGCGCGGCCGCCTCCTGCACCGCGGCGACGACCTCGGGGTGCGCGTGGCCGAGCACGGCCGGCCCCCAGGAGCAGACGAGGTCGACGTACTCGCGGCCGTCGCGTCGGTGATGTGCGGGCCCGACGCCGAAACCATGAACCGGGGGGTCCCGCCGACCGAGCGGAAGGCTCGGACGGGCGAGTTCACGCCGCCGGGGATCGCGTGCCGGGCACGCTCGTACAGGGTGTCGTTCGCCGAGGTGGTCACACGTCCAGGGTACGCGGGCGGCCCGGGGCGCTCGGGCCGCACACCCGCGTTCGGACGAGATGCCGAGCTTGGATGGGCGTCCCGAGACGCGCGGGACCGCGGGAGGCGATCAGCGC
>NZ_MUKN01000115.1 GCF_001995175.1 Rathayibacter rhapontici
GCGACCCCGCGGCGACGCAGGCGCTCGCCGCCCTCGCACTCCGCCGGGCCGGGCTGCGGCCGCGCTGATCCGCGCCCGCCGCTGACCCGCGCCGCATCCCGCGCGGACCCGCAGGACCACGCCCCGTCCCCCGCAGGGATGACGGCGCGACCACCCTCGGGCGACGCCCGCGACGCGGCCCGCTCCGTAGCGTCGAGGACATGCAGAACCAGACCTCCACCGTTGTGGCGCGCGTCGAGAACGTGCGCAAGCTGTACGGCAGCACGCCCCCCGTCGTCGCCCTCGACGGCGTCACCCTCTCGATCCAGCGCGGCGAGTTCACCGCCGTCATGGGTCCGAGCGGCTCCGGCAAGTCCACCCTCATGCACGTCCTCGCCGGCCTGGACACGGCGACCGACGGACGGGTGTTCCTCGGCGACACCGAGATCACCGGCCTCGGCGACGCCGAGCTGACGCTGCTCCGCCGCCGCGAGGTGGGCTTCGTCTTCCAGGCGTTCAACCTGATCCCCACGCTCGACGTGCGCGGCAACATCCGCCTGCCGTTCGAGCTCGACGGCCGCCGTGTCACCGCCGACGAGGAGGCGTGGATCGCGAGCCTCATCGAGTCCCTGGGGCTGCGCGACCGCCTCACCCACCGGCCCTACGAGCTCTCCGGCGGACAGCAGCAGCGCGTCGCCATCGCCCGCGCGCTCGCCACCCGCCCGCAGCTGATCTTCGCCGACGAGCCCACCGGCAACCTCGACTCGCGCACCGGACGGGAGGTCCTCACGCTGCTGCGGGCCTCCACCCGGGAGTACGGCCAGTCCATCGCGATGGTGACCCACGACCCGATCGCGGCCGCGTACGCCGACCGCATCGTGTTCCTCCGCGACGGCGCCGTGGTCGACGACCGCCGCGGCATGAGCGCCGAGGAGGTCTCGCGCGCGATGCTCGAGATGGAGGCCGCGGCGTGAGCGGCGTGCGCACGGGCTCGCGCCAGGGCGGAGGAGCGATCGTCACGGTCGCGGCCCTCTCGGCCGCGTTCGGCGGCGTGCTCGTCATGGTCGTCGCCGACATGGTCGCCGCGTTCGAGGCGGCCGGCCTCGACGGCATCGAGCAGGCGGCGACGACCCTCGGAGTCGTCGGCGCGGTGTTCTTCGGCATCGCCGTCTTCGTCGGCGGCATCGTCACCTCGAACGCCGTCTCGACGGTGATCGCGGGGCGCACCCGCGAGATCTCGCTCCTGCGCCTACTGGGCGCCTCCGGTCGCTCGCTGCGCACCGAGGTGGTGCGGAACGGCCTGGTGCAGGGGGTGCTCGGCGCGGTCATCGGCCTCGTCGCCGCCGTCGTGCTCGTCGCGGCCGGCGCCGAGCTCGCCATCGCCACGGGCACGTTCTCGCGCATCGACTACCCGCTGGTCTCGCCGGGCCTGGTGCTGCCGGCCGCCGCGGTGATCGCGTCGACCGTGATCGCGTCGTGGGGCGGATCGCGGCGGGTGCTGTCGGTCTCTCCGGCCGAGGCCGCCGGATCCGCCGCGGAGCCCCGCTACGACGAGCTGCGCGGACGCCGCGGACGCAACGCCCTCGCGATCGTGTGCGTCGTCCTCGGCCTCGCCCTCCTGGGAGGCGGCGTCGTGGTCGGGCTGATCAGCCCCAACGGGGTGCTCCTCGGACTGGTCGGGGGCATGGTCTCGTTCACGGGCGTGATCCTCGGCGCCCCCGTGCTCCTGCCTCCGCTGACCTCGCTGGTCGGCCGGGCGTTCGGCGGAGGTCCCGTCGCCCGCCTCGCCTCGGCCAATGCGATCAGGAACCCCGCCCGCAGCGCCCGCGCGGTCATCGGGCTGGTGATCGGAGTGACGCTCGTCACGATGTTCGCAGTCGCCGCGGCGACGTTCGGCACCATCATGCGGATGTCCGAGGACATGGAGCCCGAGGTCTTCGCCGCGCTCGACCAGTTCGTCTCGGTCAGCACCGCGATCATGAGTGTCCTGCTCGGCTTCTCGGTGCTCCTGGCCGCCGTCGGCATGGTGAACACCCTGTCGCTCAGCGTGCTGCAGCGGCGTCGCGAGCTGGGGTTGCTCCGCGCCCTCGGCTTCACGGGATCGCAGGTGCGCTGGATGGTCGTGCTCGAGGCGGCGCAGATGGTGATCGCCGCGGCGCTGCTGGGCCTCGTGCTCGGCGTCGTCTACGGCTGGAGCGGGGCCATCGCGATCTTCGGCTCGCTGCCCGGCATCGGCCTCGTGCCGCCCACGATCCCGGTGCCGATCCTCGTCTCGGTGGTGGTCGTCGGCGTGCTGATCACGGTCGTCTCGGCCGTGCTCCCGGCCCGCCGCGCGACGACGGTCTCGCCGGTCGCCGCGCTCGCCGTGGCCTGACCGGGACCCGCATCCACCGGCAGGACGGAGGATGGGGATCTCGATACGGCCGCGAGCGGCCTGCTCGATCAGCAGGGTCCCCTCGCTGGTCGAGTAGCCGCGCAGCGGCGTATCGAGACCCGCATCAACCCGCAGTGAGGCGGACGTGGATCTCGATACAGCCGCTGCGCGGCTCACTCGATCAGCGAGGATGCTCGCGCGCCCCGGGTCACACCACCGAGAAGCCGGGCGGGAGACCCTCGCGCCCGCTGACCGCCATCAGGAACTCCTCCGCCCGCCCGGCTCTCGCCGCGAGGGACCCCGCCAGGGCGCAGGCCGCCTCGAGCGCGGGGCCGGGCAGACCGTGGGGCACTCCCGTCGCCCGCGACAGGTCGACGGAGTGCACGACCAGCTCCAGCACGCGCGTGCGGAGGTACTCGTCGAGCGCGAGGGCGTGCGGCCCCACCGCGACGAGCCGGCCGGGCGGCTGCTCGGCGAG
>NZ_MUKN01000116.1 GCF_001995175.1 Rathayibacter rhapontici
CCGAGGCCGGGACGTCGACGAGCAGCACGCTCGGCCGTCCGACGTGGCGCCCCTGGTGCACGACGACGCGGGCCGGAGGCGCGACCGCGCCGATCGCGCGCAGCCAGCCGCCGAGCGCGGCGGCCGCGGATCCGGTGGCCGGGTCCTCCGAGAGGGTGCCGACGGGGAAGAGGTTGCGGGTCTCGAACGCCCCGTCGGGCAGGGCCCGCGCGATCGTGACCGTGCCGGTCCAGCCGCGCGAGTCCATCAGTGCGCGCATCGCCGCCGGCTCGAACGAGAACCCGTCGAAGACCGCGGCGTCCTCGAGCACGAGGATCGGATGCCGGTTGCCCGCGAACGCCTCGGCGGGCGCGAACCGCGCATCCAGCGCCGTGCGGTCCAGGCCCAGCAGCCCCAGGACGGCATCGGTGTCGACCTCCGGCAGCGGGACGACCCGCGGCTCGACGCTCGTGAAGGAGGCGAGCACGGAGCCGCCCTCGACGCGCGTCCCGATCGCGACCTCGCCGACCGGGGTGTCGAAGACGAACGCCCCGGCTCCGTCGCGCTCGGCCAGGGCGACCGCCGTGGCGATGGTCGCGTGACCGCAGAACGGCACCTCGGCGACCGGCGAGAAATAGCGCATCCGGAACCGCCGCGCGCCGGTGCGCTCGATCGCGAACGCGGTCTCGGCGTACCCGACGTCGGCGGCGACGGCCTGCATCCCGACGTCGTCGAGGGCGGTCGCGTCGAGCACGACTCCGGCGGGGTTGCCGCCGTCGGGGCTCGCGGGGAAGGCGGCGAGGCGGAGGATCTCGGTCACGGGGTCCACCGTGGCCGATCCGCACGGCGAGCGGTAGGGCCGCTGCGGGAGCCGTGGCCGGGTCCGGCCGTGGGGAGCCCGTCCGCGAGAGGCGGGCTCCCCGCGCGTCAGCGGCAGGTCAGCGCCGGGTACGCCGCCGGAACGACGGCGGTCGCGCCTCCGCTCGTCGCCGTCACCGAGGCGGATCCGGCGGCGATCGAGGTCGCGCGCGTGCTGAACGCGGAGGTCGCCGTCGCGCCCGGGGCGAGGGCCGCAACCGTCTTGGTCCCCGCGGTCGTGACGACGCGG
The DNA here is from genome assembly GCF_001995175.1 of Rathayibacter rhapontici. Lineage (GTDB taxonomy): Bacteria > Actinomycetota > Actinomycetes > Actinomycetales > Microbacteriaceae > Rathayibacter. The sequence goes on from NZ_MUKN01000116.1 coordinate 1,088, forward strand.
ATCGCGGCCGTCCCGGTTCCGCGGTTGGTCGTCGTCACCGTCAGCACGACCTTGCCCGCGACGCAGCGCGGGACGGCCGAGGCGGTCACGTCCACTCCGCCGACCGCCGTGAGGGTCGCGACCGCCCGGGTCGCCGCTCCGTTCGCGAGAGCGCCGCGCACCACGAGGGTCTCGCCGGCGCGATCGAGGACGGACGCGTCGAACGCCTCCCAGGCCACCGCGACCTGCTCGGTGCGCCCGCCGGTGAAGGTCGCCTGCACCGTCGCCGGGAGGGTGGTGCTCGTCGATCCGATCCGCACGTCCTGCGCGACCGGGGCGACCGACGTCACCAGCAGCTCGGGCTGGTACGCGCCCAGCAGCGCGTCGCGCTCCTCGCGGGTGATGCCGATCACCGAGCCGTGCCGAGGCGAGGCGGGCAGCGAGACCCGGTCGTCGACGGCGGGGTCGAGGTAGGTCCAGCCGGGCTGCGAGACGTCCTCGGTGTGGAAGGCCTGGTACCCGGTGCCGGTGAACCAGTCGGCGAAGAGGTAGTAGCCGGAGCCGTTCACGTCGCCCTCGTTCGCGGGGAACACGGTCGGTCCCTCGACGATCTGGTCGTAGCCGGCGTTCCGCGCCACGCAGTTCTCGACGACCGACCAGTCGCCGCCCACCGGATAGTCGACGTAGGTCGAGCGCAGGCTCGTCGAGCGCTCGGTGACGATGTCCTGGCAGCCCGCGTCCCCCGACACCTCCTTGGTGAAGCGGAAGTAGTCGTCGCCCTGCTTGAGCACGGTGGCGTCGATGCGGTCGCCGGAGTCGACCCACACCTGCGGCTCGGAGAAGGTGCGGAAGTCGCGGGTCGTGGCGTAGACGATGCGCGAGTCGGTGGTCCCCGGAGCACCCGTCACGTGCGGCTGCCCCTCGGGGTACACGCGCGAGGACCAGTAGACGACGTACTGCCCGATCGACTCGTCCCACTGCGCCTCCGGAGCCCAGGTCATGCCGGCCCACTCGGGCGAGACCTCGATGTGGCGCTGCTCGGACCAGTTCACGAGGTCGGTCGACTCCCAGATCTCGAGGTGCTTCGACCCGTTCGTGAACGACTCCGGCCAGGTGGTCTTGGTGATGTCGAGGTCGGTGGCGAGCAGGAAGAAGCGGTCGCCCTCGACCGAGCGCACGATCGAGGGGTCGCGCAGGCCCCGGGTGCCCTGGGAGGAGGTGAGGACGGGAGCGCCGTCGTTGAGTTCGGTCCAGTCGAGCGCGTCGTTCCCGTTCGTGGTCGCGAAGCGGATCTGCTGCTGATCGGTGGAGTTGCCGCTGAAGTAGGCGAAGAGGTAGGCCTCGTTCTCGGCAGCGGCGGGAGCGGCGAGGACGGTGAGCGGCAGGGCCACCGTGCTGGTCGCGGAGCCGCGGCTGATCATGGCGGTGAGCGTCACGGAGGCGTCGGCGGCGCCGCGCACGACCGCGCCCTTCTCGACGACGTCGGCGACCCCCTCCGTGGTGCTGCCGCTGGGGGCGTCGGTGTCGCTGACGACGGCGTCGTCGGACGAGGTCCAGGCGATCGCGACGCGGTCGGCGCCGGGCTCGGCGTCGCGGCCCTGCAGGTC
>NZ_MUKN01000117.1 GCF_001995175.1 Rathayibacter rhapontici
GCCGGGGCGTCGCGGAGCGAGTCCGTCCAGCCGGTCCCGTCCCACCAGCGCTGCCGCGGCGATCCGGCGGGGTCGGGGTACCAGCCGGCCCGCGGTCCGGACGAGGCCTGCGCCTCGCCGCCGCCCGCGGTCGACCCGGCCGCCGTGTTCTCGTTCTCGTCGGTCATGGCGCACTCCGCATCCCCGTCGGGCTCCCTGCCCGCAGTCCTCCTGAAGGCTAGCGTCGCGGAGCCCGCGGCCGCCTGAGCGTGCCCGGCGAGCATCCGATGAGAGGGCGATGAGGGCGGGCCTCATCACGAGGGAGGAGATCGGGCCTCGGGCAGGGCGCGACGCGGGGGTGCTCGCCTACGGTGAGGCCATGTCCACGCCGCGCCGCTCCCGCCCGCTCCTCGTCGCGCTCGCCCCGCTGCTGGCCGCGCTGTTCGCCGCGTTCTGGATCACCGCCGAGATCGGCAGGCTCGCCGCTCCGGGAGCCGCGCTCGCGTTCGCCGTCCTCCTGGGCCCCGTCGCCCTCGCGATCGGCCTCAGCAGCGCTCGCCCGTCCGTCGCCCTCGCCCTCGTCCTGGCCGTCCCGCTCCTGCAGCTCGTGCGGCTGCCGGGCGCCGACTCCACCACCTGGCCGATCCTCGAGGGCTGCCTCGTGGTGGCGTTCGTGGTCGCCCGACGGGCCGGCACGCGCCTGCGCTGGGGCACCCTGCTCGTCGGCGTCGCGTGGTCGACCGCCGTGGGCTTCTCGCTCGTCTTCTCGGCGGGCTGGCTCAGCTGGATCGGCATCGGCGAGACCTTCGAGAACCCGGAGCTCGCGCTCGGCTGGGCGCTCAGCCTCACCGCCGTGCACGCGCTGCTCTGGGCGGTCTGCTGGACGGCGGGCACGGCCCTCCAGTTCGCCGCGCGCACCGAGGCCGCGAGCGAGCGGATCGAGAGCACCGAGCGCGAGCTGCTCATCGCGGGCTACGAGCTGCGGGCGCTGAAGGAGCGCAGCGAGATCGCGCAGGAGGTGCACGACGTGCTGGCGCACTCCCTCGCGGTGGTGATCGCGCTGGCCGACGGGTCGCGGTTCCTCCGGCGTTCGGAGGCGGAGGCGGGCAGCGGATCGACCGAGACCTCTCTCCTGCGCATCGCCGAGACGTCGCGGTCGGCGCTCGTCGACCTCCGAGGTCTGATCGAGGGGCTCACCGAGGAGACCGACCGCCCGCAGCCCGGGCTCGCCGATCTGCCGGACCTCGTCCGCCGCTTCGAGGGCACCGGCGTGCAGGTCGAGCTGCGCGAGCTCGGCGAGCCCGCCGGCCTGGCACCCGCGCAACAGCTCGCCGTCTACCGCATCGTCCAGGAGAGCCTGACCAACGTCCTCAAGCACGGCGGCGCCGGGCCGCACGCCTCCGTCTCGCTCACCTGGGACGGCCCGGGCCTCCTCCTCGCCGTCGCGAGCCGCCCGGGCGCGCGGCCCCCGCCGCGCACCCGGTCCGTCGGGGCTTCGGCCTCGCCGGGATGGAGCACCGCGCCCGGCTGGCGGGCGGATGGCTCACGGCCGGCCCCGACCCGGACGGATCGTTCCTCGTCACCGCGTTCCTCCCGACCGCCACCGCGGCCCTCGAGCGCCGGGAGGCCCACGCGTGAGCGCACCGATCCGCGTCGCCGTCGTCGACGACCAGGAGCTGTTCGTCCACGGACTCCGCATGCTGCTCGAGTCGCAGCCCGACCTCGTCGTCGCGGGCACCGCGCACGACGGCGAGGCAGCGCTCGCGCTCGTGGACCGGGAGCCGCTCGACGTCGTGCTGATGGACATCCGCATGCCTCTGCTCGACGGGCTCGAGGCGACCCGGCGGATCACCGGGGGCGAGGGCGCCGAGCGCACGAGCGGCCCCCAGGTGATCGTCCTGACGACGTTCCGGCAGGAGGAGGCCGTGTTCCGCTCGCTGCGCGCCGGCGCCAGCGCGTTCCTCACCAAGGACGCGACCCCGGAGCAGCTGCTCGCGACGGTGCGCGCCGTGGCCGCGGGAGACGCCCCGCCGGTCGCCGCGGTCGCCTGGTGCGCCGCTTCGCGCACGTCCACGGCGAGCGCCGCCCGGAGGAGGTCCTCGCGGCCCTCTCGCCGCGCGAGCGCGAGATCTACGCCCTCGTCGCGAAGGGCCTGAGCAACGCCGCCGTCGCCGGAGCCTCCTTCATCAGCGAGGCCACGGTCAAGACGCACGTGCGCAGCATCCTGGTGAAGCTGGGGCTGCGCAGCCGCGTGCAGATCGTCGTGCACGCGTACGAGAACCGGCTGGTCTGAGCCGCGCGCGCCTCCTGGGCCAGGATGGGGGCATGCCGCACCTGATCCGCGCCCGCGCCGCCCTCTTCGACATGGACGGGACGCTGGTCGACTCGACCGCGGTCGTCGAGACCATCTGGCGCTCCTTCGCCGACCGCTTCGGCCTCGACCGCGCGATGATCCTCGCCTCCGTGCACGGCGTGCGGGCCGAGGACAGCGTGCGCCGCTTCGCCCCGCCCGGCAGCGACGTGGCCGGCATCGTGGCCGAGCTGAACGCCTACGAGCTCGAGCACACGGAGGGGACGGTCGAGATCCCGGGCGCCGTCGCGTTCCTCGCGGCCCTGCCCCGCACCCGCGTCGCCCTCGTCACCTCGGCGAGCCCCGCCCTCGCCGCCGGCCGGCTCGCGGCC
>NZ_MUKN01000118.1 GCF_001995175.1 Rathayibacter rhapontici
TTGAGCAGATCGCGAGCGATCTCGACCGCCCAGTACGTCAGCACGGCGTCGGCGCCCGCGCGGAGGATCCCCGTCACCGACTCCAGGATCGCCGGCTCGCGCGAGATCCAGCCGTTCGCGGCGGCGGCCTCGATCATCGCGTACTCCCCCGACACCTGGTACGCCCAGACGGGCACGTCCGAGACGGCGGCGACGTCGGCGAGCACGTCGAGGTAGCTCATGGCGGGCTTCACCATCACGACGTCGGCGCCCTCGGCGAGATCGAGCGTCGCCTCGCGCAGTCCCTCGCGGCGGTTCGCCGGATCCTGCTGGTACGTGCGGCGATCACCCTCGAGGGTCGACTGCACCGCCTCGCGGAAGGGCCCGTAGAAGCTCGACGCGTACTTCGCCGAGTACGCGAGGATCGCGGTGTCGAGGTGGCCCGACTCGTCGAGCGCCCCGCGGATCGCGCCGACCTGGCCGTCCATCATCCCCGAGAGGCCGAGCAGGTGGGAGCCGGCCTCGGCCTGGGCGAGCGCCATCTCCTCGTAGCGCAGGAGGGTCGCGTCGTTGTCGACCCGGCCGTGCTCGTCGAGCACCCCGCAGTGCCCGTGGTCGGTGAACTCATCTAGGCACAGGTCGGTCTGCACGACCAGCGCGTCGCCGACCTCCTCGACGACCGCGCGGGTGGCGGCGTTGAGGATCCCGTCGGGGTCGGTCGCGCCCGAGCCGACCGCGTCGCGCGTGGTCGGCACGCCGAAGAGCATGACGCCGCCGAGACCGGCGTCGGCCGCCTCGGTCACCGCGCCGCGGACGCTGTCCAGCGAGTGGTGCATCACCCCGGGCATCGACCCGATCGGACGGGCCTCCGTGATGCCCTCGGCGACGAAGAGGGGGAGGACGAGCTGGGCCGGGTGGATGCGGGTCTCCTGCACGAGCCGGCGCATCGCCGGGGTGGTACGGAGTCGCCGCGGACGGATGGCGGTCATGCTTCCAGCCTAAACCGGCGCGGAGGGGCGGCCGCTGGAGCAGGACATCGGCTGAGAGGCGGCTGCTCGTGTTGTCAGCCGGTGTCCTGCTCCTGGCCGATGCGGCCGGAGGCAGGACCGGCGGCTCAGCGGCTCGCGCGCTCCGTGGCCACGCGGGCGACCGCCTCGATCAGGGACGACGCCGAGCGCTCGTCGGCGACGACGTCGACGCGCAGGCCCGAGGCGCGCGCGTCCTTGGCGGTCTGCGGGCCGATGGCGGCCACGAGGGTCGATTCCGGCACGGGGCCGAGCTGCTGCTGCACCTGCTCGGCGACGCTGCCCGAGGTGACGAGGATCGCGTGCACCGCGCCGCTCGCCACGTCGTTCACGACCCGGTCCTCGACCGGGACTCCGACGGTGCGGTAGGCGACCACCGAGCGCACGTCGTGGCCGATGCGCGTGAGGCCCTCGGTGAGCAGGGGCTTCGCGATCTCGGAGCGCAGCGTGAGGACGCGGAGGGGGTGCTTGCCGCCGGTCGCCTCCTCCCACTCGGCCAGGAGGCCGCGGGCGGAGTTGTCCTCGGACGGCACGAGATCGACGGCGTAGCCGGCGGCGACCAGCGCGGCGGCCGTGGTCTCGCCGACCGCGGCGATGCGGGTGGTCGGCGGCACCGTCGTGCGCAGGAGCGAGAGCACGTCGACGGTGGTCGCGCTCGTGACGGTCATCCAGTCGAAGGCGCCGCCCTCGAGGTCGGCGAGCGCCCGCTCGAGCGCGGGGAAGTCGTCGGTCGGCGCGAAGTTGATCATCGGAGCGACGACGGGCGAGGCGCCCTTCGCGCGGAGGGCGGCGGCGACGCCGTCCCCCCACGGGCCTCCGCGGGGGACGAGGACGCGCCAGCCCTGCAACGGCTTCTCCCACTGGGAGTAGGCGGCGGGCACGATCACGACGAGGCTCCCAGGGGTGCGAGTTGGGCGGCACCCGCACCGAGAAGCGCGTCAGCGAGCAGCGAGCCGCAACGGAACGCGGCTTCGACGACGGGCAGTTCGCGACCACCATACTGCGAATCCGAACGAAGTCGACCCTCGTCCGGGGATCCGTCGCCGATGGGCTGCCGGACCTCCTGCGAGAGGGACGCCGTGCCGTCGGTCGCGAAGACCACTCCGTGCAGCACCACCTCGTCGCCGACGACGGACCCCGTCGCGCCGATCGGAGCGGCGCAGCCGGCCTCCAGCGCGGCCAGCAGGCTGCGCTCGGCGGTGATCGCGGCGCGGGTCGGCGGGTGCTCGACGGCCGCGAGGGCCGCGCGCAGCTCGTCCGACGGCTCCTCGTCGCGCACCTCGATGGCGAGGGCGCCCTGACCGGGAGCGTGCGGCGAGACGCCGAAGTCGAGCAGCTCGGTGATCGCCTCGGTGCGGCCCAGGCGGCGCAGCCCC
>NZ_MUKN01000119.1 GCF_001995175.1 Rathayibacter rhapontici
GGCCGCCCGGGCGGGACGACGGCCACCGCGAGGTGCTCGTAGCCGCGGATCCCCGCGACGTCCGAGGCGACGACCGGGGTGCCCCGCGTGGCCGCCGAGGCGAGGCGGACGTGCCCGGTGCTCTTGCGGGTGTCCTTCAGAGCGAGGACGTAGAGCTCGCTGGAGGAGAGGAGCCGGTCGTGCTCCTCGCGCGGGACCTCGACGAGCACCGTGCTGCCGGGGGTCGCCGCCCGGTGCGCACGCGCGGCGTCGCGGCGATCACACACCGCGGTGAGGGGGACGCCCTGCTCGCCGAGGGCGGAGAAGAACGTCTCCCAGTCGCAGGAGTTGCGCCCGGACGCCATCGCGCCGCTGCGCGCCGCGGCCTCGGCGGGCGCGACGCGGTCGTCGAACCAGTAGAAGGGGACGTGCACGATGCGCTCGGGCGGGATGCGGAAGCGCTCGCCGTACTCCTCCCGCTCCCACTCGGTCATGACCTGAACGCGCGCGACCGCGCGGCCCAGCAGGAGGCGGTAGAGGCCGACGGCCGCGGCGCCCTTCAGGCCCGGACGGACCGTGCTCGGCATGAACTCGGTCAGGACGAGCCTGCGCCGACCGGTCAGGGCGAGGAAGCCCGCGAGCACGACGACCCCGCCGATCCGACGGGTCCCCTGAGAGGTGAGCACGAGGTCGTAGTCGCGGCTGCGCAGGCACATCCGCAGCGTGGTCCGCCAGCGGCGGAGCGCACTCGTGTTCGTGCCGGCGACGTCCGCGCCCACGACCCGTCCGTACCAGGTGTCACTCAGGATCCGAGGGGGTGCCGGTTCCGCCATCGATCAGGCCGGGCCTTCCCGCAGCCAGCGCTGGAAGGTCGTGAGCATGTCGGCGTTGGTGGAGGAGGGCACCGTGTGGCCGTTCTCCCTGTTCTCGCCCGAGTGGGCGACGATGGTCGCCTCCTTCGCGAGGGGCAGCGCCCGGCGGTAGAAGCGGCCGCCGTGCAGCTCCAGGGGCACGAGCTCGTCCTCGGAGGAGCCGGTGACGCGCAGGCGCGCGCCCGCCCAGGCGGACTCGGGCAGGCGGAGGGGGTTGGCGGCTCGGAGGGCCGCCGGGTCGTTCCCGTAGATCGCCAGGACGCGCGAGGGATCGCGGCGGGCCAGGTCCTCCATGTCGAACGAGCCGCTCGCGTGGTACGCCCCGCGGATCGCGGGCACCATGCGCTTGCCGTACGCCCAGGCGAGGAGCGTGCCGCCGCCCGAGTTGGAGCGGAGCAGGCTGGCCGAGACCGTCCACACCGACGACACCCACGTCGCCGCCTTGGTCTGAGCGGCGAGCGCGACGGGGTTCGTGTAGAGCGAGCCGCCGTAGTTGGGGCAGATCGAGACGAGGCCCTGGTCGACGGCCTGGTCGGCGGAGTACTGGTACGCACCGGACAGCGCCGCGTAGTTGCTCCCGCTCGCGTGGTAGTACCAGATCATCGAGACCGCGGTGCCCGGCTTGGCCGAGTGCGGGACGAACAGCCGGGCGCGATCGCCCGAGATCATGACGTCGACGACCTCGTACTTCTTCTTGCCCACCCGCGAGACGACGGTGTCCGTGCGCGAGATCTCGCCGGGCAGCCGGGGGATCACCGAGTAGTTCGGGGCGGCGGAGGCCGGCGACGCGACGACGAGGGTCGCTCCGACTCCTGCGGCGGCGGCCGAGACAGCAGGAGCGCTCGTCGGGAGATCCGGGGGGACAGGGGTCGGGTCATGGCGGAGTCCTTCACAGGCGGTCGAGGTGCGTGGCGCGGGGCCCAACGGTCCGAGCCGCCCCGAGGCTCTGCGAGATCACCCGCCCGCCGATCCTACGTGGCGGGCCGTCGGCGTGCACGGCCGCGGGAGCCGCGGCCACCTCAGCCCCTCGCCCGGCGCGGCACGAGGCCGCCGACGAGCGACGTCAGCCGCCGCCACCGCGAGCGGGGGTTCGGCACCGAGGTCTGAAGGACGAAGCGCGGCCGCTC
>NZ_MUKN01000120.1 GCF_001995175.1 Rathayibacter rhapontici
CGCCGGGTCCGCGCGGCCCGAGGAGGCGGTGCGCCTGCCCTCCGAGGCCCGGCCGCCCGCGCAGGACGTCGAGCCGGAGGCTCCGTCCGCCCCGGTGATCGCGTCCGAGCCCGACGCCCCGCTGCTGCGGAACCCCTGGCTCCTGGTGCTGCTGCTCGCGGGACTCGCCGGCACCGCGTTGGGCTTCGCGATCCTCTCGATCGGCTACTCCTCGCCGCCCGCCCCCTACTACGGCGACTCCGACACCCCGTCGCCGGAGTGGGTCCAGCGGCAGATCCTCTACTACGCGTCGATCCCGCTGCTGGGCTCGCTGCCGTTCTCGCTGCTGATCGCGATCGGGGTCGCGGCGCTGCGCTGGCGCGGGCGTCCGGCCCCGCGCGAGGAGGAGCAGGCGGAGGACTGACGGCGGTCAGACCCCCGAGGCTCCGAACAGCAGCCCGAGCAGGTACGTGACGAGCGCCGCTCCGTAGCCGATGCCGAGCTGGCGCAGCGCCCGGGCGAGCGGAGGCGCACCCGAGAGCAGTCCCACGACCGCGCCGGTGGCCAGCAGGGCGATGCCGACCAGGATCGCGGCGAGGATCACGGCGGCGATCCCGGACAGGCCCAGCAGGTAGGGCAGCACGGGGATGATCGCCCCCGACGCGAAGAAGCAGAAGCTCGAGAGCGCGGCGCCCATGCCCGTGCCGATCGACTCGTGCTCGTCGATCGACGGGTCGGCCTTCGGGCCGCCGACCGTGATCGGCGAGGTGGCCGCGACTCCGCCGCGGAGCCCCGTGAAGACGAACTCGGCGCGGGCGTTCGCCTCGGCCTCGGTCATGCCGCGCGCGCGGTAGACGAGGGCGAGCTCGTTCGCGTCGACGTCGAGGTCGGGGACGAGGCGGTTGGTGTCGAGGTCGGGGGAGGAGGCGCTCAGCAGCTCCCGCTGCGAGCGCACCGAGACGAACTCGCCCGCGCCCATCGAGAGCGCGCCGGCGAGCAGCCCCGCGAGGCCGGTGAACAGCACGACGCTCGTGGCCACTCCGCTCGCCCCGACGCCCAGCACGAGGGCGAGGTTCGAGACGAGGCCGTCGTTGGCGCCGAAGACCGCGGCGCGGAAGGTCCCGGAGAGGCGGGTGCGGCCGCGCTCGGCGAGTCCCCGCACGACCTCGCCGTGGATCCGCTCGTCGGCCGCCATGGCCTCGGTCGCGTCGTCGTCGTCGGCGTAGGGGGAGCGGGCCTCGGCGCGCTGGACGAGCGCCAGCACGAAGACCGAGCCGAAGCGGCGGGTGAGGAAGCCCAGCACGCGCGTGCGCAGATCCGGGCGCGGCGACGGCTCCGCGGCGGAGCCGAGCAGTCTGCGCCAGTGCTCCTCGTGCCGGCCCTCGGCTGCGGCGAGGGCGAGCAGGATCTCGCGCTCCTCGCCCGAGCGGCGACCGGCGAGGTCGCGGTAGGTGGCGGCCTCGGCGAGTTCGTCGGCGAGGTAGCGGCGCCAGCGGCGGATCTGCGCGGGGCTGGGGGGAGCGGGGTCCTGGGCGGTTCTCACCATGGGATCTCCTGGGTTCGGGCCCGCCGACCCGCGCGAGAGGGACCGGTCAGGACGTGCGTCGACTGACCGAAGGTCTCGTTCGCCCGGTTCCGTGCGGATCCGGGTGGAGCGCCGGGTCCGGATCGTCCCGGACCAGCATGTCGACGCGCCTCGTCGCCTGCCGAGCAGGCGGTGGGAACTACTCCCCTTCGCGTGGACCACCGTAGCCGAGATCGGCGCCGATCGGGCCGGATCCCCCGAGCGGACCGCGGGGGCCGCGCGGCGAGAGGGCCCGCTGCAGCACCAGGGCGGCGGCGCCGACCGCGGCCGCGTCG
>NZ_MUKN01000121.1 GCF_001995175.1 Rathayibacter rhapontici
CGCGACGACGACGGTCAGCGCGAGGCGGAGGACGGGGCGGACCACGACGACCGCGCCCCGCTCCGACTCAGTTGGCGCCGACGGTGACGACCGGGGCCCCGGTCGAGGTGTCGTCCGCGGGCATCTCGGCGGCCAGACGGTTGGCCTCCTCGATGAGCGTCTTGACGATCTCGGCCTCGGGGACGGTCTTGATGACCTCGCCCTTGACGAAGATCTGGCCCTTGCCGTTGCCGGACGCGACTCCGAGGTCGGCCTCGCGGGCCTCGCCGGGCCCGTTCACGACGCAGCCCATCACGGCGACGCGCAGGGGCACGCTCATGCCCTCGAGGCCGGCCGTGACGTCGTTCGCGAGCGTGTAGACGTCGACCTGGGCGCGACCGCAGCTCGGGCACGAGACGATCTCGAGCTTGCGCTCGCGGAGGTTCAGCGACTGCAGGATCTGCAGGCCGACCTTCACCTCCTGGGCGGGCGGAGCGGACAGCGACACGCGGATGGTGTCGCCGATGCCCTCGCCGAGCAGGATGCCGAACGCCGTCGCCGACTTGATCGTGCCCTGGAACTCGGGTCCCGCCTCGGTGACGCCGAGGTGCAGCGGCCAGTCGCCCCGCTCGGCGAGCTGGCGGTAGGCCTGCACCATGACGACGGGGTCGTTGTGCTTGACCGAGATCTTGAAGTCGTGGAAGTCGTGCTCCTCGAAGAGGCTGGCCTCCCAGACGGCGCTCTCGACGAGCGCCTCGGGGGTGGGCTTGCCGTACTTCTGCAGCAGGCTCGGCTCGAGGGAGCCGGCGTTGACGCCGATGCGGATCGAGACGCCCGCGGCCTTCGCCGCAGCGGCGATCTTGCCGACCTGGTCGTCGAACTTGCGGATGTTGCCCGGGTTCACGCGGACCGCGGCGCACCCGGCATCGATCGCCGCGTAGACGTAGTTGGGCTGGAAGTGGATGTCGGCGATCACCGGGATCTGGCTCTTCTTCGCGATGATCGGCAGCGCCTCCGCATCGTCGCGGCTCGGCACGGCGACCCGCACGATGTCGCAGCCCGAGGCCGTGAGCTCGGCGATCTGCTGGAGGGTCGCGTTGATGTTCGTCGTCGGGGTCGTGCACATCGACTGCACACTGACCTGCGCGTCACCGCCCACGAGCACCTTCCCGACCTTGATCTGACGGGACTTGCGGCGGGGGGCGAGGGTCACGGGCACCTTGGGGAGACCCAGATTCACTGCTGGCACCCGCCCATCGTACGCGCGCCGCCCGACCCTCCGTCCGCTCGCCGCGTCTTCCCAGCCGCCACCCGATCCCCCGAGGCACTCAGCGGGCAGAGCCGCCCGCCCCGAACCGCCCGAGCCGTGCCTTCGCCGCAGGCGAGGCGACCGGACGGATCGCGTGCCGGCGATCCGTTCCAGCCGTACGCAAGACGCTCCCGAGAACGCAGCCACCTCGGAGAGCCGACCGCGGCACGCCGCCATCGCCGGCCGTCGCCGCAGGCGAGGCGAACGGACGGATCGCGTGCGCGCGATCCGTCCTAGCCGTACGCAGGACGCTCTTGGCAACGCAACCACCCCGCGAAGCCGAC
>NZ_MUKN01000122.1 GCF_001995175.1 Rathayibacter rhapontici
GGGCCGGACGGGTGCCGGCTGCTGCACGGGCGGCTGCTGCACGGGGGCGGCCGGCCTCAACGGCGCGGTGACGGACGGAGCGGTCACGGGAGCGGGACGCGAGTCCTCCTCCTCGGCCGCGGCCTCGGCATCGGCCTGCGCACGCGCCGCGGCGGCGGCAGCGGCCGCCTCGGCGCGCTTCTGCTGCTCACCGGCGAGGAACGCGGTCTCGACCTCGACGGTGGAGTCCTTGAGCAGGACGAGCTGCGCGATGAGCTCGGAGGACTTCGCCTCCTGCACGGCCAGGGCCGACCGGGCCGACTCGGCGGCGGAGTCGGCCGTCGCGCGGGCGCGGTCCGCCTCGTCCGAGAGCTTCCGGTGCTCCTCGACCGCGACGTCGGCCTGCTGCGCGAGCGACTCGGCGAGCTGCTTGTCGGCGAGCGCGTCGGCGTAGACCTTCTGCGACTGCTCCGACAGCTGCGACATGGCGCCGAGCTGGTAGAGCAGGTCGCCCGCGTCCTCGCCGCGCGCGACGAGGCTCATCGAGAGGTCCCCGCCCGCTGCGCGGGAGAGGTGGGCGGCGAGCAGGCCCGCGCGCATCCTCGAGGTCTGCGCCTTCGAGGACGCCTCGACGGTGCGGTCCTCGAGATCGGTGACGGTCTGCGCGGCAGCGGCGAGCGCATCCGTCGCCTGACGCCAGGTCTCGGCCTTGCGCATCGCCTCGACGGAGGCCTCGTCGACCGCGGTCTGGAGCCCCGCGACGAGCCCGGTGATCGAGTCGATCTCGGCCTGCTTCGCGGCCTCGTCGAGCTTGGCGTTCTGCACGTCGTCCCACGAGGGGTACTTCGGATCGTCGGCGGTCGCGGGCGTGAGCCCGAAGGAGGCCGTGATCGCCGTCACGGCGAAGGCGGCCGACACCGCGATCGGGAGGCGACCCTTCCAGGCACGCTCCCGCGGTGCCGGGGTGAAGCTCCGAGCGGTGGTGCGGGGGTCAACCAAGTGTCACTCCTCGTGCGGCCATGAAGGGCTGGGCGTTGACGGCGGAGCCGTTGACGCGGGTCTCGTAGTGCAGGTGGCAGCCCGTGGACGCGCCGGTGGAGCCGACGGCCGCGATCTGCTGGCCCGCCTCGACCCGCTCGCCGACGCGCACGTAGATGCCGCCCGCGATGATGTGGGCGTAGCCGGTGCTGACGCCCTCGCCGTGGTTGATCTCGATCCAGTTGCCGTAGGTGCCGAAGACACCGGCGTAGGTGACCGTGCCGCTGTGCGCCGCGAAGATCGGGGTGCCGCACGGGGCCGCGAGGTCGGTGCCGCGGTGATAGGAGCTGGTCGAGCCGCCGCCGGTCGAGAGGCTGCTGCGCGGGCCGAAGGTGCCGGTGATCCGTCCGTTGACGGGCTCCACCCAGCCGGAGTCGCTGACCGCGGTCGATCCGCCGCCCGCGGAGGGTGCGGGTGCGGTGTAGTTCGAGCCGCCGGTGCTCGGGCGCGCTGCGACCGCTGCG
>NZ_MUKN01000123.1 GCF_001995175.1 Rathayibacter rhapontici
CGCATGGGGGAGCTGGCGCTCGACCACAGCGGCAACGTGCCCGCGTGGATCCTCGAGCGGTGGGCGGCCCGGTTCCCGGGAGTGCCCGTCAAGGTGATGCGCGCGCGCCCCACCCCGGGTGCGGGCGAGTACGCGTCGCCGAAGCTCGCCGTCGACGCGATCAACGCTCTCGGCTTCGCGGCCAAGACGCGCCCCTACGTGATCGTCGTGCACCCCGGCGTCTACACGGAGACCGACTGGGTCGTCCCCGGCAACGTCGAGCTCCTCGGGACCGAGCGAGCCGTCGCGATCCTCGACGGGTCGCAGCCGGACTCGGTCGGCGACGGGCACCAGAACACGTCGACGCTCTGGCTCAAGGACGGCGCCAAGCTCACCAACCTGACGATCCTGATGCGCAACGGCCGCTACGCGGTGCACTCGGAGAACTCCGGCCAGTCACCCAACGCTCGCCACGACATCGTCAACTGCCACATCGAGCACTTCGGCAACGCCGGGATGCGCGCGTGGCGGACGGCAAACCCCGGCTCCGGCCTCAGCGTCGCCAACGTGTGGGCGGCCGACCGGGCGTGGGGCTACGGCTCCTCGTCCGGCATCTACGAGCGCTTCGAGAGCACCACCCTCGTCTCGAACTTCGAGTCCTGGTACGTGCACGACAACGCCGACTTCGCCGCTCCGATCCGCCACGATCTGATCAACTGCCGGGTCATCTCCGTCCTCGCGACGGGGAAGATCGAGATCCAGGCCCTCGGGTCTGGGCAGTCCTCGACCGTGAACATGAACGGCACCGAGACGAACGCCCTGCACGTCAACTATGCCGACACCCCCTGGATCAGCACGAACCCGGAGAACCTCGTAGCCGACCACGCGCAGATCGTGCTCCGCACCGACGGCCACGACATGCTCGGCTTCTCGTCGACCTGCCGCGGCCGCGCGCTGCGAATCCGCTCGAGCACAACCGGCGCGACGTCCTCCGTCGCCGCGACCGGCACCGCGGCCGCGGCCATCCTCGGCGTCACCCGGAGCCGGCGCGGCGGAGGCGGGCTCGCCGGGTACCTCTGGGGGCGCTGGGACATCTCCGGCATCACCGTCGGCCCGAACGGCACCACCACCGTCGCCAACACCCTCGGCCGCCGACTCGGGAACTGCACCACCACCCCGAAGACCCTCACGGTCACCGTCGACGGCGGCGCCCCGATCACGATCACGTTCTCGACC
>NZ_MUKN01000124.1 GCF_001995175.1 Rathayibacter rhapontici
GCTCGGTCCGCCAGGCCTCCTGCCGGGCGCGCCACTCGGCGACGTCCTCGGGGGAGTCGGGCCGGACGTCGGCGGGACGCGGCGGCGAGAAGAGGGGGGCGGAGTCGGGACCCGTTCCGGTCGCGGCGGGCGCCTCCTCCGGTGCGGGGTGCGTCCCGACCGGGCCGCCTGACGCGCCACCCAGACGGTGAGCGCGAGGAGGAGGCCGATGACCACGAGGGTCCAGATCGTGCGGCCGGCGGCGGGCGCCCAGGCCTCCGCGCCCGTGTAGGCGCCGCCGAGCGACCAGAAACCCTGCGCCAGCGGCAGCATCGAGGCGAGCACCAGCGCGCCGATGCCGGCGTGCACCCGCTCGATCCGGCCGCCGACGAGCTGCTCGACGGGCAGCGCGCCGTCCTCGTCCGGGAGCAGCAGCCAGGCGGCCGCGTAGACGAGGAGCGCGGGGCCGCCGAGGACCGCCACCACCACGACGATCCCGCGGACGATCAGCGGGTCGATCCCCAGGCGCTCGGCGATGCCGGAGCAGACGCCGCCGATCCAGCCGGGGCGACGGGTGAGGCCGAGGCCGCGGAGCCAGAGGAAGAAGCGGTTGTCGGAGGGAGGCGCGGTGCCGGTGCCGGGGCCCTGCTCCTCGGGCGCGGGCTGCTCGGCTCCGCTCTCGGCGGTCCCCGGTGCGCCGGGTCCGTCCGCTCCGCCGCTCGGCGGGGGAGTGCTCTCTGCTGTCATGCTCAGAGTGTCCCGCTCCTCCACAGGCGCCGACCATCGGGGGATCCCCTGACTCGACCCTCGTTTCCTCCCCCGGGTCCCCGACGACCTGTTTGGATGCTCGTGTGAGCATCTCGAGCACCGCGGTCCGGCCGCCGCTGCGACGCCCCCGGCGGGTCGTCCTCGGCGGTGTCTGCGCCGCGCTCGCCGAGCACCTCGGCTGGACGCTCGCCTCCACCCGCTTCTTCGTGGTCGTCGGATCCCTGCTCGGCGGCGGCGGCGTGCTCCTCTACCTGTGGCTGTGGGCGCTGGTGCCGCTCGCCGAGCCCGCCGGCGACGACGATCGTGCCGTCCGGCGCTCCGTGCCGGTCGCCGGCCTGCTGTCGGTGGCCGCCCTGGTGGCGTCCGGCGCCGTGCTCGTCGCCCTCGGGGCGTACGACGACGTCGCCGTGACGCGGGCGCTCGTCGCGGTCGCGGCG
>NZ_MUKN01000125.1 GCF_001995175.1 Rathayibacter rhapontici
CGCACGGCGAAGGCCTCCCTCGGACCGCTGCTCGAGGCCTTCGCCGGACAGCTCGGCGGCCCCGGCTTCCGCGGCGACGACGGTGCCCCCGTCCCCGGCTCCGATCTGATCGCCGTCTGCGACGCGATCGTCCCCTCGATGGTCGAGCGCGATCCGGAGTGGGCGGGCTGGTGCTCGGTGCTCGTGAACGTGAACGACCTGACCGCCATGGGCGCGGACCCGGTGGGCCTGCTCGACGCGGTCGGCGCCCGCGACGCCGACTCCGCCGCCCGGATCCTGCGCGGACTGCGCGCGGCGTCGGAGGCCTGGGGCGTCCCGCTGCTCGGCGGGCACACCCAGCTCGGCGTCCCCGCCGCCCTGTCCGTCACGGGGTTGGGCCGCACCTCCCGCCCGGTCCCCGGCTCCGCCCCCCTCGGTCACGAGCTGAGCCTGACCGCCGATCTCAGCGGCTCCTGGCGGCCCGGGTACGCGGGAGCCCAGTGGGACTCCACGTCCGGCCGCTCCCCCGACGTCCTGCGCTCCCTCGCGGCGAGCGTCGGCGAAGGTGCCCCCGACGGAGCGAAGGACGTCAGCATGGCCGGCCTCGTCGGCACCGTCGGCATGCTCGCCGAGGCGTCCGGCACCGCCGCCGAGCTCGACGTCGCCGCGGTCCCCCGCCCCGCTGCGGCCGGGGTCGCCGACTGGTTCTCCTGCTTCCCCGGCTTCGCGATGCTCACCGCCGACCGGCCGGGGCAGGGGCGGATGCGCGCGGCGCACGCCGAGACCGCTCCGATCGGCCGCCTCGTCCCGGGCGAGGGCGTCGTCCTCCGCTGGCCGGACGGCGAGTCCACCCGCGCGATCGCCTCCGCAGTGACGCGCCTCGGCGCGGCCTGAGCGGCCCCGAGGCGCGTCACCGCTCGTCCCCTCTCCACCCTCCCCTGCTCGCCGACTCCCTCCTCCAGATGTTGCGGTAAGCGCGCGCCTCTCCCGCAA
>NZ_MUKN01000126.1 GCF_001995175.1 Rathayibacter rhapontici
GACGAGACCCTCGGGGATCGTCGTCGCGGTGCAGCACCCGGGGCAGGTCGAATCCGGCGGCGAACGCCTCGGCGCTCGCGTGGGCCGCCACGACCGCGGGCGCGGCGTGCGGGCGGAGCACCTTGAGGAAGCTGCGGCCGTCGGCCGCCCGGATCACGGCGCGCCGTCGCGGGCGGTGGACCACGACCGCTCCCTCGCGGCGGGCGTGCGCGAGGGCGGGGAGGCGGCGGTCGGTCCCCGCGGGCAGCAGCTCGACTCCGCGGTCGGCGCTCCAGTGGCCGCCGCGGACATCGGCGGACCCCTCGGCGGACGCCTCGAGATCGGCGCCGTCGGGAGCGGGCCACGCGCGCGAGACGGTCCACGTCACTCCGTCCTCGATCACCGCGGCGGGCACACCGCTCAGCACGCGAGCACCTCCTCGGCGCGGGCGACGGCGGCCTCGACGCTCTCGCGCCAGTCCGGCCGGGCGGTGCGGAAGGGCTCGACGGCGCGCAGCAGCAGGCTCGAGGCGGTGCGGCGGCGGAGGGCCTCGGGGTCGACCACTCCCCCGGCGCGGCGGTAGGCGTCGAGCAGCGCGGGGCCGAGGGCGGATCCGCGGGGCTCGGCGGCGAGGAGGCCGCCGAGGTCGCGCTCGGGCTCGTCGATCCGGACGCGGTCGAAGTCGATCAGGCGGACGCCGTCGCCGACGAGGACCTGGTCGGCCGAGAAGTCGCCGTGCACGACGCAGCGGCGCGGCCCGTCCGCTCCTCCGAGCGCCGCGGCGAGGCGCTCGAGGCGCGCGGCGAGGGCGGGGACGAGGTCGG
>NZ_MUKN01000127.1 GCF_001995175.1 Rathayibacter rhapontici
CATCCGTGACGAGTGTTGTTGCGGGGCCTGGGGCGGGCGAGGTTGTGGCGGAGGGCTTCGAAGCGGCGGATCAGTGGATCCGGGTTGCGGGAACGGCGTCAACGGCACGCGGAGCTACTCAGACAGAAGGCGCAGCGTCTCTGGAGATGTCGTACGACGTGTCGGGCGGCAACGCAGAGATCGGCCGCTCGAGTTCCTTGGTTCCCTTCGCGGAGGGTTCCTACTCCGCAGTGAAATTGGACATGAAGGGCGACGGCTCCTACAACACCGTCTACCTGAAGGTGCTCGACGCGACCGGCGAACTCTTCCTCTATCGAGTAGATGCGATGAGGTCGACGTCCTGGGCGACCCTGACGATCGATTTCACGAAGCTCCGGCCTCGGCCACCGCCGGAAACGGGAATGGTGTTCTCGACTCGCCCATCGCCTTGCAGCGCGTGGTCGTCGCCCGCAATGGATCTCAGCCGGCCACCGGCAAGCTCCTCCTCGACAACCTCCGAACAGTCAGCGACGGCTGGGACATCGTCCGCGCTGAGCGTGACCGGTTCACACCCTCAGCGGGTCAGACCGAACCCATCACCGTCGCCGCCGGGACAGGCGACTATCAGATCGCGCTGAAGGACCCCGCGGGACGGACCCGCACCTTCACGGGAACCTCCTCAACACCGGGAACCATCACCCACCCATGGGACGGCAAAGACAGTGCCGGAACCACCATGGAAGGCCTGATCTCCGCCGTCCTCAGCTACGACACCTCACCCGACACGACCCTCTCAAGCACCCCGACCAGATCCGGGAACG
>NZ_MUKN01000128.1 GCF_001995175.1 Rathayibacter rhapontici
GGGGTCCGTAGCCGCGGGATCCGTGCCGCCGGGTCCGTGGCGGGCGCCGTGCTCCCGGGGGTCGCCTCCGAGCCGGGTGCGCGGCTCGGGCCGACGATCGGCGTCGAGCCGATCTCGGTCACCTGCTGCGGCTGCTGCATCGCGCCGGCGACCGTCACGACGCCCCCGGCGATCGCGGCGAGGCAGACGGCCGCTCCGACGGCGAGCAGGACGGGACCGCGTCGGGTCATGGGCTTCTCCTGACCGGTGGGGCCGGTGTCGGTCGTCGGGCGGAACAGGGACGTGATCGATCGTCTCACGGGGCGAGGATCCTCTCGGTGGTGCGTGCGAGCGATCGGGCGGCGAGCGAGCGCCACGCCGGTCGGAAGAGGTAGAGGCAGGCCAGGCGGAGCCGCGCGGCGCTCTCGTACGCCTCGAGGCGGTGCGGCGGCACTCCGGCCCGCTCGGCGGCGCGGTCGACGACGGCGGTCGCCGATGCGGCGGACGCGGCGGGCAGCAGTCCCTGGGACGTGCGCAGCCGCAGGTGCGCGCGCAGGTTGCCGAGGTCCAGCGCGGCCTCGGCCCGCGCCGCGGTGTCGAGGTCGAGCAGCGCCAATCGGCCGTCGTCGGAGGCGAGCAGCTGCTTGTCGTGCAGGTCGCGGTGC
>NZ_MUKN01000129.1 GCF_001995175.1 Rathayibacter rhapontici
CCCGCTAGCGGTGGTCCGAGCGTGCGCGAGTGCTTCGACGACGCCCTCGTGGCCGCTGTCGGGGCCGCGTGCGCGGTCGACGCGTTCCGCGCGCGAGCCGAAGCCGAGCGGGCGGAGCTGATCGAGCTCGCCCGCCGCACCGCGATGACGCTCCCGGATGCGCTCGTCGATCCCCGGGTGCAGGCGCACGTCGACCGCGAAGAGGCCGCGATGCGAGCCCTGATCGCCGAGCTCGCGACCGGAATGCGGGTCTCGGAGTCCCTGGCCGGCGTTCTCGTGGAGGAGAGCCGGATGCTCGTCAATGAGCTGCCGGAGACTTTGACGGCTCTGCGCGAGGCAGCGATCGCACCCGAGCACGCCCGCGTGATCATCAGGGCCGCGCTGGATCTGCCGGTCGAGGTGCGGAGCCGCTTCGACGACGCCGCAGCGGCCCTCGCCCGGGAGTGCACTCCTCCGCAGCTGCGGCGCCGGCTCAGGTCGCTGCGCGAGCGCCTGCACCCGGAGTCGCTCACCGACCGGCACCAGCGCTGCGCCGCACGCCGCGGCGTCTGGCTCGACGGAGAGCTCGACGGGATGGCCACTCTGCACCTGCACCTCCCCGCGCCCGACACGCATGGAGCCTTCGACCGCATCGACCG
>NZ_MUKN01000130.1 GCF_001995175.1 Rathayibacter rhapontici
CCGTCCCGCGAGCGCCCCGCGATCCCGCTGACCGCCACGCTCGAGCGCATCCCGCCGTCGAGGCGGCCCGCTCGAGCGCGGCCGTCGAGGCGATCTCCCACCCGGAGGCGACGCCGCTCAGTGCGACGGCGCAGGTGAGCGCGGCCGACCGCAGCACCGCGCGGGGCGCTCGAGGGGGCAGCGTCGCCTCTGCGGCGTCCTGCGCCTCGACGATCGCCGTCAGGGCGAGGTGCAGTCTGGTCGCCTCGCGGTCCGGCCGGGGAGCGATCCGTCCCGGTCCGGCCGAGACCGAGGCGGAGGCGCCCGGGGCGAGCAGCAGTCCCCGTCCGGAGCGCGACGCGTGGGAGCTGAGCAGACCGCTGACGCCTCCCGCCTGATCGACGACCCCCGTCACCGACGGATCGCCGATCGCCCAGACCACCGGCGTGCGGTTGTGGATCGTCAGTCGTCGGCGGTCCTCGTCGACGCAGGCGATCAGATGGCCGGGATCGCCGCCCTCGAGTCCTGGTGCGGAGGCCAGCAGCTCCCGCGCGTCCGCGCACTGCGACGGCGCGCCGGCCGCGGAGGAGGGGAGCGAGGCGAGCGGAGCGATCGC
>NZ_MUKN01000131.1 GCF_001995175.1 Rathayibacter rhapontici
GCCCCTGTCACGGGCAGGTGCAGGGTGGGCATGGGGAGGGTGGGGTCGAAGTCGGTATCGACGTTGACGATCGTGCCGGCCATGTCGTCTCTCTCCTTAGAGGGTGGCCCAGCCGGCGAGGTAGCCGGTGAGCGCGGGTCGGGTTCCGGTGGTCGCTAACGCGCCCGGGGTGGTGTCGGAGTGGTAGACGGTCGCGCCAGGCGCGACCGCGGCGCCTGTCCAGCCGAGGAGCTGGCCGGGCGCGGACAGGCGTCCCTTGCGGAGGATGCGCCCGATCTGGCCGGGGGCGATCGGTTCGACGGCGATGCCGTAGAACGCGGTCGCCGGGTCGGTCGTCTCGAGGCGCTGCACGCCGGCGTTGTTCGCGGCGAGCTTCACCGCGGACCACTGCTCGATGCCGGCGGTGCCGGTGTTCGAGTGGGTGCGCTGCCGGGCTGCGAAGTCCGGGTAGTGCTCGCCCTTGACGACGTCGTACGAGTCCGCGGTCGCGGCGGCCCCGAGCGCCGCGTTGATCTCGGCGAGGACGGTCGCGTTGGTCGCGGTCGTGTAGTC
>NZ_MUKN01000132.1 GCF_001995175.1 Rathayibacter rhapontici
CGCCGCCCGAAGCCTGCACGAGGTGCCGGAGGAGCAGCGCACCCTGGGGCAGCTGCGCGCCGACGTCGCCACCGCGCTCCTGCTCGACGGCGAGATCGTGGCGAGACCAGATGGTTCGCCGGCGACGGCGATCCCGCGGGGCATCCGCCCCCGCGTCTCCGTCACCGTTCCCGTCATGACCCTCCTCGGACGATCGGACGAGGCCGGCGTCCTCGATGGCTACGGCCCCATCGACCCCACAACAGCCCGACGCCTGGCCGCCGACGCCCCCTCCTTCACCCGCATCCTCACCCACCCCGAAACCAGCGCTGTCCTCTCCGTCGGACGCACCACCTACCGCGTCCCCGCCGACCTCCACCGCGCCCTCGCCACCCGCGACGTCACCTGCCGCTTCCCCGGCTGCACCCGCTCCGCCACCGATAGCGACATCGACCACAGCACCGAATGGCAGCGCCAGGGACGAACCGACGCTGACAACCTCGCCCACCTCTGCCGCCACCACCACCGA
>NZ_MUKN01000133.1 GCF_001995175.1 Rathayibacter rhapontici
GCGGGCGGCGCTCGGCGGCCGCGCGGACCGCCTCGGGCGCGGCGGCCGACGGCTCGACGCGGGCGATGTACTTCACCCGGAGGCCGAGCACCTGCTGGATGGCCTGACGGAGGTGCTCGCTCACGCCGGGCTGCCCCGCCGTGCCCGCCATCTTGAACGAGTCGACGTCGTTCTGACTCGGGAAGGAGAGGGTGAGGACGTCGTCCTTGAGAGCGCGCACCTGCGCCGTGTAGGCGACGAGCCAGGCGGTCATCCTCGCCTTCTGCACGACCTCGAGGATCTCGGGCCAGCTGTCCTTCATCCGCTGCAGGGTGATCGGACCCTCTTCGGCGGCCGCGGGCAGGACCGGGGCGGAGGGAGCGGCGTCGGCGGGCGGGGTCGGAACCGAGGCGGGCTCGGGGGCGGACCGCGCGGGAACCTGCTCGACGGGCACCGCGGGCGCGCCGGCTCGACCGGGACG
>NZ_MUKN01000134.1 GCF_001995175.1 Rathayibacter rhapontici
CCACGAAGTTGCGGTAGCGCGCGCCTCTCCCGCAACATCTGCGGAACCGCGCCGCACCACCCGCCCCGCGCGCAACCCCGCCCGGCAATCCCGCGTGCCGTGTCTAGCCGCCCACCCCCTGGGTACCGGACGTGGGCAGACGCGCCCGCCGCCTCCGGCGAGCCTTGGAACGAGAGGTGACCGTGACCATCGACACCGCGACCCCCGCCGACTCCGCCACCGCGGACGACGCCCCCCGCAGCAGCACCACCGACACCGCGACCGCAGCCGTCGCCCGCGCCCGCGCCGCGTTCCCCTCCTGGGCCGCCACCC
>NZ_MUKN01000135.1 GCF_001995175.1 Rathayibacter rhapontici
GCGACTCGACGAGGATCCCGCCGAGGAACGCTCCGGTGGTGTTCCCGCCGAAGGGGCTGCCCGCGGCGGTCGGCGACGCGTACCCGCTCGTGTCCGACCGGGCCTGCTGCAGCGCCTCGCCGGCGAGCGCGGAGGCGCGCTGAGCGGAGGCGAGCGCCTCGCGCGGATCGGTCGCAGCGATCTGCGCCGCGTACTCCGAGGCGCGGGCGGCCTCGGTGAGGCGGGTGCGCGCGAGCGATCCGACGGCGCCGCGGCGGGCGGCGATGAAGTCCTCGGCCGCCGAGACGCGGCTCCGG
>NZ_MUKN01000136.1 GCF_001995175.1 Rathayibacter rhapontici
AGGATGCGCGACACGGTGCCGATGCTGTCGAGCCGGAAGACGTAGTAGGCGGTGAAGCTCGCCCCGGGGACGAATGTGGACGCCATGAAGTCCCCGCCGTCGAAGGTGACGGCCTGCGTTCCTTCGACGTCGCGACGGTGGGCTGCGCGGCGACGGTGGACGTCCACGTGGTGCGGTCGCCTTCGGAGCCGCGCCAGGTCGCGAGCGGTCCGGTGGCGGGGATGTCCGCCGCGACCCACCGCTGCACA